>DASZKP010000049.1:0-96665 GCA_035553395.1 Solirubrobacteraceae bacterium | reverse complement strand
CTCGACCGGATCGGTTGCCCGCCAGCCGGAGGCCGGGACCGGGGTGATGGACGCGCGCTGTTCGCTGCGCGGTTTGCATACTGATTCGCATGTCCACGAGAGGGAGGAGCCGTGGAGACCGGTGCGGGTCGAGCGGCAGCGGCAGCGGGGCCTGAACAGCGTGTGCAGGGCTCGGTGACGGGCGTCGATGTCACAACCTTGCCGGTCGGGGCAACTAGGGGTATGAGCGAGCTGACCGATCTCCAGTTGCTGGTGGCAGCCAAGCGCGATCCGGAGGCCTTCGTCGGGATCTATCGCCGCTACGAACGGCCTGTCCTCGCGTTCTTCCTGCGTGCCGTGCGTGTTCCTGAGCTGGCCGCCGATCTGACTGCCGAGGTGTTCGCGCAGGCACTCGTCGCACTCGACCGGTTCGACCCGGCGCTTGGCGAGCCCGACGCCTGGCTGTTTGGCATCGCCCGCAACCTGCTGAGCAGGAGTCGCGCGCGAGGGCGTGTCGAGATCCGCGCGCGAGCCGCTCTCGGGATGGGCCCACTCGCGCTCGACGATGAGGCGTTCGCCCGGATCGAGCAGGAGACCGGCCAGGTCCTCGAACTTCTCGGGCAGCTGCCCGACGCGACGCGCGCGGCCGTTTTCGCCCGCGTTGTCGATGAGCGCGACTACGAGGCGATCGCCGCTGAGCTTCGCTGCTCGGAGCTCGTCGTGCGCAAGCGCGTGAGCCGTGGGCTCGCGACGATCAAAGCTCAACTGGAGGCACGCCGATGACCTCGCTGATTCCCGGGCTCGAAGACCAGCTCCGCGTCGCCGCTCGGCAGCGGATCAGCCCGTCTCCGTCGCTGTCGTTGCCGCCGCGGCGGAGGCGCAGCCGGCGTCGGCGCCTTGTTCCACTCGCGGGTGCGGCCGTGGTCGGCGTAGCGGCGCTCGGCTTCGCGCTTGCGCAGCACCCGCGGGTGACGCCCACGCCGACGCGGGAACTCGCCGCGGTCACCGAACTGCACCGCCTCAGCCGCGTGGCGGCGTCCCAGCGCCCCCTGCTCCCCGGCCCGGGCCAGTACCTCTACACGGCGATGGATCAGATCGAGGTCGACCAGACACCGATACCTCCCCTCAACGGGTGCGCCGTGTACGTTCCCGACCGTTGGGAGACATGGGTTGCCGAGAACGGCGGCGGACTCGAGCGCCAGACCGAAGCGCTCGGGAAGCCGGTGACGACGCCGAGCCAGCGCTGTCAGCCGGTGCAGGCGCTCTCCGCGGACGCCGCAGGGATTCGCTACACCTGGTTTCCGGCCGGCATGCTCCAGACGTCCGCGACCGTGAACCTCGAGCTCGGCTTTGATCCGGCGAGCCTGCCGACCGATCCGACGATCCTCGGGCGGCTGATCGCCGAACGCCGGCTCGATGCGCGCGTCGGAGGTCGCCTCACTCCGGCGTATCCACTCCCGGCTGGGGTCGCCGGAAGCTTCACGATCATCGGCGACCTGTTGCGCGAGACCAACCTGTCGCCGGCACTCCGCTCAGCGCTGTACACGGTGGCTGCGACGCTTCCCGGGGTGCGGCTGCTCGGCACCGTGGTCGACCCGCTCGGCGGCCGCGGCCTCGCGCTGACGATGCTCGCCTTTGTTCCCAGGGGCCAGCCGCCCGTACGCGACGAGCTGATCTTCGACCCGCGTACGAGCGCGCTGATCGGCGAGTCGCGCACGCTCACCGACGGCGACCCAGCCCACGACCTGCCGGCGGGAACGACCAGCTGGAGCGCCTACACCACCCGCATCGTCAACGCCCTGCCAGCCAAGCCGCCGGCCTGCCTGCGAGACCCGTCGACGTGCTCTTCCGGAGAGCTCGCGTCGCTCGAGGTTGGATCGGGCACGAGCGTCATCTCCTCCAGGTCCGACGCAGCCCAAGTGACTGGTCAGGTGCCGCTGCTGGAAGCTCTGGAGCCGACCTTCTGAAACACGCGTCGGGCGGTCGGGCGCCGATTGGTACGGTCGGGAAGGTGGCCCGGAGTCCGGCGTGAGCGGAGGCGTGATGTCTGAGAGCAGTGAACTTGAGAGCTCTGTCGTCAGGCCGGCGCTGGCGCGGTCGGTCGAGGAGATCCGGGCCGAGTTCCCCGGCCTGGAACCAGGCACGGTTCCGCTCGACGGCGCGGCCGGCACGCTCGTCCCGACGGCGGTCATCGACGCCGTGTCTGACGCGATGCGCTTCGCGATGGCCAACACCCACGGCGAGTTCCCCGCGAGCGCCAGGAGCACCCGAACGGTCGCGGACGCGCGTCAGGCGGTCGCTGATCTGGTCGGCGGCAGCCCCGAAGGGGTGATCTTCGGACCCAACATGACGACCCTGACCTTCCATCTGGCGGACGCCCTCTCCGCCGGCTGGAGTCCGGGCGACGAGGTCATCGTCACCTCGCTCGACCATGACGCGAACATCCGGCCGTGGTTGGTCGCGGCCCAGCGGGTCGGAGCGACGGTTCGTTGGGCCGAATTCGATCCCGAGACCGGCGAGCTGCCCGCCGGCGCCTTCGACGGCCTGATCAGCGATCGGACCAGGCTTGTGGCGGTCACCGGCGCGTCCAACGCGATCGGGACCAGGCCCGACGTCCGCGCGATCAGCGACCGCGCCCACGCCGCCGGCGCGCTGACCTATGTGGACGGGGTCCACGCGAGCGCCCACGGACCGGTGGACGTCGCGGCGCTTGGCGCCGACTTCTACGCCTGCTCGACCTACAAGCTGTTCGGGCCGCACCTGGGCGCGGTCATCGCCAGCCCGAGCTTGCTGGAGGCCCTCGAGCCGGTCAAGCTCGCGCCGGCGCCCGAGACCGTCCCCGACCGCTTCGAGCGCGGCACGCCGCCGTTCGAGCTCCTGGCCGGCGTCACCGCGCTCGCCGACTGGCTCGCCGCGCTCACCGACGCGCTCGGCAGCCGGCGCGAGCGCATCGTCAACGCTCTCGCCGCAGCGGACGTCCACCTGGACGGTCTGCTCGAGCGCGCTCTCGACGGGCTGGCCCGGATCCCCGGCGTCCGCGTGCTGGGGGCACCACGGCAGCGTACGTCGACGATCTCGTTCGTCGTCGACGGTCACTCGCCCAAGCACGTCGCACAACACCTGGCCGCACAGGGCGTCTCCGTCTGGGCCGGGGACAACTACGCCTACGAGCTGATGCACCGCTTCGGGCTGCGCGACACCGGCGGTGCGGTCCGCGCGAGCATCGTGCTCTACAACGACCACAACGACATCGACGGCTTCCTGACGGCCGTGTCCGACATCGCGCCGTAGACGACCTCTCCGGTCTGCCGACCGGGCGCGAGCAGGAGCCTTGCCCGGCGCCCGCTCGTGGCAATCAGCACAACTATGCAAGATCTTTACGCCCGGCGGCGGTTTCTTGATGCGGTCTTCACGCTCGCCGCCGCATCGTCCCCGAGGTGACGATTTCCGCGGGCCGGTAGATGGCGCGCCTGACCGAACACGGCCTGCGCCGGTCGGTCGGCGTGTCCGGCCTGTTCGCGACGGCATACGGCAACGTCGGCTCGTCGATCTACTACGCCCTGGGCCTCGTCGCCGCCCACGCCCTCGGCCTCACGCCTGTGGTGTTCATGTTCGCCGGCGGCCTGTTCGTCCTGACGGCGAAGACCTACTCCGAGGGTGCGGCGATGTTCCCCGAGGCGGGCGGTGCATCGTCGTTCGCCCGGCACGCCTTCAACGAGGTCGTCTCGTTCTTCGCGGGTTGGGCGTTGACGCTCGACTACATCATCACGATCGCGATCTCCGCGTTCTTCGTGCCGCATTACCTCGGGGCGTTCTTCCCGGCTCTCACGCACAACCCCGGCGACATCTTCGGCGGGATCATCACGATCGCGGTACTCGCAGGGCTGAACATCCGCGGCCTCGGCGAGTCGGCCAAGGTCAACCTCGTGTTGGCGCTTGCTGACCTCGCCACCCAGCTCCTGCTCATGGGCCTTGGCCTCGTACTCGTCCTCAACCCGTCCCTGCTGGTCGGCCAGATTCATCTCGGGACCGCGCCGTCGTGGACCGAGCTGATCTTCGCGCTGTCGGTCGCGATGGTCGCCTACACGGGCATCGAGACGGTCTCGAACATGGCCGAGGAGGCGAAGGACCCCGGCCGGGACGTTCCCAAGGCCGTCAATCTCGTCCTCGTCGCCGTGCTCGTCGTCTACGCCGGCATCTCCCTGGTCGCGCTCTCGGCCCTGCCGGTCGTGCATCACGCCGGGCACTACACGACTCTGCTCGGCACGACCTTCGAAAACGACCCGGTCCTCGGAATCGTCAGTCGCCTCGGCCTGCACGGCACGGCGTTGACGATCGCCAAGGACTACGTCGGGGTTCTCGCGTCGACGATCCTGATCATTGCGACGAACGCCGGCCTGATCGGGATCTCCCGACTGTCGTGGTCACTCGCCGAGCACCGCCAGCTACCCGGCGTCTTCTCCCGCCTGCACCCGCGCTACCGCACGCCGTGGTTCACGATCGTCTTCTTCTCGCTGCTCGCCGCCCTGCTCCTGATCCCCGGGCAGACCGACCTCCTCGGCAACCTCTACTCATTCGGGGCGATGCTGTCGTTCACCACCGCGCACGTCGCCGTCATCGCCCTGCGCATCAAGCAGCCCGCCACCCCCAGCCCCTACCGGATCCGCGGAAACCTCCGCTGGCGGGGCGCCGACGTTCCGCTGAGTGCCGTGATCGGCGGCCTCGGAACCTTCGCCGCCTGGTGCTCGGTTCTCGTCCTCCACGGCGAAGCCCGCACGATCGGCGTCCCCTGGATGGTGCTCGGCATGGCCGGGTACTTCATCTACCGCAGGCGCCAGGGCCTATCCCCGACCGCGGAGCACCGGCTCGCGCGACCCCAGCGCCCGGCCGACTTCCGCCAGCTCGCCTACCGCAACGCCCTCGTGCCGATCTTCGGCGAGGACGTCAGCGCCGCCACGCTCCGCCGGGCGGCCAAGCTGATCGGCGAGGACGGCCTCGTGTATGCGGTGTTCGTCCTGCCGGTTCCCAGTCAGCTCTCGCTCGACGCCGGCCTCGAGGAGGACGAGGCCCTCGGGCGCGTGATCCTCGAGAGCGCGCGCATCCAAGCCCGCCGGGCCGGCATCCAGGTGCAGACCGCCCTGATCCGGACCCGCAACCCCGGCCGGGCGCTCGTCAGCGAAGCTGAGCGCCTCGGCTCGGACGTGATCTACCTCTCGACACGCCATGCTCCGTCCAGCGAGCAGCAGATCGGCGTGACCGCGTCGTACCTGCTGGCCAAGCGCCCGTGTCGCATCATCATCGAGACCGAGGGCGGCGGCGTCCCCAACCCGTCAGCTGCGCAGGCCGCCGGACTCGCCGCGCAGGCCGTCGGCGCGGACGGACGCGAGCCGGCGTCGCGCCCGTTGATCCCACGGAGGATCAGGTCCCGCTGACCTGGTCGGCGACCCCTACTCACGGACTGTCGCATCAGACCGCGTAGGTCGCGAGATTCATGATGGCATCGTCCCTGCATGTCCGTTCGGACGGGGCATGAGCTTCACGAGTTGCGCTGCGGCCGGTGGGACTACGCTGTGGCTCGAATGGCGTTCGACGCGACCAGACCCGCAAGGGCCATTCGACGTCGGGTGGCCTATTGCCGTCGTTGACCGACGGACTCGCCGTGCTTGCAGCGGGACTCGGCGTCGCGATGGCCGCCAGCCCACTGCTCCAGGCACTCCACTCCCACCGACGCCAGAGCGCCCAGGACGTGAGCGTCTCGTTTCTGAGCGTCCTGCTCAGCGGGAACGCCGCGTGGCTCCTCTATGGCAGCCAGATCGACAACCTGGTGATCGTGATCCCCAATGCCGTTGGCGTCGCCGCGTCTGGTGCGACGCTGGTAATGACGGTGCGGGCGCGGCGGCTCCGTGTGGGCTCGACCGACCCGGTTTGCATCGATGCAAACCGAAGCGACGAGACTTGACCCTGGCACCCCGGGGGGCCTACTCCGACGATCCGAAACGCCTCGCGGCGTCAGATCGGTCGCGCCGTCCGTCCCAGCACGAGGAGTCGATGTCCCGCGGAGGGTCCGATGGTGGTTGCGGAGGTGATACCGCCGCGATATCATCGCGACATGTCGCCAGCGCAGGTGGATTCGAGCAGCATTCGTCTGCTGCTGAGGGCGCTTGACACCCTCGAGGCCGACGAACGTACGGCGGTCCTCGAGTGCCTGCTCGGCCGTGCCCTCGCGTCGATCGAGATCCCCGACTTCGCTCCGATGCTCACGTCCGCCGAGTCCCGATCGATGCAGCTTGCGTTCCCCGCCCGCACAGGCGCCGCGCCGCCGGCGGTCGATCAGCGCATGTTCCCCGTACGCCTTCCCGAGCGCGACCACACCCGCCTGAAGGCCTGGTGTGACATCCATGGCTTCCCGATGGCCGTCGTCGTCCGTGGTTTGATCGAACGGTTCCTCGATCAGCAGGAGCAGGCGGCCGGCGATCACGCCGGCGGACCGTGACTCGATCCGGCCCGGTCAGCCGGCGGCCGCCGCGACATCGGGCGCAAGGACGCGCAACAGCTCTCTCTGATTGAGCGAGACGAAGCCGTTGCGCTCGCGCAGCAGGTCGCTGACGAAGGACGCCGCCTCGAGTCTCAGCCGCCCGCTGTCGATCGAGCCCGACGTGCCGGCCTGACATTCGTCGGCAAGCTGCTCGACGACGTCGAAGAGCACTGCGTTGCTGGCCGCAGTGATCCCCCGCAGCGTCTCCCGACAGAAGACCGCCAGGCGCGGATCGAGGAAGTCATAGTCCGGGTTCAGGACGTCTCCCGGAAGCCGGCCCTCGCGGGCGAGATGGTCCTTGATCGGAGTGCCGTCGTACGGGATCATCCGGCAGAACTCCGCTGGCGCCGACCCGTCGCGGACGATCGTCCGCAGGAACGACAGGTTCTCCGCGATCGACTCAGGCGAGATCCTCCTCGCACAGAACGCTGTTCCGACTCCCTCGAGCGCGGCGCGGACTCAGCCGACGAGGGCCTCCGAGACGTCCCACAGACGTCGGGCGCCCTCAGCGTCGAGCGCGTATGCGGCGACGCCCGATCCGCCGAGCGCCGACGGGTCGGGGTCGACGACGACCGCAGCCTCGTTGCAGTTCTCGAAGTACCGCCTACCGATGCCCTCGAGCTGGGGTGACGTCGCCGCCATGACGCTGGTCGCCGCACCCTGCTCGGGCGTCTTGTACCTGTAGACGGCCGACGCCCGGAGAGCCGCGAGCACGGCCGGGTCCATGTGCCGCGCGAGGTTCGTCGTCGCGATCGCCCCGGGATGGACCGCGTTCGCCGTGATGCCGTCTCCCGCCCACCGGCGGGTCGCCTCGACGGCGAAGAGGACGTTCGCCGTCTTCGACTGCCCGTAGGCCACCCGCGGGTCATACGCGCGGCTCGTGAAGTTGACATCCTCGAAGACGACCGGCGAACGCAGGTGCCCGACCGAGCTCAGCGACACGATTCGGGCGTTGCCGGCGGCCGCGAGCGCCGCGTGTAGACCCAGCGCCAGGCTGAAGTGGCCGAGGTGGTTGGTCGCGAACTGCATCTCCCAGCCCTCTTCGGTCAGCTCGAGCTCCGGGAGGGCCATCACGCCGGCGTTGTTGATCAGCAGGTCGACCGGTCCCGTCCACGCTTGCACGAACGCCCCGACCGACGTCTGGTCGGCGAGGTCCAGCCGGCCGACGAGGACGGCGAAGTTCCCGGTCGTTGCAGTGATCTCCGCCGCCGTCCGCTCCCCGGCCGCCGTGTCGCGGACCGCCAGCGTCACCTCCGCTCCCGCCCCGGCAAGCGCCCGGGCCGTCTCGATTCCGATCCCCGACGATCCGCCCGTCACGATCGCCCGCCTGCCGCGCAGGTCGATTCCCGCCGCCACCTCCGCCGCGGTCGATTCGAAGCCGAACGGGGTTCTGATCAGCGTCTGCTCAGGCATCTGTCGCCCTCTCGTCGTCGGTAACCGGAAGGCTCCTCCGGTATGGTGAGTCTACCCGATAAAGCGGAAGGCAGTTCCGCTTGGGGATCGCAGGGGTCCGTCGGGTCGGCGGACGCGGCAACATCGACGTCTGACCAGCCGGCCGCTCACGTCGTGCCACGCCGACCCAACGATCAGCCGATGCCCGAACCGTCCACCGATCAACCGACGCCACACCCGTCCTCCAATCAGCCGATGCCCGCGTCGTCCATCGATCAGCCGATGCCCGCGCCGTCCATCGATCAGTCGATGCCAGAGCCGTACACCGGTCGACCGACGCCGCCGCCGACGACCGATCCGCCGGCGCCGCGGCGATCCACCGACAAGCCAGTCCGCGCCGACGCCCGCCGCAATCGCCAGCGGCTGCTGACGGCGGCCCACGACCTGTTCGCGCACGCCGACACCGAGGTCTCGCTCGAGGCCGTCGGTCGGGCGGCCGGCCTCGGCGTCGGGACCGTCTACCGGCACTTCCCGACCCGCGACGCCCTCTTCGAGGCCGCCTACCGAAGCGAGGTCGCCCAGCTGTGCGACGCCGCCGGTGAGCTCCTCAACGAACGACCTGCCGACGTCGCGCTCGTCGAGTGGATGGGCCGTTTCGTCGGCTTCGCCGCCTCCAAGCGCGGCCTGTCGGCTGCCCTCGGGTCGGTCGTGTCGTCCGGCTCGGATCTCCACACCCGCACCCGCCGCCAGGTTCTCGACGCCCTCACGACGCTGCTCGACGCCGGCGTCGCCGCCGGAACCCTCCGCGCCGACGTCGATGCCGGCGACGTCCTCGGCGCGATCGGCGCGATCTGGCGGATCCCCGACGCTCCCGACCAGGCCCGCCGGATCCTGATGCTGATCGCCGACGGTCTTCGCCACCGGCCGACCGGCTGACCCGGCCCCCGGCGCACTAGGCTCCCGCGTCGATGACCGTCGACCGCCGAGGGACCGGAGGCTGGGCCGAGCTGCTTCCCGCGGATCACGGGACGATCGGAGCCGGCACCGAGTGGCACTCCGAGCTGTATCGGATCGCCGTCGACCAGTTCGACCAGGCCGCCGATCTGATCGGCCTCGATCCCGATCTTCGGACCCGCCTCGTCGAGCCCCGGCGTGCCCTGACCGTGAACTTCCCGATCCGGATGGACACCGGCGAGGTCAGGACGTTCACCGGCTACCGCGTCCAGCACACCCTGACGATGGGCCCGACGAAAGGCGGCATCCGCTACGCGCCGGGCGTCTCGCTCGGTGAGTGCGCCGCCCTCGCGATGTGGATGACCCTCAAGTGCTCGCTCGTCCGCCTCCCGTTCGGAGGCGCCAAGGGCGGCGTCCGCTGCGATCCCAATCGCCTGTCGGTTGGCGAGCTCGAGCGGATCACCCGCCGGTACGCGGCCGAGCTGATCCCGGTGATCGGTCCCGAGCGCGACATTCCGGCGCCCGACATGGCGACCGGCGAACGCGAGATGGCCTGGTTCATGGACACCTACTCCCAGCAGGTCGGCCACTCGGTCCCGGCGATCGTCACCGGCAAGCCCGTCGTCCTCGGCGGCACGGCCGGCCGCCGGACCGCGACCGGCCTCGGCGCCGTCTACTGCCTCGAGGCCGCGATGCGCCGGCTCGGCCTCCGCCTCGAGGGCTCGCGTGTCGTCATCCAGGGCGCCGGCAACGTCGGCTCGGTGATCGCCGGCGAGCTCCACGCCCGCGGCGCCGCGATCGTCGGGATCGGCGACGTCAGCGGCGGCGTCGCCGACCAACTCGGCCTCGACATCCCGAGTCTCCTCGCCTGGCTCGCCGAAGGCGCCCCCGGCGGGGGATCCCGCTTCCTGCGCGACTGGCCCGGCGGCGACCACGTCGGCCGGACGGAGATCCTCGACGTTCCCTGCGACGTCCTCGTCCCCGCCGCCCTCGAGCGCCAGATCGACGTCGACCGGGCCCGCCGCCTCGAGTGCGAAGTCGTCCTCGAGGCCGCCAACGGCCCGACCACTCCCGAGGCCGACGCGATCCTCGCCGAGCGGGGAATCGCCGTCGTTCCCGACATCCTCGCCAACGCCGGCGGCGTCACCGCGAGCTACTTCGAGTGGGTTCAGGACCAGCAGCAGTACTTCTGGGACGCCGGCGAGGTCGCCGAGCGTCTCCGCGTGCAGCTCGACCTCGCCTTCGACCGGGTCGCCGAGATCGCCGACCGCCTCGGCGTCAGCTGGCGGAGCGCCGCCCTCGCGCTCGCCCTCGAGCGTGTCGCCGACGCCGCCCGCCGACGCTCGATCTTTCCCTAGCCGGCGCGCTCCGGCCGACCGCCTGCATCCCCGCAGCCCCGGTCGGCCGCGGGCGAGCTCACGACCACGGCCCGAAGATCCACTGGACCGGTGTCGCCGGGCCGCCCGGCCAGCGTGGCTCGTGACGGCCGATCGGTTGACCGCCACCGGCCCTCGCATTCCACCGGGCGCCCGGCGGATGACCGCCGAATCCAGCCTCCAGACCCGTGTCGCCACCGCCGGTCGGTCTCCGTTTGGCTCGTGACTGCGTCGAGTCCGACACGGCCAAATCACCGGCCTGCGTCGCGCGCCAGTCCGCGATCCGCGGCCCCGGTCAGCTGGGTCAGGTCTCGCAGGACCGCGTCCATCCCGGCGATCTCGTGGACCGCCCGCTGCCGACCCGCCCCGCCGCCTCGCTCGACCAGCCCGGGGAGGACCCCGAGCTCCCGGGCGCACCCGCATTCCTCCGCGTACGAGCCGGCGATCCCCAGCGCCTCGTCGAGCAGAGCGCTGACCCCCCGCAGGCGCCCATCCGCGTCCGGCAGCTCGGCCCGGACGCCGTAGCGTGCTGCTCGGAACGAGCCCTCCTCGAGGACCTCGCCCGGCGGGTCCGGCTCGGGATCGGCGACCGCGCAGTGGCGCGCCAGGCAGTGGGCCAGCCCGACCAGGCCGGCCGCGTCCTCGAGCGACGCCTGGCTGTCGAGCCCGCGGATCTCGACCGTCCCCAGCCGGGGGTGGGGACGGAGCTTCCACCAGAACCACGTGTAATCCTCGACGTCCGCCGCCCGCGTCAGCAGCCGGGTCGACCGGCGGAAGTCCTCGAAGTCCCGCATCGCCCGCGGTACCCCCGACCGCGGCCAGCCGCGGATCGTCACCTCCCGGGCCGACTCGAGCCCGGTGTCCCTGCCGTGGCGAAATGGCGAGTTCGCCGCAAGCGCCTGGATCAGGGGCAGGTAACGTCGCAGGCCGTTGAACGCCCGGATCGCCGTCTCGGCGTCCGGCATCCCGACGTGGATGTGCATCCCGCTGACCGGCGTCGCCACCGCATCCCCCAGCAGGTCGCGGATCCGCTCGTAACGCGCCTTGTCGGTGATCTCCGCCTCCCCCTCGACCGCAGACGGATGCGTGCCCGAGCCGAGCAGCCCCGCCCCCGTCTCGAGCACCGCCCGCCGCAGCCGGGCGAGCCCGTCGACCGCCTCGCCGGCAGTCCCGCAGATCGTCGTGATCAGCTCGATCTGGCACGCGTGGAGCTCCCGTTCCACCCGCCCGTCGAGGTCGCCCAGCCGGTCGCGAACCGCGGCCGACGAGTTCGCCTGCCGGCCCGTCACCGGATCGACGAGGAAGAGCTCCTCCTCGACGCCGACGGTGAACGGCTCGCCCCCGCCGAATGCGTCGCCGATGTCGTCATCCGGGCTCAGGACCCCGGTCTTCCCCCCGCGCTCGTCGACCAAACCCTCCGGGCCGGCCAGCCCTGCCTCCGGCGATCGGCCAGCCCCACCCGCGCGGCCGGCACGACCGCACCCCCGGCGGGCCGGCCGCCGGTCCACGCTACGATCGCCGGCATGCCGACCCGACAGCCGCCCGAGCCTGCCGTGCGTGGCCCGAAGAATCACATGACACGCGCCCCACGGCCGCGATGACGCCGCCCGTCCCCGCCCCGACGGCCGAGCTGCTCGTGATCTTCGGGATCACCGGCGACCTCGCCCGCAAGATGACGTTTCGCTCGCTCTACCGGCTCGAGCGGTCCGGCCGGCTCGACTGCCCCGTGCTCGGCGTCGCCGCCAACGACTGGACGATCGACCAGCTCCGCGACCACGCCCGCAAGTCGATCTCAGAGACGGGGGAGACCCTCGACGAGGACGTCTTCGCCCGCTTCGCCGCCCGCCTCTCCTACGTCGGCGGCGACTTCTCCGACGCCGCGACCTTCGACGCCGTCGCGAAGGCCGTCGACGGACGCCGCAACATCGTCTTCTACCTGGAGATCCCACCCTTCCTCTTCGAGACCGTCGTCCGCGGTCTCCACGTCGCCCGGCTCGTCGACGAGCCGGCCCGCGTCGTTGTCGAGAAGCCCTTCGGCCATGACCTCGCCTCCGCCCGGGAGCTTGCCGGCAGCCTCCACAAGTTCCTCGACGAGTCCCAGCTCTACCGGATCGACCACTTCCTCGGCAAGCTCGGCCTCCAGGAGATCCTCTACCTCCGCTTCGCCAACGCCATGCTCGAGCCCGTCTGGAACCGCAACCACGTCGCCAGCGTCCAGATCACGATGGCCGAGCAGTTCGGTGCCGAGGATCGCGGCCACTTCTACGACCCCGTCGGCGCGCTCCGCGACGTCGTCGTCAACCACCTCCTCCAGCTCGTCGCCGCCGTCGCCATGGAGCCGCCCGCCGGCGGCGATCCCGACACCCTGTCCGATGCCAAGCTCGCCGTCTTCCGGTCGATGCCCGACGCGTCACCCGCCCACTACGTCCGAGGCCAGTACGACGGCTACCGCGAGATCGACGGCGTCGCCGCAGACTCGACCACCGAGACGTACGCCGCCCTGCGTCTCGAGATCGAGAACTGGCGCTGGCACGGCGTGCCCTTCCTGATCCGCACGGGCAAGCAGCTCGCCGTCAAGCAGACCGAGGTCCGGCTCGTCTTCAAGCACGCACCGCCCGTCCGCTTCCTTCCCACCCCCAAGCGCCGCCCCGAGCCCAGCCAGGTGGTCGTCAAGCTCGATCCCGAGCCCGGCGTCCGGATCGTCCTCGACGCCCACCGCGCCGACCAGGAGGGTGCCGCGGCGATCGAGCTCGACATGGAGTTCGCCGACGAGGGCGGATCCGGCGCGACCCCCTACGAGGTGCTGCTCGCCGCCGCGATGGCCGGCGACCGGTCTTACTTCACGCGCCAGGACTCCGTCGAGGAGAGCTGGCGCGTGCTCACTCCCCTGCTGCAGGATCCCGGCCCCGTGTTTCCGTACGCCAAGGGTTCGTGGGGGCCGGCCGAGGCCGAGCGCATCGTCGCCGGGATCGGCCGGTGGCATGCCCCGTGGGTGCCAGAGTGACGTGCTCGTCGTCGTGGTGGCGGTCTTTGAGCTGCGCGGGACGCGACTGAGGGGGCGACGGGGGCGAGGGGGCGAGGGTATGTGTGTGCGGACCTTCGATGAACTAGCTGCCTGAGTCAGGCAACTATCTCTCTCGACACCTCGACACACACAGTCCTCCGGAGGAACGCGCCGTTGACTGACCCCGTAAGTGTGTCCAACCCCCGCCACCGCCCCGGCCACGGCCCCCGCCCACGGTTGTCGACGCGCCGAAGCCAGACCGACTCTCAGGGCACGTCGCAGTCCACGTCAGCTCGGGTCTCGGCTCCCGAGCGCACCGTGGCCGTCCCCCGACAGAACCCGGCGCTCAGCCCGTAGTCGCCCGCCGGCAGCACGAACGTGAAACTCTGACCGGCCGGGACGCTCTGTGTCGCCACCGTCGCGCCGGTCGCGTTTGTGACCACGACGGTCTTGACCTGTCCCTGGCAGACCGTGATCCCCGGGGCCGGGCCGCCGATGTCGTAGACGCCGCCGACGATGTAACCGTCACCCGGCGGGAGACTCCCCGGCGGTTTGGGTGGCGCACAGTAGACGGGTGCCGCCCCGATCAGGATCGACACAGGCCTCGTGCTCGCGAGCGTCCTCGCGTGGTGGACGAGGGTCACACGGATCGTCCGGAACCCGGCCGTCGACGGCCTCCAGATGATCTTGAACCTCCCGTGGAGTATCCCGCCGCCCGCGGGGACGGTCCACCGCCCGCCGGGCACCCGGCTCACGAGGTCCATCGTCGAGTTGCTCGGCGCGTGGCTGACCCGCCCGCGCAGGATGATCGCCGTCCCGG
The DNA here is from genome assembly GCA_035553395.1 of Solirubrobacteraceae bacterium. GTDB lineage: Bacteria > Actinomycetota > Thermoleophilia > Solirubrobacterales > Solirubrobacteraceae > Palsa-513. The sequence goes on along the minus strand of DASZKP010000049.1, from coordinate 82,605 downwards.
CGGTCCCGCTGCCCGGAAGGGTGACCGTGATGCTGGGTGCCACCGCGACGGACGCCGCCCCGACGGACGCCTTGCCGGCCGGGCGAGCGCGGTGCAGATCACGCCGATCGTGCCGAGCGCCGCGAGGACCCGTAAGCGGGCGCCGTCCATGTCAGTTGGTCAGCATGCGGTTGAAGCGGCGCAGGGCGAGTGGGACGCAGACTCCGACGATCAGCAGGCACCATATCGCCATCGCGAGCTCGGGATGGTCGAGTTGCCAGGACCCGCTCGAGCCGACGCCCTCGGTCAGCTGGCGGACCGACGCGACGAGCGCGGCGACCGGGTCCCAGTCGGCGATCGCCCGCGGGATCGCGCCCATGCCGGAGATCGGCACGAACGTCCCGGCCATGAACGCGAGGGGGAAGATCAGGATGAACCCGACGCCCTGCATCGCGTCGGGCGACCGGACCAACATCCCGAGCAGGACGCCGGCCCACGTGAAGGCGAACACGCCGAGCACCATCAGGGCGACCAGCTCGACCGCGTGAGCGCCGGTCAGCTTTGGATGCCAACCGAGGATCAGGCCGAAGCCGACGACGATCACCATCCCGAGCAGGGCCTCACAGAACTGGGCGAGCACCTGTGCGGTGATGATCGACACCCGGCTGATCGGCATCGACCTGAATCGGTCGACGACGCCGTCGGTCATGTCGGTCGACGTCGCCACGCCGGCCCCGATGATCCCGAACGCCAGTGACTGTCCGATGATCCCGGGGAACAGGTAGTCCTTGTAGCTGATGCCGGGGACGTGGATCGCCGAGCCGAAGACGTAGAGGAAGAGGAGGATGAAGACGATCGGCTGGATCGTCACATCCAGCAGCCGCTCCGGGATCCGCGGAATCGAGCGGAGGCTGCGGCCGGTGAGGAGCGCGCTGTCACGAACGTAGCGCCAGCCGGCGGCCGGGCGCTTCTCCAACTCGACGGGTCGTCGGCCGGCCAGCTCGACGTGGGTCTGCGTCTCTGTGGAGATCATGCGATCGCCTCCTGCGGAGCGTGCTCCGCGTCGATTGCGGGTCGGCCGGTCAGCGCGAGAAATGCGTCGTCGAGCGTCGGCCGGCGAAGCGCGACCTCGTCGACCGGGATCTCGCTCTCGTAGACGAGGCCTGCGACGTGTGCGAGGTCCGCAGTCTGATTCGGAGCGGGAACGGAGATCGTCCGCTGGTCGGGGAGGACGGTCGTCGCGAAGGACTCGGCCAGGACCGCGGCCAAGCGGTCGAAGCCGGCCGCGTCGGACGCGACGACGTCGACCCGCTGCTGGCCGACCTGCGCGCGCAGCTGGGCCGGGCTTCCGGCCGCGATCTCCCGACCCCGGTCGATCAGGACGACACGGTCGGCGAGGGCGTCGGCCTCCTCGAGGTACTGGGTCGTCAGGAGCACGGTGATCCCGTCGGCCCGCAGGTCGCGGATCGTCGACCAGACGACCTGACGGCTGCGGGGGTCGAGACCCGTCGTCGGCTCGTCGAGGACGACCAGCCGCGGGCGATCGATCAGGCTGGCCGCCAGGTCGACGCGTCGCCGTTCGCCGCCGGACAGGTTCTTCACGAGGCGGTCGCGGACCTCGGTGATCGCGAACCGGTCGATCAGCTCACCCGTGACGAGCTTCGCGTCCGTGCGGTCGCGGCCGCGGAGGCGGGCCATCAGGATCAGGTTCTCCCGGGGTGTGAGGTTCTTGTCGAGAGCGGCGAACTGTCCGGTCAGCGAGATCAGCCGCCTGACGTGGTCGGCCTGCGTCACGACGTCGTAGCCGGCGATCAGCGCCGTGCCGGAGTCCGGGCGCGACAGGGTCGCGAGCATCCGGACCATCGTCGTCTTGCCGGCTCCGTTCGGCCCGAGCAGCGAGACGACCGTCCCGGACTCGACCCACAGGTCGAGGCCGTCGACCGCCGTGAAGTCGCCGAACCGCTTGGTCAGGCCGTAGGCCTCGATTGCCGGGGGTCGATGGGCGGTGTGTGCACTGCCTGAGGTATCAGTCATGGCCTGAAGACTACAGTCTCTGTATTTTTTCTGCAAGTGAATTCTTGCGGGGGCCGGAGTATTCTTTCTGGGGTGCGTCCCGACGCTCAGACCGACGACCTCGACGACGGCCTGCGCGGCGGGGATCCGATGGACCGGGTCCTCGAAGCCGAGCTCGGGCCCGAGGTGGCCGACGTCTTCATCCGGATGCGGCGGACCCAGGACGAGTGGGAGCTGCGCAGGCACCCGGATCTCGGCCTGCGTGAGCGCAAGAAGCGCTTCACGCGGCGGCGGATCTCCGATGTCGCGACCACCCTGTTCGTCGCCAAGGGGTTCGAGAACGTCACGGTGGCCAAGGTCGCCGACGTCGTCGGCGTCTCGGAGAAGACCGTCTACAACTACTTTCCGACCAAGGAGTCCCTCGTCTTCGACGATGCCGACGAGGGTGTCGCCCGTCTGGCCACGGCGCTCCGCGAGAGTCCGCGGGGGGAGCCGCCGACCAGCATCATGCTCCGGGCCCTGACCGCCGACATCGACAGGTTCGCGGCCGTCCCCGACGACGCCGCGGTGTTCCTGCCGCTGTTCGCCGACATGGTCGCCGCGACGCCGAGCCTGCGGGCGGCCTGGCTGGACATCTACGGCCGCCTGCTGGACGTCGCCACCCGCGAGCTGGCCGGTCGCGCCGAGGTGGATCCCGACGAACCCGAGGTGATCATCGCCGCGCGGGCCCTCGTCGGCCTGCACGACGTCTCCTACGCGTCGCTCGTCCGCCACGCCCGGGCCGGCGTCCGCGGCGTCGAGCTCCGGGATGCCGCGCTCGCCGACATCGAGCGGGCCGCCCGCCTGCTCGACACCGGCCTCTGGTCGCTGAACCTGCTCGCCCAGGGCTTCGGCGGTGGCCAGCAGCAGCTGAGGGGGGCCGCCCGGGCAGCCGAGGAGGCCCGCCGCCAGGTCCTCAGCGCCCTGCGCCAGGCCCGATCGACGTGGGCCGACCTGCGCCGGCAGGTCGCCGACCAGGCTGGTGCCGGCGGTCCGACGGATCGCGACCGCCAGGCCGAGCGCGGCGACGACCTGTCGGCCGATCGGGCTGGTCGCGGCCCGAGCCGAGGTCGTCCGCCGGGATCCGGGCGCGGCCGTCCTGCGGGATCCGGGCGCGGCGGTCCGCCACTTCGGGGTTCGGGGCCCGCCCGGCCGCGGTAGGATCTGGGAATCGCGGGCGAGGACGACAACCTCTTCGGGCCGGCCCACGTCGAGGCCTATCAGGCGACCGGCGGCGAGCGGGGCTACGACTGGCGGGGGACGCACATCCTCCTGCTGACGACCGTCGGTCGGAAATCCGGCGAGCCGCGGACGACGCCGCTGATCCACGTGACCGACGGCGAGTGCCGGTGGGTCGTGATCGCCTCGAAGGGCGGTGCGCCCGAGCACCCCGGGTGGTTCGAGAACCTCGAAGCCGATCCGGACGCGACGATCCAGGTCAAGGCCGACGTGATTCCCGTGCGGATGTCGGTCGCCGAAGGCGGGGAGCGGGAGCGCCTGTGGGGCCTGATGACCGAGGTCTGGCCGGCGTACGACGACTACGCCGCCAAGACAGACCGGCACATCCCGGTCGTCGTCTTCGAGCCTCGCTGACCCGCCGAGCACCCCGGCCGGCCGGCTCGGCCGCTACCCGGCAGGGTATCTTTGAAGCCCCCGGGGGACTGGTGTAACGGTAACACGGCGGTCTCCAAAACCGTCACTCGAGGTTCGATTCCTCGGTCCCCCGCTGCCGGCGGTCGCGCGAAATCCCACGAGCCACCGGGAATGCGCACGGTCAGCGGGACGCTGGCGGGATCCGCCTGAATCCGCTGGAAGCCGGTCTAGCGAGGTCGGCGTTGCAGCGATGTTGCAGCGGCGCGGGCGTCGCCAATGAGCGCCGGCGGCAGCAATCGCGCCCTCGACGTGCTCTCGCTCGGCAGGCCGGAAGATGCCCGAAGCCGCCGATAGGTTCGATCGGGAGCCGGGGTGTGGCGCCAGCTCACGACGCAGGGCAGGACCGAACTTGTCCGTCGTCTGGTGTCCGATGGGCGGGCGACACTCGCCGCAAGCTTCAGGAGAACACCGGCATACGGTGGGGCCGTCGGGCTCGTGACCGTGACGGCGTCCGGAACTCCGTGGCTCCCGTGGGATGAGCAATGGCGCGCGCATAAGGGCCGCACGCTCATACGGGGACAATGGGATGCCGCGTTGTTCCGACCGCGGCGGGCCCGTGGAACGGCTTCGCTCCCGTCCATGCAGCAGGTGCTCCACGGGAAGGCCTCGCAGGTCGCCCGGCCTCAGGCGCAGCGGCTCGGGATCAGTGGTACGTCCTGGCCTCCCAGTGGCAATTCCAGACGCGGGGTGTCTTGCATCGCCACGTCGTCGTGCCGACGGAGACCCCCGCCGAGCGCGCGATCTCCAGTTCTGCGCCGACCTGCTGGACCGGCTCGCCGAGCTCCACGACGTCGGCTATGTCGACCAGGGCAAGCTCGACAGTGCATCAGGGCAGCCGACGAGGCGTGCGCTCGTTCCGATCCCGGCCGGACGGGCGGCCAGCCACTGCGCTGAGTACATCGCCGCGGTCGACTCTCGGGCGGGCAAGATCCCGGCTCACCGAGACCGTGCGGCACCGGGACGTGCCCGTGCATATCACCTACGTGTTATGCGCGACTTGACGAGGCAAACGCGCGTCACGATGCGTCCGCTACGTCTCCGGCGGGAGTCTTCCTGCATCGCCGCTCGCGTCCCGGCCGGGAGCGGGAGCTTTTGCGCCACATCCTGGCGTCGACGTTGGACGTCAGCGGATGCCCAGCTCGTTGACTGCCTATGGCACGCGCGCCTGTCCCAGGGCCTTGAGGCGGTTTGCGTGCTGGGTCGCCACGCGATGCCCCATGGAAACGGCAGAGTTGCGGCTCGGCTGGGTTGCCTCGACGCCGCGCGTCCCTTCGGGGGGCCAGGAGAAGAACGAGGCGTCGGCTTGAGCGAATACCTTGAGGCGATGGACGTAGTGATCAGTGATCCGGCGAAGATCGGACGGGTGGCGGCGGTCTCCGGGGACGGGACGCGGATGTGGGTGCACCTAGCCGCCGGCGGAACAGCGACCGTGACCAGCGCTGGAGAGCCGCTCGAGCATAAGCGCGGGGCCGTTGTACTCGTCCACGACTCGACGATCGAACCTCTCCCGGACGAGGCCTGGCCCGAAGACTCTCCGCAGCAAGATTCAACCGGCGGCGAGCTGTGGGTCGGAGTAGTCAAACTCCGTCACGAGCAGGTGACGGTCGTCGACACCGGAGGACGGTTCCGCGGCGTGCCGACCAACCACGTCGAGTATGAGCCGGGCAACACAGTCGAAGGCACAGACTCGGGAGGCGTCTCTCGGGTACTCGACCTGAAGCCTCTTCGGTATGTCGACGTCGTAGAAATCGATGACGACGTCATCGCAGGCTTTCGACGAGAGCCGTCCGGGGATGTCGGCTTCGGTGACTTCGGCGGGCTGCCCGAGGTTGTTGCACGCGCCCAAGAGCTGATCGAGCTCCCGCTCGCGCACCGCGACCAGCTCAGGGCGATTGGCGCCGAGCCCATCAAGGGCGTCCTCTTCACCGGCCGGCCAGGCACCGGCAAGACGATGCTGGCACGCATCATCGCCAACGTCGCGGGCGCGACGTTCTACGAGATAAGTGGCCCGACCATTTTTAGCAAGTGGTTCGGCGAGAGCGAGCAGATTCTGCGACGCATCTTTGATGACGCTGCCGCGAGAGCACCCTCGATCGTGTTCTTCGACGAGATTGACAGCGTCGCCGGGCAGCGCAACGAGGAGGCTCACGAGGAATCGAAACGCGTCGTTGCTCAGCTGCTGACGCTGATGGATGGGTTTACCCCCGAGAAGAACGTGACGGTGATCGCCGCGACGAACCGGCCCCAGGACATCGACGTTGCTCTGCTGCGACCTGGCCGTTTCGACTGGAAGATCGACTTCCCGTTGCCCGACCGCTCCGACCGACAAGCCATCCTTGAGGTCTCGGCGAAGAGACTCAAGACGGACGACCCGTTGCCGCACGCATGGGCGGCCCTCAACAGCGACGGTTGGAGCGCGGCCGAGCTGGCGGCAATCTGGAAGGAAGCTGCGCTTCTGGCCGTAGCCGATGACCGCGAGCTGATCATGACCGAGGACTATCTCGTGGCGCACGCCCGGGTGGCTGCCCAGCGCAGTGCCGTCGCGGTCCACTTGCCTGAGGAGCAGGCGTGAACCCGCGACGATGGTGGACGCGCCAGCGGCGTCGGCAGAAGCGCAAGAAGGCCGCTCAGGCGACGCAGAACGAACCGCTCCGCGAGTTCGTCTATCTCGACGAGGTGAGTGTCTTCAGTCTCCTAGCATCGCGCATCGGAGCGTTGGCAACTGACTTCACCGCTACCGAGTCGTCTTCGCTGTCCAGCGAGGTCAAGAGTCAGGCCGGCGTCTCGACTCCGGTCGCCCGGGCCGGCGTCTCCGGCGGCGTGAAGGCGAGCCAAAGCAGTGGCACCCAGGTCATGCGGAAATCGACCGTGCAGTCGACTTTTAGAGAGCTCCGCGGCTACGTCCGCGACTCGCTGGTCATGAGCGTTGGCGTCGATTCGGACGACCATCCACGCATCGTGAGCATCGACGACCTTCTGCGGCACGCCGAGCGATCCGACGGATGGGTGATCGACGCAGCGGCTCTGAAACGCGGACAGCTTCTTGAAGTGGAAGTCGCCCTTGATGCTGACGACACGTTTCGGGCCAGCACGATATTCGGGACGCTGTTCGGGTTCCTCAAGGAACTACCGAATGCGGTTGATCGCGAAGGTCTCGGTGCGGCGGTGACCGGCATGCGAGTCCTGGACGCCCTGCTCGCTGGCCTGGTTCCGGTTCGTGGCCGATCACTTGGCTATTCGCATGTCAGCGTGCGGGACCGCGAGCTCCTCGTTCATCAGAGTGTCCTCAAAGACATGCCTCAATCGGGTCAAGTCGTGATACGGCCGCTCTACATCGTCGGGGTAGCTGAGGCAGACTTGTTCTGGCGCGACCTCCGTCGCGTCCTCTTCTCGGGTAGCCACTACCGCATGCTTTGCCGCCTCGGTCGCGACGGCGTCCGGATTGACTGGACCCCTGTCAAGCTGATCGACGTCCTAGAAGGCGCTGTCCCGAGCTTGCGGGGCGTCGTCGACCAGATCCCAGCTCTGTTGGCGCAGATCGGTGAACAGGCAGACTCGGAGAGCGAGCCGGTCAGGCAAATGCGAGATGCGCTCACCAACTACGCCATCGCTCTGAGCGTCCACGGTGGGCACGAACTGACGACCGGCGATCTTGCATCACGCGGGTTGCCAACCGATGAGCAATGCCACCGGCACGACAGTACCGAGGAGCGCCGGGAGGCCTTCCGTGAGGTGTATGTGCTCTTGGCGTCGGAATTGAGGCTCGACATAGATCGCGTTTCCCTGGCACGCCTGCGAACCGAGGCTATGGTCGACGCCGGGATGTTGGGCGGAAGTACGAGCTTCGGGAGTCGTGACGTGTCGGCGGCTTCAGGAGCCGCCGAGCAAGCCCGTTTCCTGGACTGCGAGATCATCGCCGTATATTGGTAGATCGCGTCGCGGAATCGTGGGCACGAGCATCCCGCGTCGCGAGTCACGCACGCCGACGACACGGCAGGAGCCGGCCGCTCTGCATGGGGGTGCGTCGGCCGGAGGCGGCCGCGAGCTGTGCCTATGGCCAGTCTTGAGCCACCGCGGCCTGGTTGTCGCGGGTCCCGCCCGGGCGGGCGAGTGAAGCGAGTCGGGCGGGTGCGCCCTGATGACGGCGACTGGGTATTGCGCCAGTCGTACCGTGCCGTGGATGGGTCCTGTGCGTTGGGGCGACAGCGGTAGGCCGGCAACTGTTCGCGGTTGGCGAGCGACTCGAATACGTCCTGCGACGACGCTGTCCGGTCTCGAGGGCGGATCCGGCCGGTACGGCAGAATGAGCGGTGGTAGTCGTGTCCTCGGCGAACGGATCGAGAAGCGGTGGCCGCGGGCGAGGGGTGCTAGCAGCACGATCATGATGGACGTTCGACCGGTTCGGCCACATGCTCCCGGCAGCGGGAGACGCATCGGCACCGCATCTGAAGATGTTCCTCGATCTTGCTGACGGCAACCGCGCCGCGGCGGAGGATGCAGCGCAGCAACCCGCAAGTACCGACTCGCGCTGAGGAAATGACGCGGGCACGCGTCTCCGAAACCGTCACTCGAGGTTTCGATTCCTCGGCCGCCGCTCGCTGTTCTGCCCGCAGATCCTCCACCGAGCCAGTCCTGTGCGTCGGTTTGGGCTGGTGATTGCTCGAGCGACGCGGCCACCACTGATCTCTTGAGAACGTTGTCGTCGGTCCGGTCACGCGAACAGTGTTCGTCGTCCGTGGTTGTTCTCGCTGGAGATCGATCTCGATAGCCGCGGTCAGGCCGAGGACGCTGCTGCAACAAAGCATTGCGCCGCCGGGCGTGGCCGGCGAGCTCACTCCGAAGAACCGCTCGCTAGCCGCACGGGACGTTGTCACAGTCGGTCTGAACCTTGATGATCGTCCCGCGCCTGACGCGCCGACCCCAGCGAATCGACTGGCTCGTGATGATCGGATCCGGCGAATGCTGGACGCCGGCGAGGGCGAGGTCGCAATCGGTCGTTGGATCGATCACGTAGCCCTGGATGAGGAGCTTGAGCCCGCGATGCAGGAGCGTGCAGTGCAGGGCGCTCTCGTGGCGCCCGACGAGCTTGGGAACGACGACCTTCTGCGCGGGAACCGAGGATTGAGCCGGGGCGGCTGCGATCTGTGTGACGGCTACCGTGATCGCCAGAAGGGCTGCGACCTTGGACACGTGGCCAAGGCTAGTCCGACGATGGGCCGTGGTCAACGCGGTATTCTGCCGGCCGTGACCAGACGCGATCAGCGCAACCGGCATGCTGCGGCGGTCCGGCCGCGGACCGCGCAGGGCCGGGAGGGCGGGAGATGAGCCTGCGGAGCAAGGTCGGGGCGCTGGGCGCCGCGATCACGCTGGCCCAGCTGGGCGTGATCGTCCGTGACCACTGGCTGTCGATCCCGTCCCGCCATCGGACTCGTCTCCAGACCCTCGTGACCCGCTCGCGAGGCCGGCTGGCGAATCTCACGAAGGCCGAACGGGCGGAGTTGAGGGCGTTGATCAGCGAGCTGCGACTCGCCGAGCTCGCCCGTCGGGCGGGTCCGATCGCGCTCGGGGCCGGCCGTCGTGGGCGTCGCCGCCTGCTCTGAGCGACGGGTCGCTTAAGTCTGGTCGGCAGAGGCCGCGAGCACGGCGAGGGCCTGCTCGAGACTGGTCGCGACGGGGATCCGGTCGTCGAGGCCGGCGAGTGAGAGCAGCTTGGCGACGCTACTGGCCGGGTTCATCAGGACGAGTCCGGCCGCGTCGTCATCGTCGAGGTGCTGGGCGATCTCGAGGATCGCGCGGATGCCGGTCGAGTCCATGAAGTCGACCGCGGTGAAATCGAGCACGACTCCCGGCTTGGGGTCCGTCTGGGCCCGGGTGAGCACGGCGTCGACGAGGCTCTCGGCGTTGGCGATGTCGACGTCTCCGGCGATCGCCGCGATCACCGGGCCGCCATCGGTCCGGGAGCAGTCGACCGAGAACGGTGTCAACTGGCCGGGTGAGGTCTCGTGTGCTGGTCCGGTCGACATTTGCGGGATTCTCTGGAACGGTAAACGCGCTTGCGGGGCCTGGGGAAAGTGTACGGCGTCCGCAGATTCGGTCGCCGGCAGCCCGGCCTGGCCTGGGTTGGGGGGCGGGCACGGAGCGTTGCGTAGACTGCGGCGGACCCCGAGCCTGCCGCTGCGCTGCAACCTTCCGCCTCCCCTGTCCCGTTTGCGCCGACCCCGTCGGATGGGACGCACATGGCGCCTGTCAAGGACCCTGTCGAGGCTGTCGCGCGCGTCGCCGACGCCCGCCGCGACCGTCTGCTGCGGATCCACCGGCGTCGGCTGCGGTGGGAGGATCTCGAGGACTGCTACAGCCAGGCGACGCTGGAGCTGGTGGCGCGGGCCAAGCGGGACCCGTTCGCGAGCTCGGAGCACATCCAGAACGCCCTCGAGCAGAAGTTCTCCTCGCGGATCGACGACCGGAGGCGGGCGATCGGCGGACGGAGCCCGATCGAGACGGCGATCGCGACGGCGCTGCCGGTCGACACTCCGGAGGCGGGTGCCGGCGAGCTCGAGGATCCGCAGGCGGAGGTCGTCCGTCGGGTCGTCGGTCGGATCGAGGTCGGCCGGCTGCGTGAGGTCGCCGACGAGCTGACCGAAGACCAGCGGCTGGTCCTGGCGTGTCAGATCAGCCTCGACATGGACTGTGCCGAGTTCTGCCGGCGGTTCGGGTGGTCGAGCGAGAAGTTCCGCAAGGTCGCGCAGCGCGGCCGGAGCCGGTTGCGGGCGCTGGTCGCCGAGTACGAGGTCGGCGAGCGGTGCGCCCGGCTCGAGCCCGATCTGATCGCCTTCGCGGCGCGGGCGGCGACCGACGAACAGGGTCGACGGGCAGCTGCTCATCTGGCCAACTGCACGGCGTGCTCGGCGCGGCTGCGGGCGCTCGACCGGGCGTCGCGTCAGGTCGCGGCCCTCCTCCCGGCGCCCGTGCTCGTCCGCGCGGGTCTACTCGGCAAGCTCGGCGGCGCCGTCCTGGCGCTCCGTCGCGTGCTCGGGCTGCCGGGCGGCGGCGGGGGTGCCGAGGCCGGGGCCGCGGGCGTGGCGGGCGGGTCTGCGGTCGGGGCCGGCGTTTTGAAGCTCGGCGTCGCGGCCGCGTGCCTGGCCGGGGCGGCCGGTGGCTACGCGATCTGCGCGGGCACGCCGCGGCCGGGTCGGTCGGCTCACGTTGCGCGGGTGGTCGTGCGGGAGAGAGCGGCGACGCGGAGCCCGGCGCACGCTCGGGGGCTCACCGCCGCGGTTGCCGGTGCCAGGACGTCTTCTTCGGCCGCGACCGGCCGGTCGAGTCTCGCCCGGGGGCAGTTGGCGGTCGAGGTCGCCGAGCGGGAGTTCTCGGCCGGGTCGGCGCATACGGCGGCCGTGCTGATGAGATCCGCATCCGTCGGCTCCCTCGCCGGCGCGGGGTCGGGCGTACCGACCGGGACGCCGGTCTCCACCCAGCCGGGCACGGGTCCGGCGTCGCCGACGTCGAGCGCAACGCACGCACCGTCGGGTTCGCCCGTCGGGAGCGGGTCGTCGGCACCCGGGGGGTCGCCGGCCGCGAGCGCGTCGTCGGTGCCGGTCGGGTCGCCGGCGGCGTCGACGCCGCAGTCAGGGCAGGGGAGCGGCCAGGCACAGTCGGAGTTCGGCAGCTTCGAGCACTAGCCGCGCGACTGGCGGCGCGGTACCGGCGTCGTGTCGAGCCAGGGGGAGGCCCGGCGGCGCAGCGTCTCGATGCGGGTCGCCGACCTGATCGCTGGGATCGAGACCTGCCTCCAGCGAACGCGAACGGTGTTCGCATCCGAACGGTGTTCGCATCCGAACGGTGTTCGCATGGACGTCGACAAGGTGCTCGACAGAGCCAGTCGTGGCGGCTCGTCCCCGACGCAGTCGCGGGTGGGGACCGAGGCAACGGGACCAGACCTGTCCCGCGTGAAGGGGATCGTCGGACTGGTTGCGGAGGAACACCGTGCCTATTTCGCGATCAGATCATCCGCAGCACGTCGACTCGGGGTCCGGCCGATGAGGCGTCGACGCCCGAGCGCGCTCTACAGCGTGCTCGACGAGGAGCAGCTGCTCGGTGGCGTCGACCTGACCGACCACCCAGATCCCGTCGCGGCTGGCTCGAGTGAGCAGTCTGGCGGGGGCCTGGGTGACTGGGACGAGTGGTCGCCGGACGGCGACGCTGGGGTCGACTGGGGGCTGGACGAAGAGGGCGGGGCGGGTGTCTGGTCTCCGGATGACGCGGATCCGACGGATGTCTGGTCGCCGGGCGACGCGGATCTGGAGAGTGTCTGGTCACCGGACGTCGGTCGCGTAAGCGCTGGGGAGCAGCCGTCGCCGTCGATCTCGCCGTCGCCCGGCCGAGGTCGTCGAGCCATGCGCGTCGGCGTCGTGTTCGTCGGTGCGGCGGTCGCCGTGCTCCTGATCGTCCGGACACTCGGGACGGAGTTGGCGGGCGTAGGCCAGCGTCCGAGACCGCGCCCGGAGGCGAGCCCGGCGACGGGTGCCCTGCCGGCAATGTCCCGACAGCCGGCGGGCGCGACCGGACAGCCCAGGCGTGTGACGCAGTTGCCGGCCGCTCGCACTGACGCCCGCCCGGGGCAGTCGGGGCCGGTCATGGCGTCGCCGGCTGCCGGTGCGAGCACGCGGCCTCCGAGTCGACGACACGCGACGGTGGTCCCCGCGAAGCGCGGCGGGGTCGACCGTCCGGCGTCACAGGGACCGGCCGGGGCCCCGAGCGACGGCCCGACCCCGAGCGCCGAGGCCTCGCCAAGCCCGGTCCGCCCGGTGGACGGCGGCCGAGCCGGCGCGGGGGCGAAGTCAGGTCGGGCCGGCTCGCCGGAGCCGGAGTTCGGGTTCGAGCGATGAGCGAGCCCGACCGCAGCGGCGCGCGGGTCCGTCTGGAGACGCGGGCGTTCTGGCGGGTTCGGGCGTCGGCGTCGCTGACGCGATGGGTGCTGTACGGGGTCGCGGGGATCGGGATCATCGCGACCGCGCGCTTCGCGATCGCGCCGCCGCGACCGCCGGCTGCCCATCTCGCGCGGGTCGCGGTTCCCGATCCCGGGGCCGAGGGCTTTGCGATCCTGTTCGCGCGGCGCTACCTCACCTGGAGCGCGGCCGCGCCGGCCGCGCACGCGGCCGGGTTGACGGCGTTCGTGAACGCTGCGACCGACCCCGATCTGGGCCTCGGTCAGCCAGCGGGCGGCTCGCAGCACGTCGCTTGGGCCGAGGTCGTGCAGGCGCGGGTCGGCGGGCCGGGGGAGCACGTCTACACGGTGGCGGTCGACACCGGGGCGACCCAGCTCACCTACCTGTCGGTCGACGTCGTTCGGGCAGCCGACGGCGCCCTGCGACTCGGCCGGTATCCGGCGCTCGTCGGGCCGCCCGCGATCGCGCCGGCCGCCGGGCTTGGTGGCGGAGGCGTCGGAGCGGTGGACGATCCATCGCTGAGCGCCGTGATCGGCCGCGCGCTGCGCAACTATCTGGCCGGCTCGAGCGCCAACCTGGCGGCCGACCTGGCGCCCGGGACGGTCGTCTCGACCCCGACCGTTGCGCTCGGCGTCGACGAGATCCAGACGCTCCGGGTCGAGCTCGACGGCGCGGTCCTGGCGACGGTCGTCGCTCACGACGCCGAGGGGACGTCGTTCACCTTGACCTACGAGCTGGGCGTCGTGCGTACGGCCGGCCGCTGGCTGATCACGGCGATCCAGACAGACCCGAGGACGTGACCCAGGACATGAGGGAGACCCAGGCGATGGAGGAGACAGCAGAGATGACCTACCGACAGATCACGACCGATGGATGCCGCGCCGGCGCGGCATCCGTGCACGGCAGCTCACCAGCCGGTTGGCAGGCGAATCCACCAGCCCCGCCAGAGACGCGGCGCCGGTCGCGTTCGGCCGGCGCAGTCATCGGCCGACGCCACGCGGCGGCGATCCTGGTCGGGCTGACGCTCGGCGCGGTCGCCGCGCCCGCAACCGCGCTCTCAGCGCCGGCAACCGCACTCTCAGCGCCGGCAACCGCGCTCTCAGCGCCGGCAACAGCGCTGGCCGGGCTGCCGCTGGCCCAGGCGACGACGCCCGGCAACGGCTCGCTCGAGGCGGCAGCCAGCCGGGCCGGCGACACCGGCCGCAAGATCGGCCTCAGCCTGATCGGGCTCGCCCTGTCGGTGGCGGCGGTGATCCTGCTCTTCAAGCGTGACTTCAAGGAGGCCGTCGGTGTCATCGCGATCGGCATCGTCGCGGTTCTCCTGGTCAGCCCGGCGGGGATCAACATGCTCCAGTCAACGGTGTCGCTGCTCTTCGGAAGCTAGGCCGACGTGGAGATTCGCTCCTTCCGGGCGGTGTTCGACCTCGAACGGCGTGTCTACCGGGTCGACACCGTCAGGCTCAACCCGGCCGGCATCCCTCTCCGGGGGATCCTCTATGCGGCGGCGCTGACCCCGGCCTGCGTGATCGCCGGCCGCATGCCGCCGACGTCGTGGGTCCTCGGCCTGCTTCCGTGGTACGTCGTCGATCTCGGCCTGCCGATCATCGGCGCCGCACTGGCGACGATCGTCAGGATCGACGGGAGGCCGTTCCACCACGCGGCCCGGGCTCTGGCGATCCACTGCGTCACGCCCCGCTGGCGCTGCGGCCTGGCGCGTGCTCCGGCACCCGGCACGAGATGGAGGCCGCCGCCGGTCACGCTGATCCCGGACGGGTCGGACGGCCGGTTTCGCCGGTTGCGCTACCGCGGGCCGGGGGCCGTCCAGGTCGCCTACCCGCACGACCGGGCGGAGTGGCCGCCGTCAGTGCTCCGCGGCCGCCGCCGGGCCGACTTGACGATCCACGCCCGCCGCGACCACCGGCCGCTGGGCCGAGCCGTCGGGCTCGAGCTCGCCGACGGCGCCGTGCTAGAGGTTCGTCCCGCAGCCGAGCCGGCCTGAGCGCCTTGCGAGCGCCGGTGTCGTTCGTCTACGGCAACTGCCTGCTCGGCGCGAGCGGCCCGTGGGGGCTGTTCGCGGTCCCGGCGACGTCGTACGCGGCGCTCTCGAGCGAGCGAAAGCACGAGATCTTCAGCCGGCTGCTCGCGGCCGTCGAGGCTGTCGAGGCGGACATCCAGCTGATCCGCGTCAGCCGGCCGTGGGATCTCGATGCGTATGCGACCGAGCTTCTCGAGTCCTACGCCGGGCCCCACGACGCGGCGCACCGCCGCTACGTGGCCGAACATCGGGACGGGCTTGACGGGGCCGTCGGCCGGGCGATCCCGGCGGTCTTCCTGGCGGTCAGCCTGGAGGCGCCCGAGCGAGACGTCGGCAGCTACGTCTCAGGCCTGTTCGAGCGGTCTCCGCGGAGCGTGGTCGCCGCCCTCCGGGAGGCCCTCGCACTACCGGACCGTCGCCTCCTGGCTCATGAGGAGCTGGAGCGGCTGCGTGTCCGAGCGGACGAGGTCCACGCGCGGGTAGCCGGCTTTCTCGACGTCCGGCCGGCCCGCACGGTCGAGGTTCAATGGCTGATCCGGCGGGCCTTCTGCCGGGCGGTCGGCGAGCCTGTGGTCGACGGCCTGCACGAGCCGCAGGCGCTCGTCTTCGAGCGCAACGGTCAGGCCGTCCTCGCGCCGCTCGAGGCCGACCTGCTGCGGTGGTTCGACGGCTATGTCGAGAACCGCGGCCGAAGCCTGCGCATCGAATCGGAGTCCGGGACGAGCTGGCAGGCCCACCTCGTCGCCGGGGCGCTTCCCGAGCGGGCCGATTTCCCGGGCTCGCGGCTCGAGCTGATGTTCGCCGCGCCGGAATCGCTCCCGTTCGCCGTCGACCTGACGCTGAACGCCCGTCATCTGCCCAACGACCTCGCGCTCCGGCTCGTCCGCCGCCGGGTTCAGGACGCCGACCAGATCCTCAGAGCCGAGGCAGACGGCGACCAGGGCGTTAGCGACCTCGGCTACAAGCGCACCCAGGAGTCCCGGGATCTCCTGGCCTACCTCCAGTCGGCGAGTCATCCTCCGCTGCTGCGGGCGACCCTCGCGGTCGCGGTTGCGGCCGACAGCGAGCCCGAGCTCGAGCGGCGGGTTGGCGCATGCCGGCGGGCGTTCGGCGAGATCCGCCTGCACCGACCGGTCGGCGACCAGCTCGAGCTGTTCCTCCAGCACCTGCCGGGTCAGCGGACCCGGGTTCGCGGCTACGACGACGTGCTGACTCCCGAACAGGTCGCCGCGATGATGCCGATCGCCACCCATGCGGTCGGGTCACGCCGGGGCTTCTACCTCGGCCACACGCTCGGCGGGTCGCGTCAGCCGGTGCGCTTCAACCTGCGCGAGGGATCCGACACCGACCGCAACGCAGCGATCCTCAGCCTCGGGGCGCTCGGGTCGGGTAAGACGACGCTCGACCAGAAGCTCCTCTACGAGGGCTTCCTGCTCGGCGCGCGGGTGATCGACTGCGACCCGAAGGGCGACCACCGGATGCATCGCCTGGAAGAGGTCGCCCGCCATACCGAGACGATCGCTCTCCGCCCCGACCGGGCTCTGCGCGGGATGCTCGATCCGCTGCGGGTCGCGCCCGAGCACATGCGCCACGACGCGGCCGTCTCCTTCCTCTGCGACCTCCTCCCGGCTCGGTCGGACGCCGCCTGGGAGACGTCGGTCGTCAGCGCCGTCGACGCCGTCGTCGGTCGGGCGGATCGGCCGACCTGCTTCGAGGTCGTCAAGGCCCTCGCGGCTGGCGACGACGTCGACCGACAGGTCGCGAAGACGCTCGCCGTGTATGCCCGCGCCGGGCTGACGCAGCTCGGCTTCGCCGACCCCGACGTCCGTCTCGCCCCCGTCGGCGGGCAGCAGGTCACCTACATCCCGATCCGCGATCTCCCGGGTCCGCAGCCCGGCACCTCCCGCGGCGACTACTCGGTGGCCGAACGGGTCGGCGAGCAGATCGTCCGCCTGATCGCGATGTTCGCGATGCAGCTGATGGCCGCCGAGCGGACCCGCCTCAAGCTGTTCAGCTTCGACGAGGGCTGGCGCCTGCTGGGCGACCCGGTCGGCCGGATGCTGCTGGCCTCGCTCCAGCGGATGGGCCGCTCCGAGCTGGCCGTGCCGATCATCTCGACCCAGCTGGTCAGCGACACCCTGCTCGACGGTCGCGACTCGCTCGAGAACCTGATCGGCGCGACGTTCGTCTTCGGCCTGCGCAGCGAGAACGAAGCCGCTCGTGCCTTGCGTCTGCTCGACCTCGACCCCGACGACCAGGCCCTCCGCCGCAGCCTGCTCGAGTTCGACGCCGGGCGCTGCCTGATGCGCGACCACCGTGGCCGTGTCGAGGCGGTCCAAGTCGACATCGTCGCGCCGTGGCTGCTCCGTGCCCTCTCGACGACGCCGCGAGCCGACGAGCGTGAGCCGGCCGGCTGACCTCGGGAGATCGCGAGGCCGTCGCTGGGCACGCCGCGCCGTCGCTGCCCTCCGACGCGCCCTCGTCGTCGCCCTCGCGCTCGCCCTCGGCCTCGCCCCAGCCATCGCCGCGCGACCCGCGTTGGCGGCGCCGGCCAGGACCAGCCCCGTCCCGCCCGCGGCCTCGGCGTCAGCCGCACCGGCGGGCGCCACAACCGCGCCGACGGGCGCCACAACCGCCCCGACGCGCGCCACAACGGCGCCGGCGGCGACCCCGACCGCTCGGACGGCTCCGACCGCCCCGACGGCTCCGACCGCCCCGACGGCTCCGACGGCTCCGACCGCTCCGACGGCTCCGCCCGCCGCGGCAGGCACGCCCGCGCCGAGCACCGACCCGAGCGCGCAGGTCTCCTCTCTGCCCGGCCCGGGCCCGCTCGTCGCGAACGGCCTCGGCAGCCCGTCGTGCGCTCCCGGCCGGCTGGCCGGGCTGTCGCCGACCGCCCGCGCGAACTGCGCCGCATCCGGGGTCGCCGCGTCGCCGGCGCCGATCGACAACTACCAGTTCGACATCCACATCGACCTCCCGCTGGTCGGCGGACTCAAGAACGACCTGGCGACGCTCGTCCAGGACTTCGTCCTCACGCCGCTCTGGATGGGCCTGGTCTGGATCACGGACGTCCTCATCGTCGCGCTGGAATGGTGCTACTCGATCGACCTGCTCGGATCCGGGACGCTCGGGCCGATCTCAAGCGGCCTGGCATCGATGCACCGGGCGTTGACGACTCCCTGGCTGGCCACGGTCCTCGCGATCGCCGCGGTCGCCTTCCTCTACAACGGCCTGATCCGCCGGCGCGTCGTCGAGACGCTCGGCCAGTTCGCCCTGATGCTCGCGATGATGATCGGCGGCCTGTGGGTGATCGTCGATCCCGCTGACACGGTCGGCGCGGTCAGCCAGCTGGCCAACCAGGCGAGCCTCGGCGTGCTGGCTGCCAGCGCGACCGGCGACCCGACCCACCCGGCCCGGAGTCTCGAGGACGGCATGGGGCAGGTCTTCGAGGCGGCCGTCGGCACGCCGTGGTGCTACCTCGAGTTCGGCAACGTCGCCTGGTGCGACGATCCTCGTCAGCTCGATCCGGGCCTCCGTGCGACGGCGCGGCAGATCCTCCTGATCGACGCGTCCGGGGCCGGCAGCCAGCAGGCGGCCAGCCAGGCTCGCGCGGAGGCGGTCGCGATCGAGGCCGCAAGGACGAACGGCGAGCTGTTCCTCGCGCTGCCGGCCAACGGCCCGAGACGCAACTCGATCAACGCCAACCCGCTCGACCCGTCGCTCCTCAGCACCCTCTGCGGGTCGCTCACCGACACGTCCTGCATCGCTGCGACCGCCCCGGAGGCGGAGTTCCGCACCGAGAACGGGACGATCGCCCGGATCGGCGGCCTCCTCCTGATCACGGTCGGCGAGCTCGGGATGTTCGGCTTCCTCGGCTTCCTCGCGCTCCGCCTGCTCAGCTCGGCGCTGCTCGCCGTGCTCTACCTCCTGCTCGCTCCGATCGCCGTCCTCGCGCCCGCACTCGGGGAAGGTGGCCGTGCGGTGTTCCGCCTCTGGTCGCTGCGCCTGCTCGGCTCGGTCGTCGCCAAGCTCGTCTACTCCGTCTTCCTCGGCGTCGCCCTCCTGATGCTGCGGGTCCTTGGCGAGCTCGGGACGCTCGGCTGGTGGACGCAGTGGCTGCTGATCGCGGCGTTCTGGTGGATCGTCTTCAACCACCGCCACCAGCTGCTCGAGCACGTGCTCCACGAGCGCGGCGAGTCGACCCGCCGGGCGTCGATCGGCAGCCGGCTGTTCGCGGCTCACCAGGCGATGAGACTCGGCGGGCCGCTGATCAGGTCGGTCGGCCGGACGGCGAAGACCGCGTGGGACGCCGGGCGGAGCATTCCGCCGCGGCCCCCGGACCGCAGGCACCCGAAGGCCCCGCCGGCCGACCGGAAGACCGAGCTGGCCCAACAGGTATCGCGGACGCTCGAGCGCGAGCATGCCCAAGCCGTCTCGACAGTCGCCGGCGCACCCGCCCGCGAGGCCGAGCTCGCCGGGCTCAGGGAGCGGCGCGAGGTCCTGCGCAGAGAGCACGACCGGGCGACGCTCGAAGGAGACGCCCGCCGTGCCGCGTCGCTGTCGATTCGCGCGCAGGCCGTCGACGCCGAGCTCGCGTCGGCCACCGGCGAGCTCTCCGCCGCGCGGACGGCGGTCCGCAGGGGCGACGAGAACACCCGCCTGACGGGTGTCGTCCACGACTCCGACCAGCGCGACCGGAAGACCGGGTTCCTCGACCGCCAGGCCGAGCTGCGACCGCTGGTCGCGTCGCCGCGCGACAGACGCCGCGGCCGCCGCGACTACGCCGAGTTGGCGCCGCTCGCCGGTCTGCGCCCGTCCGACTACGCCGCCCTGCCCGGGACCCCGCGGCGGCGTGCCCAGCTCGAGATCGATCGTGCGCTCGAGCGGCGCCGCGACTGGTCGCAGGAGACCCGGGTCGCAGAGCGCGAGCAGGCCAAGGCCGCACGCAGGCAGAAGCGGCCCCGTGACCGGGCGCCGGCCCGCGCGAACCCGGCACCGGTCACCCGCCGCGAGCGGCAGTTCGACGGCGCGGCAGACCGTGCGCCCGATCGCTTCCGGGCCGCTCGAGACGACCCGCGAGACCCCGGCTCCCGGCCCAGGCCGCCCCGCCGGACCACTCCGAGGCCGCCCGGCCGGAGCGCTCCCAGGCCGCCGCGTCAGCCTGGCCAGACTGCTCGCGGACCGACCCCGCGCGAACCGCCGGCCGGCCGACCGTCCAGCAGGCGCGACCGCTAGCGGCGGCGCTCGTCGGGCCGAGTCTTCTAAGGTCCGCGGATGCCCGCCGACCGTCGCGTCGAACATCTCCTGATCGGCGGCGGCATCGCCGGGGCGACGGCAGCCCGGACGCTCCGCGAGGAGGGCGCCGACGGTTCGATCCTGCTCGTCGGCCGCGAGCTCGACCCGCCGTACCACCGTCCGCCGATCTCCAAGGCCTACCTCCAGGGTCGCGAGACCCGCGCCCAGACGCTGGTCTTCGAGCCGGGGTGGTGGGCCGAGCACGACATCGACCTCAAGGTCAGGACCAGCGTGACCGAGCTCGACCCGGTCGCCCGGACGGCCAGGCTCTCAAGCGGGGAGACGGTCGAGTTCGAGACCGCCCTGCTCGCCACGGGAGCGATGGTCCGCAGGCTCGGGGTCGACGGGAGCCAGCTCGACGGGATTCACTACCTGCGGGCGCTGGCCAACGCCGACTCGCTGCGACGCGACATCGACGGCGTCGAGCGGATCGTGATCGTCGGCGGGTCGTACATCGGCTGCGAGGTCGCCGCCTCGCTGACGGCGCTCGGTAAGAAGTGCACGATTCTGATGCAGGAGGCGGTCACCCTCGAGCGCCACTTCGGCGCCCAGGCCGGCCACTTCTTCCAGGAGATCCTCGAAGCCCACGGGATCGACGTCGTCGGCGACGACGAGATCGACCGCTTCGAAGGCGACGGCGACCGCGTCCGGACGGTCGTGACCGGAAACGGCCGGGCGATCCCGGCCGACGCGGTCGTCTGCGGGGTGGGGGCGATCCCCGACGTCATGCTCGCCCGCAAGGCCGGCCTCGCGCTCGGGCCTTCCGGTGGCGTGCTCGTCGACGCCTGCCTGGAGACCTCCCAGGCCGGCGTCTACGCCGCCGGCGACATCTGTGAGTACGCGTCCGCCGTCCACGGCCGCGTCCTGCGGATCGAGCACGAGGACGTCGCCGCCGAGCAGGCGCGCACGGCCGCCCGCAACATGCTCGGCCAGGACCGCCCGCACGTCGCGGTCCCGTACTTCTTCTCGGATCTGGCCGACTGGGCCTCCCTCGAGTACGTCGGCCCGGCCGCCGCCTGGGACGACGAGGTCATCCGCGGGTCGATCGGCGACGGCGACTTCACGCTCTTCTACCTCGCCGCCGGCCGCGTCGTCGCCGCCCTCGGAGTCGGCCCGTCGGCCCAGCTCGACCACGCCAGGCGGCTGATCGTCGCCGCGACCCCGATCCCCGACCCGGCGGTCCTCGCGCGTGGGGACCTCGACCGCTTAGCCGCGTCGACCTCTTAGCCGCCGCTTAAGACCCCCGGGCTACCCTGGGTCGGTCATGCGACACCGTCCGGCCGATGCTCTCCGCGCAGCCCTGGTCTGCGTGGTCGGGCTCGTCCTGACCGGCGTCGTCGCGCTCGTCGTGCCGATCGCCCAGGCCCACGACTCGGCGACCCTCTACGGGTTCGCCCAGCTCCGCCGGCCCCGCGTCGAGGTCGTCGCCAACGCGATCGCCCACCTCGTCGACCCACGCCCGTACGCCGTCGCCGCCGTCGTCCTCGCCGTGGTCGCCCTCATCCGAGGCCGGCCGCGCGTCGCCGTGGCCGTGCCGATCGCGATGGTCCTCGCGAGCACGACGACCGAGCTCCTCAAGCCGCTCGTCGGCCATCCACGCGCCTCCGAATGGCTCGGCGCCGGCGCCGACACGGCGGTCGCGTCGTGGCCCAGCGGCCACGCGACCGCGTCGATGATGATCGCGCTCGCCGCCGTCCTCGTCTCCCCACGCCGCCTGCGGCCGCTCGTCGCCCTGCTCGGGACGGCGCTGGCGATCGGCGTCAGCTACTCGATCCTCGTCCTCGGCTGGCACTTCCCCAGCGACGTCCTCGGCGGCTTCCTCGTCGCCGGTGGCTGGACCTCGCTGGCGCTGGCCGGGCTCTGGGCGGCAGAGGCCCGCTGGCCGGAGCGCTCGGCCCGCGGTGCGGTCGGCCGCGTCGCCACCGGAGCCGGCGACCTCCTCGCACCGGCCGGGATCCTCGCCCTGAGCCTCGGCGGGGCGATCGGGCTCGTCGCGATGCGCGGGCACGTGGTCGCCGTCTACAGCGCGTCGCACCTCTCGTTCGTCGCCGGCGCCGCGACGATCGCCCTGCTGGCCGCGGCGCTCGCCGTCGCGATGACCTTTGCCCTGCGTCCCCAGCCGGAGCCCGGCGCCCGTCTGCTCAGCGCGAGCGGCCCGGCTCCCACAGGGGTTCGTCCCCGTCGTTGGCACCGCGAGCCAGGATGAAGAGCAGGTCCGAGAGGCGGTTGAGGTAGCGGACGACCTCCGCGCCGACCTCCTCCCCCTCGCACAGGGCGAGCGCCACCGCCCGGCGCTCGGCCCGCCGGCAGACGGTCCGGCAGACGTGGAGCTGGGCGGCGGCCGGGCTCCCGCCCGGCAGGACGAAGGACTTGAGCGGCTCGAGCGTATCGTTGACCTCGTCGCACGCCCGCTCGAGCCACGCGACCTGCTCGCCGGTGACCCGCAGCCGCTCGCGCTCGCCGCCGGGCGGGACCGCGAGATCCGCGCCGACGTCGAAGAGATCGTTCTGGACGGCCGCCAGCCACCCGGCGTACCGGTCGGGCAGGCCGGCGATCGACAGGGCGACCCCGATCTGGGCGTTGAGCTCGTCGACGTCCCCGTATGCCTCGATCCGCGGATGGGTCTTTGCGACCCTGCTCATGTCACCGAGATGGGTCTCCCCGCGATCACCCAGCTTCGTGTAGATCCGGGTCAGGTTCACGGTCATGCCGCGAGTCTGACAGACGACTAGGATGCCCGTGATTCCGGTTGGTGGTCCTCGGTGCACGGTCTCCAGGCGCTGCCGACCACAAGCCGACGAACCTCACGGAAAGGGGTTGCTTCGTGCGAAGCGTCCTAGGTCGATCCACCGTCGCAGCAGTCATCGCCCTCGCCTGCTGGTGCACCACCGCCGTGGCCGCGACGCCGACCCCCGGACTCGTCGGCATCCGCATCGAGGGCTCGACCCAGACACTGCTCGCCCCGACCACCGTCACGACCCAGGCCGCGGCCTTCCACCCGGCGAACGATCCCGTCACCGGCCACACCTGTCCGGGGACGAGCGCCGCCCGCGCCCTCGAGCTTGCGACCGGCGCGACCTGGAGCGGCACGTACTTTTCGAGCTTCGGCGACTACGAGGTCAACTCGATCCTCGGCGAGCTCCATCCAGTCAGCCCGACCGACGGCAGCTTCTGGTCCTTCTGGATCGACAACGCCCCCGCCAACCTCGGGATCTGCCAGCAGCAGCTCAACCCCGGCGACCAGATCCTCTTCTTCCCCGACTGCTTCGGTCCGACCTGCCCGGCCGGCTACGTCCCACCCTCGGTGCTCGCCCTAGCGGCGCCGACCGTCGTCCAGAGCGGGGCGGCCTTCACCGCCGGCGTGCTCGCCTATCCCAACGCCGGCGGCACTCCCACGGCCCTGGTCGGTGCGACCGTCGCCGGCGACGGCGTGAGCGCCGTGACCGGCGCCGGCGGGCAGGCCACGCTCACCCTGAGCACGCCCGGGTCCTACCTGCTGAGCGCGACCGCGGCCAACTCCGTGCGCACCGAGAGCGTGATCTGCGTCCACAACGGCAACGACGGCAACTGCGGGACCTCACACTCGACCGGCGGCTCCAGCACGGGACCAGTGGTCGGGCAGACGCCGCCGGCGACCGGGTCCAAGCCGGCACCCGCGTGTGCGACGAACGGCGCCGACGGCCTCTGTGGCACGCTCGACAAGACCGCGCCGATCGCCCGCCTCCAGATCCCCGAGGGTCGTCACTACCGCCACGGCAGGGGCCCCCGCGAGCTGAACGGCAGCGTCGGCGCCGACCCGTCCGGAATCAAGACGATTCGCCTGCGGCTGACCCGCCAGAGCCACGGTGTCTGCCAGGTCTACAGTGCGACCAGGGCCACCCTGGTCGACGGGTCGTGCAAGATCGAGGATGCCGCGTGGTTCACGGTCGGTCCGCCGTCGCCGTTCTCCTACCTGCTCAAGAAGCCCCTCCCGGCGGGTCGGTACGTGCTCGACGTCCAGGCGGTCGACGGTGCCGGCAACGTCCAGCCCACCCAGGTCGCCGGCCGGAGTCGGATCGTCTTTCGTGTGGAGTAGCCGGCTCCCCCTCGCGCTCGGCGCCGGCCTCCTGCTCGCCGGCTGCGGCCTCGGGCCGGGCAGTCCGCCGAGCGGGGTGGCGCTGACCGTGACGCGGGACTTCGGTTCCCGGACGCTCACCGAGATGCCGGTGTCGGGGCTTGCCGGCAGCGACACCGTGATGCAGATGCTCGAGGCCAAGGCAAAGGTCACGACCCGCTACGGCGGCGGCTTCGTCCAGTCGATCGACGGGATCGCCGGCGGACGCGAGGACGGCGGCCCGGCCGACTGGTTCTACTACGTGAACGGCGTCGAGGCGACCAAGGGTGCCGCCGCGACCAAGCTGAACGCCAACGACCACGTCTGGTGGGACTACCACGACTGGGCCGGCTCGTCTGACATCCCCGCCGTCGTCGGCGCCTTCCCCGAACCGTTCCTCGACGGCTTCGGCGGGCAGAAGCTGCCCGTGCGGGTCGAGTGCGTCCAGCCGCAGAGCTCGGCCTGCTCGACGATCTCCCACGAGCTGACCGGCTACGGAATTCCGGCCGCCCGCGGCGGCCTCGCGCTCGCCGAGTACGACGACGTGCTCCGCGTGATCGTCGGCACCTGGCCTCTGCTCCGCGACGACCCGGCCGCCCGCCAGCTCGAGGACGGTCCGAAGACGAGCGGGGTCTACGCCCGGATGAACGCGACCGGCTCGACCCTGACCCTGCTCGACCAGACGGGCGCGACCGCCCGGACGCTAGGCCCGGGCAGCGGCCTGGTCGCCGCGGTCCGGCTGTCCGGAGATCCCCCCGTCTGGATCGTGACCGGCACCGACCAGGCCGGCGTCTCGGCCGCCGCCCAGGCCTTCCAGTCCGACGACCTCCACGACGACTTCGCGCTCGCCGTGGCCAACGACGTCGGCATTCCCCTCCCCGTCTCCGGCCGGTGATCGCCCTAGCGTGGTCGGCCGGGATCCTGGCGGGCCGGACAGGCCGTCGATGAGCGCCGGGCTGACGCTGGCCTACCGGCGGCGGCCCAGCCCGCTGCACGCTGCGCGGGCCGCCTGCGGCGCGACGTACGCGCTCGGTCTGCTCGCGACGGCCGTCGTCCTGCGCAACCCGCTGGAGCTGGTGGCCCTGCTCACGGCGATCGCCGCCGCGGCCGGTCTGGCCGGGATCGGCCGGGACCTGCGCCGGTCGGCGGGGGTGATGCTGATCGTCGTCTGCGCGATCGCCGTCCTCAACACCCTGATCAGTCGCAACGGCCTGACCGTGCTCGCCCGCCTCGGCGAGCTGCCGCCGTTCGGCGAGATCGACATCACGCTCGAGGCCCTGACCTACGGTGCGGTGATCGGCCTCCAGCTGTACATCTCCGTCTGCGTCGGCATGCTCGCGACCGCGACCGTCGACCCGGACGAGCTCCTGCGGATCTTCCGGCGGATCTCGCTGCGCTCAGCCGTGACCGCGGCCCTCGCGACCCGGATCGTCCCCGTCCTCGAAGCCGACGCCCGCCGCCTGGCGGACGCCCGCCGCTGCCGGCCGGCGCTCGCGGACGGCCCGACTCGCCACGGGCGGATGGCGATCGTCCGGGCGACGACGACCGGTGCGCTCGACCGGGCATTGGATGTCGCTGCAACGCTCGAGGTCCGCGGCTATGCCCTCGCCGGTCGCCCGGCCCGTCGCCGCCGGCCGCTCTCGCGCCACGACATCGCCTTCGCGGCGTCGGGCGTCGGCCTGGTCGTGCTGGCGGCCGGCGCTCGCCTCGACGGGCTCGCGTCGTTCAGCGCGGATCCCGTCCTGCGGATCGCAATCGGCTTGCCCGATCTCGGTCTCGCGGCCGCCCTGATCGCCGTCGCGCTCGCCCCGTTCGCCGACCGCCGGGGAATCGACCCGTGACGACCGTCGAGATCGGCCCGGCTCGGGCATGACCGTGCTCTCCTTCGAGGCCGTGACGTACGCCTATCCACCGGTCGACGGCCGGCCGGCCGATCCGGCGATCCGGGAGCTCGACTTTGCGATCGAGCCAGGGGAGTTCTGCCTGGTGGCCGGGCTGTCGGCCTGCGGCAAGTCGACGCTGCTGCGCGCCGCCAGCGGCCTCGTCCCACATTTCCACGGTGGCGACTTCGCCGGCCGGGTGACCGTCGGCGGGCTCGACACCCGCGAGCACGGACCCGGCGAGATCGCCGGCGTCGCCGGCACCCTGCTCCAGGATCCCGAGACCCAGATCCTGATGGGCACCGTCCGGGCGGAGCTTGCGTTCCCGCTCGAGAATCGCGGATACGGGGAGGCCGGCGTCGCCAGGGGGGTCGAGGAGGCGGCGCTCGCGCTCGGCATCGAGCGCCTGCTCGACCGGTCGACCGGCCAGCTCAGCGGCGGCGAGCAGCAGCGCGTCGCGCTGGCCGCGGCCCTCGCCGGCCGGCCGCAGCTCGTCCTGCTCGACGAGCCGACATCCCAGCTCGACCCGGTCGCCGCCGACGAGCTGATCTCACTCCTGCGGCGGCTCAACGAGGAGTGGGGGACGGCGATCGTGATCGTCGAGCACCGCCTCGAGCGGTGCATCGCGGCCGCCGACCGCGTGCTCGCGATGGCCGCCGGCAGGCTCGTCTGCGACGCCGGGCCGCGGGAGTTCCTCGACTGGGCGGCCGACCACGCTCCCGCACTCCAGACGCCGGCCGCCCGGCTCTTCCGCCGGGTCGGCCTGCGGCCGGCTCCGGCGGGCGTCAAGGAGGCCAGGGCGACGCTCCGCGCGAACGGCCTGCTCCCCGAAGGCACCGCGCCGATCGCGTCCCAGGCTCCGGCCCGCCGCTCCCGACGAGCCCGGCGCGAGAGCGTGGCCGCGGCTGCCCTGAGCTTCGACGGCGTCTGGCACGAGCTGACCGACGGCCCGGCGATCCTCCGCGGCGTCGACCTCGAGATCGCCCCGGGCGAGACGGTCGCCCTGATGGGCCGCAACGGGGCCGGCAAGTCGACGCTCCTGCGCCATGCCCACGGCCTCCTCCAGCCGACCCGGGGAGCCGTCCACCGGGCCGGGCGGGTCGCGCTCCTCCTACAGAATCCCGGCGACTACTTCCTCGCCGACCGGGTCGCCGACGAGCTGCCCGCACCCCTCCTCGCGCAGGCCGGCCTGTCCGGGCTTGCCGAGCGCCACCCGCGCGACCTCAGCGGCGGCGAGCGCCAGCGACTCGCCCTGGCGATCGTCTGCGCCGGCGACCGGCCGCCCGCGGTCGTCTGCCTCGACGAGCCGACCCGCGGCATGGATCGCGAGGCCAAGGTCGTACTTTCCGATTTGATGCGCGCAGCAGCACTCGGCGGCAGCGCTGTAATTGTCGCGACACACGACGCGGAGTTCGCGGCGACCTTCGCGCGACGTGTCGTCCTGCTCGCAGACGGCCGGGTGATCGCCGACGCCCCGGCGGCGGACGTGCTCAGCGGGGGCTGGTACTTCGCGACCGAGACCGCCCGCGTGCTCGGCGGCGCCGGGGGTGCCCTGCTGCCCGATCAGGGCGCCGAGCTCCTGTCCCGCCACCGCCGGACGCCCGCGGTCGCATGATCGGCCGGTCGATGATCGCACGCGTCGCATGATCGGCTGGCAGGCTGCGTCCTTCGCGCTGCTGGGGCTGGCTCTCGCCGGCGGCTTCGCCTGGTACGAGCGGTCCGATCCGCCGGCCAAGGTGCTCGCCCTGGTCGCGACCCTGGCCGCCCTCGCCGCGCTCGGGCGGGTCGCGTTCGCCGCCCTGCCGGACGTCAAACCGACGACCGACATCGTCCTCCTCTCTGGCTTCGTGCTCGGCGCCGCGCCCGGCTTCGCCGTCGGGTCGGTCGCCGCGCTGGCGTCGAACTTCTTCTTCGGGCAGGGCGCGTGGACGCCGTGGCAGATGTTCGCCTGGGGCGTGATCGGCCTGCTCGGCGCCGGTCTCGGCCGCCTGTCCGGCCGCCGGCTCGGCCGCGTCCCGTTGAGCGTCGCCTGCGCCTTCGCCGGGCTCCTCTACGGCGTGATCCTCAACTTCTCGACGTGGATCGCCTTCAGCGGCGACCTGACGTTCGACCACTTCGTCGTGATCTCGGGATCCGCCCTCCCGTTCGACATCACCCACGCGATCGGCAACATCGTCTTCTGCGTCGCCTTCGGTCCCGCCCTCGTCCGCGCCCTGATCCGCTTCCGCGCCCGGATCGACGTCCGCTGGGCGCCGATCGCCGCCGCGTCGCTCGTCGCACTCCTGGTGATCGCCCCGCTCGCGCTCGCCGCCGCCCCCCGACCGCCGCCGGCGTCTGGCGGGGTCGCCACGGCGGCCGTCCAGCCACCCGCGCTCAGGCACGGCGTGATCTACCTGACACGGACCCAGAACCCCGACGGCGGCTTCGGCGCAGCGGCCGGCCAGCCGTCGGACGAGCTCTACACGTCGTGGGCCGTCCTCGGCCTGGCCGCCGCCGGACGCGATCCCCGCAGCGTGGTCCGCGACGGGCACTCGCCGGTCTCCTACATGCTCGCCCAGGCCGCCACCCTCCAGGGCCCGGGCGACCTCGAGCGGACGCTCCTCGCGCTCGGCGCCGCCCGGGTCGCCCCGCCGGCCTCGATGCGCGCGTCGCTGCGCGCCGCCCAGCGCAAGGACGGATCCTTCGGCGAGCTCGTCAACCAGACGGCGTTCGGGATCCTCGCCCTGCGAGCCGTCGGCACACCCGCCTCGAACCCGGCGATCCGCCGCGCCCGCGCCTGGCTCGCCCGCCAGCAGAACCACGACGGCGGCTTCAACTTCGCCGGGCGCGGCGGCGCGAGCGGGATCGACGACACGGCCGGCGCCCTCCAGGGGCTCGTCGCCGCCGGCACCCCGCGCGGGGGCGCGGTCGCCCGGGCGGGGACGTACATCGCCGACCAGCAGAACCCCGACGGCGGCTTCCCGCTCTCGCCGGGGGGTCCGTCGAACGCCCAGTCGACCGCCTGGGCGATCCAGGCGCTCGTCGCGGCCGGGCGCACGCCGGCGCGGACCAGGCGACGCGGGTCCGACACGCCGCTCGCCTACCTCGACGGCCTCTCTGTCGCCGACGGCAGCGTCCGCTACTCGGCGACCACCGTCCAGACGCCGGTCTGGGTCACTGCGCAGGCGCTCACGGGTCTCGCCCAGCGGGCCTTCCCGCTCGCCGGCTAGGGTTCCTCACATGGTCGTGGGTGTACCAACCGAGATCGCCGACGGCGAGCGCCGCGTCGCGCTCGTCCCCGAGGTCGTCCGCAAATTGACGGCCCGCGGACTCGACGTCCTCGTCGAGGCCGGTGCCGGCGAGCGGGCGATCATCCCCGACTCGCTGTATGAGGCCGCCGGCGCGAAGCTGGGTGACGCGAAGTCCGTCTGGGCGGCCGACGTCGTCGTCAAGGTGGCGCCGCCGGCCGAGTCCGAGATCGCGATGCTCGGGAGCGGATCCCTCCTGATCGGGTTTCTCGCGCCCCTGACCAGCCCGACCACGACCCGGGCGCTGGCCGCTGCGAAGGCGACCGCCTTCGCGATGGAGTCGATCCCGCGGATCTCCCGCGCCCAGGCGATGGACGCGCTCTCGTCCCAGTCGAACGTCGCCGGCTACCGGGCCGCCCTGCTCGGCGCCGAGAAGATGGGCCGTTTCTATCCGATGCTGATGACCGCTGCCGGAACGATCCCGCCGGCCAAGGTGCTCGTACTCGGCGTCGGCGTCGCGGGCCTCCAGGCGTTGGCCACAGCAAGAAGATTGGGCGCCCAGACCACCGGCTACGACGTGCGTCCGGAGGTCGCCGAGCAGGTCCAGTCGCTCGGCGCCAAGTGGCTCGATCTCGGGATCGACGCCTCGGGCGAGGGTGGCTACGCCCGCGAGCTGACCGACGACGAGAAGACTCAGCAGCAGAAGGCCCTCGTCGACGCGATCAAGGGCTTCGACGTCGTGATCACGACCGCCCTCGTTCCCGGCCGGCCGGCCCCGCGCCTGGTCACGGCCGAGTCGGTCAGGGGGATGAAGGCCGGCAGCGTGATCGTCGACCTCGCCGGCGAGTCCGGCGGCAACTGCGAACTGACCGAGCCGGGGGAGACGATCGTCGTCCACGACGTCACGATCACCAGTCCCCTGAACCTACCCGCCGAGATGCCCGAGCACGCGTCCCAGCTGTACGCCCGCAACGTCTCCGCCCTGCTCGAGCTGTTCCTCGGCGACGACGGCGAGCTCGCCCTCGACTGGGACGACGCGATCGTCTCGGGTGCCGCGATCGTCCGCGACGGACTGGTCGTCAACGACCGCGCCCGGGCCACGCTCGACGCGGCCGACGCCGCGCAGGCCAAGGAGGCCCCCGATGCCGAGTGAGCTGGTCACCAACCTCGCGATCCTCGTGCTCGCCGGCTTCATCGGCTTCGCGGTGATCTCCAAGGTCCCGAACACCCTGCACACGCCGCTGATGAGCGGGACCAACGCGATCCACGGGATCGTCGTCCTCGCCGGCCTGCTCGTGATCGGCTTCTCCGGCAACGGCATCCTCAACAAGGTGATCCTCGTGATCGCGATCGCCTTGGGGACGATCAACGTCGTCGGCGGCTTCCTCGTGACCGACCGCATGCTCGGCATGTTCAAGCGCAAGCCGACGCCGCCGGCCGAGAAGGACCCCGAACGGTGATCCTCGCGTCGTTCGTCCAGGGCGCGAACTTCCTCGACGTCCTCTACATCATCGCCTTCGGCCTCTTCATCTACGGCCTCTCCGGCCTGACCGGACCGTCGACCGCGGTCCGCGGCAACCGGATCGCCGCGGTCGGGATGGCGATCGCCGTGGTTGCCACCCTGCTCAACAGGGGCGAGGGCAACTGGGCGCTGATCGTCGTCGGCGTCGCGATCGGCACGGCCGTCGGCGTGCCAGCTGCGCGCCAGGTGAAGATGACCGCGATGCCGCAGATGGTCGCCCTCTTCAACGGGGTCGGCGGCGGCGCCGTCGCGTTGGTGGCGTGGGCCGAGTTTCGCAACACCGGCGGCTACGCCCACGCTGCCGTCAGCCATCTGCCGGGGGTCCCGGGGTCGACGCTGCCGATCATCGCCCCTCACGTGCCGCTCTACTTCGCCTGCTTCTCGCTGTTCGCCGCGATCGTCGGGTCGGTCTCCTTCTGGGGGTCGAACATCGCCTTCGCCAAGCTCCAGGGTCTCCTCCCGGGCAAGCCGATCACGCTCGGCCGCCCGCAGCAGCTCGTCAACGGCGCGCTGTTCGCCGCGGCCGTCGCGATCGCCGTCGCGATCGCCGCCGGGTCGCATTCCGGCGCCCTGTTCGTGCTGATGCTGGTGATCGCCGGCGTGCTCGGCAACTTCGTCGTCCTGCCGATCGGCGGCGCCGACATGCCAGTCGTGATCTCGCTGCTCAACGCCTTCACCGGGCTGTCGGCCGCGGCGACCGGCGTCGCCCTCGACAACCCCGCCCTGATCGTCGCCGGGATGATCGTCGGCGCATCCGGGACGATCCTCACGAACCTGATGGCCGAGGCGATGAACCGCTCGATTCCCGGGATCGTCGCCGGCGGCTTCGGCGGTGGTGGCGTGGTCGAGGGCGCGAGCGGCGCTGGCGAGCATGCCGGGACGGTTCGCTCGACGACCGCTGCCGACGTCGCCGTCCAGCTCGCGTACGCCCGCCTCGTGGTCGTCGTCCCCGGCTACGGGATGGCCGTCGCCCAGGCCCAGCACGCCGTCCGCGAGCTGGCCAAGGAGCTTGAGAAGCGCGGCGTCGAGGTCAAGTACGCGATCCATCCGGTAGCCGGCCGGATGCCCGGTCACATGAACGTCCTGCTCGCCGAGGCCGACGTCCCGTACGACCAGCTGCGCGAGATGGACGACATCAACCCCGAGTTCGCGCGGACCGACGTCGCCCTCGTGATCGGAGCCAACGACGTCACCAACCCGGCCGCGAAGACGAACGCGTCGTCGCCGATCTTCGGGATGCCGATCCTCGAGGTCTCCGACTCCCACTCGGTGATCGTGATCAAGCGGTCGATGAACCCCGGTTTCGCCGGCGTCGACAACGAGCTGTACTACGACCCGAAGACATCGATGCTGTTCGCCGACGCCAAGGCCGGCGTCAACGAGATCACGGCCGAGCTCGCGCAGCTCTGACCGGGGTCACCGAGACGGTGACAACCCTCTCGACCAGATCACGGCAGTGGGCGCGTGGGGAAACCATGCCAGGTGGGCGCAGGTCGGCGAGCGCCGGCGGAGGTCCCGGCCGTCTGGAACACTGCGGTCGTGATCCCCCGATCCTCGGCCCTGGCGGCGCTGGGCGGCGAGAGCGTCGCGTTCGACATCGTCGTCGTCGGCGGTGGCATCACCGGCGCGGGCGTCGCCTTCGATGCTGCCACCCGCGGCTACAGCGTCGCCCTGCTCGAGGCCGGCGACTACGCCTGCGGGACATCGAGCCGGTCGAGCAAGCTCGTCCACGGAGGCCTTCGCTACCTGCAGAACTTCGACCTCGGGCTGGTCCGCGAGGCCCTGCTCGAACGCCAGATCCTCGTCGCGCTCGCCCCCCACCTCGTCCGCCCGCTGCCGCTGGTCGTCCCCGCCTTCGGCGGCGCCCATCCGGACCGGCTGGTCGGCGTCGGCCTCAACCTCTATGACGTGATGGCCGTCGGAGGCCTCCGCGGCCGGCGCGGGCGCCGGCGGGGCGCCGGAGAGCCGGCCGGGGAAGGGGAGGCGAGCTGGAGCCCGGAGCGCCATCGGGTGATCTCCGGCGCCGAGGTCGTCGACCTGGTTCCGGCGCTCGCCGGCCGGGCGCCGACGTCCGGTTATCTGTTCTACGACTGCCAGACCGACGATGCCCGACTCGTCCTGACCGTGCTCGGCGAGGCCGAGCGGTTCGGGGCGATCTGCGTCAACGGGGTCGAGGTGACCGAGCTGATCGACGACCACGGCCGGGCAGCCGGGGTCCGCGCCCGGGATGTCGAGACCGGGGCCGAGCTCGAGGTCCGCGCCAACACGGTGGTCAACGCGACCGGTGTCTGGGCCGACCGGCTGCGGCCGGGCGAGCTGCTCGACGAGGCCGAGGTCCCGGACATCCGCCCCAGCCGGGGAACCCACATCACGCTCTCCGACGACGACCTCCCACTCCGGTCGGGCGCCATCGTCCCCGCCGGCGGCGGACGGTCGATCTTCGCGCTGCCGTGGCTCGGCCGGTCGCTGATCGGGACCACCGACAACGACTACGCCGGCCAGGATCTCCGCCACATCAAGCCGGCCGCCGCCGACATCGACTACCTGCTCGATGCGACCAACGCCTTCTTCGCGAAGGCGCTCCGACCCGCCGACATCACCGGGGCCTACGCCGGCGTCCGGCCGCTGATCTCCACCGGCGACTCCAAGAAGTCCGTCGACATCTCGCGCAAGGCCGAGCTGTATGAGACCTCGAGCGGGATGATCACGATCACCGGGGGCAAGCTGACGACCTTTCGGCGGATGGCCAAGATGACAGTCGACCGGATCGTGCTGCGCGATGCCTCCGAGGCGCCGTGCCGGACCGACGTGATCCCACTCGGGCAGGCCGTCGATCCAGCGACGCTGACGCGGGTCGACGGCGTCGCGCCCGCAGCCTACGCGGCGCTGGCCGGCCGCTACGGCCACGTCGCCGCCGACGTCCTGGCGATCGCCGCCCAGGCGCCCGAGCTCGCCGAGCCGATCGTCCCCGGGCTCCCCGACATCCTCGCCGAGGCGGTTCACGCGGCGCGCAGCGAACAGGCCAGGAGCGTCGGCGACGTCCTTCTGCGGCGGACGCGACTCGGGCTGCTCGCCGCGCGCGGGCTCGACGCCGGCCCGGCCCGACGCGTCGCCGCCGTGCTCGCCGACGAGCTCGGCTGGCCCGCGCGGCGGGCGGCCCAGGAGGTCGACCGCTTCGCCGCCGAGGCCCTCGCCGAGGGGATCGTCATCGAGCCCCGCCGGGGGTAACCGGCCGGCCGCGGTCGCTCGGCTCCCCGCGTCCAGGCGCCCGGCAGAGCGCGCCGGTCGCCGGGTTCCAGGCGCGACCTGATCGAATCGGCGCCCACCGCCCGGTTCGAGTTGCTCCGCGTGGTCGATCAGTGCCCCGCAAGATGGTCTGGACGGATGTTCGAGCGGCCTGCGATCCGCTCCGACCTATAATAGAAAAAAGAATCAGGACCTCTGGCCTATTCGATTGGTGGGGCGCCGATGTCGGTTTCTAGTCTCGAGGACACGGGTGGAAAACCGGGCGGCGGAGGGCACGACGAGCGGATGACCGTGCACGTCCTATGGCTGTCGGCCGGCCTCGGCTGCGACGGCGAGAGCGTGGCGATGACCTCGGCGACAAGCCCGCGCATCGAGGACCTCCTCGACGGGGTGATCCCGGACATGCCGAACGTCGTCCTCCACAACCAGTTGCTGGCCTTCGAGGTCGGCGACGATTTCATGCGGGCGTGGTACGACGCCGAGGACGGCAGCCTCGACCCGTTCGTGCTGATCCTCGAGGGCGCGGTCGGAAACGAGCAGATCAACGGCCAGGGTCACTGGACGGGGTTCGGCGTCAACCCGTTCGACGGTCAGCCGATCACCGTCAACGAATGGATCGACCGTCTCGCACCGAAGGCGGCCGCCGTGATGGCGGTCGGGACCTGCGCCACGTACGGCGGGGTTCCGGCGATGCGCAACAACCCGACCGGGGCGATGGGCCTCCCGGACTACCTCGGGTGGGACTGGCGTTCGAAGACCGGCCTCCCGATCGTGTGCATTCCCGGCTGCCCGGCCCAGCCGGACAACATGACCGGGATGCTCCTCGAGCTGATCCTCCACATCGGCGGGATGGCCCCGCCGCCCGAGCTCGACGAGCAGCTTCGTCCGGTGCGGATGTTCGCTCGTACGACGCGCGAGAGCTGCACGAGGGCGGGCTTCACCGAGCAGGGCAGCTTCGCGACCGAGTACGGCGCCGACCCGCGGTGCCTGGTCAAACTCGGGTGCAAGGGCCCGATGGTCAAGTGCAACGTGCCCGCCCGCGGCTGGATCAACGGGGTCGGAGGTTGCCCCAACGTCGGAGGGATCTGCATCGGCTGCACGATGCCGGGCTTCCCCGACAAGTTCATGCCGTTCATGGAGGCCGACCGGTGGGGCAACACCGCGGCCAACTTCCAGCGTTTCAGCTACGGCCCGCTGTTTCGCTACTTCCGCAAACGCAACCTCAGGATCAAGTACGAGGTCGAGCCGGCCTGGCGGGGATCCACTGCGTCGCTCGACACCGGCTACCAGCCCCGCTGGTAGCGGCGTGCCCGCTGGCGGCCCCGAGACGAGGTGCACAGAGCGCTGATGGTCACCCTGGGCGAGATCTTCCGCTGGATCGTCTACCACACGCGCAACGCCTACTACCGGATCCTCCGGCGGATGCTGCGGGGCGACCGCCTCCTGTTCGGGTCGGAGCGAAAGTTCCGCGGCCTGCTCGAGTCGGCGCCCGACGCGATGGTGATCGTCAACGCCCACGGTCACATCGCCCTTGTCAACACTCAGGCCGAGCGGATGTTCGGCTACCGGCGGGAGGAGATCATCGGACAGAGCATCGGCGAGCTGATCCCCAAGCGATACCGCGCGCGTCACCGCCAGCACATGAAGGGCTACCTACCCAGCGCGGACGCCCGTCCGATGCGCACCGGCGGCGAGCTCTACGGTCTGCGCAAGAACGGGACCGAGTTTCCGATCGAGATCAGCCTCAGCCCGCTCGAGACCATCGAGGGGACGCTCGTCTCGAGCGCGATCCGCGACATCACCGACCGCAAGTTGGCCCTGACCGAGCTGGCGGCCGCCGAGGAGCTCTTCCGCGGAGCGTTCGACGGGTCTCCGATCGGCATGGCGCTGACCGACGAGCTCGGGCGGATCGTCCGCGTCAACGAGGCCCTCGCGGTGTTGAGCGGGCATCCGGTCCAGACCCTCGTCGGCTGGCGCCTCGACGGACTGCTCGATCCGCTCGAGCCGGCGGATACCCGGGCGGCCTTGAACCGGCTGCTGGACGGCGGGTCGGAGACCGCGAACGTCGAGACGCGGTTCATCCACGCGTGCGGCGACCCGATCTGGGTCACCGTCCAGGTCACGATGATCCATGACCGGACGGGCGAGCGGCTGCGCGGCATGGTCCAGGTCCAGGACGTGACGCCCCGCCACCACTACGAGGAGAACCTCGAGTATCTGGCGAGCCACGATCCGCTGACCGGGCTCCAGAACCGCGCGAGCTTCTCGGGTCAGCTCCGGGCTCACGCCGACATCGTCCGCCGCTATGGGGCCGAAGGCGCGCTCCTGCTGCTCGACCTCGACCACTTCAAGTACATCAACGACACACTCGGCCACCAGGCTGGCGACCAGCTGATCGGTCGCGTGGCGGCGATCCTCTCCGGCCGCCTGCGGACCAGCGATGTCCTGGCACGGCTCGGCGGCGACGAGTTCGCCGTCCTCCTGCCTCGGGCCGACCAGTCGACGGCGCAGACCGTGGCCGCGGGCCTGCTCGAGGCCCTCCGCGCCGAGCGGATCGCCGTGCCGCGGACGCGCGATCAGGCAGTCACCGCGAGCATCGGGGTGGCGATGTTCGGGGACGGCGACGCGCCCAGCGGCGAGGACGTCCTGGTGTGCGCCGATCTGGCGATGTACGACGCGAAGGAGGCCGGCCGCGACCGGGTTGCCGTCTACACGCCGGGCGAGCCGGCCCAGGGGCGGATGCGCGGCCGGATCACCTGGGCCGAGCGAATCCGCGTCGCGATCGAGGAGGAGCGCTTCGCGCTGGTCGCCCAGCCGATCGTCGACCTCGTCGACGGTCAGATGAACCAGTTCGAGGTCCTCCTGCGGATGCGCGACGATCGCGGTGGGTTGATCCTCCCCGGCGCCTTCCTGGCCACGGCCGAGCGGCTCGGCATGATCCAGCAGATCGATGGGTTGACCGTAACGGCGGCGCTGCGGGCGTTCGCGGCACGGGGCGGTCGGGGACCGCGCCCGCCGAGCATCGAGATCAACCTCTCCGGCGCGTCGATCGGCGACCCGGCGATCCTCGAGCTGATCGAGCGAGAGCTCGCCGAGACCGGCCTCGACCCGAACCGCGTGATCTTCGAGATCACCGAGACCGCGGCGATCTCGAACATCGCCAAGGCGCGTGAGTTCAGCCAGCAGCTCGCGCGTCTCGGCTGCCGCTTCGCGCTTGACGACTTCGGCGCCGGCTTCGGATCGTTCTACTACCTCAAACACGTCCGCTTCGACGTGCTGAAGATCGACGGCGAGTTCGTCCGCGACTGCTGCGCCAGCCTGACCGATCGGATGGTCATCCAGGCCGTCGTCGGCATCGCCCGTGGTCTCGACAAGCAGACGGTCGCCGAGCATGTCGGGGATGCCCGGACGGTCAGCCTGCTGACCGAGCTCGGCGTCGACTCGGGCCAGGGATTCTTCCTCGCCCGGCCGGAGCCGCTCGACGACTTCCTCGCGAAGCTCCCCGACCGCGGTCCGGTCGCAGCGAGTCGGGCCGGCCGCTCCGACAGGCTCGTGCCGCTGATCTCGCAGACGGGCTTCAGGCCGGCCGCGTAAGGGTCGCCTGACGAGCCCGCGGCTCGAGCGTCGTGACGTCGAGGACGGGCCGCGAGCGCGCGGGTGCGCCGAGCGCTGCGGGCGCGAGCGAGGACCTTGATGGCGGCACCCGCGAGTCGAACTGGAGCGCCGTTCCCGTCCGGCGGTCCGCGACGACGTCAAGCGGGCTCTCGTTCTCTGTAACACGCAGCAGACGTCGCAGGAGCGTCCGCCGAAACCGGTCGATCCCGGCTTGAGTACGGTTGCTCGCGTGACCCCAGGCCCAATGCGTGCAGACGTGCGGTTGACCGTCCGCGGTCGGCCGATCGATGTCGCGCGGCCGATGGTGATGGGCATCGTCAACGCCTCGCCGGACTCCTTCTCCGACGGCGGCCGATATCCGACGCTCGACACCCAGATCGAGCTGGCCAGATCGCTGATCGCCGCCGGCGCCGGGATCATCGACATCGGCGGCGAGTCGGCGACGACCAATCGCCCGGTTGTGGACGAGGACGTCGAGATCGAGCGCGTCGTCCCGCTGATCGAGCTTGTCGCCGGGCAGGGTGCCGTGATCTCGGTCGAGACGTACAAGCCGCGGGTCGCGGCCGCGGCGATCGCCGCGGGGGCTGGGATCGTCAACGACGTCAGCGGGCTCCGCGACCCCGAGCTGGCCGACGTCTGCGCGGAGACCGGCGCCGCGCTCGTCGTGATGCACACCCGCTCGCCACCCCGCCAGCGCCTCCACGACCCGGATCGCTACCCGGACGTCGTCGCCGACGTGCTCGGGTTCCTCGCCGAGCGGATCGAGCTGGCCGTCTCGCGGGGCGCCGCCCTCGACCAGCTGATCGTCGACCCGGGCCCGGACTTCTCCAAGACGCCGGCTCAGACGATCGGGCTGATGCGCAGTGCCCGACGACTCCACGAGCTCGGCCGCCCCGTCCTGATGGCGGTCTCCCGCAAGGACTTCGTCGGAGCGGTGACCGGCCGCGCTCCGCGTGAGCGGTTGGCCGGGTCGCTGGCGGCGCTCTCCCACGGTCTCGACAGCGGCGCTCAGATCTTTCGGATGCACGACGTGGCCGCCGCGACCGACTTCATCGCCGTCCGAGCGGTGCTCCGCGGTGAGACCGAGATCGGCCGCGACGCGGCCCTCGCCGAGTCGATTCGTTGGGAGCGGCCGCCGGCCGGCGGAGGCGTCCTTCCTCGACACGGCGCGACCAGCCCGCCGTGACCGCCGGCGGCTCTTCGCAGTCGCTGGCGGTGGCCGTCACCGAGCCGGGGAATGCGGAGCGAGGACGCGGACCAGCACATCGACGACATGGCGTTTGCGGGCCCGCGTGAAGGCGTCGCTCGTCGCGTCGAGACCCATCGCCGCGAGCATCGTGTCGTTGTGCTCGAGTGGGAAGAAGCACAGCCCGACCGTCGTGATCAGCAGCTGCTGGGGGTCGACCGACGGGCCCGGGCGTGGTGGGAGCCAGCGCACGATCCGCGCGAGCGCCGTCTGGACGGCGACCGAATGGCGCGGCTCGGGCCCGAGCCGGCGACCGCCGTCGAGCGCCTCGCGGCCCATCAGGCGGACCAGGGCGGTGCGCTCCCGGAGGAAGTCGACGTATCCGTCGATCAGGATCTCGAGGCCGGCGCGCAGGTCGCCGGTCGCCTCGAGCGTCTCGCCGGCCCTCGCCGCGAGCGGGCCGAGGCGGGCTTCGCGCTCGGCCAGCAGCCGGTCCATCGCGGCTCGGTAGAGCCCCTCCTTACCGCCGAAGAAGTACGCCGGCAGGGCGGCAGAGACACCCGCCCGCCGTCCGATCGCCTGGAGGCTCGTCCGATCGAAGCCCTGCTCGGCGAACAGCGCCTCCGCCGCGTCGAGGATCGCCCGCCGGGACGCGGCCGCGTCGCGGCGTCGAGTCGAGCTCCGAACGGTCGTCTGCGCTGGCATGCGGGCGGGCACCCTCCGGGCGGTCTGCGGGGACAACTGTGTGGCCGCACAGTATGGTATTCCCATGTCCCCTCGATCGATCGCCTGGACGGACGGCGTCTGGCACGACGACGCCGCGGCCGCGACCGTCTCGGTGCTCGACCACGGCCTGCTCTACGGGGACGGGGTCTTCGAGGGCGTCAGGTTCTACGCCGGTGAGCCGTTCCTGCTCGCCGAGCATCTCCGCCGTCTGCGTGCGTCCGCCCGCTGCCTCCTGCTCGACGTCCCGCACGACGATCGGGAGCTCGCTGCGCTCTGCCGGGATGGGATCGCCCGCTACGGCGAGTCTGACGGCTATCTGCGGCTGATCGTCACGCGGGGTCAGGGGGCGCTGGGCGTCTCGCCGCACACCTGCCGGCGATCCACGGTGATCCTGATCGCCGCGCCGCTGCGGCTGTACGCGGTCGACTGCGTCGACGTGATCACGTCGAGCGTCCGCCGCGCCGCACCCGACGCCCTGCCGCCGCAGGTGAAGTCGCTGAACTACCTGACGGCGGTCCTCGCGTCGATCGAGGCGCGGGCGCGCGGCGCCCACGAGGCGCTGCTGCTCAACGCGGCCGGCGAGATCGCCGAATGCACGGCCGACAACATCTTTCTCGTCTCCGCCGGGGTCGTGCGGACTCCGCCGGTCGCTGCCGGCGGCCTTCGAGGCATCACGCGCGACCACGTGATCGGCCTGCTCGAGGCCGACGGGATCCCAGTCGCCCAGACGCCGCTTGTCCTCGCCGATGCCTGGACGGCCGACGAGGCCTTCATGACCGGAACGGGCGCCGAGGTGGTTCCGATCGCGAGCATCGACGCGAGACCGCTCACCGCTCCCGGGAAAGTGACGCTCCGCGCGAGGGATCTGTTCTCACGCTCGCTGCCGCGCGCCTCCACCGCGCCGCTGCTCGAGCAAATTGTGTAGTCCGCCCGGCGACTCCGGGGGAGCGGACGCCGAACTGCATCGTCGGGCAGCCGTCCGTATCCTTTGGTTGGACTGCGGATGACGACTTCACTGGCGACGCCAACCCGGGATGCTGAGGTCGCGCCGGCGCGGCCACATGTCTACGTGTGCGGCCACCGCAATCCGGACACTGACTCGATCGCGTCGGCGATCGGATACTCCGAGCTCAAGAACCAGCTCGATGACACCTATCAGTTCGTCCCCGTGCGGCTCGGTCACGCAAATGCTCAGACCCAGTGGCTGATCGAGCGCAGCGGGGCGACGCTCCCGGATTATCTGTCACATGTGAGGCTGCGTGTGCGTGACGTGATGCGCGCGAGCTTTCCGATCGCGACCCGGTCCGAACCCGTGCGGACGGTCGGACTCAAGATGGCCGGGGCCAGCGCCGACCTCGTCCCGATCGTCAACGATGCCGGCGTCCTCTGCGGAGTGCTGACCGAGCGTGCGCTCGCCCGACGCTACATCCGTGAGTCGCGGGAGGCATCGAGGCTCGACGTGCCGACATCGTTGCAGGCGATCGTCGACGTCCTCCAGGGGAGGCTCCTGACCGGCCAGGAGCGACTGATCCGCGGCCGGGTCTGGGTGCAGGCGATGGACAGCGACTCGCCGAGCAAGGTCGGCCGGGACGATGTCGTCGTCGTCGGCGACCGCCCCGACTCGCAGGAGCGGGCGATCACGGCCGGCGTCGCCCTTCTCGTCACGAGCAACGGAACCGTCCCGGACGCCCGGATCCTCGCGCTCGCCAGGGACGCCGGGACGGCGATCGTCGTGTCGGCGCTCGACAGCTACGTCACGAGCCGGATGATCACCCTCTCCGAGCCGTGCCACGCCCTGATCGAGGGCGATCCACTCACCGTCGGCGGTGACGACCTCGTCTCGGACATCGCCGATCAGATCAAGAACATCCACTACCGGGCGGCGGTCGCGGTCGACGGCAGCGGTCGTCCGGTCGGCCTGGTGACGAGGGCCGACCTTGTCCGCCCGCCGCTGCGGAGGGTGCTGCTCGTCGATCACGCAGAGCGCGCCCAGAGCGTGCCCGGTGTCGAGGAGGCGGAGATCGTCGAGATCCTCGACCACCACCACATCGGCTCGATCGAGACCAAACTCCCGGTCCGGGCAAGCTTCGACCCTGTCGGGTCGACGGCGACCCTGGTGATCGAGCGCTTCCAGCAGGCCGGAGTCCGACCGTCGCCGTCGACCGCCACGATGCTGCTGGGTGCGATCGTCTCCGACACGGTCCTGCTCACCTCCCCGACGACGACCCACCGCGACCGCGCGGCGACTGCCCACATCGAGGACCTGATCGGCGTCGAGGCGGCCGCCTTCGGCCGGGAGATGTTCGAGCGCTCGTCCGACGTCTCCCACGTCGGTGCCGACGAGCTCGTCCTTCGCGACCTCAAGGAGTACCAACTCGACGGGGCCCGGACGATCGGCGTGGCCCAGATCGAGACCGTCGGCGGCGGCCTCTTCGACCGCACGGCCGAGCTGCTCGTGGCGATCGAGGCCCAGCAGGCACGGCGCGAGCACGTCCTCTTCGCGTTGATGCTGACCGACGTCCTCGCTCGCAACACGATGCTCCTCGTCGCCGGCCCCGACCATCTCGTCGAGCAGGCCTTCGGACAGGCCCCGGTCAACGGAGCCGTCCAGCTGCCGGGTGTGATGAGCCGCAAGAAGCAGGTCGCTCCGCCGCTGCTCGCGGCCGCCGCCTCCGTGTTCTGAGCGGCGCCCCGAGCTCCGCCCGCCCGGCGCCGGTTCCCCGGGGGAGCCGCAGGGGTCGACCATCCGGTCACTAAGCTTGTATTCCATCGCGCGCCGATCCGGCGCCAGACAGGGTGCCGGCGGCTGTCTCAACGCCGCCGGACGCCTTCCACCCGTTCAGGAGATCACATATGTCCGTTCTCACCCGCTCAGCACTTGACGACAGCCCGCTGGCCGACCTTCACGCGCTCGCCTCGACGCTCGGGATCGACGGCTTCCGCCGTCTGAGGAAGCCAGAGCTCGCCGACGCGATCCTCGCCCGCCAGGGTGGCGCCGAGGAGGATGCGCCGGTCCCAACGCCGGCCCGAGCCCCCCGGCGGCGTCGCACGACCGCCGCCGCAAAGGCCGCGGAGGCCGCGGAGGCTGAGGCGGCTGCAGCGACCGAGTCGACCGAGCCGGCGGCTGCCGGCGAGCCCGAAACGGAGACGGAGGCCGCCGCGCCGAAGGTGGCCAAGCCGCGCGCCCCGCGCCGCAGCCGGGCGCGCAAGGTCGTGGAGGCCGACGCCGAGCCGGAGCCCACGGCGAGTCCCGAGGCCGACGTCCCCGCGGCGCCCAGCTCCGATGCCGAGTCCGCGGCCGAGGTCAGCCAGACGGCCGGGTCGGGCGACGAGGCTCCGGCGGCCGATGCCAACTACGTCGAGGGGGTCGTCGAGCTGCTGCCGAACGGCTCCGGATTCCTCCGCGTCTCGCCGCCCGAGCCGTCCGACGACGACGTCTACATCTCGGCTGCCCAGGCTCGCCGCTGCGAGCTAGTGACAGGCGATCGGGTCGGCGGCCCGCTGCGGCGTGCGCGCCGCTCCGAGCGCCATCCGTCGCTGATCCGAGTGGCCACGATCAACGGTGTCGCAGCCGACGAGTCGGTCTCCGGAACTCGCCTCGAGGAGCTGGACGCGGACTTCCCGTCGACGTTGATCGCGCTCGGCGAGGACGATCCGACGCTCGCCGCGATCGGCTTCTACGCGCCGATCGGACGGGGTTCACGGGTCATCCTCGCCGGACCCGCCAGGTCCGGAAAGACCGAGGCGATCAAGCGGTTGGCCGGAGTGCTCGCCGGGATCGACGATCTCGAGGTCGAGGTGCTGCTGGTCGGCGTCCGGCCGGAGGAGCTCCGGGAGTGGAAGGAGTCGACGATCGCCACGGTCAGCGGCCTGACCTTCGCGGCCACCGCCGACGTCCGCGCCGCGGCCGTCGAGCAGGCCGTCGAACGGGCCCGGCGGATCGCTGCGCGCGGCGGCGACGCGGCGCTGCTGATCGACACGCTCGACGGTCTGCACCCGCCGGTCGTCCGGCGTGCGCTCGCCGCCGCCCGGAATGTCCGCGACGGAGGTTCGCTGACGATCATCGGGACGGCCGAGCAGGCGATCGGCGGGGAGACGACGGTCGTCGTCTTCGACCAGACGCGCGTCGCCTGCGGGGCTCTGCCGGCAGTCGACCCGATCGCGAGCGGCACGATCCGCGCCGAGCTCCTGGTCGGCCTCGAGGGCTATCAGGCGATCGCCAAGGCCCGCGCCGAGCTGTAGGGACTTCTCGGGGGTCTCAGCGGGTGACGCGTCGGCGGGTCTGGTCCGTCGCGCCACGTCACGGACGCTCGTGCGAGCGGTCCTCCCGGATCGGGTCCACCGATCCGGGACCCGGACGTGCGCGAGCGAGTCCTCGTGGAAATCGCTGCCTGACTCATTGACTCA
Organism: Solirubrobacteraceae bacterium; assembly: GCA_035553395.1. Taxonomy (GTDB): domain Bacteria; phylum Actinomycetota; class Thermoleophilia; order Solirubrobacterales; family Solirubrobacteraceae; genus Palsa-513. The sequence continues at coordinate 38,741 of DASZKP010000049.1, read as the reverse complement.
GGCAACTTGTTTTCAGAGCATGCTGCCTACATCCCGGCCGGCCCTCGGCGTCAAGCGGTCTGCTCTCAGTTCGGTCGTCCTCGCCGCTGGGGCGCCGGGAACAACTAGCCTCGCCGGTCGGCCTCGGGTTGGCCTCGCGGGTCGGGCGCCGGGATCGCTGAGCCTCGCCGGCCCCGCGCCGGTCGGAACCCGCCGCCGGTCTGGCCCACCCGCGTGGGCCCGGGCCCCGTCAGGGCCCGTCAGGGCTGGTAGGCGACCCGACCCCACGAGGGCTCGGGCGCCAGCTCGATCGGCTCGCCGCCGCGATCCGGCTGGACGTACTCGAAGTTGTTGGTCCGGTCACAGAACGAAACCGCCAGCTCGCCCTCGTTGACGCGCTGATCGAGCCAGGCGCCCCGAAAGACGAGGCGCCGGAGCCAGTGAACGAGCGATCGTTCGGCCGGACCGACCAGCTCCGGCCAGCAGTCGTTGACATGCTCGCCGAGCGCCGACGCCGGGTCCTGGATCTCGCCGTTGACGGCCAGGTTGACGAGGTCCTCGAGCTCGCAGTCGTCCAGCCGGCCGCCGACGAATCCGAGCCGGAGCGCCGCCTGCTCGCAGCGTTCGCTGAAGTCACGTTCGTTGAACGTGAAGCGCAATTCTCCGTACTCGAGCACGAAGTCTTCGCCAGAGTTGTAGTTTCCACGGCGGGCAGTGTTCATAAAGGGACCCTTACGGGCCGTCGGCATCATAAGCCGGATTCCTTCTCGTGCGGCCGGAATGCACGTGATCTTTCACCCGGCCCGCGGCCTCCCCTGAAGCGCAGCTAGCAGGCCCGTCGGACGTCACCGCTGGACCGACGTCGACGCGCCGGCCGACCGACGGTCCGCGAGCGGCCGCCGGCACTGGGCCGATCGGCGATCGCCGCGGTTCTGCAGCCCTTGTCCCATGGCCCTGGCGTGCACGAAAACCTGCATCGTCGCCGCCGCGATCATGGTTTGGCGGCGGCCGAAAAAGCGCCCTAGATCGCGGGGCGGCAGCGTTTCAGGTGGGCCGGAAGTGTCTGATGGTGGGGAAAAGTGGTCCGCATGAGTTGCCTTGTGGAGGAAAGTGGGGTAGCTTCGCGTCACCGAACCGGGGTGGAGGGGCTCCTCCCACTCCTCCACCTCGGCTCGAACTTCTTCGCCAGACCGACGATGACCTTCCGCGGATCCTTTGACTACACACTCGACTCGAAGAACCGGCTCACGATTCCGGCCAAGTTCCGGGCGACGTTTGCCGACGGGATCGTCCTCGCTCTGCGGCACGACACCCAGAGCTGCATCTCCGTCTGGCGCTCGGATGAGTTCGACGAGTTCGTCACAACGATCCTCTCGAGCTTCCATCCCCTGTCTGACGACTTCGCGACGGTCAATCGCTTCTACAACTCCAACTCGCACGAGATCGAGCTCGACAGCGCGGGCCGCGTGATGGTTCCTGCAAGGCTCCTCGAGCAGACCGGCCTCGACAAGGAGGTCGTCGTCGCCGGCGCCGGCCAGTGTCTCGAGGTGTGGGACCGAGTCGCCTGGAGCGAGCACAGCGGGTCGCTGGCGGCCGCCGTCAAACGAATCACCGAGCAACTTGGCCATCCTGCTTGAGATGACTGCGACGCACGTCCCGGTGCTTGCCGGCGAGCTGATCGAGTTGCTCGATCCGGCTCCGGGTCAGGTGGCGGTCGATTGCACGTTCGGTGGCGGCGGTCACGCCCGCCTCGTCGCCGACCGGCTCGGACCGACCGGCACGCTGATCGCGATCGATCGCGACCCCACCGCCGAGGAGCGCTTCGCCGAGCTCGCGCGCGAGGTCTCCTGTAACACCCGTTTCATCCGGGCGAGCTTCGTCGAAGGCCTCGAGCTGCTCGTCGACCAGGGCGTCTGCGCCGACCACGTCTACTTCGACCTCGGGATGTCCTCGATGCAAGTCGACACCTGGGAGCGCGGCTTCTCGTACTCGTACGACGCTCCGCTCGACATGCGCATGGATCCCTCGCAGGACCTGACGGCTCGCGAGATCGTGAACGCCTGGGACGAGCGGCGTCTCGCCCGCCTGCTGCGCGGCTTCGGCGACGAGCGCTACAGCGCACCGATCGCCAGACGGATCGTCGCCCACCGCCTCCGTGCGCCGATCGAGACGACCCACGAGCTGGTCGAGATCATCAAGGCCGCCGTTCCCGCCCCGGCTCGTTTCGCCGGCGGCCACCCCGCGAAGCGAAGCTTCCAGGCCCTGCGGATCGCCGTCAATGACGAGCTCGGTCAGCTCGACGCCGCCCTCCCGCTGGCCTGGCGGCTGCTCGGCCCGGACGGCCGGCTCGCCGGGATCTCGTTCCACTCGCTCGAGGACGTCCGGGTCAAGCGCTTCCTGGTCGCCCGCGCTCGCGGCTGCATCTGCCCGCCGGCGCTACCCGTCTGCGGATGTGGACGGGTTCCCGAGGGCGAGCTGCTCTCCCGCCGGTCGATCGCGCCGACCCCGGGGGAGATCGCTGCCAACCCGCGGGCCTCGAGTGCCCGCCTGCGCGTCGCCCGCAAGCTCGGGGACTCCCGATGACCCCCTCGGCGGCTCCCGCCGCTCGCGCCAAGGCACCCGGCGCCCAGCCCGGGGCCCACGCCGGCGCGCCGGCGCGCCGACCCGTCGGTCCACGGCGGGTATCCGGGCCCGCCCGTCCGGCACACCCGGAGCGCGGGCCGGCGAGCGGTCGGCCGGCGTCCCCGGCGCCGTTCACCGCTCACGTCACCCGCATCGTCGACCACTCGCTGCTCGATCGGCTGATCCGCGGGCGTGCCTGGATCGGACTCGTCGCCTTCGCGCTGATCGGAATCGTCGCCATGCAGGTGACTCTGCTGAGACTGAACGCCGGGATCGGAAGCTCGATCCAGCGGGCGACCGCGCTCCAGCGCGAGAGCTCGTTGCTGGCGGCCCAGGTCGCCGGCCTGAGCTCGGCCCAGCGGGTCCAGGCTGAGGCGACCCAGCTCGGGATGGTCTACGCCCCGCCGGGTGACGTCCGCTACCTCCACGCGAGCCCAGGCGACGCAGCACGCGCGGCGAGCGCCTTCGTCCCCCCGGCCTCGGGCACGACCGGTTCGGCCGGCGCGACCTCGACCTCCAGCTCGACATCCGGCTCGACCTCGACCTCGACCTCCGACTCGACCTCGACCTCGACCTCGACCTCGACCTCGCCCCCGACCTACGGCTCGACCACGACCGCAGGCTCCACCGGCTCGAGCCCGACCGCCGGCACGCTCGCCTCGTCGATCCCGACCGGCACCGCCGGGACGTCGGCCGGTGGCGCGAGCGCCTCGATGACATCGAGCAGCCCGGACGCGACCACGCCGAACGGCCCCGGTGGGGCGACGTCGACCGGGCCGTGAGGGCTCACGTGGACACCCTGTCGGCGACGCGAGGACCCGTCGGCCGCTGATGGCGCCGATGCAGCTGCGCGTCGGCAAGCTGTTCGCCGTCTTCGTCGTCCTGCTCGTGGTCGCCGGCGGGCGCACCTTCTATCTCGGCGCGCTCCAGTCCGGCCGGCTCCGTCAGGTGGCCGACGGCCAGCAGCTGACTGAGGTCACCGTGCCGGCGCTGCGGGGCGCCATCCTCGATCGCAACGGCGTTCCGCTGGCCGTCTCGGAGCCCGCCGACGACATCTCGGCGACCCCTTACCTCGTCAAGGACCCGCTCACGACCGCGAGCCGGATCTCGGCGATCCTCGGCGTCTCGGCGGCGACGCTCGAGGCCGACCTGACCAAGCCGCACACCGGCTTCGTGTACCTCGAGCGGGGCGTCCCTGACGCGACCGCGCAGCGCGTCGCCGCTCTGCGCATCCCTGGTGTCGCGCTGGCGCCCGTGGCGATTCGCGACTATCCCGACAACATGCTCGCCGCCCAGGTGCTCGGGGCGGTCGGCTTGGACGGCAACGGTCTGGCCGGCCTCGAGTACTCCGAGAACTCGATCCTCAGCGGAACCAGCGGCGTTCGTCGGGAGATCAACGACGCCCTGGGCGACCCGATCTCCGTCGACGAGGTCAAGCGGGCCCGGCCGGGGAAGTCGATCACCCTGACGCTCGACTCGGGGCTCCAGAACGCGGTCGAGAACGTCCTCGCGGGCGTCGGCGCCAAGTACAGCCCGCAGAGCGCGACGGCGACCGTGATGGACCCCCGCACCGGCGCGATCCTGGCGATGGCAAACTGGCCGCGCGTCAACGCCAACGACGTCGGCGCGGCGCCCGCCTCGGCACTCGAGAACCGCGCCGTCGAGATGAACTTCGAGCCAGGATCCACATTCAAGGTCGTCGCGATCGGCGGCGCCCTCCAGGATGGCCTGGTCACGCCTGACTCGAACTTCTACCTGCCCGTCTCGCTCCAGTTCTACGACCGCACGATCCACGACGACGAGGCGCGTGGGCCCGAGGAGGCGACGACATCGCAGATCCTCGCCCAGTCGAGCAACATCGGAGCGATCGAGATCGGCGAGAAGCTCGGGGCGACACGCTTCAACTACTGGGTCAACCGGCTCGGATTCGGCAGCCTGACCGGCGTCGATCTGCCCGGCGAGGAGCAGGGGATCGTGCCCAAGCCATCCCAGTACTCCGGCGTCTCGATGGGCAACCTGCCGATCGGCCAGGGCGAGTCGGTGACCCCGCTCCAGCTGACGACGCTCTACGCGGCGATCGCCAACGGCGGCATCCTGCCGCGACCGCACATCGTCGGAGCCGTCGCCGGCAGGTCGGTGTCGGAGCCGGCCGGCCGCCGGGTCTTCGATCCGAGCGTGGCCGGCGAGCTCCGCAACATGCTCCGCGGCGTCCTCGCGCCCGGTGGGACGGCGAGTCAGGTCTCGATCTCCGGCTACCAGCTGGCCGGGAAGACCGGTACGGCCAATGAGGTCGTCGCGGGCAGCGCCGCTTACTCGACCACGGCCTACGACGCGTCGTTCGTCGGCTTCGCCCCGGCCGACGACCCCAAGCTCCTCGTCTCCGTCGAGGTGTCCGATCCGAAGGGCGCGATCAACGGCGGCCAGGTCGCTGCTCCGGCGTTCGGCCAGATCATGTCCTTCGCCCTGCCGTACCTCAAGATCCCGCCCGGCTAGCAGCCTAGACTGGGCCCCGTGCGTCTGGATGAGCTGACGATCGGCCTGCTCGACGCGGACGGTCGACCCGAGCGGGCCTTCCCGCCGACCGGCGTCGCGGACCGGGGCGTCGGGGACCGCGGCCTCGGGGACCGCCGCGGCGACGGCGGCCCCGAGATCACCAGCCTCGCCTACGACAGCAGGCGGGTCACGCCGGGGTCGCTCTTCTTCTGCGTCTCCGGTCTGCGGTCCGACGGCCACGACCACGCTCCGGCTGCGGTTGCGGCCGGCGCGGCGGCGGTCGTCGCCGAGCGAAGGCTCGGCGTGGGCGTCCCTGAGCTGATCGTCGCCGACGCCCGCGCCGCGATGGCCCCGGTCGCAGCCCGCTTCAACGGCTACCCGAGCGAGCGTCTGCGCGTCGTCGGGGTAACCGGGACGAACGGCAAGACGACGACCACCTTCCTCGTCCGTCGACTGCTCGAGGCGGCCGGCGAGCAGTGTGCCCTGATCGGCACCGTGAAGACCGTGGTCGGCGGCCGCGATGAGGAGCTGCCCGGCACGACGCCTGAGGCGATCGACCTCCAGGCGGCCTTCTCGCGGATGCTCGACGCCGGCGATCGGGCCGCCGCGATCGAGGTCTCGTCACACGCCCTCGAGCTCCACCGGGCCGACGCGATTCACTTCGCCGCGTCGATCTTCACCAACCTCACCCAGGACCACCTGGACTTCCATCCGTCGATGGAGAGCTACTTCGCCGCCAAGCGCCGCCTCTTCGAGCTCGACCCCGGCGTCCCTGTAGTGAACGTCGACGACCCCCACGGCCGGCGCCTGGCCGCCGAGCTCGCCGATCCGGTCAGTTTCGGGATCGATCGCGAAGCCGACTACGCGGCACACGACGTCAGCTTCACGCTGACCGGCGCCCGCTTCGTTCTCCGGTGCGCGGACGGCGAGCTCGAGCTCCGCTCGCCGTTGCCCGGCCGCTTCAACGTCTCGAACGTGCTCGGGGCGCTCGCGGCCGCCCACCGGCTCGGCGTGTCCCTGGCGACGATCGCCGCGGCCCTGCCCGACATCGAGCCGGTCCCCGGCCGCTTCCAGCCGGTCGACGAGGGTCAGGAGTTCGCCGTCCTCGTCGACTATGCCCACACTCCCGATTCGCTCGCCAACGTACTCGCGACCGCGCGTGCCCTGACCGGCGGCCGGCTGATCTGCGTGTTCGGCTGCGGCGGCGACCGAGATCGGGGCAAGCGCCCGCTGATGGGCGAGATCGCCGCCCGCCTGTCGGACATCGCGGTGGTCACCTCCGACAATCCCCGCTCCGAGGACCCCGAGGCGATCATCGACGAGATCCTGACCGGCGTGGCCCGCACTTCCGCCGCCGAGGTCCTGGTCGATCGGCGGGCAGCCGTCGGCCGGGCGATCGAGCTGGCCGGGCCGGGTGACGTGGTCGTGATCGCCGGCAAGGGGCACGAGCAGGGCCAGGAGTTCGGCGGTGGCGAGAAGCTGCCGTTCGACGACGTCCTCGTCGCCCGCGAAGCACTCCGCGGGCGACGTCCGCTCCAGGGCGCGTGCGGATGAGGAACTGGGATGCCCGGCGGGTGGCCGAGGCCGCCGGGGCGACCGTGCTCGCCGACCCGCCGACGACGAGCATGGACCGCGGGGCGGTGAGCGGGCCGGGGGCGGGGCCGTCGGGGATCTCGATCGACTCGCGGGCGATCCGACCTGGCGATCTCTTCGTCGGGCTGATCGGCGAGCGGGCCGATGGCGGGACGTTCGCCGAAGCCGCGCTCGAAGCCGGCGCCTGGGGTTTCCTCGTCGGCCGTGCTCACGCCGAGCAGACGTCATCTCGCGGACAGCCGGCGGGCGCCAGGCTCGTGGTCGACGACCCGCTGGCCGGGCTGCACGCGCTGGCGCGAGCCTGGCGTCGGGAGCTCGGGGCGGCCGGTGCTCGGGTCGTCGCGATCACCGGCTCGACCGGCAAGACATCGACCAAGGACATCCTCACGGGATTGCTCTCGCCGGCGCTCCCGACCGTGGCGAGCCCGCTCAACCACAACACCGAGATCGGCCTGCCGCTGGCGGTGCTCGCGGCTCCCCTGGGCACGCGGGCGCTCGTGCTCGAGCTGGCGATGCGGGGCCCCGGTCAGATCGGCCTGCTCGCCTCGATCTGCGAGCCGGAGGTCGGTGTGATCGTCAACGTCGGTCCGGCCCACCTCGAGCTGCTCGGGTCGATCGAGCGGGTCGCCGCCGCCAAGGCCGAGCTGCTTGACGGCCTCGCGCCGGGCGCGATCGCCGTGCTCCCGGCGGACGAGCCCGCCCTCGAGCCGTACGTCCGCGAAGACATCGAGCTGATTCGGTTCGGCCCAGGCGGCGACGTCAGCCTCGTGCGGGCGGACGCGGCCGGCGTCGAGATCGACTTTCGCGGCGAACGCATCGACCTCGAACCAGGCTTTCGCTCGACCCACCAGCTGAGCAACCTGCTCGCCGCCGTTGGTGCCGCCGCTGCCCTCGGCGTCCGACCGCAGGGACGGATCGAGGTCGCCTTCACGGGTGGCCGGGGCGACCGGCGGATTCTCGCGACCGGCGTGGTCCTGGTCGATGACTGCTACAACGCCAACCCGATGTCGATGCGCGCCGCTCTAGAGGATCTCAAGCTCACGGCATCCGGCCGCCGGGTCGCCGTGCTCGGCGACATGCTCGAGCTCGGCCCCGACGAGCGGCGCTTCCACCGCGAGCTCGGCGAGCAGGCGAGCGACGCGGGGATCGACCTGCTGGTGACGGTCGGCTCGCGCGCAGCGTGGGCCGGCGAGCGGTTCGCGGCCGAGCACCGCCACGCCGACGACGCGGCCGAGGCGGCCGCCGTCGTCCCGGGGCTGGTGCGGGCGGGCGACACGGTGCTGATCAAGGGCTCGCGTGGCGTCGGCCTCGAGGTCGTCACGCGGGCGCTGGCGGCCGACCAGCGTGCCGATTGATGGGCCGCATCCTGATCGGCGGCACCTGCGCCCTCCTGATCTGCATCTTCCTCAGCCCGAAGTTCATCGCCTTCCTCCGGGACCGCGAGTTCGGTCAGCACATCCGCGAGGACGGCCCCCAGGGCCACCACCTGAAATCGGGGACGCCGACGATGGGCGGGATCATCATGTTCGCGGCGATCGCCGCGCCCTTCCTGATCCTCTCGGACTACGACCCCCGGTCGATCGGCGTCTTCGGCGCGGCGATCGCCTGTGCCCTGCTCGGCTTCGCCGACGACTACACGAAGATCGTCAAACGCCGATCGCTCGGCCTGCGGGCGAGGACCAAGCTCGTCGTGCAGGTCGCGATCTCGCTCGGCCTGTGGTGGGTCGCGACCCGCCAGGCCCACCTCCCGCCGACGCTCCGCCTGCGGTTCGTCGACTACCAGGTCGACCTCGGCGTGCTCTATCCGGTGTTGATCTACCTGGTCGTCGCCGGGACGACGAGCGGGGTCAACCTGACCGATGGGCTCGACGGCCTGGCAGCCGGATGTGCGGCGATCGTCCTGCTCGCTTTCGTCGGGATCACGTTCATCACGCTCGGCGATCGTGACCTCGCGCTGCTGGCCGGCTGCCTGGTCGGCGCCTGTGTCGGCTTCCTCTGGTTCAACGCCTTTCCTGCTGCGATCTTCATGGGCGACACCGGCTCGCTGGGTCTCGGCGGGGCGATCGCCGGCCTGGCGGTGATGACGAAGACCGAGATCCTGCTGATCCTGCTCGGCGGGATCTTCGTCGTCGAGGCCCTCTCGGTCGCGATCCAGGTCTTCTCGTTCCAGGCCTTCCGCAAGCGGGTCTTCCTGATGGCGCCGATCCACCACCACTTCGAGCTGAAGGCCTGGTCTGAGACGACAATCATCCTCCGCTTCTGGATCGTCGCGGCGATCTGCGCCGCCAGCGGCTTCACGATCTATCAGAACAGCATCTCGTCGTGACCGGCCGGCCGCCGCTGCCCGGTGGCCCGTACCTGATCGTCGGACTCGGGCGATCGGGGATCGCCGCCGGTCTCGCGCTCGCCGGACGCCGTGAGCGGGTCATCGGCACGGACCGGGGCCAGCCCGACGTGCGGGCGCTCGGGGAGATCGAGACCCACCTGCTGACCGACGGCGTCGACCTCCTCGGCGATGTCCGCACGGTCGTCAAGAGCCCCGGCGTTCCCCGCGACGCGCCGGTCGTGTGCGCAGCGCGAGCACGCGGCCTCGCCGTCGTCGGCGAGCTCGAGCTGGCCTGGCGGCTGCTCGGCAACGACTTCGTCGCCGTGACCGGAACCAACGGCAAGACGACGACGGTCGAACTGATCGGCCGCATCCATCGCGAGGCCGAGCTCGATGTCGCCGTGGCCGGGAACGTCGGACTCGCCCTCAGCGCGCTGCTCGTACCCGGCCGACTCGCCCCGGCTGCGACGATCGTCTGCGAGGCATCGTCGTTCCAGCTCGAGGACACAGTCGAGTTCGCCCCCGACGCGGCCGTCCTGCTGAACATCTCCGACGACCACCTGGACCGCCACGGGAGCATGGACGCATACCGGGCGGCGAAGCTGGAGATCTTCGCCCGCCAGGACGCCGGCGACGTCGCCGTCGCACCTGAGGGCCTGCGGATCCCGGGCGGCGCCGCCCGGCGGGTCCGCTTTGGTTCCGGGCCCACCGCCGAGCTCGGCGAGCGCGACGGGAGGCTGTGGTGGGGCTCCTCGGACCTGCTCGGGACGGATGAGATCCGCCTGCGCGGCCACCACAATCGCCTCAACGCGATGGCCGCCGCCGCGGTCACGCTCGCCCGGGGCGTCCCGGTCGACGCCGTGCGGGCCGGGCTGCGGGGCTTCGCCGGCGTCCCGCACCGTCTCGAGGAGGTCGCGGCGCTCGGCGGCGTGCTCTATGTCAACGACTCCAAGGCGACCAACGTCGCCGGTACGCTCGTCGCCCTCGCGAGCTTCCCGCCGGCCAGCGTCCACCTCATTCTCGGCGGCCAGGGCAAGGGCCAGTCGTTCATGCCGCTGCGGTCAGTCGTCGCATCCAGGTGCGCCGGGGTCTACCTGATCGGCGAGGACGCCCCGTCGATCGCGGCCGCGCTCGGGGACCCGCCGGCCCGGCGCTGCGGAGATCTCGAGAGTGCGGTTGCGCAGGCCGGGCGGGCCGCCGGACCCGGCCAGGTCGTCCTCCTCTCGCCCGCCTGTGCGAGCTTCGACCAGTTCACCGACTTCGAGCAGCGCGGCGATCGGTTTCGCGAGCTTGTCGGCCGCCAGGCCGGCTGAAGCGGCGGCCCGGCGGGGGCCGTCCCCGCTCGGCCACCGGCGCTCCCGACCGCAGGGGCTCATCCCCGCTCGGCCGCCGGCGCTTGCGACCGCAGGGGCTCATCCCCCTCGGCCACCGGCGCTCCCGACCGCAGGGTAATCCTCGAGGTCCGTCCTGCCGACCGCGCCCGGCGCCCGCCCGGGCTCGCCGCGGCGCCTCCCGTACGCCGTCGAATCCGCGCGCCGGGCGCCCCGATCCGGCCAGGATCGCCCTTACCCTCACCCGATTGACCAATTCCCGACACTGCGCAAGTGAGAAAATTATCATGAGATTGCCGCCGGACCAGGCGGCCTCCGGACCGGCAGCGGAGATTGCCGGGATGACACCGTACGCTCACCGCCCACTCGACGAGGTGGGGCCGGGGCGCACGTTGCAGACCTCACAAGCTCATTTCGAGGCGTTCTGGACCTTGCGTGCCCACAACAGGTCGTGACCTTTGGCCGGGTGTGTTTCCGGGTTGTAACGTTCCAAAACCCCGGGGTTTGGACAGACCCGTTCGTGCTACCTTGCCGTGAGTAAGAATCCTGACCGTTCAATCAAACGATGCTGGGGGGAAGACTCTGCGCACCCAGATCAACGCTGACGGTATTGTCGTTGCCGTTTCTCCATTCGAAGAGCCCAACGCACGCCTCGTCGTTGCGGCGATCCGGTCGAACGCGATCGGGGTGCTCGATCTCGGGCGCGACGCGTCGCGTGCCATGGCGGCGATCGCCGACGTCCGCAGGTGGACAGCAGGCGTCGCGGCCGGTGTGAGGATTGGCGTCCGGATTCCCGCGGGATGTCCGATTTCCGCGCCCGAACTCGATCGTGCCCTTGCCGCACCCGGCGACGGATCCGTAGCGGTTGACACGGTCGTCCTCGCCCAGGGGTGTTCGTGGACCGTGTCGAAGGCCGCCGGACCCGGACGCCGCGTCGTCGTCGAGGTCACGAGTTCGTCCGAGGCTCGCGAGGCCGCGGCCGCCGGCGCCGACGCCGTGCTCGCGCGGGGATGCGAAGGTGGCGGCCGGGTCGGCCAGCAGTCCTCGTACATGCTGCTCCAGGCCTTGACGGCCGACGACGCGATCGACCTCCCGATCTGGGTTGCCGGGGGGATCGGCATGCACAGCGCGGCGGCGGCAGTCGCGGGCGGTGCCGCTGCGGTCGTGCTCGACGCTCAGCTCGCCCTCGTCGCCGAGATGGATCTGCCGCACCCCGTGGCCGCGGCGATCTCCGCGATGGACGGCAGCGAGACCCGGCTGGTGGGCGGCCACCGCGTCTACGTGCGCCCGGATCTGCCCGTAGCGTCGCTCGACGGCGACGACGCCCAGGCTCAGGCCGACGCCGTCGCGATCCGGCTTGGCGCCCGCGATCTGCGGGCCCAGCTCCTGCCGATCGGCCAGGACGGTGCGTTCGCGTCGACCTACGCCGCCCGTTATCGCACGGCCGGGGGCGTCCTCCAGGCGGTCGGCCGATCGATCGAGGAGCACCTCGGCGACGCAGTGCGGATCGCGCCGCTGGCCCCCGGCAGCGGCCTCGCCGCTGCCAACGGCCTGCGCTACCCGGTCGCCCAGGGGCCGATGACCCGGGTCAGCGACCAGGCCGCGTTCGCCCTCTCGGTCGCCCGGGAGGGGGGTTTGCCGTTCCTCGCGCTCGCGCTGATGGCCGCCGGAGACGTCGCCACCCTGCTCGAGGAGACGGCCGAGCTCTTCGCGGCCGCCGGCGGCGACCTCCCGTGGGGAGTCGGGATCCTCGGCTTCGTCCCGGCCGAGCTGCGTGACTCCCAGCTCGAGGTGATCAAGGCCTTCCGACCGCCGTACGCGCTGATCGCCGGCGGCCGCCCGTCTCAGGCCGCGCCGCTGGAAGAGCTGGGCATCAGCTCGTTCCTCCACGTCCCGACGCCGACCCTGATGGAGCAGTTCGTCGCGGCCGGCGCCCGCAAGTTCGTCCTCGAGGGACGCGAGTGCGGCGGACACGTCGGCCCGCGTAACAGCTTTCCGCTGTGGGACGCCCAGGTCGACCAGCTGCTGGCATGCATCGACGGGAATCCCGCCCTCGCGGCCGACCTCCAAGTGCTGTTTGCCGGTGGCATTCACGACGAGCGGTCTGCCGCGATGGTCGCGGCGCTCGCGTCCCCGCTGGCGATGCGTGGTGTCGCGGTCGGCGTGCTGATGGGAACGGCCTATCTGTTCACCGGCGAGGCAGTCGCCGGCGGCGCCATCCTCCCGGGATTCCAGCAGGCGATGGTCGACTGTGAACGGACGGTCCTGCTCGAGACGTCACCAGGCCACGCAACGCGGTGTGTGGATTCACCTTATGTGCGCGCGTTCCTGGAAGCCAAGTGCAACCTGCTCGACGCCGGGGCGTCGCGCAACGAGATGTGGGCGGCCCTCGAGGAACTCAACCTCGGGCGGTTGCGCATCGCGAGCAAGGGCCTCCGGCGAGACGAAGGACACATCGTCGACGTTCCCGACGACGAGCAGTACGACCAGGGCATGTTCATGACTGGCGAGGTCGCGACGCTCCGCAACGAACTCACAACAATCGACGCACTTCACCTGCAGGTCACCTCAGGTGCCACGGCATATCTGGCGGATCGAGCCGCGTCGACCCATGGAATCGGTGGTCCGGATATCAGGCCGTCAGTCGCGGCGGGACGCCGGCAGGCCGACCCGCTGGAAATCGCGATCGTCGGGATGGCCTGCGCCTTCCCCGACGCGGCCGACCTGACGGCCTACTGGGCGAACATCCTCGGCGGCGTGGACTCGATCACGGAGGTCTCGCCGGACCGCTGGAACCACGAGTTCTACTACGACCCCGACCACGACCCGGCCCATCCCAAGGCCGATGCAGACGTCCGTACGCCGTCCAAGGAGGGCGGCTTCCTGCCACCGATCCCGTTCGACGCGCTCGGCTATGGGATCCCGCCGAACTCGCTGACGGGCATCGAGACCGTCCAGCTGCTCGCGCTCGATGTCGCCGCCGCGGCACTGCGCGACGCCGGTTACGCCGAGCGTGCGTTCGATCGCTCCGAGGTCTCGGTGTTCTTCGGCGCCGAGTCCGGCAACGACCTGTCCGGCGCCTACGGGTTGCGCTCGCTCTATCCCGGGATCGGCGGCAAGCTGCCTGCGGCCCTCGACGCCTTCCTGCCCAAGATGACCGAGGACTCCTTCCCCGGGGTTCTGGGCAACGTGATCGCAGGCCGGATCGCCAACCGCCTCGATCTCGGCGGGTCGAACTACACCGTCGACGCGGCCTGCGCGTCGTCTCTGGCCGCGCTCGACGCTGCGTGCAAGGACCTCCGAGGCGGGACCAGCTCGATGGTGCTCTGCGGTGGCGCGGACCTCCACAACGGGATCCACGACTATCTCCTGTTCGCCTCGGTCCACGCCCTCTCGCCGACCGGGCGCTGCCACACCTTCGACTCGAGCGCCGACGGGATCACGCTCGGCGAGGGCGCCGGCTGCGTCGTGCTCAAGCGGCTCGCCGACGCCGAACGCGACGGCGATCGCGTCTACGCCGTGATCAAGGGCATCGGCGGCGCCAGCGACGGCCGGTCGCTCGGTCTGACGGCGCCGCGGGCCGAGGGCCAGCGACGGGCGATGCAGCGCTCCTATGCGATGGCCGGCGTCTCCCCGGCCGACGTCGGGCTGATCGAGGCGCACGGCACGGGCACCGTCGTCGGAGACCGCACCGAGCTGTCGGCGCTGACCGACGTCTTCAGGGACGCCGGCGCCGCATCCGGCGACTGCGCGCTCGGGTCGGTCAAATCGCAGATCGGACACACGAAATGCGCCGCCGGCATCGCCGGGCTGATCAAGGCCGCGCTCGCGGTTCACACCGGCGTCCGACCGCCGACGATCAACCTGACCCGGCCGAGCGACGGCTGGGACGCCGAGACGAGCCCGTTCTGCTTTGACCAGAAGCCGCGCGTCTGGTCGGATCCGGCGGCCGAGCGGTTCGCCGGCATCAGCGCGTTCGGGTTCGGCGGAACCAACTTCCATGCCGTGATCGGGGGCTATGCCGGGGCTCCCGAGCCCGACCAGACCTTCGACCAGTGGCCTGCCGAGCTCTTCCTCTTCCACGGGGCCGATCCCGACGACGCCGCCACCGAGCTCGACCGGCTGGCGGCGCTGATCCGCGCCAACGACGCCGCCGGACGGCCGTGGCGGCTGCGTGACCTCGCCCGGACGATCTCGGCCCGGTCCGGCCCGGTCCACCTCGCGCTGGTCGCCGACGACCTCGACGAGCTCCCCGAGCTGCTCGACCGCGGCCGGGCTCGGCTCTCCGGAGAGCGCTCACCGACCCGCGACGCGGTCTTCGGCGCGGACAGGACAGCCGAGCCCGGGAAGCTCGCATTCGTCTTTCCCGGGCAGGGCAGTCAGCGGCCGGGGATGCTGGCCGACCTCTTCATGGCGTTCCCGTCTGCCCGGTCTCACCTCGACGCAGGTCGCAAGTGGCTCGGTGCGATGTTCCCGCCCGCGGCCTTCACGCCCGAGCAGCTCGCTGCCCAGCATGCTGCGATCACCGACACGCGGGTCGCGCAGCCGACGCTCGGAATCGCCGACGCGGCGATGGCCGACCTGCTCGGCGCGGTCGGGGTCCACCCCGAGATGGCGGCCGGCCACAGCTTCGGAGAGCTGGTCGCGCTGCGGGCGGCCGGCGTTCTCGACGACCGCACGTTGCTCGAGCTGAGCGAGGCGCGCGGGCTGGCGATCCTCGCGGCCGCCGACGGCACCGGCGGGGCGATGGCCGCCGTCAAGGGCAGCGCCGGTGCGGTCACGGCGGCGCTGGCAGCAGCCGGCCGGGACTTCGACCTCGTGATCGCCAACCACAACGCCCCCGATCAGGTCGTCCTCTCCGGGGCCGCCGAGGAAATCGACCAGGCGGTCGTCGAGCTCACCGCGATGGGTCTCGCCGCCAAGCGGATCGCCGTGGCCTGCGCCTTCCACAGCCCGCTCGTCGCCGGCGCCGACGCGACACTGCTGTCCTACCTCGAGGGCGTCCAGATCGGCGAGCCCACGCTTGCGGTCTTCTCGAACACCACAGCCGGACCGTACCCGTCGAAGCCAGCCGAGATCCGATCGGTGCTCGCCCGCCAGGTCGTCGAGCCGGTGCGCTGGGTCGACCAGATCGAGGCGATGTACGCGGCGGGGGCGCGGATCTTCGTCGAGGCCGGTCCAGGCCGCACACTCACTTCCCTCGTCGGCCGGATCCTCGGCGATCGGCCCCACACGACGATCGCCTGCGACGTGCCGGGCGAGCACGGCGTCCGCAGGTTCCTGCTTGCGTTGGCCGAGCTGGCGGCGAGCGGGGTCCCCGTCGACTCGGCTCCGCTGTTCGCGGGACGGGACGCGGCCGTCGTGTCCGAGGCGTCCGTGCCGCGGCGGCCCGGGTGGACGATCGACGGCTCGCTGATCCGCGGCGCCGACGGGAAGGTGCTCGCGGGCGGGCTCCAACCGGCGCCGAGGCGACCGCTCGTCTCACTCGCCGACGCCGGGGCCGTCGTCCCGCTGGCCGGCGGCGACGACCGTGATGCGACGGTTCGCGAGTTCCTGCGCACGACCCGCGAGCTCGTCGCCGCTCAGCGCGATGTCGTCCTCGGCTACCTCGGCGCCCCGCTCTCGCCAGCGACGCAATGGCCCGCCGAGGCGAGCCTGCTGCCCGAGCTGACCGTCGCCCAGACCGCCGCCGAGGTCGCCCAGACGCCGGCCGCCGCGATCGAGTCGCCGGCGCACGACGGAGCACAGGGGCCGCCGCCGGATGCGGAGCAGCTCGCCGCGCTGTTGCTCGAGATCGTCAGCCAGCGAACCGGCTATCCGCTGGAGATGCTGGACGCCACGGCCGATCTGGAGGCCGATCTGAGCATCGACTCGATCAAGCGGACCGAGATCCTCGGCGAGGTTGCCGGACGCGTCGGCCTGACGGGCGACGCCAACGGCAACGCGGCCTCGGGGGAGATCGACCCCCGGGCGATGGAGGAGTTGGCCGGGCTGAAGACGATCGACGCAATCGTCTCGTGGATCGTCGCTGCGCAACACCGCGATCCGGCCGCCGAGGCCGCCCCCGCGGTCGGCGCGCCCGAGACGAGCGTCGCGGCAGGCGACGACGGACCCGTGCGGGTCATCTCCGGCCGGCCCGACCGCTTCATCCTCACCGTCGACCACTTCGAGCAGATCGACCCGACCGCGGCGCCGGAGGCCGACGGCATCCTCGACGGGCAGCGCTTCGTGCTCGTGCCCGACGCCGCCGGCATCGGCTCGACGCTTGCCGGCCTCTTGACGCAGTGCGGTGCCGAGGTCGTGCAGCTCGCTCCCGGAGCGTCGCTCTCGGGCGCGGGCGTGATCGACGGCATGGTCTACGCGGCCGCGCTCGACCCAGACCAGCCGGCCGTCCTGCCGGCAGCCTACGAACCGCTGCGCGCCGCCCTGCTGCGCGGTGCCCGGCGGCTGGTGATCGCGACCGGCCAGAGCGGGATGCACGGACACGGCCCGCGCGGCGGTGCGGCGGCCGACCGCCGCGTGCCGGCGGACGTCGGGCTCGCCGGACTCGCCCGAACGCTGGCCCGCGAGTTTCCCGAGGTCCTCGTCAGGTCGGTCGACGTCGACCCGCGCGAGCCGGCCGGCACGGTCGCCCGGCACATCCTGGCCGAGCTACTCCAACCGCCCACGGCCGACAGCCCGACCGTCGTCGGCCGGACGCGGCACGGCCGCACGGCCGTCCGGGTCGTACCGGCCCCGCTCGACGGCGACCTGCCGGGCCTCGACATCGGCCCCGAGTCGGTCGTCCTGCTCACCGGCGGGGCTCGCGGAATCACCGCCAAAGCCGCGATCGCGCTGGCTCGGGCGACCGGCTGCCACCTTGAGCTGCTCGGTCGCGCGCCGCTTCCGGCGCCCGCCGAGGACGAGGAGATCGCCGCGTGCGCCGATCAGATCGAGATCCGTAGGGCGCTGATCGGTCGGGGCATGCGCAGTCCGGCGGAGATCGAGACGGAGACGCGGAGGCTGTTGACCGCGCGCGAGATCCGCCGCAACCTCGCGACCGCGGCGAGCGTCGCCGCGTCCGTCCACTACCACCAGGTCGACATCCGCGACGCGGCCGCCGTCCAGGGCCTCGTCGGCGCCGTCCTCGTCCGCCACGGTCGGCTCGACGGCGTGATCCACGGGGCCGGGGTGCTCGACGACAAGCTCGTCCGAGACAAGACTCCCGCCGCGTTCGGCGACGTCTTCAGCCCGAAGGTAGCCGGGGCGCAGACGCTGGCCGACGCGATCGAGCTCGGTCTCGCCGCCGCCGACCACCCGGCCCTCTCGTTTCTCGTCTTCTTCGGCAGCATCTCAGGCGTCTTCGGCAACCGCGGCCAGGCCGACTACGCGGCGGCCAACGACACGCTCGACACGCTCTCCCGGGCCTGGGCCGACCGCTTCTCCGGCCAGGTCCTGAGCATCGACTGGGGACCCTGGGAGAGCACCGAGGGCGGCATGGTGTCCGCCGAGCTCCAGCGCGAATACGAGCGCCGCGGGATCGGCCTGATCAACGCCGACGAAGGCGTCGCCTGCCTGCTGGCCGAGTTGGCTGCCGGTCAGGGAACGTCGCGGGTCGCCGCCGGAACGTCACAGGTCGTCTACGTCTGCGGCGACCTCGACGCGTTCGGCGCAGCGCGAACGGACTACGTGACCGGCGGTGTCTGAGCCGGCCGGGCAGCGTCCGGTCGCGATCGTGGGCATGGCCGGCCTGTTCCCGGGAGCGCCGGATCTGCCGACGTACTGGAGCAACATTCTCGCCGGGGTCGACGCGATCACCGAGATGCCGACAGGGCGCGTGGACCTCGAGTTCTACGACCCCGAGTCCTGGAAGACTCCCGCCTACGACCGCGTCTACGCCTGGCGGGGAGGATTCGTCGACGACGACGCGACGTTCGATCCGGTCCGCTACGGGGTGATGCCGAACGCGGTCGACACGATCGAGCCCGACCAGCTGATCGCCCTGCGGATCGCCTCGGCGGCGATCGACGACGCCGGCGGGATCGAGCGGATCCCCGACCGTGAGCGCGTCGGCGTGGTCTTCGGCCGCGGCGGCTACATCGGCCCCGGTATGTCGCGACTCAGTCAACGCGTGTCGACCTCGCGGCAGGTCATGACGATCCTCAAGCAGCTCGTGCCCGGCATCGAGCCGGACCAGCTCGAGGCCGTCAGGAACGCGTTCAGCGCCAGCTTCGGGCCCGACGCTCCGGGCTCGGCGATCGGCATCGTGCCGAACCTGACGGCCTCCCGCGTCGCCAATCGGCTGGATCTGAGCGGGCCGGCCTACACCGTCGACGCGGCCTGCGCGTCATCCCTGCTGGCGGTCGAGCAGGGGATCCGCGATCTCGACTCCGGGCGTTGCGACATGGTCCTCGCGGGCGGCGTGCACCACTCCCATGACGTCACCCTCTGGGCCGTCTTCTGCCAGCTCCGGGCGCTCAGCCCGAGCCAGCAGATCCGGCCCTTCGACCGCCGGGCCGACGGCCTGCTGATCGGCGAGGGAACCGGCGTGCTCGCGCTCAAGCGGCTCGACGACGCCGTCCGCGACGAGGACCGGATCTACGCCGTGATCCGTGGGACCGGGGTCGCCAGCGACGGCCGTGCGACGAGCCTGATGGCCCCACAGTCCTCCGGCCAGGTGCTCGCCGTGCGTCAGGCCTGGCGCGCGGCTGGTCTCGACCCGACCGCGCCGGGGGCGATCGGTGTGCTCGAGGCGCACGGCACCGGCACGCCGGCCGGCGACGCGGCCGAGCTGACCACGATGCGCGAGGTCTTCGGCGACGCCGCCGGCGCCCCGATCGTCCTAGGCTCGGTCAAGTCGATGATCGGACACGCGATGCCGGCGGCCGGGGTCGCCGGTCTGATCAAGGCCGCCTACGCGATTCATCACGCGACCCTGCCGCCGACGCTCCACTGCGAGGAGCCGCACGACCTGCTCGACGGAAGCCGCTTCCGGATGATCGGCACGCCCGAGCCGTGGGAGTCGGATGGACCGCGACGGGCCGGAGTGAACGCCTTCGGCTTCGGCGGGATCAACGCCCACGTCCTGCTCGAGGAGGCTCCGGTCAGGCCCGCCACCGGAGGAGTCCGGCGCCAGCCGCTCGCGGCTGGGCAGACGGCCGTCGGCGCAGAGGTCCGAGTAGATGATGGCGCGCAACGG
This sequence comes from Solirubrobacteraceae bacterium, assembly GCA_035553395.1. Classification (GTDB taxonomy): domain Bacteria; phylum Actinomycetota; class Thermoleophilia; order Solirubrobacterales; family Solirubrobacteraceae; genus Palsa-513. Next base: position 19,219 of record DASZKP010000049.1, on the reverse strand, counting down.
AGTCTTGGGCGGGAGGTCGTCCTGCGGCTTGCCGCCGGGTCTCCGGCCGAGGTCGCCACGCTGCTCGACGGAGCCGCCGCGCAGCTGGGCGAGGGCGGTCTGCACGGGCCGGGCGGACCCTGCCGCCTGGCGATCGTCGACCCGACTCCCGAGCGCCTCGCCCTCGCCGGCAAGATCGTCGCCCGCGGCCGCCCCTGGCGCGGTCGTAACCGCGTCTGGTGGACCGCCGCGCCGATCCTCGCTGCCGACCCCGCGGCCGCCGGGCAGATCGCCTTCGTCTTCCCGGGGATCGAGCGTCCGTTCGAGTCGGCGTCCGCCGACGTGGCCGCCCACTTCGGCCTGCCGGGAGCCTCGGTGGAGCGCACCGGCTACCCGATCGTCGACCAGACGCTCGGAATATTGACCGTCGGCCAGCTGCTGACCGCAGCGCTCGGTCGGCTCGGGATCGCGCCCGCGCTGGTCGCCGGCCACAGCATCGGCGAGTGGGCGGCGATGCTGGTCAGCGACCTGATGCCCAGCGGCTCCCTCGACACCTTCGCCGAGACCCTGCGCGGCCAGACGCTCGAGATCCCGGGGGTCGTGTTCGGGGCCCTGAGCTGCTCGGCCGCGCGCGCCGCCGAAGCGATCGCCGGCATGCCGCCAGAGGACCGCCGCCTGGTCGACGTATCCCACGACAACTGTCCCGAGCAGTCGATCGTCTGCGGTGAGGAGACCGTCGTCACGCGGCTCCTCGGCCGCCTCCAGGGCCACGGCGTGCTCGGTCAGATCCTTCCCTTCCGGTCGGGCTTTCACTCGCCGATGCTCGAGCCGTTCATCGAGCCGTTCCGCAGGGGCATCGCCGCGGTCCCGCTCGGCCGGCCCCGCTTCCCCGTCTGGTCGGCGACGACGCTCGCCCCATACCCCGAGGACGAGTCGGAGCTCCGTGCCCTGCTGGTCCGCCACCTGCTCGAGCCGGTCCGCTTCCGCGAGCTCGTCGAGTGCCTCCATGCCGCCGGCGTACGGGCCTTCGTCCAGGTCGGCCCGGGGAGCGTCGCCGGTTTCGTGGACGACACGCTGCGCGGCCGGGAGTACACGGCGATCGGAGCGCACGCGTCGGGCGACGTGACAGGGATGGCCCAGCTGCACCGCGTCGCGGCCGCGCTCTGGGTCGACGGCGCCGAGCCGGACTTCGCCCCGCTGGAGCTTGCCGCACCCCGCCCGGCGGAAGCCGCCCCGGCCACCGCCGCCCTTGCGAGCACCGAGTCGGCGCGCGTCGCCTCCGCGACTGCCGCCGCCGCGACTCCCGGCGCAGCGCACGATGGCCCGAAGCGTGCCTCGCCGGGGACGGCCCGACGCGTGGATCCGATCCGCCTGGACCTCTGTCTGCCGCTGATCCGCCTGGGCTCCGATGTCCGGCCGCTGGAGCTCGCCAACAGCGACTCCGCCGCCGGGGTTCGTGCGCGGGCGATCACCGACGCCGCCGCCGACAACCCCCTGCTCGCCGAGCTCGACGCCGTGCTCGAGGAGGCGGCGGCCGCCTCGTACGCGGTGCTCGGAGCCTCGACTGCGAACCGCTGGGCTCCCGGGACGGCGCCCCCGCAACCGGCTCGCGCGTACGCCCCCTCCCCGCCGTCCCCGAGGACGCTCCCGCCGCACACGCGGACGGCCCTGCCGCTCACTGGGGCGGCCGTGCCGGTCGGTCCCCTGCTGCCCGAGCCTGCCGGCTCGGCTTCCGGCGCTCCGCCGATGCCTGCCGGCGGAGCGTCCGCCCCACCGGCCGAACCGGCGACCACGCGCACCGTGACGCGGCCGATCTCGGTCGACGCGATGCCCTACCTGATCGATCACGGGCTGTTCCCTCAGCGCCCGGGCTGGCCGATCGTCGCGGACTGGGGCCCGGTCGTCCCGATGACGACGATGATCCAGATGATGCTCGAGGAGGCCGTCGCCTTCGCCCCCGGGAGGATCGCGGTCGGGATCGAGTCGATCACGGCCCTGACCTGGCTGGCCGCCACGCCGCCGACGACGGTGACGATCCGCACGGCGGCGGCCGGACCGGACCGCGTGAGCGTCTCGCTCGCCGGACACGCCCACGCGACGGTGGTGCTCGCCGACGCCTACGCGTCGCCGCCGGAACCGTCGACCGAGCCACTCGTCGGCGAGACCGCGTCGGACATCACCGCCCGTCAGCTCTACGACGACGGCTGGCTCTTCCACGGCCCCGCATTCCAGGGGATCACGGGCATCGACGCGATGGCCGACGACGGGATGCGCACGACGATCACCGCGCCGCACGCCCCCGGCGCACTGCTCGACAACGCCGGCCAGGCAGTCGGGTACTGGCTCGGCCGGCACGTCGACACCGCAAAGCTGGCCTTCCCCCGCACGATCGGCCGGATCTCGTACTTCGGGCCGCAGCCGCGGCCGGGCGAGCAGGTCGGGTGCACGCTGTGGATTCGCGAGGTGCTCGACCGGGCGATCCGCGCGGACCTCGAGCTGCGCGGCCCCGACGGCCGCGTGTGGGCGGCGATCGAGAACTGGGAGGACTACCGGTTCGGGACCGACGCGACGAGCTGGCCGGTGATCGACAAGCCCGGGGTGAGCTGCGCTGCGGTCGAACAGCCGGGTGGCTGGTCGCTGATCCAGGCGACCTGGGACCCGTCGCTGCGCCAGATGATGATGCGCCGCTACCTCACCCAATGCGAGCGCGGCGACTATGAACGGCTGCTCCCGCGAGCCGAGGGCGCGTGGCTGCTGGGCCGCATCGCAGCCAAGGACGCCGCACGGAGATGGCTGTGGGCGAAGGGGTCCGGACCGATCTACCCGGCTGAGATCGTCCTGGCCAACGACCCGTCGGGCAGACCGACCGTGAGCAGACCGACGGTGACCGGACCGCTCCCGATCGCCCTGGCGATATCGCTGTCGCACTGCGGGGACGTCGCCGTCGCGATGGTTCGTCCCGACGAGCCGGGCGACTGGTCGCCGGGGATCGACATCGAGCGCATCGAGCCGCGGGATGCCTCGTTCGAGGCCGTCGCGTTCACGACGAGCGAGCGCCGCCTGCTCGACCGGGTCGCCGAGGACGGAGCCCGACCGAGTCTGGTGACCCGGTTCTGGGCGGCCAAGGAGGCCGTCGCCAAGGCCCGCGGTACGGGGCTCGAGGGCCGTCCCCGTGACTACGTCGTCGTCGGTGCGCAGCGATCCGGCGAGGCGCTCAGGGTCGAGCACGGCGGCCAGGCCTTCGATGTCGCCAGCACCGAGCTCCCCGGCAACGAACTCCCCGCCAGCGAACTCCCCGCCAACGAACTCCCCGCCAGCGAACTCCCCGGCACCCAGGTCGCCGGCGCTGAGCGCCCTGGCGACGTCGCCGGCGCCGAGGTCGGAAGAACGGTCTCCGTCGGCGGCACCCATGTCGTCGCCTGGGTGGTCGGCCCGGCCGTCCCGGTCGGGTCCGGCACGGCGGATGTCCTCGAACCGGCAAGGAACCGCGATGCCAGCTGACGCGACGGACAGGGCCCAGATCATCGGTGAGATCGGTCGGATCGTGACGGAGGTGATCGGTGACGACTATCTGATCGATACGGAGATCACGGCTTCGACGACGTTCGTCGGCGACCTCGAGCTCGAGAGCATCGAGTTCGTCTCGCTGGCCGCCCGCCTCCAGGACCTCTACGGCGAGCGAGTCGACTTCGTCGCGTTCGTGACCGAGCTCGAGATCGACCAGCTCACCGATCTGACGGTCGGCGAGCTGGCTGACTTCATCGGCCGGTATCTGGCCGCCGATGAGACGCCGGCACCGGCGGCGCCTGCATCGGCATCGGCGTCGGCACCGGCGTCGGCGTCGGCATCGGCGTCGGCACCGGGACGCGATGGCTGACCTCGAGGTCAGGGGAGTCCGGCTCCACGTTCAACGGCTGGCGGCCCCGACGGCGGCGACTCGCGGGCGATCCCCGGCCGTCGTCTTCGTCCACGGCGTGCTCGGGAACATGTCGGCCTTCTACTACACGCTTGCCAACCACGTCGCCGCGGCCGGCCACGACGCCGTGCTCTACGACCTGCGGGGGCACGGCCTGTCGGAGTGCACGCCCGACGGCTACCTGATGGACGACATGGTCGCCGATCTGGAGGCCCTCGTCGAGACCGTCGAGGCCGGTCGACCGGTTCATCTGGTGGGCTACAGCCTCGGCGGGACGATCGCCCAGCGGCTGACGCTCGGGCGGCCGGACCTCGTCGCGAGCCTGATCCTCGTCGAGGGGCTGGTCGGCCCTGAGTCTGATCACACGCGAGAGCTGTGGGACCGGGGGCGGATGGTCAGCGACGAGGACGCGGCGACCAAGCTCGCCGACGCCGTGATCGCCAAGACGCTCAGCGAGGGCCGCCGTCGGGCGGCGAAGATGCGGCGCCTGCTGACCGAGACGACGTTCCATGCCGATCTGTTCCGGCTGCGCTCCACCGAGTCGCTGACCGCCCCGTCGATCGGCCGTCCGACGCTCGCGATCTCCGGCGAGGGGTCCGAGTTCTTCGGCGGGGCCGCAAAGACCGCCGGGCTGATCCCGGATTGCCGGGTGGTCGTGGTCGAAGGCTGCGACCACGACACGATCCTCTCGGCCGGGGCCCCGGCGGTCCGCGAAGAGGTGATCTCCTGGCTCGACGACTACGCCGCACGGACCGCCGAGGACTTGAGGGAGGAGTCAGGTTGTCACGCGTCCTCTTCGTCGTACCACCCCTGACCGGTCACACCCGGCCGACGATCGCCGTCGGGGCCGAGCTGCTCGAGCGGGGGCACGAGGTTGCGTGGGCCGGTCACCCCGCGATCCTCGGCGCCCTGCTCCCGCCCGGGGCCGGGTTGTTCGCGGCCGGGGAGCTCGAGCTGCCCGACTCGCAGGGTCTTCGTGGCCTGGAGGCGCTGAGGTTTCTCTGGGACGACGGGCTGATTCCCCTGGCGCGGAAGATGGCTCCCGAGCTGGACGCGGCGATCGCGGCCTTCGACCCCGACCTGCTCGTCGTCGATCAGCACGCACTCGCCGGAGCCGTCGCCGCCCGCCGCCACCGGCTGCCGTGGGTGACCTCCGCGACGACGACGGTCGATCTGTTCGACCCGCTCGACGGCCTGCCGAAGCTCCAGGCCTGGGTCCAGAGCCGCGTGGACCTGCTCGGAGAGCCCGGAGACGAGACCGTCGACCTCCGGCGGTCGGACCTCCTGATGCTCGTCTACAGCACCGAGATGCTGGTCGGCGGAGACCTGCCGTTCCCCGACCACTACGCGTTCGTCGGCCCGTCGCTGCCGCGGCAGGAACCCGACGGCGAGGACTTTCCGTGGGAGTGGTTCGACGATCGCCACCGTCACCTGCTCGTGTCCCTGGGGACCGTCACCCAGGCCGGCGGTCGTGACTTCCTCGGCCGCGCGATCGAGGCCTTCGCGGATCCGGACGCCGGCTTCCGGCTTGTCGTCGTCGCCCCGGACGGGATGTTCGAAGACGCCGGCGAGCACGTCCTCCTGCGGCCGACGGTTCCTCAGCTCGGCGTGCTGGCCCGGGTCGACGCGGTGATCACCCACGCCGGCCACAACACGGTGTGCGAGTCACTGGCCCACGGTCTCCCGCTCGTCCTCGCGGCGATCCGCGACGACCAGCCCGCGATCGCCCAGCAGGTCGTCGAGGCCGGCGCGGGGATTCGCGTCAAGTACGGACGGGTCCGGCCCGACGGGCTGCGAAAGGCCGTCCTGACGGTGCTCGAGGATCCGTCCTACCGGCGCGCGGCGCACGAGCTTCAGGCGTCGTTCGCGGCCGCCGGTGGCGCGGGCGCGGCTGTCGACCGGCTGGAGCAGGTCCTCCCCGGCGTATGCCAGCCCGACCACGGCCTGCGGTCCTGACAACGGACTGCGGGCAGGGACCGGAACCGGATCGGGTCGCCGGCCCGCGGCGACCCGCGCACATCCTGATCTGCAACATCCCCGAGCACGGGCACGTCAATCCGACCCTGGCGATCGTCGCCGATCTCGTGCGGCGTGGTCACCGCGTCTCGTATCCGACGACCGACCAGTTCGCCGGCCGGGTGGCCGAAGCCGGTGCGACCCCGCTCGTCCACCGCTCGACGCTGCCGGGTGGCGGCAGCGACCTTGAGTGGCCCAGCGACCTCGCTGCCGGGCTCGACCTGTTCCTCACCGAGGCCGTCGATGTCGCCCCCCGGCTGCTGGCGGCCTTCGCAGACGACCGGCCGGATCTCGTGGTCCACGACATCGCCGCACACGCCGGGCGGGTCCTCGCCACCCGGTGGAGCGTCCCGTCGGTCGGACTCTCCCCGACCCACGCGATCGCGCCGAGCACGGCCCGCGAGTTCGACCGGCTCTACGCCAGCAACGCCGACTGGATCGCCTATCGCGCTCGCCTGGCGGGGTTTCTGCGCGAACACGGGATCACCCTCGTGGACGATGCCTTCCCAGGTCCGCCCGAGTCGTGCGTCGTGACGATCCCACGCGAGTTCCAGCTGCGGCCGAAGACGATCCCCGAGAACTACGTGTTCGTCGGGCCGTGCCTGCGGGCCGGCGACGCCCAGGCGACCTGGGTGCCGCCGGCGGCCGACCGGAAGGTGCTCTACATCTCGCTCGGGACGTGCTACGCCAACCGCCCGGATTTCTACCGCGAGTGCGTCGACGCGTTCGCCGGGCTCGACCCCTGGCATCTCGTCCTGTCGGTCGGTCGTCTCGACCCGGCCGAGCTCGGCCCCCTGCCGGGCAACGCCGAGGTCCACGACAGCGTCCCGCAGCTCGACGTGCTCCGGCGGGCGAGCGCGTTCGTCACCCACGCCGGGATGGGCTCGGTCCTCGAGGCGCTCACGTACGGCGTCCCGATGGTCGCCGTGCCCCAGGCGGTCGACCAGCCGATGAACGCCCGACAGATCGGACGGCTCGGGTTGGGGACCTGGCTCTCACCCGCGCGGGCGACCGCCGAGGCGCTTCGCGACGCCGTGCTGGACGTCTCGTCTGCCGAGGACATCGCCGGCCGGCTCGACCGGATGCGCAGGGCGATCGCCGTCTCGGGAGGCCCGCACGCCGCGGCCGACGTGATCGAGCGGGCGCTGACGGCCTGAGGCCGGTCAGCCGGCGTCGCCGAGCAGGACGTCGCGCCACGTGTCGAGGAACCGCTGGGCGCCGACCGCGTCGAATTGGGCGAGCCCGTAGCGCAGCGCCAGCGAGAGCTGGCCGTTGATCGTCGACGCGCCGATCCCGATCCCCGGGGGGATCTGGACGGGCGGCGTGATCCACAGCTCGGTCGCCGAGCCGGCTCCCGGGCCGAAGTCGAGCGGGGCGTCGACGCGTCCGACGTTCGTGACCACGGCCGCGTCGGCGCCGGCGGTGACCCGCGCGGCGAGGAAGAGCAGCACCCGGGCGAGGACGTGGACGATCCCGACCGGCCAGCGCCCGATCATCGCCGGGATGTCGAGCAGCTCGCCGCCCAGCCGCTTGGCCTTGATCGACGCGGCCCGTGGAGCGACGGCGAGCTGGGCGTCGATCAGGTCGGACTGCTCATCGGCTAGGACGGCGACGGGGACCGAGAAGAACACGTTCGAAACGATCTGCTCGGCCCGGCCCGGCTGGCGGAGATCGATCGGCATCAGCAGCGAGACGGTCGCCGGATCGGCGCCGGCAGCGTCGTTGAAGCGGCGGATCGCAACCGCCAGCGACCCGAGCAGGACGTCGTTGAGGGTCACCCCGGACGCTCGCCGGCCGGTGATCGCGGCCGTCTCGGCAGCGTCGAAGCGCAGCTGGCGAAAGCCCGACCCGATCGTCCCAGGCCGGCCGCCGGTGACCTTGACCAAGGCCGTCGGACGGGGCCGCTTGTCACGCTTCCCGGTCCGCCGCGGCCGCCCGGCCAGCTCCGCCTGGAGCGCGGCGACCTCACCTACCTGGTGATTCTGGTGACTTTGTTGTTCGGAATCACCTACTTGGTGATTCTGGTGACTTTGTTGTTCGGAATCACCTACGCGATAGGCGTGGGCGATCGACGCGAGCAGGAGGACGCCGCTGGTGCCGTCGCCGGCGACGTGGCTGAGGTTCATGATCAGGGAGTCGCCGCCCGGCCGGTGGGCGAGCGTCAGGGCGAACGGCGGTCCGGCGGTGAGATCCACGCGCCGGCCGATCAGGGCCGACCGGGCCCGGTCGGCGTCGGCGTCGTCGTCGCAGTCGACGACCTCGACGGGGACGTCGTCGATCTGGTCGGGGATCTCCCAGTACAGGCGCCGGTCGCGCCGCCGGTGGGCGGCCAGGCGGGCGCGGGCGATCGGCTGGCGGTTGGCCGCAGCCCTCGCCGCCGCGCGGACGCGGGCGTCGTCGAGCCGTCCGGGCACACGAAGCTCGAAGTGGCAGCTCCACGGGGTCGGGCCCTGGTCGAGATGGAACAGCGCCTGGTCGAGCGGCTGGAGGGGTATCCGGACGGTCAAGGTGATGGCAGGCTTCGGACGGCCGGCGTCGAACCCCGGTCCGGATGCCCAAGATACCCGGCCGCCCAGCCGCGGCCTCGCGCCGGTCGCCCGAACGCCCGCTGGAGGCGACCACTGCTCCGAAAAATCGGCAGGTCAAGCTGGAACACAGCATCCTTGTGACGGCCACGCTGTGCCTGCTGTCGGCCGGTGCGGTGATGGTCTACAGCGCATCCTCGCCGGATGCGCTGCTCCCCGGCCAGGGGTCGGCGACCGGCTACCTGGTCAAGTTCGTCGGCTACGGGGCGGTCGGCCTCGTGCTGATGCGGGTGACCGCCCGGATCGGCCTCGACGGCATCCGGCGGGCGACGCCGGGCCTCCTGGCGATCTCGTTCGCCCTGCTGGTCGCCGTCAAGATCCCCGGGGTCGGCCGGTCGGTCAACGGCGCACGCCGGTGGATCGGGGCCGGGCCGCTGCAGTTCGAGCCGTCCGAGCTGATGAAGCTGGCGCTCGTCCTCTACGCAGCGCACATCCTGTCGACCGGGCGGATGACCCCGCGGCGGCTGCGCGCGCAGATGAAGCCCCTGCTCTTCATCACGGCCGCCGCGTGTGGCCTCGTATTCCTCCAGCCGGATCTCGGGACGGCGCTCGTTCTGGCGTTCACGATGATCTGCGTGCTCGTCGCCGCCGGCGTGCCCGGCCGGACGCTCGGCCGCCTGCTGGTCGGCGGCGTCGTGATCGTCGGCCTGTTCGCCGTGCTCGCGCCGTACCGGCGGGCCCGCCTGACGGCGTTCATCGATCCGTGGGCCCACTCGGGGACGAGCGGCTTCCAGTCGGTTCAGGGTCAGATCGCGATCGGGTCGGGCGGCTTTTTCGGGGCCGGGCCGGGCCAGTCGGTGGAGAAGGTCTTCTACCTGCCGGAGGCCCACACGGACTTCATCCTCGCGGTGATCGGCGAGGAGCTCGGCGTGCTCGGGATCTGCGGACTGCTGTTCCTCTACGGGCTGATCGCCTACGCCGGCCTGCGGGTCGCGAAGGCCGCAAAGGGCGCGTACGCGGCACTGCTGGCGGTCGGCGTGACCGCGCTGATCGTCGGCCAGGCCGCCCTCAACACGTTCGCCGTGCTCGGTCTCGCGCCGCTGACCGGCGTCCCCCTGCCGTTCGTCTCGTACGGGTCGACCAGCCTGATCGTGATGCTCGGGGCCGTCGGCCTGCTCCTCAACGTGGCCGGCGGCGGCGCGGCCCACCTCCGGGGGCTCGGCACGCGGGAGCGAGAACCGGCACGATCCGCGGATGCAGAGGACGATCGCGATCGCGGCCGGCGGGACCGCCGGGCACGTCGTGCCGGCACTGGCGGTGGCCGACGCTCTGCGCGAGCGGGGAGCTAGGGTCTTCTTCATCGGCGGCGACCGGGCCGAGCGGGACCTGGTTCCGGCGGCGGGCTACGAGTTCCACGAGATCGCCGTCGAGGGCCTCTCGCGGACCAACCCGCTCCGCGCCGCGCGGGGGCTGGGCCGGTCGGCCGCAGCCACCGTCCGGGCCCGGCGGCTGCTGCGCGACGGGGCGGCGGACGCGGTGATGGGCGGCGGCGGGTACGTCGCGGCCCCGGTCGCCCTGGCCGCGGCGACGCTCGGGCTGCCGATCGTCCTGACGGAGGCCGACAGCCACCTCGGGCTGGCCAACCGGGCCCTCGCGCCGCTGGCCCGGAGGGTGTGCCTGTCGTTCGGGCTGGACGGCCGCGACGGCGATCGCTACGTGGTGACCGGCCGTCCGGGACCCCCGCCGTGCACCGACCGCGAGTCGGCCCGGGCGGGCCTGGGAATCCCCGACGGCGTGCCGTGCGTGCTGGTCTTCGGCGGATCGCTCGGCGCCCGGTCGATCAACGAGGCGGCGGTCGACGCGTTCGGTCAGGCGCCCTTCCACGTGCTCCACGTGACCGGATCCCGGGACTATCCGGCGCTGGTCACGCACCCGAGGGGCTCTCATTACGACATGCGTGAATATCTGCCGGTGGCCGCCTTCAGCGAGGCCCTCGCTGCGAGTGACCTGGTCGTGGCTCGGGCGGGCGGGTCGGTCTTCGAGATCGCCGGACACGGACGGCCGGCGATCCTCGTCCCGTATCCGCACGCGGCGGCAGGCCACCAGCGGACGAACGCCGCGTGGATGGAGGCGGCCGGCGCGGCCGTCGTGATCGACGACGCCGACCTGACCGGTGGTCTCCTGCGGGCGTGCGTCGATCGCCTGCTCGGTGATCCCGTCCTGCTCGCCGGGATGGCCGCGGCGTCGGCGGGCCTGGCCCGGCCGGGCGCTGCCGACATGGTCGCGGGGGTCCTGCTCGACCAGGTCGGTGATGGCGAACAACAAAGTCACCAAGTAGGTGATGGCGAACAACAAAGTCACAGCCATCACAGCCATCACAGCCATCACAGCCATCACCCGGGCGGCGGATGACCCTCCTGCCGTGGCAGGGTCGCCGGATCCACGTGATCGGGATCGGGGGGGCCGGGATGAGCGCGTACGCGGCGGCGGCGGCCGCGCTCGGCGCGAGCGTCAGCGGTTCCGACCTGGCCGACTCGCCGTTCGCCGAGTCGCTCCGCGGGCTGCGCGGGGTCGACGTGCGGATCGGCCACGACGTGGGGAACATCCCGGACGGGGCGGGGGTCGAGGTGTTCTGGTCGAGTGCGATCAAGCCGGACAACATCGAGCTGGTCGCCGCGCTCGAGCGGGGGCTCGTCGTGCGTCCGCGGGCCGACCTGCTCGGCGAGCTGACGCGCATGCGGCGGACGATCGGGGTGGCCGGGGCGCACGGGAAGACGACGACGGCGAGCATGATCGTCGCCGGCCTGCGGGCCGGCGGCCTGGATCCGGGGTACGTGATCGGGGGGACGCTGCGGGAGACCGGGCGCAACGGGGAGTGGGGGAGTGGGGAGTGGCTGGTCGTCGAGGCCGACGAGTCGGATCGGTCGATGCTGGCGCTCGACGTCGAGATCGCCGTGCTGACGAGCGTCGAGCTCGACCACCACGCAGAGTTCGGGTCGCGGCTCGAGCTCGAGCGGGCCTACCGGGCGTTCGTCGCCGGAGCCCGGGTCGCGGTGATCCGCGACCGGCCGGAGCTGATCGGGCTGCGGGCCGGGGCGGTGGTCGGCTACGACGCTCCCGAGCCGGTCCTCCTCGTCGGCGGCCGGTCGGAGTTCGAGTTCCGCGGTCGGAGCGTCAGGCTCGGCGTGCCGGGGGCGCACAACGCCGAGAACGCCGCGGCCGCGCTGGAGGTCTGCGTGGCGGCCGGGGCCGACATCGACCGGGCGATCGCCGGGCTCGAGGCCTTCAAGGGCGCGGCGCGGCGCTTCGAGCTGCTGGGGTCGACGCAGACGGGCGCGGCCGTCTACGACGACTACGCCCACCACCCGACCGAGATCGCCGCGACGCTGGCGGCGGCGCGGACGATCGGACAGGCAGGACGAGGTCATCGCGATCGGTCGGGGCGGGTCGTCGCCGTCTTCCAGCCGCACCTCTACTCACGGACGGCGGAGCTGGCACGGGAGTTCGGGGCGGCGCTGGCCGGCGCCGACGTCGTCGTCGTCGTCGACGTCTACCCCGCGCGTGAGCGGGCCGTCGATTTCCCGGGGGTCAGCGGGCGGCTGATTGCCGCGGCGGCGGTCGACGCGTCGGACGGACGGCCGGTCTACTGGCTGCCGGGGATCGACGACGCCGAGCGCGTCCTGCGGGGACTGCTGAGGGACGGGGACCTGTGCCTGGTGATCGGGGCCGGCGACATCGACCGGCTCGGCCGGAGGCTGGTGGCCTGAGTGGTGGCGCCGCGGGCCGACCATCCGCTGGGCCGGCTGACGACGATCGGCACCGGCGGGGCGGCTGAGTTCTTCGCGCGCGCGGGCACCCCCGCCGAGCTCGACGAGCTGCTCGCGTGGGCGGCCGGCCGAGAGGTCGACGTGAACGTGGTCGGGTCGGGATCGAACCTCCTCGTCGCCGACGACGGCGTCCGCGGACTCGTCGTGAAGCTCGACCGGGAGCTGGCCGGAATCGAGGTGGTCGACCACGGCCTGCTGGTCGGCGGCGGGGCTCGCCTGCCGGCGGTCGCGGCGCGGTCGGCGGCGCTGGGGCTGAGCGGGATCGAGTTCGGCGTCAACATCCCGGGGACACTGGGCGGGGCCGTGCGGATGAACGCGAACGCGTACGGCGGGGTGCTCGGGCGGGTGCTGTCGTGGGTCGAGATCCACACCGCGGGCGGCGTCGAGCGGCGGGGGCCGGACGAGCTCGGCTTCGCCTACCGGTCGTCGAACCTCCGGCCGGGGGAGGTCGTCGGCCGGGCGCGGCTGGCGCTCGACCCGGCGCCGAGCGAGCAGGTCAGGGCGAGGCTCGAGGACCTGCGGGCTCGGCGGCACGAGGCGCAGCCGAAGGGGATCCGGACGTTCGGATCCACGTTCAAGAACCCCGAAGGCGAGACGGCCGGTCTGCTGCTGGCCGGGGCCGGGGCGGCCGGACTCCAGGTGGGTCGGGCGCGGTTCTCGCCCAAGCACGCGAACTTCGTCGAGAACCTCGGCGGAGCGAGCACGGCCGACGTCGTCGACCTGATGGCCGAGGGCCGGCGGCTGGTCGCCGAGCGGTTCGGCGTCGAGCTCGAACCGGAGGTCCAGACGCTCGGCCGGGTCGGCTTCCCGTGGGCTGGGGAGGAGGGCCGCTGAGCGGCTGAGTGGCGCGCCCGGCGCAGGGGATCGAGCGCTTCGGTCGAAGATCAGGGTTGATGAAGCTTTTGAAGCTCGGGGGCCTCCTCGCGGTGGCGGCCGCCCTCTACGGGGGCTGGCTGATGCTGCGCGACGCGCCGCTCTTCCAGGTCGACCGGGTCGCCGTCACCGGCCTCGGCGGGTCGGTCTCGCCGGCCGTCAGGACGCGGCTCGAACAGGCGGGTCGGGGGATGACGACGACGCACGTCGACATCGCCGCGCTCGACCAGGCGGTCGCTCCGTACACAGTGGTCAAGCGGCTGGACGTCAGGACGCAGTTCCCCCACGGCCTGACGATCAACGTCGTCGAGCAGCTGCCGGTGGCCGCGCTCGACGTCGGCGGCACGCGCCTGGGCGTCGCGGCCGACGGAATCGTCGTCCACGGCCTGAACGGAACCCTGGCCGCCCTGCCGACGGTCACGGCGTCGGCGCTGCCGAGCACCGACCGCGTGACCGAGGGGTCGAGCCTCGAGGCACTCGAGCTGCTCGACGTCGCGCCGCCGGTGCTCGCGAAGACGATCTCCAAGGTCGGACAGGGGCCGGGCGGCCTGACCGTCTACCTGCGCAACGGACCCGAGCTCTACTTCGGCGACACGAGCCGGCTCCACGCGAAGTGGGCGGCCGCGGCGCGGGTCCTCGCGGATTCGGAGTCGCGGGGAGCCGCGTATCTCGACGTCCGCGTGCCGGATCGTCCGGCCGCGGGGATCGGCGATCCGCAGACGAGCGCGGCGACGACGGACGGCCAGCCGGAGACGGCCGGAGCTCCGTTGCCGGCATCCCAGACACCAACCGTACCCTCAACCTCTACTGGAGGCTGAATGCCACGTCGGCTAGAATTTCGGGCTGGGGTCGAGGGTTCGGGGATCTGCAACGAAAGTTGCGACAATGAGCAGACGTTGACAACGCCCAGGATCCCTGCATAACGTGGATTTCGCGGGCCCGTGGGACGGCCCAACCCTTTACCCTAACTCAAGGCTCGGACGACAAAATGGAAAGCGGCAGCTACCTGGCGGTCATCAAGGTCGTCGGCGTCGGCGGCGGCGGCACTAACGCCGTCAGCCGCATGGTCGACGCGGGCCTCAGAGGCGTCGAGTTCATCGCGTCCAACACGGACGCCCAGGCGCTCGCGATGTGCGACGCGGACATCAAGCTGAACATCGGCAACGAGCTGACGAAGGGTCTCGGTGCGGGCGCGAACCCGGAGATGGGCTTCGGGGCGGCGGCCGAGTCGCGGGACGACATCAAGGAGGCGCTGAAGGGCGCCGACATGGTCTTCGTCACGGCCGGCGAGGGCGGCGGGACGGGCACGGGCGCTGCGCCGGTGATCGCCGAGATCGCCAAGAAGGAGATCGGCGCGCTGACGGTCGGCGTCGTGACGCGACCGTTCGAGTTCGAGGGAACCCAGCGGGCGCGCCAGGCGGAGGAGGGGATCCGCCGTCTGCGGGAGGTCGTCGACACGCTGATCGTGATCCCGAACGAGAAGCTGCTGGCCGTCGTCGAGCGGCGGACGTCGATCCTCGATGCGTTCAAGGAGGCCGACAACGTGCTGCGCCAGGGCGTCCAGGGGATCACCGACCTGATCACGATCCCCGGCCTGATCAACCTCGACTTCGCCGACGTGCGGACGATCATGACCGACGCGGGAACCGCGGTGATGGGGATCGGCACGGGGACCGGGGAGAACCGGGCGGCCGACGCGGCGAAGGCGGCGATCGCGTCGCCGCTGCTCGAGGAATCGATCGACGGGGCGACGGGGATCCTGCTCAACATCACCGGCGGGCGCGACCTGGGTCTGTTCGAGGTCAACGAGGCGGCGGAGATCGTTCAGAACGCGGCCTCCAAGGAAGCCAACATCATCTTCGGGGCGGTCATCGACGAGAGTCACGGCGACGACGTCCGGGTCACCGTGATCGGCACGGGCTTCGACCACCGGGCGGGCATCCGGGCGGCCCGCGTCGAGGAACGGCGCCCGTCGCGTCCGCCTGACCGGGGCCCGCGGGTCGATGCGCGGCAGCGATCGGCGCTCGAGATCCGCGACGACGAGATCGACGTCCCGCCGTTCCTGCGGTGACGCGGGTCGGTAGCCTGGGTTGGGAGGAACCTCGGCCATGGCGACCTGCACGCACCTCGACCACATCCTGATCACCCAGCTGCCGGACGCGGTCGACGGCTGCGTCGACTGTCTCGCGACTGGCGGCGTCTGGCTCCACCTGCGGATCTGTCTCGAATGCGGTCACGTCGGATGCTGTGACGACTCGCCCAACCGGCACGCGTCGGCGCACGCGGCGGGCACGGGTCACCCGATCATCCGGTCGATCGAGCCAGGCGAGGACTGGTCGTGGTGCTTCGTCGACGAGCTCGCGATGCGGATCCCCGACGTCCACGGCCGGACCCGGATCCCGCGGTCGCCGATGCTCGGCTGAGCCTCGTGAGCCCGGTCATCGAGCCGGCGGGTCTGACGCGGGCAGGGCTCGAGCGGTTCCACGCGATGGCGGCTCGCCACGTCGGCCCGACGGCCGTCCCGGGACTCGTCGCGCTGGTGGCCCGGCGTGGGCAGGTCCACGTCGAAGCGCTCGGCAGCCTCGAGATCGGAGGCGCGGCGGTCGCGCGGGACTCGATCTTCAGGATCGCGTCGGTCACCAAGCCGATCACGGCGGCGGCGACGTTGACGGTCGTCGAGGAGGGGCTGATCGGCCTCGACGAGCCGGTCGACCGGCTGCTGCCGGAGCTCGCCGACCGGCGCGTGCTCCGAAGCATGGACGGCCCGCTTGACGAGACCGTCGCGGCGCGGCGGCCGATCACGACGCGGGATCTGCTGACCTTCACGTTCGGCTTCGGGATGGCCGTCGAGATGTTCATGGCGCCCGGGCCGTCGCCGGTCGTGGCGGCCGCCCGAGAGCTCGATCTGGCGACGCTGGACGCGCCGAATCCTGGCGTGCAGCCGGACCCGGACACGTGGATCGCGAACCTCGGCAGCCTCCCGCTGGTGGCCCAGCCGGGGGAGTGATGGCTCTACAACACGGGCGCGTCCGTGCTCGGCGTACTGGTGGCCCGAGCGACGGGCGAGCGATTTGCCGACGTGCTGCGGACGCGGATCTTCGAGCCGCTGGGCATGCGGGACACGGCGTTCTGGACCGCCGAGACCGACCGCCTGGCGACGGCCTACCGGCCGACGCCGGACGGACTGGTCACGTGGGACGAGCCAGGCGGCATGTGGAGCGGTCCGCCGGCGTTCGGCGACGGGGCGGCCGGGCTCGTCTCGACCGTGGACGATCTGCTCGCGTTCGCGACGATGCTGCTCGAGGAGGGCGGGGAAGTCCTCTCGCCGGACGGGGTCCGGGCGATGACGACCGACCAGCTGACCCCGGCACAGAAGGCCCACGGCGGGCTCGGGCCCGACTTCTTCGCCGGTCAGTCGTGGGGCTTCTGCCAGGCCGTCGCGGATTCGGGCGCCTTCGGATGGAACGGGGGGTTCGGCTGCTCGTGGCTGGTCGACCCGGTCGAGAACCTCGTCGTGACCGTGCTGACACAGCGGATGTTCGACTCGAGCGACCTGCCGGCGGCTCATCGGGAGATCCGGGCGGCCGCCTACGCGGCGCTCTGTTGACCGACGGCCGACGGGCCGGTCCGTGGGTCGTCGTCGGGTCGGCGCTCGAGGTCGGCGCGTCGGGCTCGGGCGCGGTAGAGTTCTCGGCCGTGGCAAGCACAGACGATCCAGCCGTTCGCGCGCTCCTCGAGCAGCCGAACTACGCGGTGATCTCGACGGCGAACGCCGACGGATCGATCCACAGCGCAGTGATCTGGGTCGACCTGGAGGACGGCGCGGTCGCCGTCAACAGCGCGATCGGCCGCGTCTGGCCGACCAACCTGGAGCGCGACCCGCGGGCCACGGTGCTGGTGTTCCCGGCGTCCAATCCGTACGAGTACGTCGAGATCCGCGGCGAGGCGAAGCGGGCCGACGACGGCGCGGACGAGCACATCGATCGTCTGGCCAAGAAGTACATCGGTCAGGACACCTATCCCTTCCGGCAGCCGGGCGAGCAGCGGGTCAAGTTCGTGATCACACCGGGTCACGTCCGGCACACGAAGCAGTAGGCGGGGCGGCGGACGCCTCCCTGATCAGGGGGATGGGGGTGGCCCCACGCCTGGCGGCGCGGGCGCGGTGCCCGGGGGCTCGTGGAGCGTGACGGTGCCGATCATCACCTGCTGCACGGGCGAGGGGGCCGAGGATCGGCTGACGCGGGTGTAGATGACCTCGATCAGTTGGGATCGGGCGCCGCGGGTGTTGGCGAAGACGTACGGGACGTGGACGACAACGGTCGCGCGGCGGGCGACATCGCGGTCGATCGAGCTGCTGACGACATCGCCCGTCCCGTGGATCGGCATCGCGATCTCGTACTCCGCTCGGGCGCTGGTCACGGCGTACGGGGCGGTGAACCGGATCTCGGCGCCGTAGATCAGGCCGCGGCGGATCTCGAGGCGAGCCCGGACTGGTTGGTCGAGGTCTCGCAGCGGCGCGGGGTGGAGTGCCGCGGGGACGCTGGGTCGGGGACACGCGTCGGCCGCCGGGGCGCTCGGGCTGTCGGTGCAGATGAGGGCGCCGAAGCGGTAGGTGATCGCCGACAGCGCTCCCGTCGGGCCGGGGCGGCGAGCGTCGAGCCGGTCGACGCCGATGCTGGCACCCATGTTCTCGGTCGGTTGGGGTGTGGTGGCGGCCTCGACGACCAGGTAGGCGCCGGTCGCGGACTGGACCCGCATCGTGTGCTCCCCGGCCGGGGTGTCGTAGGTGACGCTCAGGGCGTGGGCGCCGAGCAGACCGTAGGAGATCTCGCGCCGGTCGTCTGAAGGGGTCCCCGAGCTGGATGCGGCGTTGCGGTCGATCCCGTCGAGCGATCCGGAGAACGTCTGCCCGGCGAGGTGGCAACTGGAGCCGGTTGCGACGCCGCTGCGCGGATCGGTCGGCAGGACGGCCGCGGGCAGGGGGTGGAAGCGGCCGTCGTCGTGGTAGGCGCCGTCGATCCCGAGCTCGCCGAGCTCGCCGTTCTGGACTCGGCCGATCTGGAGGCAGACGAGGCCGCGGGTCGTGCGGACGATTCGCATCCCCCACGGGGGGCCGCCGGCGGGGTCGGCGACGCGCAGGGAAAGCAGCCGTGTGCCACCCGGGGCCGGGATGCCCTCGCCGGCAGCGGGCGTGAGCGGGCCGGCGGGCGTGACGACGGATCCCGTCAGGAGGCCGGTCGCGGCGAGGGCGATCGTGGCGCTCGCGAGCAGCGCCCCGACCGCGACGAGGGGAAGTCGGATCCTGCGCGTCGGGCGGCGGACGGGCTGCACCGGGCCGGCGGGCGAGGCGGCCGCGTCGACCAGTTGGTGTTCGAGCCGGTCGAGGAAGTCGGTCATCGTGGGGCCTCCAGGGCGACTCGGAGTGTGCGCAGGGCGCGGCTGACGCGTTTGCGGACGACCGCCTGTGAGCACCGCAGGTCCGCGGCGATCTCGCCGTAGTCGCGCTCGTCGAGGACGCGGGCACGGACGGCGGCCAGCTGACCTGGCGGAAGCAGGGCGGCGAGCGTGCTCGCGAGATCCGTCGCGTCGATCAGCTCCTCGACGCGCTCGAGGTCGTGGTCGTCGAGGATCAGCGGGTCGAGCTTGAGACCGTCGCGCGCGTCCTGCTCGACTCGGCCGCGGCGGGCGCTGTCGATCAGCTTGTTGCGGGCGATCGTCAGGAGCCAGGCGATCGGCAGGTCGGGCAGTTCGCGGCGCTGGTCGCGGACGGCGCCGAGCGCGGCAGCGAACGTCTCGGCGAGGAGATCGGCGGCCACGTCGCGACCGGGGGTGCGGGCACCGAGGAAGGCCAGCACGACCGGTCTGTGACGGCGGAAGAACGCCCCGAACGCGTCGCCGTCGCGGGCGCGGGTCGCGGCCAGCAGCTCGGTGTCCGATCGTCGGTCGTGTGTCATCTACGTGTACCGACGTGTCGCGGGCGGTCTTGTGACCGGGCTCGTCACAGAATCGTGTCTGGCGCAATCTAGGGGTGTGGCGGATCCGGAATCCTTCGTCGGGCTCTACGAGCGGGAGGCCGAGCCGGT
>DASZKP010000048.1:0-3652 GCA_035553395.1 Solirubrobacteraceae bacterium | reverse complement strand
GCGGCTGACACCCGGGCCTGGTCTCCGGGTCATCCGGCGGCCGGCCGGCGACGTAGTAACCGGCATGACCTTCCTCGTGATCCTCCTCGCGGTGCTCGTGATCCCGTACGTCGCCTTCAACATCCGACGGGTTCGCCGGGGCCGGAAGTGGGCCTTCACGGTCTGTCAGGTCGCGAAGGAGTGGGAGCAGCGCGAGCACGACAAGCGGCTCGCCCGGCGGGCGGCGGCGACCGTGCGGACCGTGCCGACTGCCGTGCGGACCGTGCCGACTGCCGCGCGGACCGTGCCGACTGCCGCGCGGACCGTGCCGACCGCGCGCACCGGGGCGACTGCGCGAACCGGGGCGCGAGAGGCTGCAGGTAGGCGGGTCTCCGGCGATCGCGTCCGGTGACCGCGAGGGCTGCCCGGCCAGGTTGAGCTCGTCCTTCGTCTCGCCGATGAGCGTGCCGGGCTCGGGCTGACGGTGCCGATCAGGGTGACCACGTGCGGGCAGCGGTTTCAGAACGTCCGGCGCGTTTGGCCGATCCGGCACGGCGAGGTCGCAAGACGGTCGTGAGACCGGCATGTGGACTAGCCGGAGGACGACTGGAACCGAGACCGAGGACTACAGGAGCGGGGCGAACCCGAGCAGGCGGGCCTGCTCGTTGCTGACGATCTCGCGGCCCATCGGGAACAGGGATACGGGAATCAGCTTGAAGTTGGCGAGACCGAGGGGGATGCCGATGATCGTCAGGCAGAGGACGACGCCGGTCACGAGGTGGCCGAGGGCGAGCCACCAGCCGCAGAGGAAGAACCAGATGATGTTCCCGACAACCGAGCCGGCGCCGGCGTCCGGCCGGGTGACCACGGTCCGCCCGAACGGCCAGAGGGCGTAGAGCCCGATCCGGGCGGCGGCGATCCCGATCGGGATCGTGATGATGAGGACGAAGCAGACGAGTGCCGCGAGGAAGTAGGCGATCGCCAGCCAGAGTCCGGCGAGGACGAGCCAGATCAGGTTGAGCGCGAGGCGCAAGTCAGGCTGCTCCGGGGGTCGGGACGGCGATCGTCGGTCGGGCGATCCTATGCGGGATCCGACCGGCCGGCGCCGGGGGGCGTCACGATGTGGGCGTGAGCACGGTCCGCAACCTCGTCAACCTGAACGCCGTCGGCAAGGGCTACGCCAGCCGGACGGTGTTGGGCGACGTGACGCTGGGGATCGCGGCCGGCGAGCGGATCGGCGTGGTCGGGCGCAACGGCGAGGGGAAGTCGACCCTGCTGCGGTTGATCGCCGGCGTCGAGGAGGCCGACCGGGGTGTCGTCACCGTGACCCGTGGTCTGACGTCGGGGATGCTCTCGCAGGGCGACGAGCTCGACGAGCGTCAGACGGTCGGCGAGGCGCTCGTCGGCGGCCGTCCGGAGCACGAGTGGGCGGCCGACGCGGGCCTGCGATCGATCCTCCACGGGCTGCTCGGCGGGGTCGGGATGGATCGCTTTCCCGACGGGCCGGAGACGGTGATCGGCCCGCTCTCGGGCGGCGAGCGGCGTCGGATCGCGCTGGCCCGACTCCTGCTCGACGGGCCGGAGCTGCTCCTGCTCGACGAGCCGACGAACCACCTCGACGTCGAGGCGATCGCCTGGCTGGCCGGTCACCTGGCCAGCCGGCGGGGGGCACTCCTCGTCGTGACGCACGACCGGTGGTTTCTCGACGCCGTGTCGACGGCGACGTGGGAGGTTGCCGACGAGGTTATCCATCGGTACGACGGCGGCTACGCGGCGTACGTGCTCGCCCGGGCGGAGCGCGACCGCCAGGAGGCGGCGCGCAGCGACCGGCGGCGCCAGCTCCTGCGCAAGGAGCTCGCGTGGCTGCGGCGGGGGCCGCCGGCGCGGACGGCGAAGCCGAAGTTCAGGATCGAAGCGGCGAACGCCCTGATCGCCGACGAACCGGCCGTCCGCGATCGAACCGAGCTGCTGCGGTTCGCGACGGCAAGGCTCGGCGACAAGGTGCTCGAGGCCGAGGACGTGTCGCTGGCCTTCGACGAGCGGCGCGTCCTGCGTCATGTGACGTGGCGGCTGGGCCCCGGAGACCGGGTCGCACTGGTCGGGGTCAACGGGTCGGGGAAGACCAGCCTGCTGAAGCTGCTGGCCGGCGAGCTGGAGCCGAGCGCCGGCGAGATCCAGCGGGGGGCGACCGTTCGCCTGGCGCACCTCTCGCAGGACACGGCGGAGATCCCCGGCGGCCTGCGGGTGCTCGAGTCGCTCGAGGAGGTTCGCCGGCACGCGGTCCTGAGCGACGGCCAGGAGATCACGGCCGGGATGTTGTGCGATCGGTTCGGCTTTCGGGGCGACCGAGCTCGCACGCTGGTGCGCGACCTCTCGGGTGGGGAGCGACGGCGGCTCCAGTTGATGCGACTCCTGATGGGTGAGCCGAATGTCCTCCTGCTCGACGAGCCGACCAACGACCTGGACATCGACACGCTCACGGCGCTCGAGGACCTGCTCGACGGGTGGCCGGGAACGCTGGTCGTCGTCAGCCACGACCGGTACTTCGTCGAGCGCGTCTGCGACGACGTCTTCGCCCTGACCGAGGACGCCGGGATCCGGCATCTCCCCGGAGGCATCGACGAGTACGTCGAGCTCAGGCGATCCGCGGCGAGTCAGGCCGCCGACGGGCCGGCGCGGCCGCCCGCGCCGGCGAGGGCGATCGGAGCCGGAGGGGACGGGCGGGCGGCTCGCAAGGAGGTCCAGCGGCTCGAGCGGGCCCTCGAGCGGGTCGCCGCGCAGGCGACCAGCCTGCACGAGAGCATGGCCGCGAGTGGGACCGATCACGGCCGGCTGATCGAGCTTCAGGCCGAGCTCGACCGGCTGGCGGGCGACCGGGAGCGGCTCGAGGAGAGCTGGCTCGTGGTGGCCGAGTCGCTCGAGGAGTGATCGCGGCCGTGGTGAGAGCGGCCCTCACACGTCATCCCGTGGGGATCGTGACGCAGACGAGCCGCCGTGTGCGACGGCGGCTCGTCCGAGGTGAGGCGGTGCTACTTGCTGCGGGCGGTCTGGATGTACTTGACGATCCGCTTGACGACCGGCTGCGCCGCGGCGATCACCTGACGGGCCGTCCGCTCGAGCGTCTCGGCCGTCGTCGGTCCGGATGTGCCGGACTCGCCGTCGCCGGCCCCGGCGTCGGCAGCGTGAGCGTGAGCGTGGGCGTGGCCGTTGGTCGTGCCCGAGTGTCCGTGGTCGCAGTTGCTGTGATCGGTGTGGCCGTGTCCGCCTGTCGCCTGCGCCGCCGGGGTCTCCTCGGCGGATGCGGCGGGCTCGTCGGTCTCTGCGGCGGTGGCCTGCGCCTCGGCCGGTGCTTCGGTCTCGGCGACGGGCTCCGCGGCCTCGGCCGGTGCTTCGGTCTCGGCGACGGCTGCCGCGGCCTCGGCCGGCTGGGCGCTCTCCACGGTCAACGGGTCCGGCTCGTCGACGGCGGGCGGCGAGTCGGCCGCCGCGGCGGGCTCCTCCGGCGCCTCGTCGGCGGTCGGCGGCTCGTAGCCGGGCTGCTTGACGATGCGGATGTAGGGCTTGGGGGTTTCCCAGCCGTCGGGGTATTGCTCGGCGGCTTGTTCGTTGGTGACGCTGCCGGCGATGATGACGTCGTCGCCGGGTTGCCATTGGGCGGGGGTGGCGACTTTGT
>DASZKP010000047.1:0-23160 GCA_035553395.1 Solirubrobacteraceae bacterium | reverse complement strand
CAGCCGAGCTTGACGGCGTGGTCGGAGATCTGGGCGGCCGCCTTGCGGGATCCGAGGACCTTGCCGTCTGCCTTAAGGCCGCGACGCTTGAGCTTCTTGACGGCTGCGGCGACCTGTTCGCGTTGGTCGGCCCACTCGCTGCGCGTCGGCAGGAGGCCGGGATTCGGGAGTCCGAAGGCGGTCCCGTGGACGCGGGCGATCGAGAGGACGTGGACGAACGCGTGCTCGGGACCGGCCAGCTCGGCGGCGAGCTCGATCGCCGCGTCCGTGAACGGCCGGCCCTCGGAGGCCAGCAGGAGGCACTCGACGCGAAGCTCCACGCCGGTCGGGGCGAGCGCGGTGCTCACGCGCTCGGCTCGAGCGCCAGCTCGTTGTCGCTGGCGGCCGCGACCGGCTGGGTCGCGGCCGTGATCCCGTCGCGGGGATCCTCGACCTTGCGGCGATACCAGTAGAGCGGCAGGTACGCGGCGAGCACGGCGAAGCCGATGAAGTAGTACGGAAGGGTCGAGTGGCCGGCCTGTGAGCACGCGCACGACGCGTACATCGGTCCACCGTAGAAGTAGATCACGGCATAGAACGCGGCGAGTGCGAGCGCGAGCCACTTCATCCACTCGGGCAGGCGGAACGGCCGGCGGGCGTCGGGCCGGTACTTGCGCAGGAGGAAGTAGCCGATCAGGACGGGGAAGAACGACGCGAGATAGCCGACGTTTGAGAACGTGTAGATCTCGACGGCGCCGCCCATGAAGACGACGAGGATCGAGCAGACGACGTTGAAGATCATCGACCGGTGGGGCACACCGTGGGCGTTGCAGCGCTGGAAGAAGCGGGGGAACTGACCGTCGACCGACATCTGGTGGAGCGAGCGGGCGGTCCCGGTGATCGCATTGAGGGCGGAGAGGACGAGCGCGGCGATCAGCATCCAGGCGATCAGCCAGTTGAGCACGGTGCCGCCGGCGCCGGTCCCGAAGATCTTCGAGGCGAAGCTGACGAAGATCGTCTTCGGATCGACCAGGGCGGCGTTGCCGAGGGCGTGGGTGCCGAGGACGAGGACGAAGGCGACGGGGATCATCGTGTAGATGAAGACGCCGTAGCCGCCCTCGAGATTCATCGCGATCTTCGCGTCGCGGTCGGGGTTGCGCGTTTCGCCGATGTAGCAGGCGGCCGCTTCCATCGCGATCACGTTCCAGGTCAGGAGGAAGCCGAACGCGAGGTAGACGGTCAGCCAGCCGTGGTTGAACTGCGAGCTGAAGAAGCTCGACCCGTCGTTGTGGGCGAAGCTGAACAGGTTCGAGAAGTGGGCGGCCTCGGGGTGGAAGATCCAGGCGATCGCGAGGAACGTCATCGGGATCATCGACAGCATCGCGAGGACCGTCGCGAAGACGGTGCCGAAGCGGAGGCCGAGGTAGGCGGGGACGAAGAGGAGGATCAGTCCGACCACGGAGATCCCGAGCGTCCACCAGGCGATCGGCGTGTGGATCGGCGTGAAGCCCTTCTGGCTGAGGTGGAAGAGGTCGCCGACGTAGAACGACGCGAGGATCATGTTCAGCGGCGCGACCGGAAACCATCCGAGCCAGTAGGCCCACGCCGTGAAGCCGTTGACGTGCTCGGCCAGCCGCGGCCAGCGGATCTTGAACGCGGGGTAGGCGTAGGAGGGCGAGCCGCCGGTGCGGTCGGGCATCATCGCTGAGAGCTCGGCGAGGAACAGGCAGAGCAGCCAGCCGGAGAGGGTGATCAGGACGATCACGGGGATCGAGGCGGCACCGAGCGCTGTGACCATGGTCGGCGCGATCCCGGTGACGAGAATCGTGCCGGCGAGGCCGATCACGAAGGCGCCCCACCAGTTGGTGTTCTTGGGCAGCCCGCCGCCCTCGTACTCGAGCTGCTCTCCGTGGATCTCCTTCGTCGCCATCGTCACGTCCTCCAGTCGTACGAGGTCTGCGACTACCGTCCCAAACGCGGCATGGGCGTAACAGACGCCATCGCCACACATTTGGTGGTGGTGGAGTGGTGGGCCCGAATACGGACCGTCAGTCCAGTTGGAATGGCCCGTATGTCGGCATCGGGGACCGCCGGCGGCGGCGTCTTGTGCGGGGTGATCAGGACTCCGGTCTGGTGGCCGCGGGAGCCCCCGACGCGACGGCCGGTCGGTTGATGCGGATCGGCCCGTCTGTCGATATATTGGCGCCGCCGCCGTCACTAGGATTGCGCCGTCCGACGTTGCCGGGAGGGGTGTCGGGGCAGTAGCTTGCTGGGTCACGAGGATGTCGAACAGGATTCGGGCAACGCCCGGGAGGGGTACACGAATGAGCCGCAAGCTTGGGGTCACTTCACTGGCTGCGATCTGCCTCGCGCTGGGCGCGAGCCCGGCGATGGCCGATGTCGGGGTCGGCAACACGGGCCAGGGGAACGACCAGGGCGCCAACAGCAACCAGTCGGCCGTCAACGGGACGGGTGCCGGCGGGGGCGTGACCACGGTGATCGGGGATGCGGCGCCCGACTTCAACCAGAACTCGGCGAACGCCGGCGTTGACGTCGAGGCGATGGGCACGGGTGACGGCACGATGATCGCGGCCCCCGGCGACGCCGCGACGCAGCTCAACCAGAGCGGGACGAACAGCAGCCAGGAGGGTCAGAACGGCGACGCCGGCAACGGCCTCTTCGGTACGACCCCGGTGCTCGACCAGAACTCGCTGAACGTGACCGTCAGCGCCGAGCTGATGGCCGTCGCTGACGGCACCGTGCTGATCGGCGGGAACGCCCAGTCCAGCTCGATCGGCGTCAACTCAGACCAGAGCGGGAGCGACTACCCCGGTGGCAGCGAGGCGACCGGGCCCAACCTCGCGCAGAACAGCGAGAACATCCTGATCGACGTGATCATCCTCGGCTGAGCGTCGCAGCAGGCTCGGCGGGCAACATGCACGCCGAGCCGGTCCTCGCCAGCCTGAGACTCGCCCATCGAGATGCCCGATACGCCCACACTGTTCGTCTGTCACGGGGATGACGGCGGTCCGAAGGTCCATCCGTGCCGGCGGGTCCAGGAGGCGCTGCGGGCCGCGGGCATCGAGTACGACAAGGTGGTCGCGGCTCACGGCAGTCCGATCCCGTTCCTGCGCAAGGGCTCGCGGGACGAGCTGCTCGAGGCGACCGGGGCGACGAAGCTGCCGGCGCTGAAGCTCGCCGACGGAACGATGATCACCCACTCGCGGGCGATCTTCGCGTGGATCAACGACCAGAAGCGACCAGTGAGCGGCGGCGCAGGCTGATCCGACCGATCGGGCCGGGGACGTCGACGGCGGCGTCGGTCATCCCGGGCTCGAGTTCGAGCAGGGTGCTCAGCAGCATCAGCGGGGCGCCGGCCGCCCAGGCCTGAGGGCGCGAGGCGGTCGGAAAGGCGACCGGCACGGAGGTCAGACTGGCCGGATAGCCGGCGAAGACCTCTGGCAGGCGGTGCTCGAAGTGAGGTGCGGCCGACAGGATCGCGCAGGCGATCCTGGTCGCCGCCGACTGGTGGCCGTA
The DNA here is from genome assembly GCA_035553395.1 of Solirubrobacteraceae bacterium. Classification (GTDB taxonomy): domain Bacteria; phylum Actinomycetota; class Thermoleophilia; order Solirubrobacterales; family Solirubrobacteraceae; genus Palsa-513. Next base: position 19,644 of record DASZKP010000047.1, on the reverse strand, counting down.
GCGGGCGAGACCGGCGGCGATCAGTGAGTTCTCGTGCGGCCAGACCGTCCCCGTGTGGTAGCCGAGCGGGTTGTAGCCGCCTTCGCCGGCGGCGAGCGTGCGCACGCCCCAGCCGGAGTACAGCGGGGTGTCGAGCAGCCGCTCGGCCGTGTCCGCGGCGTCCTCCTCGCCGGCGATCCCCGACCAGAGGAGGTGACCGATGTTCGAGGTCAGGCTGTCGACCTGGCGCTTGTCGCCGTCGAGCGCGAGTGCATAGGCGCGGCGTTCGGGCATCCAGAAGTCCACGCGAAAGCGGCCGCGCAGTTCGGCGGCGAGGTCGTCGAGCTGCGCTCCGAAGACCGGGTCGCCCCATACGCCGCGGGCGAGGCGCGCGGCCCGGCGGCGGGCGTCGTAGACGTAGCCCTGGATCTCGCAGGTCGCGATCGGCCCCGTCGCGAGGCTTCCATCGGCCCGCTGCATCGAATCCCAGCTGTCCTTCCAGCACTGGTTGATCAGGCCGGTGCTCAGGTTGCGGCGGGCATACTCGACGTAACCGTCGCCGTCGGGGTCGCCGCCGTCCTCCATCCACGCGAGCGCGGCGCGGGCGTTGGGCTCGAGCTCGCGGACGAGGGCGTCGTCGCCCGTCCAGCGGTGGTACTCATCGAGCAGGACGACGAAAAGGGGCGTGGCGTCGGCGGTCCCGTAGTAGGGCGAGTGCGGCCGCCGGCCGGTCGCCGTCAGCTCGCCGAGCCGGAGCTCGTGGAGGATCTTGCCGGGCTCCTGCTCGTGGAAGTCGTCGCGGTTGCGTGCCTGCCGGGCGGCGAGCACGCGGAGCGTGGCGGCGGCGAGCGTCGGCAGGTAGGGGAGGGCCTGGAAGCTCGTGATCAGGCTGTCGCGGCCGAACAGCGCCATGAACCACGGGAGTCCGGCTGCCGGCAGCGTCGCCGGCTCGCCGAGGTCGGCCTGGAGGCGGAGGGCCGCGAGGTCGGTGAGGCTGGCGCGGTAGGTCCGGGCCAGCCCCGAGTCGGCCGTCTCGAGCGTCGGGGTCGACGCGAGCCAGGCGTCGAGCTCGTCGGCCTTGGCGCGGCGGACCTCGTCGAAGCCGCCCGACAGCGTGCGCGCCGGGAACGTCGTAGCGGGCTGGGCGGCGTGGGGGGTGACCCGGAGCGCGACGGTCCATTGGTCTCCGCGCTCCAATCTGAAGCCGAAATGCAGGCCGTGAGCGGAGATCTCGGCCGGCAGGCTGGCGATGATCGTGACCGATCTGTGAAAGCCGGCATGCTCGTAGGCCAACTCGAGCGAGTCGTCCCCGATCCGGGCGCTGATCTCACGCGGGGCGATCACGTCGTCCTTGACCTCGAACAGATCGGCAAAGTCCGTCTGGACGTCGAGCGCCACCGAGACGGCGGTCGGGCCCGGCCGGTGGTTGACGACCGTGATCTCCTCGAGCCAGACCCGGTCGACGCAGCGCCGGCGCATCACCGAGTAGGGAGCCGCCTCGTCGGGCCCGAGCCGGGGCGTGAGGAAGAACTGGGCGGCGAAGTGCGTGTCCTGCTCGAGGCCGAGCAGGTCGAGGGGCCGGTCGTCGACGCGGAGCACCCAGCGCGAGAGGAAGCGGGTGTCCTCGGAGAAGAAGCCGTGCTCGCGGCCGGAGTCGGCTCGGACGTCGCCGTGGCGGTCGCCGAGGACGAACGTGTTCCCGTCGAGGACGCTGACCGTCGGCTCAGACATGCCCGGTAAGCCGATCGGCCGCGAGCCGGACGGCCGCAGCGGAGCGGATGGCCGGTGCGGCCTGGGTGGAGGGTGCGGCGTGGGCGTAGACCTGCTCGTAGGCCCGGGCGACGACATCGACATCACAGTGCTCGGCGACCCACGCCCGGCAGGCGGCCGGGGCGATCCGCGGGAGTCGACCGACGGCGGCGGCCATCGCCTGTTCGTCGTCGACGAGGAAGCCGGTCCGGCCGTCGATCACGATCTCTGTCGCGGCTCCCTCGGGGAACGCGATCACCGGCGTCCCACACGCGAGCGCCTCGACCATCACCATCCCGAACGGCTCGTTCCACCGGATCGGCATCAGCAGGGCGCGAGCCTCGGAGAACAGCGTCCGCTTGTCCCGGCCGCCGACCTCGCCGACGAAGCGGACGCGGTCGCCGTCGATGTGCGGGGCAACCTCCCGATCGAAGAACTCCTGCTGGCCGGGCTGGATCACGCCGGCGAGGATCAGCGGGACGCCGGCGAGACGGGCGGCGGCGATCGCCCGGTGGGGCCCCTTCGAGGGGGTCATGCGGCCGATCCAGAAGAGGTAGTCGCGCTTTCGCTCACACACGTTCCAGTCGCGGAGGTCGATCGGATTGGGGATCACACCGGCCGGCGTCAGCCCGCCCGGAGCACCCGTGATCTGGGCGTGACTGATTGCGACGAGGGCCGCCTTGTGTCCGTGATGTGCGTAGAAGGCAGCCGTGCTCGGGACGAACGGACCGTGGAGCGTGTGGACGACGGGCGTGCGGATCCGGTCGGCCATCGCGAGGGCGGTGAAACCGCAGTGGTCGTGGACGACGTCGAAGCCGGCATCGGCCGGGGCGGCATCGATCACGGCGAAGGCGCGAGCGACGTGATCGGACTCGTACAGCGCCCGCTCGATCTCGTCCGGCCGGGCCTCGTCGAGCAGGGTGACGACGCGGCCGGCCGACCGCGACCCCGGCGCGCAGAACAGGGTGACCTGGTGCCCGCGGTCGACGAGGGCTTCGGTCAACGCGCTGACGACGGCCTCGACGCCGCCGTACCCGGGGGCCGGCACCGGAATCCACGGCGGAGCGAGCATCGCGATCCGCAGAGGACGGGCCACCGTCGCCGTGCCCTGCTGGCGTCCGGCGAGCTCGGCCGGCCGGGCGCGCGGCCGCTCGCGGGTTCTGCGGTCATGCCCACCGGCCAGGGCCTTCAACGGCACTCCTCACGAGCCTCTCAAGGGCTGCGGTCGCGAGGCAGAGAGGTCAAGAAGACCGGGCGAACGCCTGGCACCGAGCTCGAGGCCCGGGGAACGACACAGTCAGCGTAGCAACCGACGGGCCTCACCTCGATCCGATCACCTCGGCACACCGGCGGCCGGCCGGCGGATCCGGGTTTGTGACGATCTCGACAATATGTGTTGAAGACACGGCATGATCGAGTACTAATTGAGGGATGAGCGAGGCGCTCCAGGAACTCGTCGGCGGGATCGAGCATCAGATCACCAGCGACCTGATGCTCGCCAGCGAGACCGTCGTCGCGCTGGCCGGAGTCGTCGCCGACACGACCGAGCCGACGCCGTCGCTGATCGAGGTCAACGCCCAGCGGTTGAAGGACGGGGCGTTCGAATGCGACGCCGAGCTGCTCAGCGCGATCGCGCTCCACGGGCCGGTCGCCGGGGACCTCCGGCTGATCACGGCGCTGATGCACATCGCCCACCACCAGAGCCTGATCGCCAACCAGTTCGTCCTGATCACCGCGCAGCTGATGGAGACCGACCCGCGGGTGCCGGTGATCGAGGAGACGGCCGGCAAGCTCGTCCGCATGGCGACCCTGGCGGGCGCCCAGCTGAACAAGGCGACCCGTGCGCTGTGCGACAGGAGCCTGGCGCTGGCCCGGGAGGTCGCTCGCGACGACGCGGCGATCAACCTGCTCAACCGCCAGGTCTTCGCGACGACCGTGCGGACGGACGGGACGCTGGTCGAGCGGGACGTGATGATGCGTCAGATGCTGATCGGTCGAAGCATCGAGCGGATCGCCGACAACGCCGTCGACATCGCCGAGCACGCGGCCTTCCTCGTCACCGGTGAGGTGGCCGAGTTCTCGGACGCCTCGCGACCGAGAGTCCACCAGGGTTCCAGCCGGTAGGGGCGGCGGCCGTCCTCAGGCGAGCTCGACCATCAGCGGGGCGTGGTCGGACGGCTTGACTCCCTTGCGGAAGTCGCGCTCGATCCCGCACCGCTCGATCCGTCCGGCGAGCGTGCGGCTGAGCAGGACATAGTCGATCCGCAGGCCCATGCCGCGGTGGAAGTGGCCCTGCCGGTAGTCCCACCACGTGAACTGCCGGGCGTCGGGGTGGACGTGCCGGTAGGCGTCGACGAGGTCGCCGGCCTCGAGGATCGCCTCGACGCGGGTCCGCTCGTCGGGGGTGACGTGGGTCGAGCCGGCGAACGCAGCCGGATCCCAGACGTCGCGGTCGTCCCGCGTGACGTTGAGGTCGCCGGTCACGACGATCTCCTCGCCGGCGCGCGCGAGCTCACCGACACGGGCAGCCATCGCGTCGAGGAACGCGAGCTTCTCGGCGAAGGTCGGCGTGTCGAGGGCGCGGCCGTTGGGGACGTAGGCCGAGGCGACGCGCAGGCCGTCGACCGTCGCCTCCACCCAGCGGGCCTCACCGGTCTGGACCTCGCCGGGCAGCCCGACAGTGCTCTGGCCGAGCGAGTGGTCGTCCCGCGCGAGGATGGCGACGCCGGCCCAGCGCCCGGCGCTGTGCTCGACGCTCCGGTAGCCGGCTGCGGCCAGGTCGCCGGCGGGGAAGGCCGCGGCCTCGGACTTCGTCTCCTGAAGGCAGACGATGTCCGGCTCGTGGAGCTCGAGGAACTCGACCAGCCGGGGCAGCCGGACGGCGAGCGAGTTGACGTTCCAGGTGACGATCTTCATCGATGGCTGCTTCCGGCCGAATGGACTCTTAGGGAATCTTCAGGGATGTCTCGTGACGTCTTTATCAAGTCATCCTTTACTTGTGGTCGAGCAGTCGATCGGTTGAGACCGGGAAGGGAGCCCCAGTGAGCGGGCGCTACGAAGACGACGAGACCATCCCCGAGCAGTGGCGTCCACGCCGCGAGCCGGTGCGCGCAGACGACACGACCCGGATGGCCCCGATTCGCCCGCCCGAGGTCACTCAGCCCCGGCCGCAGGAGCCGCGCCGGTCGGGCCGGCGGTTTCCGGCGGCGATCGCCGGTCTGCTCGTCGCCTTCGCCGTTCTGATCGGCGTGGCGATCGGCCATGACGTCTGGGGCGCGCCGAGTCCGCTCACGGTCACGAGCGCGAACGGCCTGGCCGGTCAGGGCATCGACCCGTCGGCCAACGTTCCCGCCGGCCCGGCCTACGGCGGCTCGCCGTTCGGCGGGTCGTCATCAGCCGGCGGCTCGGGCTCGTCGTCGAGCGGGTCGGGCTCGTCGTCGGCCGGGTCGGGCGGCTCGTCGTCGACTGGCGCGGCGGGCACGCCGGCCAGCTCGGGCAGCGGCGCTCCGGCGAACGCCGAGTCGATCGCCGCGAAGGTGGATCCGGCGCTCGTCGACATCAACTCGACCTTCAAGTCCGAGGACGCCAAGGGCTCGGGAACGGGGATCGTCCTGACCGCGAACGGAGAGATCCTCACGAACAACCACGTGGTTGATCTGGCGACGTCGATCAGCGTGACCGACGTCGGCAACGGCAAGACGTATCCGGCGACCGTCGTCGGCTACGACAGCGCCAAGGACATCGCCGTGCTCCAACTCCAGGGGGCGTCCGGGCTTCAGACCGCGAAGATCGGCGACTCGTCGACCGCCGCGGTAGGCGACCAGGTCGTCGCGATCGGCAACGCCGGTGGAACCGGCAGGACGCCGAGCACCGCCGCGGGATCGATCACGGGGCTGAACCGGTCGATCACGGCTGGAGACGACCTCGACGGTTCCAGCGAGCAGCTGACCGGCCTGATCCAGACCAACGCCGACGTCCAGCCGGGCGACTCGGGCGGGTCGCTGGTCAACAGCTCGGGGGAGGTGATCGGCGTCGACACGGCCGCGTCCGAGGGCTTCTCGTTCCGCGACGGGTCCTCCGCCAGCCAGGGCTTCGCGATCCCGATCGACCAGGCCCTCGCCCTCGCCGGCCAGATCGAGTCGGGCCAGGGGTCGTCGACCGTCCACGTCGGGCCGACCGCATTCCTCGGCGTGTACATCTCGTCGGCCAACGCCCAGGCCAACGGGCCCGGCTCGGGGTACGGCGGCGGCGGGTACGGATACAGCGGCGGCTACTCGGGCGGCTCGTCCGGCTCGACCACCGCAGGTGCGACGATCGCCGGCGTCGTCAGCGGCGGCGCCGCCGACAAGGCCGGGCTGGCCGCGAACGATGTGATCACGTCGCTGGACGGCCAGACGGTCGACGCGGCCGGCGCGCTGACCAAGGTGATCGTCGGGCTCAAGCCGGGCCAGACCGTCTCGATTGGATGGGTCGACGCATCCGGACAGTCCCATACCGGCACGGTCGACCTCGGGACCGGCCCTCCCGCCTGACCCGGCGGCGCTGGGAGCTCCGGCCTGACCCGACGGCGCTGGGAGCTCCGGCCTGACCCGGCGGCGCTGGGAGCTCCCGCCTGAGCCGAGCCGGTCGGGAGTTAGAGAGCGCCGGACCGGGCAGGACCAGTCGGGCCGGCGCGGGCTGAGCGCAGCCGGCCCGAGTCGACGCGCCGGGGTCGGCCGGCGCCGGTCGGAGCGGCCAGAGTGGCCGGCCCGGCCTGCACGAGTGAAGGCGCCGGCGTGGCGGGGGTCGGCCGGCGCGCCTCGGATCGAGCCGCGCGGGTGAGAGCATTCGGGGTCGATGGGTCGGCTCGCGATCAACCTCGACGCCCTCCGGGCGTCCCGGGACTTCCGGCTGCTCGCGATCGGCCAGGTCGTATCCGGCCTCGGGACACAGGCTGCGCTCGTCGCGGTTCCCTACCAGGTCTTCGTGCTGACCCGGTCGGCCGGTCTCGTCGGGCTGATCGGCGCGGCCGAGCTCGGACCGATGATCGTGGTCTCGCTGCTCGGCGGGGCCGTCGCCGACCGGATCGACCGGCGAGCGCTCCTGCTGGCCGCCCAGATCGCGACGATCGTCGCTGCCGGCGTGCTCGCGACGATCACGTTCGCCGGCCGGCCGGCCGTCCTCCTCGTCTTCGTCCTCGCCGGCCTCCTCGCCGGCGGGTCGTCGCTCCAGCTGACGGCCCAGTCGTCGATCGTCCCGGGGCTTGTCGGTGACCGACTCCGGTCGGCCCTCGCCTTCAACTTCGGGTCCTACCAGCTGACCGGCATCATCGGTCCCGCGCTCGGCGGACTGACGATCGCCGCCTTCGGGGTCGGAGCGGCCTACACCGTCGACGTCGTCAGCTGCCTGGCCCTCGTCGCCGCCGCCCTGGCGATCGGACCGCAGCGACCAACCGGGCGGGTCGGCGACCACGATCCGATCCTCGCGTCGATCAGGGAGGGCCTGCGCTTCGTCCGGTCCAACAACGCCCTCCTCGGAAGCTTCGTGATCGACCTCGTGGCGATGACGTTCGGCATGCCCCGGGCCCTGTTCGCCGTCCTCTCGCTCACCGTCTACCACGCCGGAGCCGGCGGGGCCGGCCTGCTCTACGCGGCGGTCGCCGCCGGCGCGACGATCGCGGCGGTCACGACCGGCTGGCTCGAGCGCGCCCGCCGGCTCGGCCGGATCGTCGTCTTCGCCGTGCTCGCCTGGGGCGCTGCGATCGCCGCGGCCGGACTGGTCGGCAGCATCTGGGCCGCCGCCGGACTCCTCGCGCTCGCCGGCGCCGCCGACAGCGTCAGCGCGGTCTGCCGGTCGACGATCAACCAGACGGTCACGCCCGACGCGATGCGCGGGCGGATGTCGTCGGTCTTCGGGCTCGTCGCCACCGGCGGCGTCCGGCTCGGCGACATCGAGGCCGGCGGGGTCGCGTCGTTGACCTCGGCGAGGACGTCGGTATTCAGCGGAGGACTCGCCTGCATCGTCGGCGTCGGGCTCGTCGTCCTCGCCTTCCCGTCGCTCGTCGCCTACGACGGCGGCGACCGGACGACGCTCGAGCCGGCGGCGGTCGTCGAGGAAGCCGGCGCCGTCTGAGCCGGGCCGGCCGATCTGGGACCATGCGAGCACCGTTCGTCCTCGCAACTGACCTGGAGCCCGCCCCGGATGACCCCCTTCACGCACAAGAACCTCAAGGAGATCGCTTCGTCGGCCGGTGCGATGGCGCCCGACTTCGAGATCAGATTCGCTCGGAGCCACCTCGACTCCGAGCACCTCGGCGTCAGCCTGATGACCTACGCGCCGGGCTTCCGCCCGCCGATCGCCCACAGCCACGTCTCGCAGGAGGAGGCGTACGTCGTGATCGCCGGCTCGGGTCGAGTCAAGCTCGACGACGAGATCGTCGAGCTCCGCCAGTGGGATGTGCTCCGCGTCGCCCCGACCGTCACGAGGGCCTTCGAAGCCGGGACCGACGGCATGCAGATCGTCGCGGTCGGCTCGGACCGGCCGGAGGGCGGCGACGGCGTGATGGCCCGCGACTGGTGGGTCGACTGACCCGCGCTCAGCTCTGGATCGGAACCGACTGACGCGCCGTCAGCTCTCGATCTGGACCGGCGTGCCGAGCGGCAGCTCCTTCGCCAGCCGGGTGATCTCGCTGTTGAGGACGTGGATGCACCCGTGGCTGACGTTCGACCCGATCCCTCCCGGGTCGTTGGTCCCGTGGATCGCAAGCTGACCCGGCCCGCCGCCGAAGGATCGCAGGACGTTCGAGAAGCCTGAGAGGCCGAACGCGTACGGCCCGTATGGACCGGTCGGGTCGATCAGGCGAAACAGCGCCGTGATGAAGTAGACGCCGCGCGGCGTCGGCGTCGCCGCCTCTCCGACGCCGATCCGCTGGCGGTCGACGACCCGCCCCCGCCTGATCACCGTCAGTCGATGGCCGCCGAGACTCACCTTCACGCTGTAGGGGTCGTACAGCAGCTTCGCGTGGGTCGCCTTGATCCACCCGGTCGTCCCGTCCGGCCGGACCGGGACATAGACCTCCAGCCAGCCGTTGTGCGCCTGCTTGACGAGGAGGACGAGCGGGATGCCCGGTTCCGTCGGATTGGCCATCGTCTGGAAGGCGCCGACCGGCTTCGGCCGCCGGTAGATCCTGACGACCGGCGTGCGGATCGCCGCGACCACGCTCTCCCCGGGTACCGCGACCAAGCTGTGGCCGCCCGGCTCGGGCGCGGCCTGCGGGACAGCGTCGGCGCCGGGCGAGCTCGCGCCGAGACCGCTCACGGCCGGCTCGGCGAGTCCCGTGCCCGCAGGCTGCCTCGTCGTCCCGCATGCCGACACCAGGCACGCGATGCCGGCGACCACGACGGCCCGTCTCACCACCCCGAGCGTCCCCATCCCGCCAACCGCGCCTCTCATCGGGCCGGAAGACTAGCCAAGCCCGGTGGCTGCGGCGGAGCCGCTCGACGCCTGCGTGATCGGCCGCTAGCCTCCGCGTGTGGGCCTGCACACAAGACGTGAGCTGCTCGTCCTCGCCGGAGCCGCCACGCTCGCCACGGTCGGGGTCTCGCCGCTTGAGGCGAGCGGGGCGACCAGCGCGACCAGCGCCCTCGCCCGCCGGCTGAAGGGACCGCTCGTGCTGCCCGGACAGAAGGCCTATCCGGCGGCTCGCGAGCTCTTCAACCCCCGCCTCCAGATCTCGCCGCGCGCGATCGCCTTCTGCGAATCCTCGTCCGACATCGCCGCCGTGATCCGCTTTGCCCGGTCGACCGGCTGGCCGATCGCAGCCCGCAGCGGACGCCACTCGTTCGCCGGCTACTCCAACACGACCGGGATCGTCGCCGACGTCTCCCGCCTCGACCACGTCCTCTACGACCCGGCCACCCAGACCGTCCGGGTCGGGGCCGGGGCCAACAACCAGGACGTCTACGAGAAGCTCGTGCTCGCCCACGGCGTCGCGATCCCCGCCGGAACCTGCCCGACCGTCGGCGTCGCCGGCCTGACCCTCGGCGGCGGGTTCGGTCACCTGATGCGCAAGGCAGGCCTCCTGATCGACAGCCTCGTCGCCGTCCAGATCGTCCTGCCCAGCGGATCCGTCGTCCGCGCGACGCCGACCACCATGCCCGACCTCTTCTGGGCCTGCCAGGGCGGCGGTGGCGGGAACTTCGGCATCGTCAGCGAGTTCACCTTCAAGGTCGGGCCGACCCCGCAGGTCACGACCTTCGGGCTGAGCTTCGACTGGTCGCTGGCCGCCGCAGCCCTCGACGCCTGGCAGCGCACCGTCCCCCAGCTCCCCGACACGGTCTCCTACTCCACGTTCCGGGCGATCAGGACGCCCGTCGCAGGCGGCTTCAAGCTGAGCGCGACCGTCGGCGGGAACTTCTACGGCGACGAGGCCACGCTGCGCCAGATGCTCGCCCCCCTGCTCGCGGTCGGCCCGCTCCGCACGACGATCAACTCAGTGCCATACGCGGTGGCCGCCCTGCCCGACGGCTGCCATCCTGCCAGCACCGGGCTCGTCTCGTGCACTCCTCCAAAACATCCGAACTACCAGCGATCGGACTTCGTCGATGCCGTCATCCCGGCTGCCGGCATCCACGCGCTGCTCGGTCAGGTCGAGCGCTGGCCGGGCGGCCCCGGCGCCGACGAGGGCGGAATCCAGATCGAGGCGCTCGGCAACTGCGCCGTCAACCGGGTCGCGGCCCAGGCGACCGCCTTCGTCCATCGCAGCTCGCTCTTCCACATCGTCTACCTGAGCTTCTGGGGAGCCGACGACACCCGGGCCGTCGCCGACCAGAACATCGCCTGGGCCAACCAGATCTACGCCGCGATGCGACCGTACGTCTCGGGCTACGCCTACCAGAACTACATCGACGCCGGCCTGACCAACTGGCGCCACGCCTACTACGGGGTCAACTACGCCCGGCTCCAGCAGGTCAAGGCCCGCTACGACCCCCACGATCTCCTCCGCTTCGCCCAGGGGATTCGACCCGCCTGAGCCGCAGGAGCCACGCCGTCGGGCTCGGTCGCCGTGCCGGCTGGACCGCCGGTCTTGTGCCGCAGCCTGGGCGGTCTGCCGGTTTCACGACACGTTGACATGTCGGCGGGGGCGGTTGGAATTGTGCGCCCGAGGCGTGAGAACTCGCTAGATTCGTGCCTGCCACTGCCTACGCGAAGGAGAGCCAGTAATGAAGAAGAGCAACAAGCGGTCCCGCAAGGCGCCCGGTCGCCTCATCCCCCGCGCGATCGTTGGCGGTTACTTCATTGGACACGGTGTCCAGAAGCTGTTTGGTGTGCTCGGCGGCCACGGCCTCGAGGGTACCGCCGCCTACTTCGAGTCGATCGGCCTCAAGCCGGGTCGTGAGAACGCGATCGCCGCCGGGGTTGCCGAGACCGCTGGTGGGGCGCTCCTCGCGCTCGGTATGTTCACCCCGGTGGCAGGCGCCGCCCTGGTCGGGACGATGGTCACGGCCGTGCGGACCGTCCATCTCGAGAAGGGGCCGTGGCTCTCGGATGGCGGATTCGAATACAACGTCGTCCTGATCGCCGCCGTGCTCGCGATCGTCGATGCCGGCAAGAGCGGCGATTCCGGCGCCCTGCGTGCGCTGCTCGCGCTGGCGGCCGGCGCTGCCGCGTCGACCGCGGTCATCGAGGCCGGCAAGCGGGCCTAGCTCTGCCGACGAGCGGGGCCGGCCGGGCGGACCTCCGGCCGGCCCATGCTCGCATCGACCGTGGCCGGCGGGGGGCCGGGGGCCGGGGCTTGAGCGTCGGCGCGGGCTTGCGGCTCGGGTTACCGGTGGGTGTGTGCCAAGCCGCCGGGAGCCGGCGATCGGCCGGCCACAGCTGACGGCGTCGGCGGGAACCGGTCGGCGCAGCCCTGCGAGCAGAAGTAGACGGTCTGGCCCGAGTCGTCTCGGTGGATGCCCTTCTGCCGGTCGACCTTCATTCCGCAGACCGGATCCGTCGCGCTGCGCCTCGCACTGAGCCAGAGCAGCCCGGCGAAGACGCCGAGGCCGAGGACGTTGAGGAAAAGCTTGTAGTCGACCGCGACCGACCCGAAGACCGCCGACCGGACCGGGTGGGCGTGGGGGATCAGGCCGAGCCCGCCGAAGATGCCGTCGACGACGAGGGCGGCGGCGGCCATCGTCACGAACATCAGCAGGGTGATCCGCACGGCGAACCTCCGCCCGTAGTACTTGACGTAGATCGCGACGATCGGAAGGACGATCAGGTCGGCGAAGACGAACGCGATCACCCCGGCGAAGCTGATCCCCCCGGACCAAAGGACGGCCGCCAGGGGTACGTTGCCGACCGAGCAGACGAAGCTCAGCATCGCGATGACCGGGCCGACGACGACGTTCTCGATCGTCCGCAGGCCGGCCGGACCGTGGACGAGGAACAGGTCGCCGAAGAACCGGTTGCCGAGGAGTCCGATGAAACCGGCCAGGAAGAAGCCGATCACGACCTCCTTCCAGACCATCGCGATGTCGTTGCGGAAGTTGTTGGCCACGTCCGACCATGCCGACGCCGACGTCAGCCGTTCCCGCAGGGAGATCTGCTCCCCGCCCGCCAAGTGGTGCTGATGTCCGGCGTCCGCCGCCTGCGCCCGATTCCGTGCCTCGTCCTCGAGCCGGCGCGAGACGAACAGCCGCAGCAGCAGTGTCATCACGAGGACCATCACAAGGCCCCCGACGAACTCGCCGAGCGCGAACTGCCAGCCGATCAGCAGCCAGATCACCGCGCCGAGCTCGACGACGAGGTTGGTGGACGCGAACTGGAAGGCCAGGGCCGACGCTGCCGACGCTCCCTTCTCGAACAGCGACTTGGCGATCGCGATCGCCGCGTACGAGCATGACGACGACGCAGCCCCGAGTCCGGTCGCCAGGGCGATCGGCCGGGCCCCGCCGCCGCCCAGGGCCGCCTCGATCCGAGGACGGGGCACCCACGCCTGGACGACCGCGCTGATCGCGAAGCCGAGGACCAGAGCCCACCAGACCTCCCAGGCCATCAGGAACGTGTTCCCCAGACCCCTGCCGATCGTATCGATCACGCTGCCCATCAGCTGCTCCTCATCGCTCGTCCGACGCTCACGTCGAGTATACCCCCCGGGGGTTTAGCCCTGAAGCGCGTTCGCCGACCGGCGCCGCCGATGTCCCCGTGGTGCGTCGGCGGGCAGTCCTGCGGTCCGCGGGAGGCATTCCGGGGGTCCGCGGGGGGGCATTCCGGGGGTCCGCGGGGGGGGCTTCCGGTGGTCCGCCGGGGTCGCCGACCCCCAAGCGGGCTCGCGTATGATCGGATCATGGCGAGTGACCAGGGCTACGCGGACTCGAAGGACCAGCTCCAGAAGCGGCTCGCGCGGATCGCCGGCCAGGTCGGTGGGGTCTCGCGGATGGTCGAGGACGATCGGTACTGCATCGACGTCCTGACGCAGATCTCGGCGATCCAGGCGGCGCTCGATCGTGTGGCCCTCGGGCTGCTCGACGGTCACGCTCGCCACTGCGTCGTCGGCGCCGACGAGGACGCCCAGGACGAGCGGACCGAGGAGATGATGGCCGCGGTCGCGAGGCTGATGCGGCGAGGCTAGCTGCTTAGCTCGAGAACGTGGTTGCCCGTCCCGGAGCACGCGAACGGTGTTCGGTTGCGAACGGTGTTCGGTTTCGAACGGTGTTCGTGTCGTGTTTGCGGGCGGGATGTCTCCTCAGCTGCCAGCCCAGCCCGCCCAGCTGCCCGCGCAGCCCGCCGAGGCCCGCCCAGCTGCCCGCGCAGCCCGCGCAGCCCGCGCAGCCCGCGCAGCCCGCCCAGCTACCCGCCCAGCCCGGCGCCGGCGCCTCGCCAGCTCCGACCAAACCCGCCTTAGGGTCCCCTAATGTGTGGTACGGTGCCGCGCGTGCTGAAGCGTACCGGCGGATCCAAGCGCTCGACCCGCGTCCGCGGAGCGGCTCGCGCGACGTCGATCGTCGTCGGGGTGATCGTCGCCGCCGGCCTGCTCGCCGGGTGCGGAGCGTCGTCGGGTCCGAACGGGGCGATCACGCTCTACAACGGCCAGCATGAGCAGACGACCGACGCCCTGGTCAAGGCGTTCGAGAAGGAGAGCGGGATCCAGGTCAACACTCGCAACGACGACGAGGACGTCTTCGCGGCGCAGATCCGCGCCGAGGGGTCGAACTCGCCGGCCGACGTCTTCTACACGGAGAACACTCCGGCGCTCGAGAGCCTCGGCGAGAAGGGCCTGCTCGCGCGGGTTCTCCCGTCAACCCTCGCGGCGACTCCGGCGCGGCTCAACTCGGCCACCGGCAACTGGGTGGGGACGTCGGCGAGGGTCAGCGTGATGATCTACAACACGAACATGCTCAAGCCGAGCCAGCTGCCGACGTCGATCATGGCGCTCGCCGACCCGGCCTGGAAGGGCAAGCTCGCGCTCGCTCCGCAGGAGACCGACTTCCAGCCGATCGTCACATCGGTGGCCGCGGCCCACGGCAAGGCGGCGGCGTTGGCCTGGCTGGAGGGCCTGAAGGGAAACGCGGGAAGCCACACGTATCCGGACAACGAGACGCTCGTCGACCAGGTCAACCGGGGGCAGGCGGCGATCGGCGTGATCAACCAGTACTACTGGTACCGGGCGCGGGCGGAGGTCGGCGCGTCGAACACACATACGGCGATCGCGTACTTCGCGGCCGGCGATCCCGGGTACGTGATCGACGTGTCGGGCGCCGGGATTCTCAAGTCGAGCAGCCACCAGGCGTCGGCTCAGAAGTTCCTCGCGTTCCTCGTCAGCCGGGCGGGTCAGGAGATCATCGCCCACTCCGACAGCTTCGAGTACCCGATCGGGTCAGGCGTGACGACGGCCCAGGCGGAGACCCCGTTCGCAGCGCTGCGTCCGAACCCGATCACGATCGAGCAGCTCGGCGACGGGTCGTCGGCACTCGGACTGCTCCAGCAGGCCCAACTCCTGTGACCGGGTCGCCGGCCCCCCGCCGGGAGTAGCCGCGCGGGATGGCCACGGCCTCGCAGACCACGCCGCCCGCGCCCACACCGCCGGCCGGCGGCCACCGCCGTCCATGGGGGGGACGGGGCCGTGGGGCGAGGGTTCGGCCGGGCCCAGCGCCGTGGGGGCTGCTGGTGGTCGGCGGGCTGGTCGGGCTGGCCGCGCTCGCCCCGCTCGCCTTCCTGCTGCTCGAGGCGGTCCAGGACGGGAGCTCGACGCTGCGGCCGCTGCTGTTCCGCCGGCTGACGGCTTCGCTGCTGTGGAACACCGTCAGCCTGACGGCGGTCGTCACGCTGCTCTGTGCGGTGATCGGGACGCTGGCCGCGTGGTTCGTCGAGCGGACCAGCCTGCCCGGCCGGCGGATCTGGGGGGTTCTCGTCGTGATCCCGGTCGGCATCCCGGACTTCGTGACGAGTTTCGGCTGGAAGGCGGTCTTCCCGGGCTTCGAGGGGTTCTGGGCAGCCGCGCTGGTGATGACGCTGGCTGTCTACCCGCTCGTCTACCTCCCGGTCGCCGCCAGCTTGCGCAACGCCGACCCCGCCCAGGAGGAGGTCGCCCGGAGCCTGGGCCTCGGCCGTCTGGCGACGTTCTGGCGGGTCACGGTCGTCCAGGCCCGGCTGGCGATCCTCGGCGGATGCCTGCTCGTGGCGTTGGTCATGCTGTCGGAGTACGGGGCGTTCGAGATCCTCGGGTTCAGGACGTTCACGACCGAGATCTACACGGAGTTCCTCGCCGGCTTCAACTCGCCGGCCGCGTGCGCCCTGTCGCTCGTCCTCGTCCTGCTGAGCCTTGTCGTGCTTGCCGGGGAGGGGGCTTCGCGGGGCAAGGGCCGCGTCAGCCGGGCCGGGCCGCTCGCGGCCCGGATCGCCCACCGCCACGGGCTGGGGCGGGCGGGCGTCCCGGTGGTGGCGGGGTTCGGCGTCCTCGTCGGCCTCAGCCTGGGGGTCCCGGTCGGGGCGATCGTCTACCTCCTGGTGCGGGGCGGCAACTCGACGCTCCCGTCGGCATCGATTCTCTCGGCGGCCGGGCACACGGCCTTCTATGCGGCCGCCGCCGGCCTCGTGGCGACGGTCGTCGCCCTCCCGGTCGCCCTGCTCTCGCTCCGGCATCGGGGGCGGGTGCCGCGAACGATCGAACGTAGCATCTACCTGGTGCTCGGGATACCGGGCCTGGTGATCGCCCTCGCGCTGTCGTACTTCTCCGAGCGGTACGCGGCCGGCTTCCTGTATCAGAGCAGCGCGATGCTGATCGGCGCGTACGCCCTGATGTTCCTGCCGCTGGCCCTCGTCGCCGTCCGGGCGTCGGTCGCCCAGGCTCCGCCCCGCCTCGAGGAGGTCGGCCGGTCGCTCGGCCGGTCGCGCGTCGAGGTCCTCTGGAGGGTCACCGTGCCGCTCGTCGCCCCGGGGCTTGCCGCGGGCTTCTGCCTGGTGTTCCTCAGCGCGGTCACCGAGCTGACGGCGACGCTCGTGCTGATCCCGACCGGCGCGCAGACGCTGGCGACGGAGTTCTGGGCATTCCAGACGAATCTGTCCTACAGCCAGGCGGCCCCCTACGCTGGTCTGATGATCCTGATCGCCGCGGTCCCGAGCTATGTCCTCGGCCGGTGGTTCGATCGGATGCCGTCGCGATCGAGAACGGCCGCATGACGGACCTGGTCGTCACCGGCCTGAACAAGTCGTTCGGGAGCCAAGCCGTTCTCGAGGGCGTCGATCTGACGGTCCCGGCCGGGTCGCTCACGGCGATCCTCGGTCCGTCGGGAAGCGGGAAGACGACGCTCCTGCGGATCATCGCGGGGTTCGAGCCGGCCGATTCGGGGACGGTCGCGCTGGGGGACACGATCGTCGACGGCGACGATCACGAGCGGGTCCCGTCGGAGCGGCGGAACATCGGCTACGTGCCGCAGGAGGGGAGTCTCTTCCCGCATCTGACGGTCGCCAGGAACATCGGCTTCGGCCTGCCGCGGCGATCGCGGGACGGTGAGCGGGTCGACGAGCTGCTCGAGATGATCGGGATGTCGGGGCTCGGCCGCCGGTATCCGCATCAGCTGTCCGGCGGACAGCAGCAGCGGGTCGCGCTCGCCCGGGCGCTCGCCGGCCGGCCGAGTCTGATCCTGCTCGACGAACCGTTCTCCGGCCTGGACGCGTCGCTGCGCACGGCGGTCCGGGCCGACGTCAACGCGCTCCTGCACCAGGCGGGGACGACCGGTCTGCTGGTCACCCACGACCAGGACGAGGCCCTCTCGATGGCCGACCACGTCGCCGTGATCCGGCGGGGGAGGATCTGCCAGCGGGACACGCCGCAGGGGATGTACGCGAACCCGGCCGATGCCGAGTTGGCGCGGTTCGTCGGCGAGGCGAACCTGATCGCCGGGGTCTTCGCGCCGACATGGGTGAAGACGCCGTTCGGGAACCTGATGCTCCATGGGACGTCCAACGGGCGGGCGCCCCACCGGCCGGACACGCCGGCGGTCGTCCTGATCCGCCCGGAGCAGGTCAGGCTCCAGCCGCCGGGGTCGGTCGGACTCGGGCTCCCCGGGCGGGTCCTCGACTACCGCTACCACGGCCACGAGGCGATGATCCGACTGGCGCCGGACGTCGGCGGGTCTGATCTCGTCCTGCTCGCCCGGGCATCCGGACGGATCGAGTTTCCCCCGGGGAGCTCGGTCTCGATCGTGATCCAGGGGCCGGTCGTCGCGTGGCCGGCCGACCCCGACGTCGCGGGCGATTCGCCTGGTCAGTGAGCGAGCAGTGGAGTGCGGTAGTCCTAACGCAAAGTAGTTGCCTGCGGCAAGCAACTACTTTTCCAAAAGAGGGTTCGCCTCCTCCCTTTATCTTCGTTCCAAAAGAGGGTTCGTCTCCTCCCTCTATCTTCGACGCGGCGATTCCGACGCCACGTGGTGCGACGATGGCAGGCGTGACCCAGACCGATCAGGAGACGTTCGCGACGACGGCCCTCGACTGCCTGCGGACGCTCACCGGCGACCGGGCAAGCGAGTTCCGGACGGGCCAGGTCGAGGCGATCCGCGACATCGTCGTCGACCGGGCGCGGGTGCTGTGCGTCCAGCGGACGGGATGGGGGAAGTCGGCGGTGTACTTCGTCGCGACGGCACTCCTGCGAAGGGACGGGGCCGGACCGACCTTGATCGTCAGCCCGCTGCTCGCGCTGATGCGCAACCAGATCGCGGCAGCGCAGCGGCTCGGGCTGCGGGCGCACACGATCAACAGCACGAATCGTGACGAGTGGGACGGGGTTCGCGAGCGGCTCGCGGCCGGCACGATCGACCTGCTGCTGATCAGCCCGGAGCGGCTGAACAACCCCCGCTTCAGGGAGGACATGCTGCCGCTGTTCGCGGCGTCGGTCGGGCTCCTGGTGATCGACGAGGCTCACTGCATCTCGGACTGGGGACACGACTTCCGTCCTGACTACCGGCGGGTCCGGGACATGCTCGACGCGCTCGGGCCGGAGGTCGCGGTCCTCGGGACGACGGCGACGGCCAACGACCGGGTGGTCGGCGACGTCCTCGAACAGCTGGCGCGCGGGCCCGACGAGCCACTGCGTTCCTACCGGGGGCCGCTGGCGCGAACCAGCCTGCGCCTCGAGGTTCTCACGCTGCCTCTGGCCGCCCAGCGGTTGGCGTGGCTGGTGGAGCACGTGCCACGGCTCGGGGGTTCGGGCATCGTCTACACGCTGACCAAGCGGGACGCCGAGCAGGTGGCGGCCTTCCTGACGGCGAACGGGATCACGGCGGTGGCGTACACGGGCGAGCAGGAGACGGCGGAGCGGATCGCCACGGAGGAGGGCCTCTTGCGCAACGAGATCAAGGCTGTCGTGGCGACGAGCGCGCTGGGGATGGGGTACGACAAGGCGGACCTGACGTTCGTCGTCCACTACCAGGCGCCGGGCTCGGTCGTCTCCTACTACCAGCAGGTCGGACGGGCTGGCCGCGGAGTCGACCACGCGGACATCGTCCTGCTCCGTGGGGGTGAGGACCGGCGGATCCAGGACTTCTTCATCGAGCAGGCGTTCCCGGCCCGCGAGCGGGTCGCGGCGGTGCTCGCCGAGCTCGAGGCGGCGGGCGAGTCGGGGCGGAGCACGAGGGAGATCATGGCGGTCGTGAATCTCGGGATGGGTCGGATCGAGGCGATGCTGAAGATCCTCGACGTCGAGGGGGCGGTCCGCCGGGCCGGCTCGCGATGGGTGATCGTCCCGGGGGCGGACTGGACGTACGACGCGGAGCGCTACCGGCAGGTCACGGCGCTGCGACGGGCCGAGCAGGAGGCGATGGGGGCGTTCGGGACCGACGGCCGGTGCCTGATGCGGGTGCTCCAGGAGGAGCTCGACGACCCGGACGCGGAGGATTGCGGCCGGTGCTCGGTGTGCACGGCGCCCCGCTTCGGCGACGCTCCGTCAGCCGGCGTGGTCGAGCGGGCCCAGCGTCATCTGCGGTCGCGGCCGGTGGAGCTCGAGGTCAGGAAGATGGCGCCGGACGCCGGCGGCACGATGCGCAGGATCCCCGACGACGCCCGGATCGAGCCGGGCTGGGCGCTGGCGAGGTTCGGCGACGGGGGATGGTGGCCGGCCGTCGAGCGGGGGCTGGGGTCGGGAGTCTTCGACGACGAGGTCGTCGTCGGACTGGCGGACGTCCTACGGGCGGCGGGTAGGCGGGTCGACTGGGTCACGAGCGTCCCGTCGGCCCGGCTGGGCGACACGCTCGAGCGGCTGGCCGACCGACTGGCGGGCGAGCTCGGTGTCCGGCACGTGCGGCTCGTCGGTCGGCGGGAGGATCGGCCGCCGCAGCGGGAGATGGCCAACGCGGTCCAGCAGGCCGCGAACGTCCGCGGGGCATTCGCGGTCATCGGGACGCCGCCGCCGGGCACGGGAGTCCTGCTCGACGATCGTCGTCACTCGGGTTGGACGCT
>DASZKP010000046.1:0-49989 GCA_035553395.1 Solirubrobacteraceae bacterium | reverse complement strand
CCGAAGCGCTGCTCCTTGCCCTCGAGGTTGCCGCCGGTCGAGCCCGCTCTGACGTGCGTGACCAACCCGGCGGCGTGCTGCGCCGGAGACCCGTGCGCCTCCGCCGCATACGCGACGGCCACGCCCGCGAGGAACAGCGTGAACATCGTCGCGAGGATCGCGTACCCCTGGCGGCGGCTGCCGACCATCTTTCCGTAGGTGATCACCAGGCCGGCCGGGATCACCAGGACCAGCAGCATCTCGAAGAAGTTCGTGAACCCGCTCGGGTTCTCGAATGGGTGAGCCGAGTTCACGTTGAAGAACCCGCCCCCGTTGGTCCCGAGCATCTTGATCGCCTCCTGTGATGCGACCGGACCCTGCGCGATCGTCTGTGTCAGACCGGTGGGACCGGTCGCGATCACATAGTGAGCGAAGTTATCGAGCACCCCCTGCGAGACCAGCACCAGGGCGGCGACGAATGAGATCGGCAGCAGCACGTAGAGAATCGTGCGCACGAGGTCCTGCCAGAAGTTGCCGATGCTCGATCCGCTCCGTGACGCGATCCCCCGGATCAGGGCCACCGCGACGACGATGCCGACTCCGGCCGAGAGGAAGTTCTGCACCGTCAGGCCGACCATCTGGCTGAAGTACGTCAGCGTCGTCTCGCCACCGTAGTACTGCCAGTTCGTGTTGGTCAAAAACGACGAGGCCGTGTTGAACGTCAAGCTCCACGGCCCGGAGTGGAAGGTGCTGCCGGCCACCGAGTTCCCCGGCTGGATGTCCTGCGTGCGCAGGATCAGATAGAGCACCAGCCACCCGACGAGCGAGAAGACGAGCAGGCTTCGTGCGTAGGCCTTCCAATCCTGCCCCCGCCGCTCGTCGACCCGAAGCAGGCGGTACAGCAGGCGCTCGACGCCGCCGAGCGCACGGGAGAGAAGCACGGTCTCTCCGGTGTAGACCCGCGCCATGTAGTTCCCGAGCGGCACCGCCACAGCGCCGAGCACCACGACGAACAGCAGGATCTGCCCCCACCCGGCGACGGTCATCGCTAGAAGCGCTCGCCGCGCAGCAGCGCGTAGAGCAGGTAGATGATCACCGCAACGGAGACGACCAGGCCGAAGAAGTCGGCGCCACTCATGTGAGCGATGAACGCGGCGAGCGGGACGGTCATATCCGGTCGATCCCCTCGAGCAGCGCCAACAGGAGGCCGAACATCACGAGGCCGAGGATCACGGCGATCACGTCGCCGGGAAGTCCGAGGATCAGAGCGGTTGGGAACACACTGAGCACGATGCACCCTG
This sequence comes from Solirubrobacteraceae bacterium, assembly GCA_035553395.1. Taxonomy (GTDB): domain Bacteria; phylum Actinomycetota; class Thermoleophilia; order Solirubrobacterales; family Solirubrobacteraceae; genus Palsa-513. The sequence continues at coordinate 48,709 of DASZKP010000046.1, read as the reverse complement.
TGCCATCAAGGCCGCGTCAAGAATCGACGCCCCCACGTAAAGATCCTGCATGGTTGTGCCGAATGCCACGAAGTCGGCTGCTGGCCCCGTCGCCGTGGGCAGCGACAGCGACGCGCTCGGCTCTGGTCTACGACCCGATCCGCCCAGCCGAGCACGCCGTCGATCGAGTTCCACGCACTCGCCGGCTGATGCCTGGGCGTCAGCTCAGACCGATCCGGTGATCCCCGCGTGGGTCAGTCAGCTGCGAAAGCCCCACGAGCGGGACTGCCGCCGCCGCGGCCGCCGCCGGTCAGTGAGTCGGCGCGCAGATCGCCGTGACGGCGATCGACTGGGGCGTCGGTCCGTTGTTGACCGCCGCGCCCTGCCAGGCCGTCGCCGGACCGTATTGACCGGCGGCCATCCCGATCGGGCGATTCCCGGCGATCCGCGGCGTCGACTCGGTCACGACCATCGTCAGGACGTTGTTGAGGTCGACGCCACCGCCGATCGCCTCGTAGCCGGACGGGCAGGTGGCGACCGCGCTGCCGAAGGTCCCGTTGCCGACCGTCGTTGGCGCGACGACCGTGATCTCGCCGACGACCCCCGACGACCCTGTGGCCCCACGCGGTCCCGTGAGCCCGGTCACACCCGAGGGCCCGGTCGAGCCGCGCGGTCCCCGCGCTCCCTGCGGGCCGGCGGGTCCCGTCGCCCCACGGGGTCCGGTCCTGCCGGTCCTTCCCCTCGGTCCGGCCTTCCCCCGCGTCGACTTCGCCGCCGGCGCCCCCGACGAGACGAGCGTCGTGGCGGCGTAGCCGGTCCCGCTGAGCGCCACGACCAGGGCGATGATCGCGACGACGATCGCGGGAGACGGAAGTCCCCCGAACGGTTTGGTCCTCCACTTCCCGAGCCCACGCATGTCGGCCAAACATAACCGCCGGGCCGGTGCGCGAGGGGTTTTCTTCCCGGGCCTCCCCAAACGGGGCCTCTCCACCGATCGATCGCCGGTCCGGGGCGGTCGGCTTCCCCTGCTCACCCGGGGATCCCGACCCCTGGTGGGCGCCCGGCGGGCGATAAGCTTGGCGCGAATTGGCCTACGGAAAGGCATGAACGTGGCGTCAGCCCCGCCGAGAGCGGCCGAACGTCTAAGGGCGCCGGCGCCCCTGGAGTCCCTGGTCGCCTCGCTCGGTCGCCGGGCGGAGCTCGATCGACCGGCATTCACGCACATCGACTATCGCGAGGATCGCGCCGGCCTGGCCCGCACGCTGAGCTGGTCGGACGTCCATGCCCGCTCGCTCGCCGTCGCCGCCGCGATCAGCGAGCTCGCCGGCCCGGCGGAGCGGGTCGCCGTGCTCTGCCCGCAGGACCTCAACTACCCGATCGGGTTTCTCGGCGCACTCACCGCCGGAACGATCGCCGTGCCCCTGTTCGCCCCCGAGGCGAGCTCCCACGCCGGCCGGCTGGTCGGCGCGCTGGCCGACTGCCAGGCAACCGTCTGGCTCACGACGCAGGCCGCCCTCGAGTCCGTCCAGCAGCTGCTCGACGATCCCCGGGTAACACGGCCGGCCGGCGTGATCGCAGTCGACCTGATCGATCTGCGGGCCGGCAGCGGGTTCGCCTCGCCGGACGTCGACCTCGGCGAACCTGCCTACCTCCAGTACACCTCCGGCGCGACCCGCGATCCGGCCGGCGCCGTGATCAGCCACGAGGCGGTCGTGGCGAACGTCCGTCAGGGGATCGCCGCGCTCGCGCTCGACGAGCGGACGACGTCGGTGGGATGGATCCCGTTCTTCCACGACATGGGCCTGATGATGATGGTCTGCGCGCCGGTCGTGCTCGGGTCCCACGCGGTCTTCTCGGCCCCGTTCGACTTCGTCCAACGCCCACGGCGCTGGTTGGAGCAGCTCTCGAGCTACCCCAACGTGATGACGGCCGCGCCGAACTTCGCCTACGACTACGCCGTCGAGCGGGTCGCCCCCAAGGATCGCGCGAGCCTCGACCTCTCGGGCGTCCATGTCGCGGTCAACGGTTCCGAGCCCGTCCGCGCGGGGACGCTCGAGCGCTTCCAGGAGGCGTTCGGACCGTGCGGCTTCGCCCCCGAGGCGCATCGGCCCTCCTACGGGCTCGCCGAGGCGACCCTCTTCGTGACCACGAGCCGCCCCGGACCGCCGCACGTGGCCAGCTTCGCCCGCGACGAGCTGCTCGCCGGGAGAGCGGTTCCGGCGACCCCGCAGGACGAGACGACGAAGCTCGTCTCGGCGGGCGCGCCGGCCGGGCAGCACGTCGCCGTCGTCGATCCGCTCACGCGCGCGATCCGCTCCGACGGCGACGTCGGTGAGGTCTGGGTGCACGGGCGCAACGTCGCAAGCGGATACTGGGGTCAGCCGGAGCGCAGCAGCGAGGTCTTCGATGCGAGGCTGACGGGCGGCGGCGAGCTCCCGGAGACCGGGTGGCTGCGGACCGGCGACCTCGGCGTCAGCCTCGACGGCGAGCTCTACATCACCGGCCGACTGAAGGAGGTGATCATCGTCGACGGCAAGAACCACTACCCCCAGGACATCGAGGAGACCGTCCAGGGCGCCCACCCGGCGATCCGCGCCGGCCGTGTCGCCGCCTTCGGCATGTCCACCGACGACGGCGAGGCGATCATCGTCGTGATGGAACGGGCCCGCGGAGCGGCCGGGGCGGACGCGGCGCCCGGGGAGATCTCGACCGCCGTCCGCCGGGCCGTGTCGGCTGCCCACGACCTGAAGGTCCGCGACATCCAGATCCTCGAGGGGACCAAGGTCCTGCGAACCTCGAGCGGCAAAATCGCCCGCGCGGCGAACCGCGAGCGCTACGCCGCCGGACGTGAGCGGTGACCGAGCATTCGGTCTCGGTCCCCGAGCTCGAGCGCTGGCTCGTGGCGATCGTCGCCGAGCGCTGCGGGTTTCCGCCCGAGGAGGTCGAGATCGACCGACCGCTCGTCGACTACGGCCTCTCCTCCCGCGACGCCGTCGATCTCGCCGGCCGTCTCGAGGAACGGCTCGACCGGATCCTGCCGAGCACGCTGATCTGGGACCACCCGACGATCCGCAAGCTCGCCGCCGCGCTGCTCGCGCCGCCGGCGGCGCGCCCGGCGGGGCCGGCGGATCCGGCGCCCGACACACCCGACCGGTTCGCCCACGACGGCGGTCGTGAGGACGGGGCGGTGGCCGTCGTCGGGCTCGGCGCTCGCCTGCCCGGCGACATCGCGGGGCCCGAGGACTTCTGGCGGCTGCTCGAGCGAGGGGAGGACGCCGTCGGCGAGCTCCCGGCGAGGCGCTGGCTCGCTGCGGCCACGACGGCCGACCGCGAGGTGATCGAGCGGACCACCCGCGTCGGCGGATTCCTCCGCGATGTCGCCGGCTTCGACGCCGAGTTGTTCGGCGTCAGCCCGCTCGAGGCGCGCCGCATGGATCCCCAGCAGCGGATGCTGCTCGAGGTCGGCTGGGAGGCGCTCGAGCACGCCGGGATCTCGCCCGAATCGCTGCGCGGCAGCCCGACCGGCGTGTTCGTCGGCGTCAGCACCGCCGAGTACGGCCAGCGCTCGCTCTCCGAGCTTGCTGCCGTGGACGCCTGGAGCGGCACGGGCGCGGCGTTGAGCGTGGCGGCGAACCGGCTGTCCTATGCACTGGACCTCCGCGGGCCGAGCGTCGCGGTCGATACGGCCTGCTCGTCCTCGCTGGTCGCCGTCCACCTCGGCATGCAGAGCCTGCGCGCCCGCGAGACCGACCTCGTGGTCGCCGCCGGCGCCAACCTCCTGCTCGGCCCGGAGGTCACCGCCGCGTTCCACCAGATGGGGGTGATCTCGCAGGCCGGGCGCTGCCAGCCGTTCTCGGCCGCCGCCGACGGCATCGTCCGGGCCGAGGGCGCCGGCGTCGTCGTGCTCAAGCGACTCGCCGACGCCCGGCGCGACGGCGATCGGATCCTCGCCGTCCTGCGCGGATCGGCCGTCAACCAGGATGGCCGCTCGAACGGCATCACAGCGCCGAACGTCGAGGCCCAGGAGGACCTGCTGCGCGCCGCCTATCGCGCGGCCGGGGTCGATCCCCGCGAGGTCGACTACATCGAGGCCCACGGGACCGGAACCCTGCTCGGCGACCCGATCGAGGCGCGTGCGCTCGGCGCGGTGCTCGGCGGCCGTCGCGGTGGGCGCAGTCCCCTGCTGATCGGCTCCGTGAAGAGCAACCTCGGCCATCTCGAGGCGGCCGCCGGCATCGTCGGCCTGATCAAGCTGGTCCTCTCGATCGACCGGCGCCAGATTCCGGCGAGCCTGCACGCACGGGAAACCAATCCGCACATCGACTTCGACGCGCTCGGACTCGGCGTCGCCGACCGGCCCACCGAGTGGCCGGTCACCGACCGGCCCGCTCGCGCAGGGGTCTCGGCGTTCGGTTTCGGCGGCACGAACGCCCACGTCGTCGTCGAGGCCGCGACTGCGTCGGAGATTCCGCCCGCGGCTGAGCCCGATCGGCGACCGACCCCGATCAGGCAGTTCGTCCTCGCGGGTCCCGATCGTTCCCGGGTGCAGCGCAGCGCCGAGCGGCTGGCCGACTGGCTGGAGGCCGAAGGGGCCGGCGCCCGCCTGGCCGACGTCGAGCTCACGCTCGCCCGGCGGATGTCCGGTCGGGCCCGAGCGGCGGTCGTCGCCCGCGATCGCGAGTCGTTGGTCGACGGCCTGCGAGCCTGCGCGGCCGGCGCCGGCGCCGCGCACGTCGTCGAGGCGAGCGCCGGCAGCCCGCAGGACGGTGCGGTCTGGGTCTTCTCGGGGCAGGGCGCGCAGTGGGCCGGCATGGCGATCGCCCTGGCCGCCGAGGAGCCGGTCTTCGCCGACGCCCTCGGTGAGCTGGATGCCCTGATCGCCGCCGAGGCCGGCTTCTCCGTGCGCGAGGAGCTCGAGCGCCGGGAGGAGATCACCGCGATCGAGCGACTCCAGCCGGTGCTCTTCGCCGTCCAGGTCGCCCTCGCCCGGCTGCTGCGGGCAAACGGGCTGACGCCGGCCGCGGTCGTCGGTCACTCACTCGGCGAGGTCGCCGCCGCGGTCACGATCGGCGCGCTGAGCGCCCGCGACGCGGCGCGCGTCGTCGTGCTCCGCTCCCGGCTCCTCGGCACGCTCGCCGGCACCGGGGCGATGGCCCTGCTCGAGCTCTCACCGGCGGGGTTCGCCGCGCTGCCCGGCGACCGGGGCGCCGTCGAGATCGCGGCGTTCAACGCCCCGAACCAGATCGCCGTCGCCGGGCCGCCCGCCGCGGTCGGTGAGCTCGTCGCCGCGGTCGAGGCTCGCGGCCTGCTCGCCAAGCTGATCAAGTCGACGGTGGCCGGGCACTGCGGGCTGGTCGACCCGATCATCGCCGAGCTGACCGACGGACTGCACGGGCTCGCTCCAACCGACGCCCTGACCCCCTTCTACAGCACGGTGCTCGATGACCCGCGGGCCGGCGCGACCTTCGACGCCGGCTACTGGGCGACGAACATCCGCCGGCCGGTGCGCTTCGCCCAGGCCGTGGCCGCGGCCGCGGCCGACGGTCACCGGACCTTCATCGAGGTCTCACCCCACCCGGTGCTGCTCCACGCGCTGCTCGACAACGCCCGCGCCGGGGGCATCGCGGATCCGGTGGTCCTTTCGACCGGCAGGCGCTCGGACGACGAGTCGATGCACGTTCACACCCAGCTGGCCGCGCTGACGATCAACAGCCCCGCCGGGCGCCCGCCCGCCCGCGCCGGCGCCCGGCTGATCGACCTGCCGCGGACGCGCTGGCGCCACCGCCGCCACTGGCTCGAGCCGCGCGAGACCCGCGCGCCGATCGCGGCGCACGGCCTGCTCGGGACACGGGTCGAGCTGCCCGGCGAGGCGCGCATGGCCTGGCAGTTCACGGGCGATCCCGGGGATCCGGCGACCGACGGCACGACGCTCGGGCTCGGGCGCTGGCTCGAGCTGGTCCGGGCGGCCGCCGAGGCGGCCTTCGGGGCTGCGCCGGGCGGCCTCCTGATCCGCGACCTCGCGCTCCAGACGCCGCTGGCACTCGGCGATCGCCGCGCGCTCAGCACGGCGATCAGCCGTGTGTCGCGATCCGCCGGCGAGCTCACCGTCCACTCGCGGCTCGCGGCAGGCCCCTGGCGCCCTCACCTCTCGGCGACGCTCGAGTGCTCGACAGAGGCCGCGGCACCCCCGCGGCCGCTCGACTCGCCGATCCACCTGCTGATCGCGGCCGGAGCCCCTGGAGCGCAGGCCGGTGGCGCCGGGTCGGTCCTCGACCTCGCCCTCGATGCGCTCGTGCAGTCGCTCCGGCCGGCTGTGGACGACGCCTGGGTCGTGCAGTCGGTCGGTCTGGCGCGGTGGCTCGGGCCGCTCGACGACGTCACGCTCGCCCGGGCGAGCGTCTCCCCCGGCACCGGTCCCGGTCAGCGGACGGCCGCGCTCCAGCTGGCCGACCCGGACGGCCTGGTCCGGCTCGAGCTCGACGAGATCGAGCTGCGCCTGACCCCCCGCGACGTGCTCCCCACATCGCTGCGCTCCAAGCTGCTGAGCCGGGCGTGGCAGCCGCTCGACACGCCCCGCGGTGCACCGGCCCCCCGGCACTGGCTGATCGTCGGCGACAGGCCCGATCCGCTCGCCGGCGAGCTCGCCGCCGAATTGCGCGCGCGGGGTGGGGAGGCCTTCGTCGTGGACGGCTCCGACGCGGAGCAGGCCGTGCGAGCCGACCGCGCGATCGACGGTGTCGTGCTGCTCGCCGGGCCGGCTCCCCCCGCGGAATCCCTCGAGGGCGCGCTGATCCGTGGCGAGCGGCTCGCGCTGACCGGGGCCGGGCTCGCCGCCGCGCTGGCCGCGCGGGCGCCGGCGTCGACGGGCACGCGACTCTGGCTGGCGAGCATCGGCGCGGCCGCGGTCACCGAGGGAGAGCGGCCCGAGCCGGGGGCCGCCGCGCTGCGCGGGCTGGTGCGCGTGCTCGCCGCGGAGCACGCCGACCTCGACCCGACGTGGGTCGACGTCGATCCGGCCGATCCTCTCGACGGCCTGCGCCGCGAGCTCTGGAGCGCCGACGCCGAGGACGAGGTCGCGTGGCGTGCAGGACAGCGCCACGTCGCCCGCATGGTGCGCCCCGAGCTCGGCGCGGCAGAACCCGGCGCGGCCGAGGCCGTGCGGCCCGACGGCGCCTACCTGATCACCGGCGGCTTCGGCCAGACCGGCCTCCTGATCGCCCGCCTGCTCGCCGCCGGCGGTGCCGCACGCGTCGTCCTCAACGACTGCTCGCCGCGCGACGCACAGACCGACGAGGCCCTCGCCGAGCTGAGAGAGCTGGGCAGCGAGATCATCGTCGTCGACGGCGACATCTCACGACCCGGCGTCGCCGAGCAGGCCGTGGCCGCCGCGAACATGCCCGGGGCGAGGCTCTGCGGCGTCGCCCACGCGGCCGGCGTCGAGGACGAGGTCGTCGCCCCCGCCGGCGTCGAGGACGAGGTCGATGCACACGCACGGGCCCGGCCCGGCGTCTGGTCGGCGACGGCGCTCGGTGCCGCCCGCCTCTCGGCCGCGAGCGCCGGCGCCGAGCTCGACTGGTGGATCGGGTTCTCCTCGGCGACGGCCCTCGTCGGCTGGCCGGGTGCCCTCGGCGGCGCGGCCGCCGCCGCCTTCCTCGACGCCCTCGTCGAGTGCCGCCGGGCGAGCGGGCTGGTCGCGAAAATGATCAGCTGGAGCATCCTGTCACCGGCCGCCGCCGGCACGGCACCGCGTCGGGGCCAGGCAGTCGGCGCGATCACGGTCGACGAGGCGGCAGAGGGACTGCACGCGCTGCTCGCCCTCCAGGCGCCGGCGTCGGTGGGCGTGCTGCGGATCGACCTCGACGGGCTCGCGCTGGCCTTCCCCGAGCTCGCGCGCGCTCCCCTCTTCTCCGGCATCGTCGAGGCCGTCGGGTCCGGCGCGGCCCAGTCTCGGGGGAGCTGGACCGGACTCCTGGCGATCGACGGGGCGGATGCCGGGCGGCTGATCGCCGATCGCGTCCACGAACGGATCGCCGGCGTGCTCGGCGTCGACCCCGGCCGCCTGACCGGGGACGCCGCGCTCACCTCAACCGGCCTGGACTCGCTGCTCGCGGTCCGCGTGCGCAACGCCCTGACCCACGACTTCGGCGTCGCGCCCGACGCCTCGTTGCTCCTCCAGGGTGCGAGCGCCGCCGATGTCGTTCGCTGGCTGCACGACGCGCTGCGCCTGGCCGATGCCGCGGCCGGCGCCAGCCCGCCCGAGCGCGTCGCGAGGGTCGGTCCGCGGGATGGGACCGAGCGAATCGTCGCGGCCGTCTGGAGGGAGGTGCTCGGCCGCGAGGACTTCGGCGTGACCGACGACTTCACGCGGCTGGGTGGAGACCAGGCGAGCGCGACGCGGGCCAGCGAGCTCCTCTCGCTGCGGACCGGCAGCCCGCACGTCGTCGGCGAGCTGTTCGCGGAACCGGCGACGATCGAGCGCCAGGCCCGGCTCCTGCGCGAGCCGCCGCCGGCCACCGACGCCGGGCTGCGGCGGCTGCGCGACGGTCAGGCCCCGACGCCGCTCTTCCTCTTCCATCCCGGCGGCGGCGACACCCTGGTCTACCGCCAGCTCGTCGATCACCTCGATCCCAGCCTGACAGTGTGGGGCTGCGACCGCTTCGAGGGGGCGCTCAGCGTGGAGGAGCGCGCCGCACGCTACGTCGAGCTGTTGACCGACGTCGCGCCGAGCGGTCCGTACCTGCTCGCCGGATGGTCGTTCGGCGGGGTCCTCGCCTACGAGACGGCGCTGCTCCTGCGCGCGGCCGGTGAGCGGGTCGAGCTGCTCGCGCTGATCGACACGATCCTCCCCCTCCCGGATCCGCCGGGCCTGTCGGAGCGGAAGATCCTCGAGCTGCGCTTCCAGCGCTTTGCGGCGTTCCTGGAGGCCAGCTACGGGAAGCCCCTTTCGCTCCCCTACGAGCGGATGGCCGGCCTCGACGACGACGCCCAGACCGATCTCGTGATCGACGCGATCGTCGCCGCCGGACTGATCGACCCGGACGGGAACGAGGCGATCCTCCACCACCAGCGGACGTCCTATCTCGACGTGCGGGCGGTCGAGCGCTACCGGCCGGCGAGCTACGACGGGCCGGTCGTCCTCTACAGCGCCCGGGACGTGCAGGACGCCGGGCTGCGCGACCCGCGTTTCGACCGTCATGACCCCTCGCGGGGGTGGAACGCGTTCTGCGGCGAGCGGCTGGAGATCGTCAGCGTCCCGGGACACCACCTGTCCCTGCTCGACTCACCCCACGTCGAGACGCTCGCCGGACACCTCAACCTGCTGCTGGCGGACTACCGTCTCACCACGGCCTAGTGGTTCGATGGACACCGCACGGCACAAGGCGATCCCGCCTCTGGCGCCCGGGCGCTGCCAGGTCTGGTGGGCGCCGACGAGCGCGGCCGACCCGCGGCTGCTCGCGCTGCTCGACCCGCACGAGCGCGACCGGCACGACGGCTTCCTGCGCGAGGCCGACCGCGCCCGTTTCCTCGTCGCGCACGCGCTGGCGCGAATCGTCGCAGCCGAGCACGCCGCGACCGGGCCGGAGCTGATCCGCTACTGGCCGGGCGCCGCGGGTCGCCAGGGCGCAGGCGCGAAGCCGCGCTTCGCGGATGCCGCCGCCGACCTGGAGCTCTCGATCTCCCATTCGGGCGAGCACACGGCCGTCGCGCTGAGCCGGGCCGCCGCGGTCGGCGTCGACGTCGAGCGGATCGGACCGCAGGCCGCCGAGGCGTCGCTCGTCGAGTCCGTCCTCGCCGCGGCCGAGCAGCTCGAGCTCGGCGCGCTGCCCGAGTCGGCGCGCGCGTGGGGCTTCTGCCGCTACTGGACGCGCAAGGAGGCGATCCTCAAGGCCACCGGCGACGGGCTGAGCGTCTCGCTGCGACGGATCTCGGTGACCGGAGCCACCCGCCCCCCGGCGCTGCTGCACTGGTCGGGGCCCGGGCGGCCGACCGAACCGGTCGACCTCTACGACCTGGACGTCGGGCCGGGCTACACGGCGTCGCTCGCGACGGTCGGAGTCTCGCTCGAGCGCCCGCCGAGCGAGCACGACGGCGAGCCGCTGCTCGGCGGGTGGAGATGACCCGCGCGCACCGCAGACCGGCCCAGGGCACCGATCACCCGGCCTGCGGGCGCGGCGAGCCGAGCAGCCGCGCGAGCGGAACCGCGAGGACGATCACGGCGGCCGACAGCAGGAAGGCCTTGTGCATCCCGTCGAGGAAGGACAGGTGGGTCGCGGCCCGCACGGCGGCGGCGACCTGCGGCGAGGCCCCGCGGGGGAGCGGCACCCGCCCCTCGCCGACGAGGCCGCGCGAGCCGAGCACGTGGCTGACGACAGGGCCCGGAAGCCCGGCGCCCCGCAGCCGCCCGGCGAGGCCGGCCGAGACCCGCTGGGCCATCACGCCGCCGAAGACGAGGACGCCCAGGACGCCGCCGACCTGGCTGGACGCCTGCTGGACGGCCGACGCCGTGCCGACCAGCTCGGGCGGAGACTCGACGACGATCGTCTGCATCGCGGCGATCACCCACACCCCGACGCCGAAGCCGATCAGCACCGCCGGCCAGGCGACCTGCGAGAAGGTCGCGCTCGCGGAGATCCCGGAGAGGCCGACGAGGCCGGCCGCGACGGCGATCATGCCGGTGATGACGGGCCAGACGGGACCGATCCGCTCGGCCATGATGCCGCCGACCGGTGCGCCGAGGACGACCGCGAGCGTCGGCGTCAGAAGCCATTCCCCGGCCGTCCCGGCGCTCAGCCCGTGCACGTTCTGGAGGTACAGGGTGAGCAGGAAGAGGACGCCGAAGACGGCGAACGAGCTCGTCGCGACGAGCACGGCGGCCCAGCGCACGGGGCGCGCGCCGAGCACCGCGCGGACCGGTCCGGGCGCCGGCGGCGAGCGTGATTCGCCCACCGAGACGAGGATCAGGCCGACGGCGAGTGCGGCGATCGGAACGTTGATCAGGAAGACGGCCGGCCAGCCGAACGCCTGCACGACGAGACCCGCGATCAGCGGGCCGAGGCCGACGGCGAGCCCGTTGACCGCGCCCCAGATGCCGAGCACGACGCCGAGGCGGTCGCGGGGAAACGTCGAGCTCAGCAGCGCCAGCGCGGCCGGCTGGAGGAGGGCGCCGAAGAGGCCCTGGGCGGCGCGGAACGCGACCAGCGCGCCGACGGCGTGGGAGAGGCTGATCGCCAGCGAGCAGAGCCCGAATCCGCCCGCGCCGACGACGAACGTCACGCGCCGACCGATGCGGTCGGCCAGGGCACCGGCCGGGAGGATGCCGAGCGCGAGGACGACGAGATACACGTTCGCGATCAGCTCGAGGTCGCCCAGCGACGCGTGGATCGAGCGTGCGATCAGCGGAGCGGCGATCGTCACGCCGGTGCCGTCGAGGGCAACCATCATCCCGCCGAAGCAGACCGCCACCAACGCCAACCACGGCCTCGTCCGCGCCCGGCTGAGGCCTCCGGTGGGGTCCATGACCCGGCGGAGGTTAGATGAACGGGTCTGACGAGCACTCGGGGACGGCCACCGCCAAGGACGTCCCGGAGGTGCTCGCCGAGGTCGTGCTCGACGGCCGGCTGCGCGAGGTGACGATCGCATCGCAGGCGATCGGGGGACCGATCTCCTTCCAGCTGCTCACGCCGCCGGACTTCTCGCCGACCGCGGCGCGGCGCTGGCCGGTCCTGCTGCTGCTCCACGGGGCCGAGGACGGCCCGTCCCAGTGGACGCGAAAGGCCGGGATGCTCGAGCGCTGTGCGGGCCTGGACGCCCTCGTCGTCCTCCCGCAGGCCGGCCCGGTCGGCTACTACACCAACTGGGAGCGCCCGGCGGCCGACGGAACGACGCCCCGCTGGGAGGACTTCCACCTCGACGAGCTCCCGACGGTGCTCGAGAGCCGCTACCGGGCCAGCTCCCGTCGGGTCGTCGCCGGGGTCTCGATGGGCGGCTACGGGGCGATCGCCTACGCCGCCAGGCGGCCCGGCATGTTCGCGGCGGCGGCCTCCTACAGCGGGATGCTCCACACCCTGCACCGGGGCATGCCGTCGTTCGTCGCGCTGCTGATGCTCCGCGGGCACGAGCACCCCCACGCCCTCTGGGGCTCGCCGAGGCGCAACCGCCGGCGCTGGCAGGCCAGCGACCCGCACCACCTCGCCGAGCGGCTCCGCGGGACGGCCCTGTACATCTCGCGGGCCGACGGGCGGCCGCATCCCGACGACGACGTTCCGCGCGTTGCGGGCCTGCTCGAGCTGTTCTTCGCGACGAGCACCGAGAGCCTCGTCCGGCGGCTGCACGACCTCGGGATCCCGGCGACGGTCAGCCGGGGCGACGGCGTCCACGAGTGGCCGACGTGGCTGCGCGAGCTCGATCGCTCGTGGCCGTTCCTGCTCGCCGGGCTCGGCTGTGCCTGAGCCGGGCGGCCGCCCCGGGCCGCAGGGCCGCTTCTTCGGGCTGCCGGCCGGCCGTCGGTCCAGATGGATCGTGGCCGTGCTCTGGCTGGTCGTGGCCGCCTTCGCCCTGACCGTGTCGCCGAAGTTCCAGGGCGCCCAGAAGAACGACCTGGCCTCCTACCTGCCGGGCGACGCGGAGTCCTCGCGGGTCCTCGCGGCGACCGACCGGATCGGCGGCGGCGCGCAGGTCACGCCGGCGGTCGTCGTCTTCGAACGCGACGCCGGGCTGACCGCCGGCGACCTGCGGGCGGTGGCGGCCGACCGCCGGACGCTCAACGCCGAGCTCCCGGCCGCGGGCATCCCGTCCGCAGCCGGCCTGGGCTCAGCCGACGGCAGGGCGACGCTGCTGATCTTCGGGCTGCGCCTGCACGGCAGCGAGGCGGCGCTGACCCGCGAGATCGGGCAGATCAGGACGGTCGTCCAGCGGGGCCCGCCGGGGCTGGTCGTCAAGGTCGCCGGCCCGGCCGGCTCGTCCTACGACGCCGACGCGGTCTTCAAGGACGTCAACGGGACCCTCCTGCTGGTCACCGCCGGCTTCATCTTCATCCTCCTCGTGCTGATCTACCGCAGCCCGATCTTCTGGGTCATCCCGCTGCTCTCGGTCGGCTTCGCCCAGCTCACGGCCGAGGGGATCGGGTACCTGCTGACGCGGATCGGCGTGACCGTGACGAGCGAGTCGGCGGCGATCCTGACCGTGCTGGCGTTCGGCGCCGGGACCGACTACGCCCTGCTGCTCGTCTCCCGCTACCGCGAGGAGCTGCGGCGCAACCGCAGCCGCTACGACGCGATGCGACTCGCGCTCGGCCGCGCCGGTCCGGTCATCCTGGCGAGTGGATCGACCGTGATCACGGCGCTGATCTGCCTGCTCGCCGCCCGCGTCAACGGCACCCGAGGCCTCGGTCCGGTCGCGGGGATGGGCGTCGCAGTGGCGATGATCAGCGCGCTGACGCTCCTCCCGGCGCTCCTGCTGATCGTCGGCCGGGGAGCCTTCTGGCCGTTCGTCCCCCACTACGTGGGCCCCGACGCCGAGGAGAAGCACGGCGTCTGGCGGCGGATCGCGGCGCGGGTCGACGGCGGCCACCGGCCGATCGCGCTCGCCGTCACGGCGCTGCTGGTCGTGATGTGCCTCGGCGTCTCGGCCCTCAACACCGGCCTGACCGGCGGCAACTCGTTCCGCGGGAAGGTCGACTCGGCGCAGGGCCAGACGATCGTGGCCGCCCACTATCCGGCCGGCGCGAGCGAGCCGGTCCAGGTCGTCGTCACCGACCCCGCGCAGCTGGGGTCGGTGCGCGTCGCGATGTCGCTGGCGCCGGGCGTCGCGAGCGGTCCCCTGGCCGTCGGACCGGTCACCGCGAGGGGCCGGGAGTCGACCTTCGACGTCACGCTCGCGACCGATCCGTCCAGCCAGCGTGCGTTCGACGAGATCGGCGGCCTGCGCCGCGTGGCGAGGGCGACGGCCGGATCCGGCGCGCTGGTCGGCGGCCCGTCGGCGCAGGAGCTCGACCTCCGCCAGGCGGCGACGCGGGACACGACGGTGATCGGACCGATGATCCTGATCGTCGTCTTCCTGATCCTCGCGCTCCTGCTGCGAGCCCTGGTGGCCCCGGCGCTGCTGATCGTCACGGTCCTGCTGTCCTACGGCGCGGCGCTCGGAACCGGCGCCTACGTCTTCAAGCACGTCTTCGGCTATCCGGGCGAGGACCCTTCGCTCGAGCTCTTCACGTTCCTCTTCCTCGTCGCCCTCGGCGTCGATTACAACATCTTCCTGATGGCCCGCGTCCGCGAGGAGACGCTCGGGCTCGGGACCCGGATCGGCGCGGTCCGGGCGCTCGAGGTCACCGGCCCGGTGATCACGTCGGCGGGGATCGTCCTCGCCGGGACGTTCTCCGCGCTCGCCTCACTGCCGCTGATCGGCTTCACCGAGCTCGGCTTCGTGATCGCGTTCGGCGTCCTGCTCGACACCTTCCTCGTGCGCACCGTGCTCGTCCCCGCGCTCGTGATCGAGTTCGACCGGCGGATCTGGTGGCCGTCACGCCTCAGCCGCCCCGACTCGGCCGCGGCCGGCGCCCGCCGGACAAGCCGCGACGCTGCCGGCGCCGGGCGCCCGCTGCCAGCACCGGTCGCGGGGCTCCCGTCCCGCCCGGTGCCCAGCCGGCGCCTCGTCACACCAGCACGGGTCGTCGTGATCGCCGGGCTCGTCGCGATCGTGGCCGTCCTGATCGGCCTCCGCGAGCACCCGGCGCGCACGCTGAAGAGGGCGGTGAGCGGGCCGGTCACGGTGAGCTACGGCGCGCCCTGGCGGACGACCGCCGAGCCCGCCCCCGGGAGCTTCGCGCTGGCCGGCCCGGCCGGCGCGACGGCTGCGCCCCGCGCAGGGGCCTCAGCGCGCCCGACCGCCCCAACCCCGGCCGCGGCACCGGTCGCGGCCCCGGTCGCGGCACCGGTCGCGGCCCCAGTCGCGCCCCCGGTCGCGGCCCCCGCGGCGATCCAGCTCGGCTCGGGCCGCGCGTCGCTCGCGGCCGGCACGCTCGCCGTCTCGGCGCCGATCCCCGGCGGCGTCCCCCCGGCGCTGGCGGCCCGCTACGGCCCGCCGACCGACCGCGCGAGCATCGTGCTCGCCGGCCTGCGGGCGAGGCGCTACGAATGGAAGCTCGCCAACGGCCGCCTGCTGGTCGCCCGGATCGTCCCGACCGCCGCCGCGGACCTGGCGATCCTGTGCAGCTCGGCGACCGCGGACCTGGCGGCCGGGCAGTCGTGCGCGGGCGTGGCCGCGCTCGTCAGCGTGCACGGCGTCGCCGTCATGCCGCCCGGCGCGGATCCCGAGCTGGCGGCCGGCCTGGTGGGCGCGCTCAAGCCGCTCGCGGCGCTCCGCGGCCGCCTCGGGAGCCTCGAGATCGCCGGTGGACCGGCGCTCGCGACGCTCGCGGGGCAGACCGCCGGGCTCGAGCAGGCGGCGCTCGCCGGGATCGCCGTGCTCCCGCTGCCGGCCCGCAACCAGCCAGCCGTGACCGGCGTCGAGGCGGCCCTCCACTCCGAAGCCGGGGAGCTCAGCACGCTGGCCGGGGCGATCACCAAGACCCCGGACCAGTTTCCACTCGCCCGGGCGCGCGTGATCGCCGCGAGCGCGGCGCTCCACGCAGCGGCGACCGGGCTCGCCGAGCAGGGCTTCGCCGGGCTCCCGCCGCTCGGGATCCTCGGCGGGACTCAGCCTTCCAGGCCCGGCTCGAGGCTGCCGGTCGTGCCGCGCATCCCGAGCCCCCGCCAGCCGGCGACGCCGGCCGGGACCACCGCGCCCGGCTGAGTCCGGTCTACGGCTTGGGGCAGGACGCCAGGGCCTGCGCCTGAGCCGCGGCCGGGACCGAGTCCTTGATGATCTGCTGGCAGACCTGCGAGGTCTCCTGCTGGACGCCGGCGGTGTCGCCGGTGGCCATCCGGCCGCAGATCGCGTCGAGCTTGGCCTTGTCGGCGGCCTTCAAGGTCGGCGCGGAGTTGACGTTCGACTTGCACGCCGCGACGGCCTGCGCGATCTCCGCCTTGACGGCCGGGTCGGCCGCCTCGGCGGCCTTCAGCTGGCTGGCGGAGATCGACGGCGCGGTCACCCCGGTCGCCCCGGTCGTCGATGCCGGGGTCGTCGCCGCCGGGGTGGTCGGCGTCGTCGATGCGGACGTCGTCACCGTCACGGTCTTGCTGCTCCCGCAGCCGGTGAGCACTCCGGCGACGGCGCAGAGCCCTGCCAACAAACCCAATCTCGTGATCATGGCGCCACCCTAGCGGCGCCGCCGCGCCCATGCAACGCGCGCCGGCGAGCGCCCGAGCGACGGCGACCGCCTGACGCCGGCGAGCGCCCGAGCAGCCGGGTCAGCCCTGCTGCTCGGTCGGCCTGATCAACAGCTCGTTGATCGCGACCCGGCGAGGCCGGCTGACGATGTAGGCGATCGCGTCGGCGATGTCCTGCGCCTCGAGCCGCTCGACGTCGGCGAAGCGCCCCATCATCTGGTCGCGGATCTCCTCGCGGATGTGATCGGGTAGCTCGGTGTCGACGGCGCCCGGCTCGACCAGCGAGACTCGGACGTGGCGCTCGGTGACCTCCTGGCGCAGGGACTCCGAGAAGGCGCCGACGCCGTGCTTGGTGAGGTTGTAGACGCCCGACCCGGCGCGGGCCTGCCGACCGGCGACCGAGCTGATGTTGACGAGGTCGGC
Source organism: Solirubrobacteraceae bacterium (assembly GCA_035553395.1). Lineage (GTDB taxonomy): Bacteria > Actinomycetota > Thermoleophilia > Solirubrobacterales > Solirubrobacteraceae > Palsa-513. The sequence continues at coordinate 32,042 of DASZKP010000046.1, read as the reverse complement.
GACCCGCCGCGGCTCGGCCTGCGCCGCGGTCAAGAGGTGCGGGAGGGCGGCGTGGGCGACGTAGAGCAGGCCGTTGAGGTTCAGCGCGATCATCCGGTCCCACTCCTGCGTCGGCGCGCCGACGGCCGGGCCGAGCAGCATAACGCCGGCGTTGTTGACCACCGTGTCCAGCCGATCGCGCCACGCGACCGCCTCCTCGACGCCGGCGATCACGGCGGCCTGGTCGGTCACGTCGAGCTCGATCGCCAGCGCCCCGCCGCCCTCGGCCTCGATCTCATCCGCCAGCCGGTCGAGACGGTCCCGGCGGCGGGCGGCGAGCACGACGCCGGCCCCGCGCCGGGCCAGCTCGCGGGCGCTCGCCTCGCCGATCCCGCTGCTCGCGCCCGTCACCAGCGCGACGGTCCCATCAAGTCGGTCTGCCATCTCGGTCTCCGTTTCTCAGCGCCTGCCTGCCCTAACGTGTCAAATGATGCCCCGCCTGCGCCCGCCCGAACCCTCCCGGCCGACCGCCGGCCGCTCGCAGGCGTCCCCGACCCGGCGACACCCTCCGCAACGCGCTCCGAAAGAGCACCCAGGGCACGACGACGCGGTCGCAGGCCCTGCCGCCGGGGCGCTGTCGCGGCGGCTCGTGCTCCTGCTGGCGGTCGCCTGCGGAGCCGCCGTGGCCAACCTCTACTACGCGCAGCCGCTGCTCCACACGATCTCCGCCGACCTCGGCGTCTCGGCCGGGACGACCGCCCTCCTGGTCACCGCGTCGCAGCTCGGCTACGCCGCCGGACTCGTCCTGATCGTCCCGCTCGGCGACCTGCTCAACCGCCGGCGCCTGGTCTCGGGGATGCTCCTGCTGACGACCGCCGGCCTGGCCGGCGCCGCGCTCGCCCCCAGTCTGGCCGGCCTGGCGATCGCCCTGGCCGTGGTCGGGACGACATCGGTCGTCGCCCAGATCCTCGTCCCGTTCGCGAGCGCGCTGGCCGCCGAGGACGAGCGCGGCCGGGTCGTCGGGATGGTCATGAGCGGCCTGCTGATCGGAATACTTCTGGCCCGAACCTTCTCCGGACTGGTCGCCCAGCTCGGCGGTTGGCGGCTGGTCTACGGGCTCGCGGCCGGCGGCACGCTGGTCCTCTCGCTGGCCCTCTACCGGTCCCTGCCCGACGTCCGGCCGGTCGCCGGCCCGTCCTACGGGCGGCTGCTGCGGTCGGTCGGCACGCTGATCGCACAGGAGCGCCTGCTGCGCCGGCGGATGGTCTACGGCGCGCTCGGGATGGCCGGGTTCACGGTCGTCTGGACGTCGCTCGCCCTGCTCCTCTCGCGCCCGCCGTTCTCCTACGGCGAGGCGGTCATCGGGCTCTTCGGGCTGGCCGGGCTGGCCGGGGCGGTCGCCGCACAGTTCGCCGGACGGGCGGCCGACACCGGCGGCGGACGGCGGGCGACCGGCTTCTTCCTCGGGGCGATCCTGATCGGCTGGGGGCTGCTGGCGCTCGGCCGGACGAGTGCGGTCGGGCTGATCGCCGGCCTCGTCGTCCTCGACCTCGGCGTCCAGGGCCAGCACATCCTCAACCAGACGATCATCTACGAGCTCCGACCGGAGGCCCGCAGCCGCCTGACGACCGCCTACATGGGCGGCAACTTCCTCGCCGGGGCACTCGCGTCGGCGCTGACGGTCTGGGCATGGAATCTCGGTGGATGGCTGGCTGTCTGTGGTTTTGGGGCCACGCTCGGCGGGATCGGCGTGGTCGTCTGGCTGACCGAGTGATGCTCGGGCGGGGGGACCGGATCGCCGGCTACGAGGTCGAGGCGGTGATCGCCCGGGGCGGGATGGGCGTCGTCTACCGGGCGCACCAGGTCGGGTTGGGGAGGTCGGTCGCGCTGAAGGTGATCGCCGGCGACCGGGCAGACGATCCGACCTTCCGGGCGCGCTTCGTCCGCGAGGCACGGCTGGCGGCGTCGCTGGACCACCCGAACGTGATCCCGGTCTTCGAGGCCGGCGACGACGGCGGCGAGCTGTTCATCGCGATGCGGCTCGTCGACGGGTCCGACCTCGAGCGGCTGATCGACCGTTCGGGTCCGATCGACCCGGGACTGGCCTGCCGGATCGTCGCCCAGGCGGCCGCCGGCCTGGAGGCCGCCCATCGGCTGGGCCTCGTCCACCGCGACGTCAAGCCGGCGAACATCCTCCTGGCCGGGCCGGTCGCCGACCCCCACGTATACGTCAGCGACTTCGGCGTCGCCAAGTCGTCGACCCCGGCCGCCGCGCTGACGGAGGCCTCGGAATGGGTCGGGACGCCTGGGTATGCGGCGCCCGAGCAGGTCCGCGGCGGAGAGGTCGACGCCCGGGCCGACGTCTACGCCCTGGGCTGCGTCCTGCTGGCAGCGCTGACCCGCCGCTCGCCCCAGCCGCGGCCGGGCCTGCCGGCGGCGGTCGAGGCGATCGTCGACCGGGCGACCGCCGCGGCTCCGTCGGCGCGCTTCCAGTCGGCCGGCGAGCTCGCCGACGCGCTGCGCGGCGCCGAGCGGACGCTCCGGGAGCCGGCGGCGCTCGGCGAGCCGGCCGGGGTCACGACGCCCGTCGGGCTCGGCGACCCGGCGACGACGACCACCGGGGCGGCGGCGGCGGTCGCGGCACTCCGGCCGCGCCCGGTTGCGACCCTCCCGGCCGCGACCCGGCGAAGCGCGCCGGCGCCCCGCAGGCGGCGGGCGCGACGGGCACTCGAGCTGGTCGGCGGCCCGCGGGCGAGAGCCGCGAGCTTCGCGGTCGGCTTCACCGTGATCGTCGCCGGCGTGCTGGCAGTTGTCCTGACGCGTCCGGGCGGCCACGCGGCGGCGCGGCACGTCGCCGCTACGACGCCGCGACCAGCGCCGGCACCGTCGACGCCGGGGGCGTCCGGCGACGGGGACACGGTCTTCTGCGGCGCGTCGTCGTGCGCCCAGTCCGGCCGGCGGGTGCTCGTCCCGATCGAGGGGGGCAGCTGCGACAGGGCCGGCGCGGCGGGGACGTGGACCCGCTTGGACGCCGGCGCGCCCGAGCCGATGCTGATCTGCCTGCCCGCGTCGAACCTCCCGAGGGTCGCGGCGGCGCTCAGCGTGCCGGCGCTGACCGGTGGCCGGCTCGACCACGCAGAGATGGCGCTCGACCGGCTGGGAATCCCCTACAGGACCTCGGGCGGGGGTCTGTTCGGGATCGTCACGACGAGCAACTGGACGGTCTGCGCGACGAGTCCCCCGGCCGGCGGCGAGCTGGCGGCGGGAGCTCAGGTCACGGTCTTCGTCGAGCACAGCTGCTGAGCGCGGCGCCCTCGCGCCCCGGGAGCGGGTAACCGCGATCGCGTGTTGGCCGTGGAGGGGCTCGCGGGCAGGAGCGTGCATAGCCATCGACCGGACCGGGTACCCCGTCGTACGCGGTGGCTCGACGATCGATCGGAGAGATGGCATGAACCAAGGGTTGGACCTCGGGCACCGTCTGCTCACCGCAGTCGAGGAGAAGCGGCTCGCCCGGCAGGTCGAGCGGGGCGACCTGGAGGCCAAGGAGGAGATGATCAACGCCAACCTCCGGCTCGTCGTCTCGATCGCCCGCCGGTATCACGGCGCCGGCGACCTCGACTTCGAGGAGCTGGTCCAGGAGGGCGTGTTCGGACTGATCCGGGCGGTCGAGAAGTTCGACTGGCGGCGGGGCTTCCGCTTCTCGACCTACGCGACGCTGTGGATTCGCCAGTCGATCCAGCGGGGCCTGAACTCCCGCGGGCGGGCGATCCGCCTGCCGGCGATCGAAGCCCAGCGCGAGCGGCGCCTAGCGGCTGTCGAGCGGGCCCTCGCGGCGACGCTCGGACGCGAACCGACGACCGACGAGCTGGCCGCCGCGGCGGCCGAGGCGCCGGAGGACGTCCAACGCCTGCAGGCGGTCGGCCGGGCGATGGCCAGTCTGGATCGGGTGGTCGACGACGAGGCGAGCACCGAGCTCGGCGACCTGCTCGCGTGCGACGCGCCCAGCCCGGACGAGCTTGCCGAGTCCAACGACCGGGAGGAGACGATCCGCAGCAGCGTGGCGACGCTGCCGTCGACCGCCCGCGCGGTGATCGACCTCCGCTTCGGCTTGGCCGGCGACGCCGAGCCGCTGCCCCTGACGACGACCGCCGCCCGCCTCGGCCTGTCCACGGCGGCCGTCCGGCGGATCGAGCGCGAAGCGCTCGCCGAGCTCGCCGGCGACTCCCGGCTGGCGGCTTACGGCGACGCCGCCTGACCCCGCGCGGCGGTGGTTTTGGCCGGACGGGGCAGGGGTACCTGGGGACCAACTGACGCTCCGTCCTACTTCCCCACTCCTACCAGGAGGCTCCGAATGGTTGCTCTTGTCGTCCTGCTGCTCATCCTCGCCCTGTTCGGCGGGCTGGGCTTCGCGGTTCACCTGCTCTGGCTGGTCCTCGTCGTCGCCCTGATCATCTGGGCGATCGGCTTCCTGATCGGCGGTGCCGAGGCCGGCATGATGAGCGGTCGTCGCCGCTGGTATGGCCGCTGGTAGGGCTGTGGTCGCTGTGGCCGCCTCGACCGGCCGCCTTGGCAGCCGGTGCGGCCGCCTTGACCGGCCGCTGCGGACGGATCCCGGGCTGTCTGGTCTCCAGGTGGCCCGGAGTCGTTCTCGGACCCCCTCGCGCGATGTCTCTCCGGGGCTGTCGTGAACAGCCGCTCTTTCTCGAGGCGGTGGTCAACAGCCGCTCGTTTTCGGGGCGGTCGTGAATAGCGGCTTGTGATCGTGGGTACGAACCGTGCGAAGGCCAGGTGGCCGATTCCCGTTCCGGACATGGAGGCTGTTGAGATGACCGCAGTTGCTTCTTCGCCGACCGTCGCCCGGCGCGCCGTGGGCGACGGCGTGGGCGGCGCCGAGCTCGACGTGCTCTTCACCCGCTGGCAGCGCGACCACGACGCCGCGGCCAGGGATGCGCTGGTCGCCCGCTTCCTGCCGCTCGCCAGAAGTCTCGCGCGGCGCTACGACCGCTCGTCGGAGCCGTTCGACGACCTCGTCCAGGTCGCGTCGCTCGGACTCCTGAAGGCTCTCGATCGGTTCGACGCGAGTCGCGGCCACGCGTTCGCGTCGTTCGCGGTACCGACGATCCTCGGCGAGCTGAAGCGGTACTTCAGGGACTCGGGGTGGGCCGTCCACGTCCCCCGCGGGCCGCAGGAGCGCGCCCTCAAGGTCGAGCAGGCCCGCCAGCAGCTGACGACCGACCGGGGACGGCCGCCGACGGTCTACGAGCTGGCCGAGTACCTCGAGCTCAGCACGGAGGACGTCCTCGCCGCCCTAGCGGCCGCCCAGGCCTACGACGCGCTGTCACTCGACGCGCCCCGTCCGTCCCAGGAGGGCGGCGACGGAGTGAGCTACGGCGAGCACTTCGGCGCAGAGGAGGCCGGCTATGCGCTGGCCGAGGCGAACGTCCTGCTCGACGGGGCGGTCAAGCACCTGCCGGAGCGCGAGCGGATCGTCCTGCACCTGCGCTTCGCCGAGGATCTGACCCAGACGGAGATCGCCGAGCGGATCGGCGTCTCCCAGATGCAGGTCTCCCGGCTGCTGCGCCGGTCACTCGAGCAGCTGCGGATCCTGACGCGCGCCGAGCAGTAGGAGGAAGAGGCCTGACGCCGCCGCCGGGTCCGCCGGGGGCTCGGCGGAGCGGGTTGCCCCGGGGGGCCGGGGTCGCGTGATCGACGGCGGAGCGGGTCCTGGCGGGTCGCGACGGGCGAGGCGTGATCGATGGCGGTGAGGCGACGAGCCGGGCCAGAGGGGAGAATGTCCGGCGGTGCTCGCGTCGATTCCCAGCCCGCACGAGAACGGCTTCCATATCGGACCGCTGTTCCTGCACGCGTACGGCTTGGCCTACGTCGTCGCGGTGACCGCGGCCGTGCTGATCTGCTCGCGCCGGTGGGAGGCCCGGGGCGGCTCGCGAGAGCTCGTCCAGGAATGCGCGCTCTGGGGCTTTCCGGCCGGCATCGTCGGTGGACGGCTCTACCACCTGGCGACGAGCTGGAACGAGGTGCCGAAGACCTGGTGGGGACCGTTCGCGATCTGGAAGGGCGGCCTGGGGATCTGGGGCGGGATCGCCGGGGGCGTGGGCGTCGGGATCTGGGTGCTCCGAAGGCGGGGGGCGAACGTCCCGGCGATGCTGGACGCCGCCGCACCGGCGATCCTCGTGGCCCAGGCGATCGGGCGGATCGGCAACTACTTCAACCAGGAGCTGTTCGGTGGCCCGACCAGCCTGCCCTGGGGCCTCCAGATCGATCCGGTCAACCGTCCGGCCGGGTACCTCCAGTACACGACGTTCCAGCCGACCTTCCTCTACGAGATGATCTGGGACCTCGCCCTCGCGGGCGCGCTGATCTGGCTCGGGAGGCGGCGGTCGATCCGGCCGCCGGGCCTGTTCGCCCTCTACGTGGCCGGGTATTCGGCCTTCCGGATCTTCGAGGAGACGCTGCGGGTCGATCCGGCCCACTACTACCTCGGGCTGCGCCTCAACTTCTACGTCGCCGTCGGGATGACGCTGGTCGGGCTGATCTGGTTCGTGCGCACCCAGCGACCGGCGGCCGCCGGCGGCGAAGCCGGGTCGCCGCCGGCGCAGCGGCGACGACGATCGGGGTCTCCGGCCTGAGCTGCGGCAGCCCGCGGGTCCTTGGACGGCGGAGTCGCGGCGGCGTATTGTTGGGGACATGCCCAGACCACGCCTGAAGCTCACCATCCCGACCCGCAGATCGATCGCGTCGCTCGTCGGCGCAGTGTCACTCGGGGCGCTGCTCCTACCGCTCGCAGCGGCCCAGGCCAACACCAGCCACGCGGGTTGGCCGGTGATCGCCCGGCAGGACGAGCAGATTGCCCGAACGGCGGCGGGCGTAACGTTCACGGGTCATCCCGGCGTCCACAACGAGCTGCTCGGCGGCAACGGAAGCGACACGCTGACGGCGGGGAACATCGGCGACGTGCTGTGGGGCGACCACGTGCCCGACAGCCAGTCGACCTCCCAGGTCGACACGATGATCGGCGGCGCGGGGAACGACTTCTTCTACGCGAGCCACGGCAAGAACATCATCTCGACGGGCGGCGGCATGAACATCGTGCACGCCCACTACGGGTACGGGTCGATCACCTGCGGATCGAAGTCGGACATCGTCTACTTGAGCCACAAGAGCAGGCCGGGCTACAAGCTGATCGGCTGCAAGCACATCAGTTACGCGACGGTCGGCTTCTAGCTCCAGCCGACCGCGACGGCCTCAGTCGACTGAGACGGGGCTCGGCCGGAGACGGCGGCGGCGGCTCAGCCGACCGCGACGGCTGGGAACGGGCCGGAGGGCCCGTCCTTGCCGGGCGAGCCCGCCGGGACGTCCTCGGCGGTCAGCGGCTTGGCGATGTCCTCGAGGCTCTGGCCCTCGGCCTTGACGCCGAGCAGGAGCTCGACGATGCCGCCGCCGATCATCAGGACGGCTCCGAGCGCGAAGCCGAGCGAGGTCTGGGCGGCGGATCCGGAGTCGATCAGCTTGGCGAAGAGGAGCGGACCGACGATCCCGCCGACGGCGGTCCCGACGGCGTAGAAGAAGGCGATCGCGAGGGCGCGGGTCTCCATCGGGAAGACCTCGCTGACGGTCAGGTAGGCCGAGCTGGCGCCGGCCGAGGCGAAGAAGAAGACGACGCACCAGCAGGCCGTCAGTGACGTGGCGTCGAGCGATCCCTGCTTGAAGAGGAACGCGGTGAGCAGGAGCAGGCCCCCGGAGAGGATGTAGGTGCCGGCGATCATCGGCTTGCGGCCCACCGTGTCGAACAGGCGGCCGAGCAGGACCGGGCCGGCGAAGTTGCCGACGGCAAAGGCGACGAGGTAGTAGGGAACCTGGCCGGAGGCCGTCTTGAAGAAGGTCGTGAGGATGTCGCCGGCGCTGAACAGCATCGAGTTGTAGAGGAAGGCCTGGCCGATGAACAGCGACAGGCCGAGGACCGTGCGGCCGGGGTAGAGCTTGAGGACGGTGCGGGCGATCGTCAGGAAGCCGAGGCTCTCGCGCTGGCGGATCGTGATCGACCCCTCGGGCTCTGCGAGCTCCTGGCCGGTCGCCCGGCGGACGCGGGCCTCGATGTCCGAGACGACTGCCTCCGCCTCCTCCTCCCGTCCGTGGATGACGAGCCAGCGGGGGCTCTCGGGAACGTTGCGGCGGACGAGGAGGACGGCGAACCCGAAGACGACGCCGAGCCCGAAGGTCAGCCGCCAGCCGAGGTCTGTGGGGAAGATGTTCGTGTTGAGGGCGACGATCGACAGCAGCGACCCGAGCGCGGCGCCGACCCAGAAGCTCCCGTTGATCAGGATGTCGATCCGTCCGCGACTGCGGGCGGGAATCAGCTCGTCGATCGCGGAGTTGATCGCCGCGTACTCGCCGCCGATGCCCATGCCGGTGAGGAAGCGGAAGGCGAGGAACCACCAGAGGTTGAACGAGAAGGCGGTCATCAGGGTGGCGGCGAGGTACAGGCCGAGCGAGACCATGAACAGCCGCTTGCGACCGTAGCGGTCGGTCAGCCAGCCGAAGACGAGGGCGCCGAGGCAGGCGCCGGCGATGTAGGCGGCCGCAGCCCCGTCGGCGACCTCACCCTTGGTGATCGAGAGGCCGCTGCCGATCTCCGAGAGCCGGCTGCCGATCGATCCGACGATCGTGACCTCGAGCCCGTCGAGGATCCAGACGGTGCCGAGCCCGATCAGGATCATCCGGTGCCAGCTCGACCAGGGGAGCCGGTCGAGGCGAGCGGGGATCTGGGTCCGAATCCGGCCCGTCTCGACCCCGCCTGACATCTGGACCTCCTCAGTTCAATCAGCGTGGGCGCGCCCACCGCGCCCGACGGTGGGTCGATACCCGGGCGGGTCCGCCACAAAACCGCGGCGTTTCCAGCTCTGGCTGCGGGACGCCGGGGCTGGGTCTGAGGTGATCGGCGCCGGCGCGCGCGGGATATCGTGGCCGGGTGGGCGAGGAGCGGGAGCGGACGGTCGTCGAATGCTGGACCGACGGAGCCTGCTCGGGCAACCCCGGGCCTGGCGGCTGGGCGGCGCTGCTGCGGATGGGCGAGCGGGAGCGGGAGGTCTCGGGCGGGGAGCGGCTGACGACGAACAACCGGATGGAGCTGCTGGCGGTGCTCGGGGGCCTGCGGGCCCTGAAGCGTCCGTGTCGGGTGCTGGTGCACACGGACTCGCGCTACGTGATGGATGCCTTCACGAAGGGCTGGCTGGCCAAGTGGCAGCGCAACGGGTGGCGGCGGGCCGACAAGGAGCCGGTCAAGAACCGCGAGCTGTGGGAGGAGCTCGCGGCGGAGGTCGCCCGCCACGAGGTGCAGTGGACGTGGGTGCGCGGGCACGCAGGATCCGTCGACAACGAGCGGGTCGACCGGCTGGCCGTGGCCGAGCGCGACCGCTTCGCCGGCGGCGGCTGAGGCGGGGGTTCGGGGCTCGGGTGGGTCTGGCGTGGGCCGGGCCAGGCCGGGCCGGGGCTCTAGGCTCGAGGACCGGCGAGCAGCCGGAAGACGGTGCCGGTGACGAGCCCGAAGACGGCGTGGGCGCTGGCGTCCTTGGCGAGCACGCCGGCGGGATAGCGCCAGATCGGCTCATACAGGCCGGCCGGGGCGAGCGTCGCATAGCTCGCGGCCCAGGCGGTCATGCCGGTGAGGAGACCGTATGACGGGCGGCGGCGGGTCAGCGATCCGACGCCGATCCCGTGATTGACGCCCCAGCCGATGCCCGTTGCCCAGTGCATCGCGTTGGTCGCGAATCTGGCGCTCGCGGGTGGCAGGTCGCGCTGGAGGTACCCCTCGACGAGCCGCTTGCCGACCTGGGCGGGCGCGGGGGCCGTCTCGTAGGAGTCGACGCCGGCGGCGGTCTCCCAGTCGAGGAACCGCTGATCGCCGCCGTCGGCGGCGTAGCGCCTGTAGAGCAGGGCGTCCATCGCGGCGGTCCCGGCCGCGCCGGCGAGGGCGCCGCAGGCGATCGCGGCGAGGGGAGTGAGGACGCGTCGTGCCAAGGGATCTCCGAGTTGTCGAGTGGTGGTCGATGCTCCCGCCGGCGGATCACGGGCCTCCGGTGGGTGCGGGTCCCGTGATTATCGTGCGGTTGGAGGTCCTAGGCGACCGCGAGTCGGCTCGAGGTCCCGTCGGCGACGGGCGTCGATCTCGAGCTGACCCAGTTCGCGCTGGCTTCGCGGAGGGCGGCGAGCATCGCCTTCGTGGCGGGTGCGTGGTACGCGTTCGCCCGGGTGGCTGCGACGATCTGGCGGACGGGTCCGTCGGGGCCGAGGCTGCGCAGGACGATGTCTCCGCGAATGCTCGTCGCCGCGAGGTCGGGGATCATCGCGATGCCGACGCCGGCGGCGACGAACCCGGCGATCGCGGCGTAGTCGTCGTTCTCGAAGGTCAGCTTGGGCTCGAACCCGGCGGCGCGGCAGGCGGCGGCGAAGATCCGGCTGTCCGGGCAGGAGTGGGTCGTCCCGAGCATCCACTCCTCGTCGCGGAAGTCGCCGAGGGCGATCCGCTGGCGGTGGGCGAGCCGGTGGGTCGCGGGAAGGGCGATGTACATCGGATCGTCGAGCAGGGGGAGGCGCTCGATGCCGGGCGCGAGCGGCTCGTCGATCCAGTCGAGGCTGAGGGCAATGTCGAGCTCGCCGCAGACGAGCATCGGGAGGGCGTCGACCGGCTCGGCCATCGTCAGGGTGAGCGTGACGTCGGGGTGGGAACGGCGAAACGCGGCGATCGCGACCGGAGCGATCGTGGCGGCGACCGTCGGGAATGCCGCCATCCGGAGCCGGCCGCCGCGGAGCTCGCCGATCGCACGGACCTCGGCCTCGGCGTCGGCGAGATGAGCGAGGATCGCCTCGACGTGGGCGACGAGGGCCTCGCCGGCGTCGGTCAGGCGGACGCCGCGGGGGTTGCGCTCGACGAGCGTGGCTCCGACCTCGCGCTCGAGGGTGGCGATCTGTCGGGAGATCGCGGGCTGTGTGTAGGCGAGCGCGGCGGCTGCCGCGGAGAACGACCCGTGCCGGCCGACCTCGCGCAGGACGCGTAGGCGGTTGAGATCGAGCATTACCTGATGTTATAGCACCGGTACCGAAGCCTCATTTGAAGTTATCGCCAGGCGGTGACATCGTGGTCTGCATGAGCAATGCGAACGACACACGAGTAACCCTCCGGCCGTCGACCGTCGACGACTCGGCCGAGATCACGCGCCTGGCGACGATCGACAGCGCGCCGGTGCCGGTGGGCCGGCTGCTCCTGGCAGAAGTGGACGGTGAGCTGCGGGCGGCGTTGGGCGTCATCGACGGCGGGGTGATCGCCGACCCGTTCGTGCCGACATCGGCCCTCGTCGAGCTGCTGCGAGTACGCAGCCGGAGCGAGCGCCGGCGCGAGGGCCGGTCGGGGCCGTCGACCAGACGAAGGAGGAAGTCATGACACAGCTCAACGAACTGCTGATCGTCGAGCGCAGGCGGGACCTGATCCGTGCAGCCGACCGAGCCTCGCTCGCGCGCGACCTCCGGCTGGCGGGCCGGCGGCCGAGGCGGCTGCTGGGACTCTGGCGGGCCCGCGAAGTGTCGGGAATGCCGGCGCCCCAGCCGGATGGCGGGCGCCCGTCGAGTGCGGGCTGCACGCCCTAGCGACCGCCGGGCGTGGCCTTCGCGACCGAGGCCAGCGCGACGGCGTCAGCGCGAGGGTCAGTGCGAGGGCGCAGCGCGAGGGTCGGGAAGTCGAACCAGCAGGCCGCATGTCTTGACAGCTATATAGCTGTCGGGCTATATTGGCCGGGTGTCCGTGTTCGACGTGCTGGCGGAGCCCAACCGGCGGCGGATCCTCGATCTGCTGGGTAGCTCGGAGCATCCGGTCGGCGAGCTGGTCGGCCGGCTCGACTTGAGTCAGCCGGCGGTGTCAAAGCACCTGCGAATCCTGCGTGATGCCGGGCTCGTGGAGGTGCGCGGCGACGCTCAGCGTCGCCTGTACCGGGTCTGTCCGGAGCCGCTGCGCGAGCTGGACGACTGGCTTGGGCCATACCGCCGGATGTGGGCGTCGCGGTTGGAGCACCTCGAACGGCATCTGGACTCGATGACCGACGGCAACGATCCCGGTGAGGAGAGAGCATGAGTTACGGAGACCTCGAGCAGCTCGACGACGGACGCTGGCAGCTGCGCTTCACGCGCTCGCTTCGTCACCCGCCGGAGAAGGTATGGCGGGCGATCACCGAGCCCGAGCACCTCGCGCGGTGGTTCCCGACGACGATCGAGGGCGAACGGGTCGCGGGCGCCGTCCTGCGCTTCACGTTCCCGGGTGGCCAGGCGCCGTCGTTCGAGGGGGAGATGCTGGCGTACGAGACGCCGTCTGCGATGGAGCTTCGCTGGGGGACCGACATCGTGCGCTTCGAGCTTCGGCCGAACGACGTCGGGACCGAGCTGACGCTGCTCGACACTCTCGTGGAGAGGGGTAAGGGGGCGCGCGACGCGGCCGGCTGGCACACGTGCCTGGACGCGCTGGAGTCCGACCTCGGAGGCGAGGGCAACCCGCGCGGCCAGATGGATCGATGGGATGAGGTCCATCCTCGATACGTGGAGAGCTTCGGCCCGGAGGCAGCCACGATCGGCCCACCCGAGGGCTTCGAGTGAGGGCGTCGCCGGTCAGGGACCTCCAGACAGAGCTCGAACGGCCGAGCGTCGACCCCGCGGATCGCCAGGCCGTGGCCAGGCTCCCACAGGACTCATCTGCCGGCGTGCGATGGCGCGGCGGGCAGTTGCACCGTGACGCAGAGTCCGCCGGCGAGGCGTGGCGCGAGGGTGAGGGTTCCGTCGTGCGCTTGGGTGATGCTCCTGACGATCGCCAGGCCGAGGCCGTCACCTGCGTGGGAGGTGCGTATGCGGTCGGTGCCGCGCTGAAACGGCTCGGCGAGCGTGGAGACCAGCTGTGGGGTGAGCTTCTCGCCGGTGTTCTCGACGACGAGCACCGCGCTCTTGGGGTGCGCGCTGGTCGTGACCCTCACGGTGCCGTGTTCGGGGAGATTGTGGACGATCGCGTTGTGCACGAGGTTCGTGGTCAACTGCAGAAGGAGCGCGGGTGAGCCGATCGTGTGGGTCGCGTCGCCGGAGGTCTCGACGGTGACGCCGCGCCTTTCCGCGAACGGGAGGAGCGTTTCGGTGGCTTCTTCGGCAGTGAGCGACAGGTCGACGTGTTCTGGAACGAAGGACCGCTGGTCGGCGCGGCTGAGCAGGAGCAATGCTTCGGTGAGGTCGATCGCTCGGGCGTTGACGGCGCGGAGGCGCTCGACAAGCTCGTCGTTGTCTCGGTACGGATCGTTGCGCGCGACGTCGAGCAGTGTCTGGGTGATCGCCAGCGGGGTGCGTAGTTCGTGGGAGGCGTTCGCAGCGAACCGCTGCTGTTCGGCGACTTGGGCTTCGAGACGCGCGAGCATGGCGTCGAAGGCGTCCGCGAGTTCGCGGAACTCGTCTCGACGGCCCGGGAGTCGGATTCGGTGGGCCAGTGATCCGGTGGTGGCCATGCGTGTGGCGTCCGTGATGCGAGCCAGAGGGGCGAGCATCCGGCCGGCGAGGATCCAGCCTCCCACGAGGCCGAACACCAGCAGGAACGCCAACACCGCGGCTGCCCTGGGAGCAAAGACGTGCAGGAGTCTGGACTGGATGGGGAACACGCCGCGAATCGTGGTGCGGCTGGGGACATAGAGAACCGCACGGTCGGGCACGTAACGCAGGAGGAACACCCACACGGCAGCGAGCAGCAGGGCGCCTGCGAGCATGAGGAAGCTGGCGTAGCTGAGCGTGAGCTTGAGGCGAACGCTCAGCCCAGGGACTCTATCCACGGGCTTGTCCGTCGCGCTCGGTGTCGGGCTGAGGGTCGATGCGGTATCCGGCGCCGGCCACGGTGGCGATGATCGGCGGCTCTCCGAGCCGTTTGCGTAGAGCCGAGACGGTGATGCGCGCGGCGTTGGTGAACGGGTCTGCGTTCTCATCCCACGCGCGTTTCAGCAGCTCCTCGGCGCTGACGACTCCGCCTTCGGCAGCGATCAGCACCTCGAGCACTGCAAACTGCTTGCGGGTCAGGGCGACGTAGCGGCCGTCGCGGTAGACCTCGCGGCGAAACGGGTCAAGGCGCACACCTGCGATCTCGCGGACCGGCGGCCTGTGGTGTGTCCGCCTGCGGTCGAGCGCTCTGAGACGGAGCACGAGTTCGTAGAGCTCGAATGGCTTGGTGAGGTAGTCGTCGGCGCCGAGCCCGAACCCCGAGGTCTTGTCGTCGAGACGGTCGGCGGCGGTGAGCATGAGGATCGGCATGCCGCTGCCGGAGGCGACGATGCGTTTGGCGACCTCGTCTCCGGAGGGGCCGGGGATGTCGCGATCGAGGACGGCGATGTCGTAGGCGTTGACGCTCAGCAGGCGCAGAGCGGTGGCGCCGTCACCGGCGATATCCGCCGCGATCGCTTCAAGACGCAGGCCATCGCGGATCGCCTCCGCCATATAAGGCTCGTCCTCGACGATCAGCACGCGCATGCTCCGATGCTACGAGCTGGCGCATATCGTCGGCGTATCGAAAAGCCGATACGTCCTGGCAACACCGCGCTGCCTTGAATGGCGGCGTGACCTCCAGGCAACGAGGACGGGCTGCGGCGCTCGCGGCGGCCCGCCACCCGCTCAACGACAAGGGCCGCACGTACCGCTCGGCGGTCAGGTGGCCACAGCGCGGACAGGCGGCACTCAGGCTCGGCGGGGCCCGGCCCGGGCGCCCCGTCCGCCCGCCCCCGGCGCCGGGCGCGCCCGATGGCCCAGGACGAGACGCCGGCGGCGATCGCCTCCCGTTGCCACTCGGTCCCGGTCGCGCCCCGGCACAGCTTGATCTCGACGCACCCAACCAGCCGCGGGAGGACACATGAGAAGAAGACGATGGCCGCTAGCCGTCCCAGGCCTGATCGCGATGGTCCTGATCAGCGCGTGCGGCTCGAACACACCTGCCGGCAGCAGCACGGGCAGCAGCGGCGACGACACTGCCACCACTGCTCAGAAGGCCGTGAAGTTCGCCGAGTGCATGCGCAGGAACGGCGTCAGCGAGTTCCCGGACCCGCCCGCGTCGGGCAACTTCACGATCGATGGGCTCGTGAACGGCTCGTCGCTGGACCCAAACACTCCGGCGTTCACGCAGGCCATCAGCGCATGCAAGGACCTGGAGCCGGCGGGGTTCGCGGGCAGCAGGCGGAGCTCCCAGCAGACGCAGGCGGCACTCAAGTTCGCCCAGTGCATCCGCGCCAACGGTGTGCCGGACTTCCCGGACCCGGCCAATGGTCAGCCCCTCGTCGACACGAATCGAATTCCCTCCGCCGCAACGAGCAGTGGCATGAGCATTCTCAACGCCGCGATGCGCAAGTGCAGCGATTTCGCCGCAGCCGCAGGGGTTGGTCCGCGGTGAGGCGGAAGACCTGGGTGCTGGCCGCAGCGGCCGTCCTGGCCGCCCTGACCGTCACCGGCAGCGTGGTCGTCATGTCCGGTGGCAGGCAACAGGCCCTGGCCGCAGCGCAGCCGCCGGCGAACACTGCGCACGTGGAAGAGAGGACGCTCTCGGCGATGGTCTCCCAGGCGGGGATTCTGACCTACCGGGCGCAATCGGACGGCTCGCCGTATTCGGTGATCAACCAGACCCGCGGTACGTACACCAAGCTGCCCGCGGCCGGCCAGGTGATCGCTCAGGGTGCCGTGCTCTACCGGGTCAACGACAGCCCGGTCGCGCTGCTGCACGGCTCGACACCCGCCTACCGGACCCTGTCGGCCGGGGCGACCGGCCCCGACGTGGCGGAGCTCAACGCGGATCTGGTCGCGCTCGGCTACGCCACCCGAGCTCAGCTCGGCACGACTTCCGCCTCCTTCGGGCCGGCCACCACCGCGGCCGTGATGAAGCTGCAGGCCGCCTTGGGGGTGTCCCAGAACGGCACGCTGACCCTCGGCCAGGTGGCGTTCCAACCGTCCGCGGTGCGGGTGACCAGCGTGTCTGCGCAGCCCGGGGGGAGCGCCCAGCCCGGCGAGACGGTGATGCAGGGCACCTCGACCGTGCGCCAGGTGCAGGTGGCGCTGAGCGCGTCGGAGCAGACCACGATGGCGGTCGGCGACCGGGTGAGCATCACGCTTCCGAACAATCGGACCACCCAAGGGGTCGTCTCCTCGGTGGGGGCGCTCGCCACCTGCCCGGCGAGCTCCGGGCCGGGTGGCTCGGGATCGAGCTCGGCCGCGCCGGGAACGGACACCTGCACGTCGGGCAACTCGGCGAGCGCCACGCCGACCATCACCGTGGACGTCACCCCGTCCGATCCGGCCGCCACGGGCACGTGGGACGAGGCCCCCGTGCAGGTCGGCATCACCACCGCCAGCGTGCCCAACGCGCTGGTGGTGCCGGTGACCGCGCTGCTGGCCCGATCCGGCGGGGACTACGCGGTTGAGGTCGTCGTCGCGGGCGCGCGCAGCCATCTCGTGTCGGTCTCGCTCGGACTGTTCGACGACGCCGAGGGGCTGGTGGCGGTCACCGCCTCGGCGCTGGCCCCCGGCCAAGAGGTCGTGGTCCCGACGTCATGACCTCCACTCGGCCACCAACGCCGGACAGGAACGCGGTCACGCCCGGCGCGGACGCCGCGGTCGAGGGCGCGGGGGTGCCCGTGCTCGACGTGGACGGAGTCAGCAAGAGCTATCCGGGCGAGCCGCCGGTGCAGGCCCTGCTCGAGGTGAACCTCACCGTCGGCCCGGGGGAGCTGGTCGGGATCGTCGGCCCCTCGGGGTCGGGCAAGACCACCCTGCTGCAGCTGATGGGAACCCTCGACCGACCCACCAGCGGACGGGTGCGGATCACCGGCCTCGACGTGGCAACGATGGCCGACGAGGACGTGGCGTACCTGCGGGCCACGCGGATCGGGTTCATCTTCCAGCAGTTCTTCCTGGCCGAGCACTCGACCGTGTTGGACAACGTGGCCGACGGGCTCCTCTACGCCGGCATCCCCCTTAAACAGCGCCACGAGCGCGCCCGCGACGCTCTCGAGCTGGTCGGCCTGGCCGAGCGTCCTCATGCCCGTCCGACCCAGCTGTCGGGCGGGCAACGCCAACGGGTCGCGATCGCGCGGGCCCTGGTCGGCCAGCCCGCCATCATGCTCGCCGACGAGCCGACCGGGAACCTCGACCAGGCCACCGGGCAGTCGATCCTGGCCCTGATCGATCAGCTCCACCGAAGCGGCTCGACCATCGTGGTCATCACCCACGACCACGCCATCGCCGAGCGGATGGCCCGCAAAGTCGAGATCATCGACGGCCAGATCGTCGCCGACACCGGCCCCGCCGCCGACACCGGCCCCGGCCCTCTCGCTCCACCGCCCACCCATGCACGCCAGACGGCGTCCGGCGCGCCGGTCAGCGAGGAGCCGTCGTGACCGCCACCGCCACCCCGAACCGGCGGCGGTTACAGCTCTCCGACCTGACACGGCTCTCCACCGTCGGGCTGCGCACCCGAAAGCTGCGGGCCGGGCTGTCCGCGCTCGGCATCGCAATCGGCGTCGCCGCCATCGTCGCCGTCCTCGGCCTGTCGGCCTCCTCCCAGGCCGGCCTGCTCAACGAGATCAGCCAGCTCGGCACCAACCTGCTCACGGTCAGCAACGGGCAGAGCCTCACCGGGGGCACCGCCGAGCTGCCCACCACAGCGCCGGCCATGATCGGCCGTATCAGCGGTGCGCAGCAGGTGCAGAGCACCGGGGCGCTCAGCAGCGCCAACGCCTACCGCAGCCCCTACATCCCCTCGGTCGACACCAACGGCCTGACCGTCCTGGCAACATCCCTCGATCTCCTCCCGGTGATCGCCACCACCGTCGCGCAGGGCCAGGACCTCAACGCGGCGACCGCCCAAGAGCCCGTCGCCGTACTCGGCGCCGGCGCCGCCCAGCTGCTCGGCGTCGACCGCATCTTCCCCGACGAACGCATCTGGGTCGGCGGCCAGTGGTTCTACCTCGCCGGCATTCTCAAACCGGCCGCGCTCGCCTCGGCCATCGACACCTCCGTCCTGGTCGGCTACCCGGCGGCCGAGAAATACCTGGGCTTCGACGGCCACCCGTCGACGATCTACGTCCGGGCGAAAGACGACCAGGTCGACACCGTCGACAACCTCCTCGCGGCCACCGCCAACCCGGAGAGCCCCAGCGAGGTCAACGTCAGCCAACCATCCGATGCCCTCGTCGCCCAAGCCGACGCCAAGAGCGCCCTGAACGGCCTCTTCCTCGGCCTCGGCGCCGTCGCCCTCCTCGTCGGCGCGGTCGGCGTCGCCAACATCATGATCATCTCGGTCCTCGAACGCCGCTCCGAGATCGGCCTGCGCCGCGCCCTCGGCGCCACCAGAGGCCACATCCGCGCGCAGTTCCTCTCCGAAGCCGTCCTCCTCGGACTCCTCGGCGGCACGGTCGGCGTCGCCCTCGGCGTCGCGACCACCGCCGTCTACGCCCACACCAAACACTGGGCCACCGTCATTCCGATCGAAGCCTGGGCCGGCGGCATCGCCGCGTCCCTGCTCATCGGCGCCGTCGCCGGGCTCATCCCCGCCCTGCGAGCCGCACGCCTCTCGCCCACCCAAGCCCTGTGGTCCGTCTAGCAGCGAGGTCTGACGTCTGCGGGTTCGGTGTGGCTGCGGCTGTTCGAGCCGGCGCTCGGAACCGTCGGACCCGAGCCCCCGGGCATGGCTGTGGGCCCACAGAACCGCGGAGCGCTCAGTTCGTAGCGGGGCCGGCTTCGATGATTGCGCTCGCGGCCGGCTCGATGAACCCGTAGCCGTGCTGGCGGGCGAGCCTGAGCGCTTGGGCTGCGTGGTCGCGGGCGCGGTCACGCTCGCCTCGTGCGGCGAGCGCCTCGGCCCAGCCGAGGTGCGCACGCGCCGCCCAGACGAGCATCCCCTCGCGTTCCTGGACGTGAATGGCGCGCGTAAAGTGCTCGTCGGCCAGCTCGTCGCGGCCGAGGGTTGCAGCGAGCAACCCCAGGTAGGTGCGCGCGTGCGCGCATCCGGAGACACCGGACCACGGCACCTGATCGCACCACGGTTCGATCAGCTCGTACAGACGCGCTGCGACATCACGAGCGCCGACCTGCGCCGCGGCGTCGGCATACAACGCAAGCGCGATCTTCCGCGACCTGCTCCAGGGCACGTGCTCGAACGCGTCCTTCGCGGCCTCATCGACGATCGCCCGCGCGTCGTCCTCTCGACCAAGGCAACACAGGGTCCACGCAAGCGTCGCGTTCCACATCGGAAGGCGCGGGTTCGCCAGAACATTCCGCTGTAAGGCCTCGATCACCTCTCCGCCACGCCCCTGCAGGATGCGCACGAGGGTGATCTGCATCGCGTAGAGCATCGATGCGTCGGGCTGTCCGGCGTCGGTGCCGATCTGGCGCCCCATCCTCGGCCAAGCGCTCGGCGTCCACGAGCTCGCCCCGCACGAGCGCCACGCCCGCTGCGCCGAAGACAGCGGTCCATCGGAGCATCGGCTCACCCAGCCGGTCCGCGAGCGCGACCATCCGCTCGGTCGCGCCCTGCGCGGCGGCGATCTGGCATGCGTCGACGAGCGTCTCGCCCTCCCTCGACGCGGCCCAGAATTGGAGCGCGGGATCGTCGGCCTCATCGGCCGCCGTGACAACCTCACTCAGATGCTCGAGCCGCCGGGGCAGCGGATCCGCGCTCCCGAAAGCGTAGAGGTAATCGCTCAGCACGCGCGCGGTCGTGCGGGGATCGTCGACCCGCCGGGCGAGTTCGAGCGCCTGCTCGGCGATCGCTCTGCGGCCGCGGTGGTCCGGCTCGTAGAGCAGCTCGATCGCGAGCCGCGACAGCAGTCGCGCGCGGCGGTCAGGCTCGAGAACGAACTCCAGCGTCCGTTCGATCGCTACGACCCGCTCCCGATCGGTGTGACCGACGGAGCTCGGCAGGCCACCGCGGCTGTTGGCCAGCACCGCTCGCGCTGCCCGGTCGGCATCCTCGACCTCGAACGCGATCCGCGCGGCGTCGAGCAGCGTGTCGCGATACGCCGGATCGCCGGTGACGCGCTGAGATTGGCCGAGCCCGATCAGCGCCTCGCAGCGGTCGACCGTGTCCCCTGGGACAAGCAGCTCGAGTGCGTCGCTGAAGAGGGTTGCGGCGTCGCTCGGCGCGAGACTGGCGAGCGCTCTTCGCCCGGCCTTGATCGCGTAGTGGGCGGCCTTGTCCACGTCGACCTGCGCGTGCGCAAGGTGCCAGTGCATCGCGAGGTTGGCCAGTTGCTCGTCGGAGTCGGTGCCGTAGAGCTTTTCGAGCGCGAGCGCCACTCGATGGTGAAGCCTGGCGCGACGGGTGCCGCCGAGCCCCTGGTAAAGCGTGTGGTTGATCAGCGCGTGTGCGAACGTGAACCTCCCGACCCGGTCTGTCGACTCGCGCAGCAGCGTCGCGTTGACCGCCGCCTCGAGCTCATCCAACAGTCCGCCGTCGGGCATCTCGACGAGCTCGAGCAGCAGCCGGACATCGAACCACCGGCCGATCACCGCCGCGACCGTCAACGCCTCGCGACCGTCGGGGCCAAGGCGATCGACCCGACGCCCGATCACATCACGCACGCTCTCCGGCAGGCTGCTCACCGCCGCGCGATCCACCTGCCATCGCGCCTGCTCCTCGTCGAACGTGATCGCCCCGGACTCGACCAGGTTGCGGAGCATCTCGCCGACGAAGAACGGATTCCCGCCCGTCTCGGTCGCCATCTCACCGGCGAGCGCGAGCCCGGCCTGGTCCAGTGCGTGACCAGCGCCGGCGCTCAACAGCTCGGCCACCTCATCGGGCGCCAGACCGGTCAGCGCGATCCTCTCAACGCCATCGACTCTTCGCAGATCCGCAAGCACACCGGTCAGCGGGTGGTCCTTGGTGAGATCCGAATCTCGGTACGTGACCAACACCTGCAGTGTCCCCTGTTCGACCGTGCGCGCCACATGCTTGAGCAGCGCCACCGACTGCGCATCGGCCCAGTGGAAGTCGTCAAGCACCACGCACAACGGCAGCGCACCCGCCACCACGCGCAACAGCTCCGCGACCGCCTGGAACAGCATGAACCGCTCAGTCTCCGCATCGGAGCTGCGGGGACCGGGCGCGTGTGGAACGCGTTGGCCGAGGTTGCGGGCCATACGGCCGATCTCGCCTCCGCTGCGTTTCACGTGGTCCGCAAGCACTGACTCAGGCGCGTGCTCAACCAGCTGCGAGCACACTGCGATCCACGGCTCGTACGGCGCCGCAACGTCCTCTGAGCACGCGCCCCAGCACACGGCAAAACCGTCCGCGTTCGCCCCGAGCGCCGCATGCGACGCCAGGCGAGTCTTGCCGATCCCCGGCTCACCGGAGAGGAGCACGACGCGACGAGCCCCTGCGCGCACCGACGCGCGGGCCACCTCAAGCAGCCCGCGCTCCACATCGCGCCCGACGTAAGCGGTCCGGGGCGCCACGCGCAACGGCTCGGGCAACGGCCAGCGCCCCAGCTCGGAGCCGGCCGTCTCGGGGTCGAGCGGCTCCCAGAGGACGGAGAACGCCTCCATCGGCTCGGGGATTCCCTTGAGCTCAAGCTGCCCGAACGACTCGAAACGCGCGCCCTCGACGTGGCCTGCCAGCATCCGCGTCGCCGGCGAGACGAGGATCCCGTCCGTCGGCGCGCTGTCGCACAACCGCGACGCCTCGATCGCGGGCATCCCGAAGTACTCGCCGTCCCTGAGCGTCGACTCGCCGGTGCCCAGACCGATCCTCACGCGCAGCTTCTGCTCCTCACCGCGGTAGCGACGCTCGAACCGCTGCTGCGTCAACACCGCACCGGCCACGGCTGCCGAGGCCGACACGAACGCCACCATCAGCCCGTCGCCGGTGCTCTTGAACTCACGGCCGCCCTTCGCTTCGATCGCCTCGCGCAACAACGCGAAGAACTCCTTGCGCAGCTCGTCCGCACGAACCGCGCCGATCGACGTCGCCAACTGGGTCGAGCCGACGAGATCGACCAGGTAGATCGCTCCAAGCTCGACGGCCTCTGCAGCCACCACAACCCCTCGTGTCATCGCCGTTGCACGCGCTACCCTACAACTGGCGCCAAGCCCCAGCGGCCGCGCGAGATCCACGGCTCATGACCGATCGCTCGCGGCGAGCCCGTCGACCGGCAGCTCCACGACCGTGCCGGCTGCGCGCGCGACAACCGTCGCGGTCCGCGGCAGCCGATGCAGGACCCCGATCTCACCGAACCACCGTCCGGGCGCGACCTCATCGATGAGCTGCTCGCCGACCCAAACATCCGCGCTCCCGGCAAGCAGCACGAACAGGCGATCGGCAAGGTCACCCTCCGCGCACAGAACGTCACCCTGCTGTACCGCGCGGACGACCGCAGCCTCCGCGAGCGCCGCTTCCCCCCGGCCGTCGGGCGCCAAAAGCGCCGGCGGCAGTGACTGCAACACGTCGGCGAGCGTCACCGGCGCTCCCGGCTGCGCGAGCGCCACGTCAAACGCGCCCAGGTTGGCCTTGAAGTCACTCACCGCTCCGATGAACTCCGCCCGGTCGAGCTCGAGGAGGATTCCGTCAGAGACCGCGGTCACCGTCGCCGTTCGCGGGGTCCGATGCAGGAGCGCGATTTCCCCGAACGGTTGGCCGGCACCCAACTCAGTGAGATATTGCCCGCGACGGCTGACCGCGACCGTGCCGCTGTCGATAATGAACATGCTCTCGGCCTGCCGGTCCAACTCAGCGATCACAACCTCGCCGCGGTGCATCGGGCGCGGTGAGACCGAGGCTGCGACCTGCTCCAGCTCGACTACTCTCAGCGGCCGGAACAGGTAGATCGCCTGCACCAGATCCAAGATCCGCATGTGCGACCCGACGTCGGCGTCCACGTGATCCAGGCGCCGCTTGGCGACGACGGCAGCGGCGATCTGAACGCCACCCCACAGGGCCATCGCGGAGCGAGCGTCGAGCACGGTAATCGACAGCGGCAGCAGCAGCGTCGCCCCGGCCTGTGCGCAATTCCGCACCGTCTCGTTCAGCGAGACGGCGTTCGCGACCCGACGCGCCGCGACCCGCGACACCAGGCAGCCGACCTGGAGGTCGGCCGCAGCGCTTGCCAGGCCCCAGAACGGAATCACCAGGAGCGCCACGAGCGCGTTGCCGGTGACGGCGATGAGCAGCAACGGGAACCCCATGCCGGCGACCGCCAGCGACAGCGTCGCCGCGAAACGCCGCCGCCCGATCAGGCGCCGACCGACCGGGATCGAAGCGACCGTGCCGATCCCGGCGACCGCCGCCAACTCGCCCACGCCGGCGGTCCCCATCCGCAGGAAACCCGTCGCGGCGATCACCCCGAGCCCGACCCACACCGCGCGATTCGACGCCCGGCTCGCCGCGAGCGCCGTCGTCACAGCGACCTTGGGGTCGCGAATCATTCTCCAATCGCGCACGTAGCTCTCTCGCCAGCCGAGCTCGCGCGGAGCCACCAGGTGCGGCCGGCTCGCCCGCAACCCCCGCGCACCAACCGCGCCGGCGATCAGCCACCCCAGCAATCACGGCGAACACCGCCCCGGACGCCAGCCACGCGCTCAGGAACCCCGCCGCGAGCCCACCCAGCACCTCGCACAGGGACTTCGCGCACGACTGCAGAGCCGACGCCGCCGAAAGCTCAGCCGGCGACCGCGCCGCAGCAACCTGCGCGGCCGCGAGCGCCGGCAGCGACGCCGTCGCCAAGGGCAGCCTCCACGACCGTCAACGCCACCACGACAGCAACCGCCGCGCCGGCGGCAAGCACCAAGGCCGCCGCCCCGAGCACCGCAGCACGACCGCAGAAGATCAGGATCAGAGCCCGGCGAGGCCCCAGACGATCCGTGGGGACCACCGACAACGGCCCCAATACCGCAGCGGGCAGATACCGCAGTGACAACATCCACAGGCTCCCGGGACCAAGCACAGTGACCAGATGGATCGCCAGACCGGTCGTGACCAGATACGTCGACGATGTCCCGATTGCCTGACCCCAGACGCCGGCCCGAACATCGCCGTTCGACAGAGCAACGCGAAAGCTTTCTCCGGCACCGTTCACCCGAACCTGAGCCTCAGCCTACGGGAGGCGCCATGCGGGCCGATAGGGTCTGCTCGGCCGGCGGCGACGGCTCGTCCCGTGCTTGCGAGCGCCGACGCCATGGGCGGGAAATGTAATCCTTGGCGCCGATGTCGAGGAGGGGGACTTCGCCCCGGTAACATCGTGTTTACATCACTGGCCCGGGCGCTCGCGGCGGCGTGCTTCGTCCCGGGTCCGCCGGCCGAGCGCGACGGACGGCACGGCCCATCTCATGGATCGTCTTGCGATGCAACCCGGTCCGCTGGCTGATCTGCCGGATCGAGACGCCCTCGACCCGGTGCAACCGCCTGATCTCCGCCCGCTGCTCCACGCCGACCACCCTTCCTCCTCGCCGATCGCGAACGATCCACGAGACTCGGGACCCGGCCGGACAAACCCGACCCCGCGCCACACGGGTCACTTTTCGACCGGCGGAGGTGGGTCACTATTCAGGCGGCGCCCACAAGGACTCGTAGTCATGGACTCAGAAGCCCGCGCCACGGATGGTCGGGATCCAGCAACTCAGCAAGAAACATGCGGCGATCCGGCCTGAGCATCGGTATCACCTCGAGCGCGTCCGCTTCGTCGTGCGGCCTCCGCGAGTGGCTCTTACCCAGCAGAACCAGCTCAGGAGCCAGGTAGGGCACGCCGTCCGCGCTGTACAGCACCGCCTCAGACCACTCCACGCGCAAAGCTGGGTTGCGGCGGTAGATCCAGCAGGCTGCGTCCCCCGCGCTGAGCACGAAGTCGACCGTCAGCCGTCGCTCGAATCGTGCGCTTGCGTAGCGCCGGTGTCCGTCGACGGCGAGCAGGACGCCAGTCTCTTCAAGCCGCCGTAAGTGGGTGTCTAGGAGGTTGAGATTCAGTGTTGCGATATCGATGTCTTCGTGGTCTCGCCAGCAGCGTCCGGCACTCACCGACAGCGCCACACCACCGACCAGCCACCACCGCACCCTCGAACCTCGCATCAGGACGCGTGCACTGGCGGCCAGTTCCGCAATGGGACCGAGAGTCATCGCACGCATTATCCCGCCCTGGTGGGGCGTGGCTTCGGGGCTGCGGACTACCTGCCGATTTTAAATCTCCGCGCCACCTCATCGACCTCGCACGATGTCCGCGTCTGCTGGCGAAGGGTCTCGAGCGAGGATGGGTCCCGGGCTCACCGTGAATGGTCGGCAAACCTCGATCTCGACACCACGGCGGCCGAGCGACTGGGATGTGCAGCCGAGGGAGCGGCCCGGCGCGCAGCCTTCTCGCTCTCGAGGGGCCCGGCAAACGCAGGTAGCATCGCAAGCCATGGATCCCAGCGAGGCCCGGCGAACCGGCTGGCTCCACGACGCCGCCGAGCGCGTGCACCGGGTGAGAGCCGACGAGCGCTGCGACCGGACCTAAGCGTCGGCTGCCCGGCGGGCGTGGCGGCCTCACCCAGGAGCTCGAACTGCGCCACGCGAGCGCACCTGGCCTGGATCAGGTCCAGCGGTCGGTTCTGACCATCGTCGCGATGCGCTCCACGATCGCCGGCCGCGCTGCGATCGTGTGCTCCTCCCACCCTCGGGCGTGCGCCAACCGATCCGCAAATCCGCTCGCATCGTCCAAGACTCGCCCGATGGCGCGGGCGACCGCGCTGGGTTCGATCGC
The DNA here is from genome assembly GCA_035553395.1 of Solirubrobacteraceae bacterium. GTDB lineage: Bacteria > Actinomycetota > Thermoleophilia > Solirubrobacterales > Solirubrobacteraceae > Palsa-513. The sequence goes on along the minus strand of DASZKP010000046.1, from coordinate 6,282 downwards.
TTCTAACGTCGCGGACGTGAGCGGCACTGCCAGCCCGAGCTCCTGGCAGCGCGCCGCCACCAGTGGCTGGTCGCCGAGGAACGGATACGAGAGCATTGGCACCTCCTGGTAGATCGCCTCGTGGGTAGAGTTCACACCGTGGTGCGTGATAAAGATGTCGGCCTCTTCCAGCGCGGACCACTGGTCAGCGAACTCGACCACCGTTACACAGTCGCAGCCCGTCAGGCGGCGCCGCTCGTCATCGGGGATCGGGAACCCCCCAAGGGTGATTACGACGTCGACGTCGAGCGCCGGGCTCGCCTCGGCGATGACCGTGAGCGCCGCGAGCACCTGCGAGCCAAAGTACACCCAGACGTACGTGCCAAACGAGACGTACACCCGCGTTCGCCCGTCGCGATCTGGGAACAGGCTCTCACCGACCGGTGCCCTCAGTTCCGGCGCCAGACAGCCGACGAACTCACACGGCGCCAGCTCGGCCCGCTTTGAGCTGGGGAGGAACGCTTCAGGCTCGCAGTAGAGGTTGAGCCAAGGGCTCGCGCCATCCAGCCACAGGAACGGGCTGGCGTTCGGCATGCCGTGCACGTCGCGCAGGCGCTCTACTGCTGCCGTGCACGCGTCCGAGAGGTTCAAGCGTGGATCCAAGTACATCTCCGGTACGACCGATGGCACGCACACCTGGTTCGTGGCCACGTTCACGTACGGCAGCCCGAGCAGCCGCGCGACCACCGGTGCGATCACCGCAAACGTCTCATAGACGATCAGGTCGGGCTCGAGCGCCGCGACATCATCAGCGACGGATTCAGCGTGCGTGGCGGCGAACGTGACATGACGGCACGGAACCGGGTGCGTCGTCGAGTCCACATCTTCGATCGAGTGGGGGCCGAACAAGTCGACGAACTGCGCTCCGGCGCGGTCGATCGCCGCGCGCTGATGAACATGCCCAAGCATATGCACCTCGTGCCCGGCTCGCGTGAACGCGTACACCGTCGGCAACAGACACATGAGGTGACCGGTGTGCGGAGTGGTAAAGGCGACCACCTTCAGCGGGCGCGGGGTCACAGGGCCACGCTTGCCCGAAGAACGCCAAGCACGGGATCAAGTCCCTCGGGCGCCACCTGAAGCTGGACGCGAGCGCTGAACAGCGCCGAGACGATACGCCAGAACAAGAATGCCTCCAGCGGGCCAGCCTCATGGCGATAACCGTCGTGAAACTGCTGCCACGCTTCGGGCGACATCGGCCAGCGACACAGCGTCCGGCCGACGTCGAACTCCGGCACGCCGATGCGCACCCACTCGTTGTCGATCACGAACACACGCCCCCGGACGTCGACGACGAGATTCTCCGGACAGAAGTCGTGATGTACCTTGGTGGCGCGGGCGGTCTGAGGGTCGAGCTGCTCCAACGCGGCGGCGAGGGCGCCGGACCTCGCCTCACTTACGTGCCCGGCATCCCGAAGGATCCTCAGATCGCCCTGCGCGCCGTGCCGCCAGACGTCCGTGGAGCGCTCCGACGCAACGCCGTTCCCGAGCGGCGCGATATGGAGACGGCCGAGCAGTCGACCGGCCTCAGCGGCCCAGGGTGCAGCGGTCTCGTCCGTCAGCACGACGCCATCGATCCACGCCTCCAGCAGAACGGCTCCGTCGCGGATGAGCACCGGTGCGAAGCCCTCGTCCAGCCCGGCACGCAATTCGCAGACCTCTTGCGCCAGCTCCGGGTCACGGAGATGCCGGGCTTTGAGCACCCGTCCGTCGCGCGTATCGACCCGGTAGGCCTGGCGGCCGTTCTTTCGCTCCGCTTCGACGGGAGAGATCGCGGTGATGCGTTTCGGAATGATCCTGTGGCGGCGAAGGGTGGCGATCGCGTCATCCGCCGTCCGCGTCGAGGGGGTCATCACGCCCTCGCGAGCCGGTGGAGCAATCTCCCCGCGAAGTCGACGCCATACGCGTCCGAGCCAAGCCGGACCCGAAAGCCGGAAACCGACCTCGCGAGCTCAGCGGCGAGAGGTTCACGCGAGCGATGTGGGCGGTCGTTCTGGTCGAACACCGTGGCGCGACGTCCACCGACACGACCGCCAAAGACGTTCTGCATCAGGGCGGTCTCGACCGACTGCCGGGTCATACGCTCGGCAGCGATGCCGACACCAGCTCCATCAGTCTCCAGGAACAGGAGTTCGCCGACGCGGGCCTCCGCGACACGGCGGGCCCCGAGACGCTCGGCGACCTGCGCCGCAGAGAGCAGCAACTCGGCTCCGTCCGGCCACGAACCGGAGCACTCGGCCAGCTCTGCGACGGTAAGGGTGTAACCGCGTTTCGTCCACGGACGAGCGTCGTGCAGCTGTGGGAGCTGCGCCGCGGTCTCGGGACGGATCCTGATCATCGTGGAAAGCCCGCGTGCGACCGGGCCCGCACCCGAGAAACCAACGAAGGTGCGGTCGTTCGACACCATTTGTGCGCGCCCTGTGGCGAGAAGGTGCAGCGAGACGGTCGTCTTCCCTGCCCGCTTTGGCCCGAGCAGAACAAGCGCTCGGTCCCCGACGACGACACAGGCGGCGTGCAGGTCGAGCTGCTGAGGAACCCTCGCGTTGGCGATAAGCTCGCTGACGATCAGCAGCAGCGTGGAGCGTGATCGGCGAGTCGATGCGTCGCCGACGATGTCGATCCGACCCGGTCGCACGAAGAAGATCGCCGACCGCTCCTCGTCGTCGATGGCGAGTCCCCTCCCGCTCGACCACGTCGGCAGCGTCACCGTCGAAGAATCGAAAGCGAAGCATGCCTGCTCCCGTACCCCCTTCGCGGGGCGTGCTTCCCGTATCCGCAGGTAGTCAGAGCGCGAGAACTGCGCTCTGATCTCCCAGCCCGGTGCCGACCGCCTGGCGTCAGGGAGTGGTCCGAGCGCCTCCTCTAGCCAATCGAGATGCGTTGCATCGTTCGCGACGATGCGGATCACCTCGCGGTCATCAAGCCCGATCACCCGGCTGAGCCGGGCGTCGCTCGCCGCGATTTCGTCGAGTGGCACGGGCGGCACCATCGTAGAGCCTAACAATATCTCCTATTCGTTCGATCGGGGCGGGCGGCGAACTTGGTTATGTGTCCCGCACCCTCAAGCCCTAACGGAAGATCTCAGGCTGAACAGCCAGTCAGGCTAAGATATTTCCCGGTGCCGGCGGCGAGATTCACACGACGGGTGGCCGTCCGCGATTCGTGAGCGCGCGCCGCTCCGAGTGACGCGCCCGTTGCGGAGGTTGTTGCTCGGCGAATGGCGGGCGGTGCTAACGGTCATCACGATCGCCGCGCTTCAGGCGGTCACCTTGGCTCCCGTCCCGTTGCTCGTAGGACGGATCTTCTCCAAAGAGATCCCCACGCACAACAGCGGCCAAGTCATCGTGGATGGCGTCATTGTCCTGCTCGCCTACGCCGTCTCAACCGCGGTTGCGCTCCTCAGTCGCGCGGTGGTGCTGCGACTCGCCGGCCGCATCATCGTGCGCTTGCGCTCGCAACTGATCGAGCGGCTCTATGCACTTCCGACGGACTGGCACGGAGCACGCGACGACGGCCGCCTGCCGGCGCTCGTCTCGTTCGACGGTGAGCGGACGGAATATCTCGTCATTGCGGCGCTCACTTGGACGGCAGCGGCACTGGTCGGCCTGCCGGTGCTCGGCGCCGCACTTGTCCTCGGTCCCGTGCTCGTTGCCGTGCTCGCCGTCGCGGTGCCGTTGACACTCGCTGTCACGCGTGCTCTAGACCGTCAATTGATGCGGATTTCGGCGGCGTGGCGGGAGGAGTCGTCGAGGCACCACTCCGCCGTCACGGTGGCGCTGCGAACGCTCGGTGCGGCCCGTGTCCATGCTGCCGACGACGACGAGCGCCGGGCACGGCTGGCCGAGATCGTGACGGCGAGCGTGATGATGCGGCGGAAGAACTCGGCCCAAGCGACTTGTGCCGTGATGCATGGGACGGTGACCGCGATCGCGGGAGTGCTCGTGCTCTTCGTCGGGGGCGCGGAGGTCGCCTCCGGCCACCTCTCGCTCGGACGGCTGATGGAGTTCTACGCAGTCCTGGGACTAGGCCTGCGTCAGCTGGCGACGGCGGCTGGCCAGTGGCCGACCGTGGTCGCCGGGCGACCCTCGCTACAGGCCATCTTGGACGTTATCGATGACCGGACGCCCCCCGACTTCAGCGGGTCCGTTCAGGCCACGCTGGACGGGAGCGTTTCGATGCGCGGAGTGAGGTTCGGCTACGGGGCCACGGCTGTCTTGCGCGGAATCGATTTCGAGATCGATTCGGGCGAGACGGTCGCACTGGTCGGTCCCAACGGCAGCGGCAAGAGCACACTGTTGAGGCTGCTGCTGGGCCTCCGCCAGGCGGACGCCGGAACGATTGCGCTCTCGGGTCACGAGCTTTCGACGCTCGACCTGCGCCACGCGCGGTCACAGATAGGAGTCGTCCAGCAAGACCCGGTGCTCCTGCCACGCGGCATCTGGGCCAACGTATGCTGGGGGAACGGAACGCCAGATGAGTCCGCCGTGCGCGCTGCCGCAGGCATCGCCCAGTTAGACGACATCGACGGATGGGACGACCGGGACGCTCCCCGCAGCCTCGGGGATCGGGGCGTTCAGCTTTCGGGCGGTCAGGCACAGCGGATCGTCATCGCGCGGGCCATGGTCGGCTCGCCGTCCCTCGTCGTACTCGACGAGCCGACGAACCACCTCGACGCGGCAACAGTTGCGAAGCTGACGGAGCGGCTCCGCCAGCTCGATCCGCGCCCCGCGGTTCTCCTTGTCACTCACGTTGCAGAGGTGGCAGCCATAGCTGATCGCCAGGTGCTACTCGACAACGGTCGCATCACCGCGCTCGAGGGCGTGCGATGAGACGGTCGCAGCCACCCGACCAGCGCTGGCCGACACCCGACGAAGCCGACCTCCTGCGCGCCGCTGCTGGTGGTGAGGATGCTCCACTGGCTTGGGCTCGCTGGCGACGAGCGGGACGATCGCTCGCTGACGCCACGTCGAGGGAACTCCGCCTGCTCCCGCGGATCGATGCGGACGTGGTCCACGCCTCGCCGGCGGATCGCGGACGCATCGACGAGATCCACAAGCGGGCGCGCGAACGCAACCAAGAGCTGCTGCGCGGAGGGCACGACGCGGCGAGGGCGCTCCGCGACGGCGGGATTGAGTCGATCGCGCTCAAGGGCACCGCGCGGCTCGCAGCGCGGCCCGGGGCCATAGACTCGCGAATCCTCGGCGACGTCGATCTGCTCGTGCGCCGAGCGGACGCCGCCGCCGCCCTCGCCGTGACGCTGCAATCCGGCTGGGTGCCGATTTACCGAGGACGCCTACGCGCAATCGGCGTTCAGCACTCGATCGATACGAGGCGAGGTGACGGCACCCTGCTCGACCTGCACTGGACGGCTCTGGAGATGCCCGGCCTCGACGACGGAGTGTGGTCACGCGCCGTTCGGTCCGACATCGAGGGGTGGCAGGTGAGCGTCCCCTCGCCGTCCGACCAGCTACTGATCACCTGCGTCCACGGCGTCGGCCCCCATCCTGCCGCTCCGCACTGGATCCTCGATGCCCTCGAGTTGCTCTCCCCAGCTGAGACACCGATCGATTGGGACGTGGTGTGCCGAGAGGCGGTGGTTCGCCAAGCGACCGGACTGCTCGCCGAGGCTCTGGACGGGCTCGACAGTCGCTTCGGTGCCGACGTTCCTGCTGGTGTCATCAGCGACTTGAGGCGTGCCCGCCGAACGCTCAGCGAGAGGGCCGTCGATCACGTCAGTCGCCAGCCACAACCCAGAGGCGCCACCTACGTCGTCGAATGGCACCGCTACCGAAGGCTGGTGGCGATCGGCGATACCGACCACGCGACGAGCTTCGCCGACCATCTCGCGCGCCGCTGGGGTTTCGCCGCAACGCGCGATTTACTGCCGGCCGCCGTCAGGCGGAGCGCGGGCCTCGCGCGTCCGGGTCGGCTTACGCCGTGGGCGGACTTCGTCGGGCGGTGAATGTGCCGCTTGGCAAGCAGTTCTCGAGTGGGCGGTGTCCGGCTCGAACCGCCGACTTCCTGCTTGTAAGCAAGGCTCGACCTGCTCAGGTGTCTGCAACTGAGGTTACGCCCCAGCTCCGATCACCTGTATGTCGATTTGATGACCAAAGTTGATGACCAATCCGCATTCTCAGACGTGAGAACTCAGGGGCGCTTGGCAAAAGGTCAAAAGGTGATTATTACCAGGCATTTGATCGATGGAGCCAACCGGGATCGAACCGGTGACCTCCTGCTTGCAAA
>DASZKP010000045.1:0-63277 GCA_035553395.1 Solirubrobacteraceae bacterium | reverse complement strand
CGGCCACCGCGATCGAGTTCCGGCCCGACGGCAGCCTCGAAGCCGTCGCCGAGCCGGTCCGGCGCGGCGGTGGGTCCGCCGCCGTGGTCGCTCCCGCCAGGTCGCCTGCCCGCTGAGCGCCGTCCCGCCAGGTCGCCCGCCGCTGAGCGCCGCGCCCGGCGTCAGGGGCTCCGTCTGATCTGGATCGGCCGGGTCGAGGTTGGCCGGGTCGGGGTCGGCCGGAACTGGGTCGGCCGGGTCGGACCTTACGGCCCGGGCGGCACGTGACCCCGCTCGAACAGCGCGACGCACTCGATGTGCGGGGTCTGGGGGAACATGTCGACCGGGCTGACGCGCTGGAGCGTCCAGCCGGCCTCGACCAGCTGGGCCGCGTTCGGCGCGAGCGTGGTCGGGTTGCACGAGACGTAGATGATCCGCTTCGGCGACGACTCGATGATCCGGCGGACGACCTTTGCCGACAGGCCGGCCCGCGGCGGGTCGACGACGACGAGGTCGGGACGGCCGGCCCGCTCGACGAGCTCGCGCATCGCCAGGCGGACGTCGCCGGCGTAGAAGAAGACGTTCTCGATCTCGTTGCGTGCGGCGTTCTCGATCGCGTCGGCGATCGCCTCCGGGATCAGCTCGAGCCCGAAGACCTGGCCGGCGCGTGGCGCCAGCGTCAGCGCGATCGTGCCGGTACCGCAGAACAGGTCGTAGACCCGCTCCCAGCCGCGCAGGCCGGCGCGCGCCGCGACGACCTCGTAGAGCTTCTCGGCCATCTCGGTGTTCGTCTGGAAGAACGCCTCCGCCGAGACCCGCAGGTTCAGCTCGCCGACCTGCTCGTCGAGCGCCGCGACCCCGCGCACCAGCTCGGTCTCGCCGCCGCTCGTCGTCTCGGCCATCGCGTCGGTCCGCGTCACCAGCAGCCCGTCGCACTCGACTGCGAGCGCAAGGGCGTCCGTGTCGAGCTCGCCCGGCCCGGTCACGAGGCGGATCTGGATCTGCCCCGACCGGCGACCCTCGCGGATCACCAGGTTGCGCAGCAGTCCCTCGTGCGACCGGCGGTCGAACGCCGTCAGGCGCTGGGCGCGGCACCACTCGAGGACCTGCCGGCGGGCGGCGTTGCCCGCCTCCGAGGCCAGCATGCAGTCCTCGACATGCTGGATGCGCTCCCACGATCCGGGCTCGTGGAAGCCGCAGACGAGCTCGCCGGTCGGGCTCCGGCCGAACGAGTACTCGAGCTTGTTGCGATAGCGCCACTCCTCGACCGCCGGAACGATCGGGTCGAGCTCGAACCCCTCCAGCCGGCCGAGTCGCTCGAGCGCCTCGCGGACCTGGCCGTGCTTGATCTCGAGCTGGCGGGCGTAGGAGAGCACCTGCCACGGAGCCCCCGGGTGGTCGGCAACCGGGGCGACCCGGTCGGGCCCGGGCTCGACCACCTCGAGCGCGCGCGCCTGGGCATAAGAGCGCTTGCGCTTGTGGACGAGCGCCCTCACGCGGTCACCCGGGAGGGCTCCGTCGACGAAGACCACATACCCGCCGTTGCATCGTCCGACCCCGGCCCCGCCGAACGCGAGCGACTCGATCTCCAGCTCGAGCTCGTCGCCGACCGACACGCGTGTCGGCTCGCCCGGCGCGGCGGTGCTCGTCAGGCCGTCTGTCGGCTCGCCCGCCGCCGAGGTGTTCGTCGTGTCCGGTCTCGCCACGCCCGGACCGGTCGTCGTCGTGTCGGGTGTCGTGTCGCCCGGACCGGTGGTCGTCGTCGTGTCGGGCGTCGCGTCGCCCGGACCGGTGGTCGTCGTCGTGTCGGGAGCGTTCACAGGTCAAGCATCGCAGGCCGCCCGCGTCAGTCGCCGCCGACCGCAGGCGCGACCAGGAGCTCGAGCAGCGCCTTCTGCGCGTGGCGACGGTTCTCCGCCTGGTCCCAGATCCGCTGCCTCGGGCCGTAGAGGAGCTCGCTGGTGATCTCCTCACCCGGGTGGGCCGGCAGGCAGTGGAGCGCGATCGCGCCCGGCGCGGCCCGGTCGAGCAGGGCGTCGTCGAGCCGGTAGGGGGCCAGCGCGGCCCGACGTTCCTGCGCGGTCTCCTCGTCGCCCATCGAGACCCAGACATCCGTGTAGATGACGTTCGCACCCGCGACGGCCGCAGCCGGGTCGGGCTCGAGGCGGGCGCCGGCCTCGGCCTCGAGCTCGTAGCCCGCCGGCGACGAGACGACGATCTCGACGCCGGCGATCGCCCCGATCAAGGCGAGCGACCTGGCCATGTTGTTGCCGTCGCCGACATACGTCAGCCGCAGACCCTCCAGCCGGCCGAACTCCTCGCGCATCGTCAGGAGGTCGGCGAGCACCTGACATGGGTGGTGGAGGGCCGTCAGCATGTTGAAGACCGGGATCTGCGCCCACCGCGCGAGCTCCTCGACCGGGTCGTGGGCTCCCGTGCGGATTCCGAGGGCGTCGACGTGGCGCGAGAGGACGAGCGCCGTGTCCCGCGGGGACTCGCCCCGCGAGAGCTGCATCTCGTCGCCCCGGAGGATCATCGCGTGGCCGCCGAGCTCGACGATCCCGGCCTCGAACGAGACGCGCGTCCGGGTCGACGGGACGCCGAAGACGAGGGCGATCGTCCGGTCGGCGAGTGCCCTCGACGATCGCGGCGCGGCTTTCAGCTCGACCGCACGGTCCAGCAGCCCGGACAGCTCGCCTGGGCTCAACTCCGCCCCCGTGATGAAGTGACGGACCATCGACCGCCGAAGTCTAGGTCCCGCCCGAAGCGGTTGGCCGGCGGCGCGTTTTAGGCTAACCTAAGCCCATGGTCGGGAGCGCCCTTCCGGAGCTGATCGCGTAGTGGCCCAGACCGACTGGTCCAACTGGCCGGTGCTCGAGGTTCGCGTCCGGGCGCCGCATCCGACGTGCTACGCACGGGTCGTGATGGACGCCCTCCGCGCCGGGCTACAGCGCGGCGAGCCGTTCGCGGTCGTCGTGATCGGCGAGCCGACCGCGCCCGACCGGCCGAGCCCGGTGCTCGGGCCGATCGACACCCGCTGGCTGCGGCACTGCCGGGGCGTCCTGGCGCGCAACTGCCGGGGGATCGCGTACGTCACCGACTGCGAACCGGCTCGCCTACCCGGCTGCCCGGCGAAGTCCTGCCCGAGCGTCGAGTCGGCCCGAGACTGGGCGCGCGAGCGCCTCGCCGATGCGCCGCGGGTGCCCGTCGGCGTCTAAGCTCCTCCCGATGCGCCGCTCGGTCGCCCGCAGACTCCTCGCCCTCGGCCTCGTCGGCTCGTTGGTGATCGGGCTCCTGCTCGCCGGCTCGACCACCCCCCTGCTGTTCCTCGCGCCCTGGCTGCTCGTGCTGGCGCCGCTGCTCGCCGGACGCTATCTCGGCGAGCGCTCGCTCCTGAGACTCGCTCGCGGTGCCCGCAGCCGTCCCCGTCGCCCCCGTGTCACGCGACCCGCCCGGCGTCGCCCGGCGATCTGCGTGCTGCCGCGCGGGGGGTGCCTGATCGGCTCCTCCCTGGCGGTTCGCCCGCCTCCGGCCCTGGCCTGATCGCCGCCTGGCGCGCGCCCGCGCGCGCCCCGTCTCGATCCGCCCCCGCGGTCATCCCGGTGACCTGCGTCCGGGCGTCACCCGGAGGAACCCGGTTGTTACAGCGCCGCCAATCGCTCGCGCTCGCCCGCATCCCGCGGATGCCGTGCGCGCTCGCCGCGATCCTGATCTTCCTGCTCGCGATTCCCGCCGCGGCGTTCGGTCACGCCCAGCTGCTCGGGACCGTGCCCCAGGCGGGGTCGACCGTCCCGCGTCAGCCGCCGCTCGTGATCTTCGAGTACAACGAGGCCGTCGGCTTCACGCTCGGCGCCGTTCGCGTGTACGACGCCCGTGGAGACGAGGTCGACGACTCCGACGTCGCCCATCCCCGCGGGATCGCCTCACAGCTCGGCGTCGGCCTCAAGCCGGGGCTGCCGGACGGGACCTACACGGCGACGTACAGCGTGATCTCGGCCGACACCCACGTCGTCACCGGTGGGCTCGTCTTCGACATCGGCCATCCGAGCGAGAGTTCGCTGAGCGTCAGTTCGCTGATCGCCCGCGACAGGGCCGGCGACGTGACGACGATCGCGTTCTCGGTCGTCCGCGGCCTGGACTACGTCTCGCTCGCCCTCGCCCTCGGCGGGCTCGCCTTCCTCTGGCTCGCGTGGGGCCGCGGCATCCGCGCCCTCGCCGGTGACTCGGCGAGCCCGGCCGGGCGATTCGCTGGCGATACGACCGAGTCCGATGCGACCGAGTCCGAGGCTGCCGAGTACCGGGCGCGTCGTCTGCTCGCCTCGCGGATCTTCACCCGCCGGATCGAGCGGTTCCTGGCCTACGCGGTAGCGCTCGGGATCGTCACCGGGGAGTTCGGGATCCTCCTCGAGGGGGCTTCGGCCGCCGGCGTGCCGCTCTGGTCCTCGCTCCACTGGGAGATCGTCAGGACCGTCCTCGGAAGTCGGTTCGGCTGGGTCTGGGGCTCGCGCACAGTCGTCTGGATCGGGCTCGGCCTGCTGCTGGCGGCCGCCGTCGGCGTTCGCCGGACGCGCGAGCGGCGTGGAGACGAAGCAGCTCCCGCGGAGCCCCACCGTCCGCCGGCCTGGGTGGTCGTGGCCGCGGCGGCCGCCTGCGTCTACCTCGCGATGACCCCCGGACTGAGCAGCCACCCGTCCGTCCAGTCGCCGGTCTGGGTGCTCTTTCCCGCCGACGTGATCCACGTGCTGGCCGTCTCGATCTGGGTCGGCGGGATCGCGGCGTTCCTGTTCGCCCTGCCGATCTCCCTCCGTGCCCTCGAGCCGACCGAGCGGACCCCCGTCCTGTGCGCCGTGCTCGGCCGGTTCTCGGCCGTCGCGCTGGTCTGCGTCGTCGCGATCGCGTTGACCGGCGGGATCCAGGCGCTGGTCCTCGTCCGCACGCTCGACGGGCTGATCGCCACCGCCTACGGCCGGGCGATCCTGATCAAGGTCGTCCTCTTCGTCGTGCTCGTCGGGTTCGGCGTCATCCACCGCAAGCGGATCATCCCGGCGCTCGAGCGACTCGCCCGGGCCGGGGCGACTCCAGGGGGGTCCGGGGCCCTGCTGCGCCGGATGCTCCGCCGGGAGGGCATCACGATGCTCGGCGTGTTCGGTGTGACGGCCGCCCTGATCGCATACACGCCGCCGGTCGACGCCAACTCGGGCCCCTTCTCGACGACCACGACGATCGGGCCGGCCGAGCTCGAGCTGACCGTCGATCCGGCGAGCGTCGGGCCCAACGAGATCCACGTCTACCTGATCGACGCGCAGACCGGCGCCCAGTTCACACGGACGGTGGAGCTCGACGTGACCGCGAGCCTCCCGGCCAAGCGAATCGGCCCGCTCACCGTCGGGGCCAACCTCTCGGGACCGGGCCACTACACGCTCGACACGACGACCTTCGCCCCCGCCGGGACCTGGCAGCTCCAGATCACCGATCGGGTCTCCGCCTTCGACGAGTACGTCAAGACAGTCGATGTTCCCATCCACTGAAGGATCTCCCAGGAGGTAGAGCAGACATGCGTCGCCAACCGCTCCTCGCCACCGCCGCGCTCGCCGCCGGGCTGGTGTTTCCGGGCGCCGTCGAGGCTCACGTCAGCCTCCACCCGAACACCGTCCCGGCTGGGGCGTTCGTCACGCTCGACGTCCGCGTCCCCGGGGAGGAGCAGGGTGCTTACGCCGACAAGGTCGACATGCTGCTGCCACCGGGGTTCACCAGCGTCGACGTCCAGAATGTCCCAGGTTGGAGCGTCAAGGAGATCACGACGAACCTCAAGACCCCGATCCAGACCGACGACGGCCCCGTCAGCCAGGAGATCTCTGAGATCGTCTGGACGGGTGACAGGACGACGCTCGGGCGACTGGACAACGGGACCTTCATGCAGTTCCCGCTGTCGATCGCGATGCCCGACAACATCGCCGGCCAGTCGCTCGCGTTCAAGACGCTCGAGTACTACAGCAACGGCGTGGTCGCCCGCTGGATCGGCCCGCCGAGCGCCGCGTACCCTTCGCCGACGATCAACGTGACCCCGAAGGGCGGCGTGATCGAGGATGTCGCCGGCGGTGAGGCCGGGCCGAGCCCCGGAGCGCTCCCGGCCTCCGCCGGGGCCTCGCCGACCGCGACCGGCCAGAAGTCACAGAGCTCCGGCCGAGGTGTTGCGATCGCCGCCCTGATCGTCGCGATCCTCGGCCTGGCATGCGGCCTCGGCGCCCTTGTGACCGTCCGCCGCCGCCCGGCGTGACCCCCGGCCGCGGGCCTCGTCGGGCGCCAGGTCGCTCGAACTTGACGGGGCTCGCGGCGACCGCTTAGGGTGGCTCGGTGATCGCCCGCCGCCGGATCCTCGGCTGGTGCCTGGCCGTCACCTGCGGCTCGGTCGCGCCCGCAGCGATCGCCGTCGCCGCGCCGGCGACCGGGTCGACCGGGCCATCGGGGATCACGACGCTCGGCGGCACGAGCGCGCCGGCGGGGACGACTGCTCCGCTTGGGACGACCCCGCCGCTTGGAACTACCCCGCCGGCGGGGACGACGACGCCGACGGTCCCCGGCACGACGGTCGCCCCGCCGCCGTCCGCGGCGCCGCGCAAGCCGCCGCCGCCGGCCCGGATCGCCGGCCCGCAGTCGCCGCCCCTACCGCCGAGCTTCGTCGGCCTGTCGGTCGAGACGAGCCTCGTGACGTCGTGGTTCGCGCCCAGCGGCTGCCATTCGCCCGTCCAGCAGGCCCTGGCGATGCTCGGTCGCCCGGAGATCCGCGTCGGCGGGAACAGCCAGGATCGTCTCTGGCCGACGGCGCCCCTCCCGCCGGGCGAGACGCAGGTCGTCGGTGCCAGCTACCTGCACGCGCTCCACTGCCTAGGCGCGATCGGCTCGCCGCTGCTCGTCGGCCTGAACCTGCTGGGCCAGAATCCGACCGCGACCGGGCAGGTGCTCGGCGAGGTCGCTTCCGTGGTCCCGTCCCAGCTCTTGACGATCGGGCTCGGCAACGAGCCCGACCAGTACGGCGGGCGGCTGCCATCCCCCGGGGGCTTCGCCGCATACGTGCAGCTCTACGAGCAGATGCGTGCCGCCCTTCGGGCGGGGTTCGGCGCGCCCCTCCCGCAGGTCGCCGGCCCCGATCCTTCGACGTCGCGCTGGATCGACCAGACCGCGAGCTTCATCGCCACGGAGCACCCCAACGTCGCCGACGCGCACGTCTACGGCCTCAACGGCTGCCACCGTAAGTTGGGGACGCCGAACTACCCGTCGATCCGCCACCTGCTCGCGGCCGGCTCGTCGACGAGGCTGATCGCGGCGCTCGATCCCGTCCTCGTCGCCGCCCGGACGGCCGGGATCAGGGCACAGATCTCCGAGGCGAACTCCGTCGCCTGCGGCGGGATCCCCGGCATCTCAGACGGTCCGGCGTCGGCGCTCTGGGGCCTCGACCTCGTCGCGACCGCCGCCCAGGCCGGCTTCTCGCACATCGAGCTGCATAACTCGGGCGGGTCCTACGATCCGCTGGTCCTCAACGCCGACGGGACGCTGACCTTCCGGCCGCTCTGGACCGCGATCTACCTGGCCGACCAGCTCTGGCCGGCCGGCAGCTATGCCCTCCGCCTGACCGGCACGCTCCAGGCCGGGCTCAACGGGTGGGTCGCCCGGCGGCAGGACGGGTCGCTCGCCGTGCTGCTCGTCAACGGCAACGTGACCCGCGCCCGCCGGTTCGTGCTCGCGACGACGGCGCCGAGCGCGACGGTCGGGCGGATCGTCCGGGCCGGGCCGCAGGCCGTCACGCTCGACGGCCGAGGGCTCGTCTGGTCGCGGGGAGGGCCGGTCTGGGAGGGTGCCGAGCGGCTCGAGCACCCGGCGGTCAAGAAGGATCGTCTGGTCGTCGAGCTCGCGCCCGAGTCGGCGGCGTGGATCGTGCTCGGGAAGGGCGAGCTGCCCGCTTGACGCACCCCCGCCTGCCGATGGGTCCTCGGGCAGGGCGGCGGGGGAGAACGCGGAGCGCGACGAAGATGCGCGGACCCTCGCGGCAAACTCGTTGCCTGCGTCATGCAACTACCTTGAAAGTTGCTTAGACTAAGCAACTACTTTTCGAGAGGACACGAGGTTCGCCGCCGTGGTCACGACGTGAGGTGCGCTCCGGCCGCATCCGGGCCAAGCCGACCAGGACTCCGGCACAGCTGACTCCGACCCGACGACGCCCGGCCCGACAGGACCTCTTCGACGGCGATGGCGTCAGGGCGCGGCGGGCACGACGACGAGCGGCCCGTTTCCGTCGGGCAGCTCGCCGGTCTCGAAGCTCGGCGCGTCGAGCGTGTGGACGCTCGCGATCAGCTCGAGGAAGGCATCGGCCGGCTCGAGGAAGTTGATCCGCGGCGTGCGGTAGTGCATCGGAACGACCCACCGAGGGCCGAGCGCCTCGACCACCGCGGCGGCTTGGTCGGCACCGAGCGTCGGCCCGTCACCGACCGGGACGAAGGCGAGATCGACCTCGCCGATCGCCGCGAGCTGCTCGGGCCGCAGCGCCGGCTGGCCCAGATCGCCGAGATGGGCGACACGGAGGCCGTCGAGTGTGAAGACGAAGATCGTGTTCGGCCCTCGCTCTGTGCCGGCGGCCCCGTCGTGCTCGGAGGCGACTGCGACCACCTCGCCGATCGGCGAATCGAGTCGGCCGGCGGTCGAGCGGAGGATCGCCGGCTCTCCATCGATCACCTCGACCGCGTTGTGGTCGAGATGCTCGTGGGTGATCAGGAGAAGGTCGGCCCCGACGCCGGTGATCGGCGGGTAGTCGAAGCTGATCGAGCGGGCGGCGAGGGCGGCCGAGACGTCGCCGAACGGGTCGATGAAGACAGACTGGTAGGCGCCGGTCAGGAGGAAGGCGGACTGGCCGTACCACTCAACTCGCATGTCGCTCCTCCTTGCGGGATCGGGATCGTGATCGGGCGAGCGTGACCGGGGCGGGCTCCCGATCGCCGCGAGCCTGGGTGACGAGCTCGGGGGAACCCACTTCCAGCGTGGCGACGGCTCCGGCCTCGGCGCCTGGGCTCGGCGGTGGATCGCCGGCATCCTGGTAGCGGCCACCCCGCATCAGCGACGCGGCGGCGGCGAGCAGGCAGGCGACGATCGCGAAGGCGAAGGCCTCGTGCAGGCCGGCCCTGAACGGCGCGGAGATCAGGTGGGGAAAGAACGACCGGCCGGTCAGGATCGCCTGGTTGTGGGCGCTCAGACCGCCGAGCACGTGCGGGCCGAGCAGCTGCTGGATCGGGTTGAAGCCGAGGAAGGCGGCGAACAGGATCGACACCGCCGGCAGGTGGGCGACCTGGTTGGCGGTGGCCGCGGCGACGCCGTGGGCCTCCAGGCCGGTGGCCATCGTGTGGGGGAGGGTCGCGCTGAGGCCGACGATCATCAAAGTGAAGAAGACGCCGATCGACATCACCTGCGCCGAGTTCTGGAAGGTCTGGTTCATTCCGCCGCCGGCCCCCCGGTCGGCGCGTGGCAGGCTGTTCATCACGGCCGCGCGGTTGGGCGACGCGAACATTCCCATCGAGATGCCGGTCAGCAGCAGGATCAGCGCGAACGGGACGTAGCTGAAGTTCGTCGGCAGCAGCGTCAGCAGGACGAAGCTCGCGGCCGAGCCGACCATCCCGCCGGTTGCGAACCCGCGGGCGCCGTAGCGGTCAGACAGCCAGCCGGACGTCGGCCCGGACAGCAGCATCCCGACCGTCAGCGGCAGCATGTAGATGCCCGCCCACAGCGGCGTGTCGGTGAAGTCGTAGCCGTGCTGAGGCAGCCAGATCCCCTGCAGCCAGATGATCAGCATGAACATCAGGCCGCCGCGGGCGATCGCCGACAGGAAGGTCGACAGCGAGCCGAACGTGAAGGCCCGGATCCGGAACAGCGGCAGGCGGAACATCGGGTCGGGCACGCGCCGCTCGATGACCGTGAAGGCGACGAGGCTGGCGAGACCGGCGCCGACGAGGGCCAGCACGCGGGGGCTCGCCCAGCCGGTTGCCGACCCCCCGTAGGGCCGGATCCCGTACGTCACCGCGACCATCACGAGGATCAGCCCGAGCGCGAACGTCACGTTGCCCCACCAGTCGATCGGTCGGCGGCGCGGCTCGCTGCGCTCCTCGAGCTTGAGATACGCCCAGACCGTCCCGAAGATGCCGACCGGGACCGAGATCAGGAAGACCAGACGCCAGTCGATCGGCGCGAGCAGGCCGCCGAGCACGAGGCCGATGAACATTCCGCTGACCCCGACGATGTTGTTGATGCCGAGGGCCATTCCCCGCTGGTTGACGGGGAAGGCGTCGGTGATGATCGCGCCGGCGTTGGCCAGCAGGCACGCCCCGCCGACGCCCTGGAACAGGCGGAAGACGACCAGGTAAGTCGCTCCGTCCCGGCCGGTCAGCCAGTCGACCGCGAGAATCAACGACGCCACCGTGTACAGCACGAAGCCGAGGTTGTAGATCCGTACCCGGCCGAACATGTCGCCGAGCCGGCCGAGGCTGACGATCAGGACGCTGGTGACGACCATGTAGCCGACGATCATCCACAGCAGGTAGAAGCTGTTGGACGGGATCAGCGGGTCGAGGTGGATGCCGCGGAAGATGTCGGGCATCGCGATCAGCGTGATCGACAGGTCGAGCGTCGCCAGGAGGACACCGAGCGTGACGTTCGACAGGGCGATCCACTTGTAGCGGTCCTCGCTCGTCCGGCCCTGGTTGTCCCGGGCTGCGAGCTGCAGCAGTCGACTCGCGATCACTGCTCAAAGTATACAGGCAAACTGTGCAGCTTGCCTGTGGAGATGTCCGTGGGCTCCGGGGCTCTCGTCGTTCGCCGGCCGCGCGCAAAGCAGGTTGCCGGCCGGGACGGCGGCGGTAGGATGGCCGCGTGCCCCCGGTCGACGCAGCGCTCGTCGCGAGTGAGCTCCGCGGAGTCCTCGGAGCGCTGATCCGCCGTCTGCGCACCGAGAACCGCCTGCCCCTCACACAGGGTGCCGTGCTCAGCCGGCTCGACCGGGAAGGCCCGCGCAGCGTCAGCGAGCTGGCGATCTCCGAGCGGGTGCGGCCGCAGTCGATGGCCCAGACGGTCGGCGACCTCGAGCGGGACGGTCTGGTCGACCGGACGCCCGACCCGACCGACAAGCGGAGAGCCCTGGTCGCGATGACGCCGGCCGGCCGCACGACGCTCGAGACCGACCGCCTCCAGCGGGAGGGGTGGCTCGCCCAGGCGATCGTCGAGCATCTCTCGCCGGCCGAGCAGACCGCCCTGATGGAGGTCACGGCGCTGCTGCGGCGGCTGGCCGAGAGCTGAGGTCCTCCCGCGTGGCCGCCGAGACTTGACGGGACGCCCGTCGGCCAGCCATCATCGCCAGATGACATCAATCGGACCGAACCACCTTCAGGCGGCCAGGGGCGATTTTCCGCTCATGC
The DNA here is from genome assembly GCA_035553395.1 of Solirubrobacteraceae bacterium. Classification (GTDB taxonomy): domain Bacteria; phylum Actinomycetota; class Thermoleophilia; order Solirubrobacterales; family Solirubrobacteraceae; genus Palsa-513. Next base: position 51,848 of record DASZKP010000045.1, on the reverse strand, counting down.
CGCCCAAGGACCGGGCGATGGATCCCGCCCAGAGGCGGGCGATGGCTTCTGCATCCCGCGCGCACACGCGGTTCGGCGATCTGGCCGCGCTGCAGCGGACGGTCGGAAACCAGGCGGTCTGCGCGCTCGTGAGCGAACCCAAAACGCCCGCGCTCGAAGCGAACCCGGGACTCCATGCTGGCGTCGCTCGACGGGCCCGGCCGGCCGAGCCGAGCTCTGGTGTCGCGGCCGGCGGTCGGCACGTGCAGCGGGCACTCACGATAGATCTGTTTGTCCCGAGCGCGAAGAACCGGTATCGGTGGACGATCAAGGGCCGCCCGGCCTTCTCCAAAGCCACGACGAGCGGACTGCCGGTGGAATCCGGCTATCACCGAGCTCACACAACATCGTGGGAGGACATCCGATCCACGACGCAGCAGGCGCTCAACGAGGAGGTCGACTGGTGGGTGTTCGACGCCTTCATCAGAGGCATCTTCGAATACGGCGTCGGCAGGTGGCCGTTCGTCGAGGAGTGCTTGGAAGAAAGCCTCCAGGACCTTGTCCTGCCGAGTCAACGGCCGCCACAGGCCGCGATCGATCTGGTGAAGAAGTTCTTGACTGTCGTCAACGAGTGCCAGGACAACCTCACGCCGGGCATCGGCAGCGTCAACTCGAAGCTGCAGGGACACTTCGACCCGAAGGTGCGGCTCCAAGGTGGCTTGATCGACCTCACCGAGCAGGCGCACGAGGCGATCGTCTATGCGCCTCAGCACGTCCAGCCGCTGCTCCTCGACCGGACCCAGAAGTACATCTTCGCTTCGACGTATTCCGGCGGGAGGATCCCCGTCAAGCAGGCCACCGGGACGCTGCGTGAGATGATCCGTCGCCGGCACTTCAAAGTCGCCAAGTAGGCGCCGGCGAGCTCGCGGAGCCGCCGTGTCGCGTGCGATCACGGCCTTGACCAGGCAGGCCGCGACCGGGTCACCGCCGCAGGCGGATCCCGTACCCCTGGAGCATCAGCAGCGCCTTCTCGCGGATCGACCCCCGCTTGGGGAGGATGCCGAGCTCGACGCCGGAGGCGTAGGCGTCGAAGAAGCCGCGGATCCGCCAGAGCAGGCGCTCGTCGGGATCGAGCTGGCAGTAGAAGACCGCCTGGACGCAGATCGCCGCGCCGGTCGCCGGGAGGCCTTCGAGCGGGCCGGTCTGGGTACCGGTGATCTCCACGGGAAACGCGACGAAGCGCCCGCTGGCCAGCCGCTCGCCGGCCTGGCGCATCTGGGCATCGGGGAAGCCGGTCCACAGGCGCCTGGCGTGGTCGCCGACTGCGGCCGGCCCGTGGACGGGAACCTCGGTCAGGGGGTCCTCGTAGTGGACGTCCGGCGCGCAGAGCGCCGCGAAGGCGGCCGGGTCGCGCGCCGACCAGGCGGCCTGCCAGCGGTCGGCGACGTCGTCGATCACACCTCGACCCGGCCGGCGTCCGTGGGCGACCTGAGGGCGTCGACGCGACCGGCGTCGGTGGTCGACGCGATCGCGTGGGTCCGGCGCTCGATCCGCCCGGCCGTCCGCGCAAGCCAGCCGGCCTCGACGGCGAGAGCGATCGCCCGGGCCATCGCCGCGGGGTCCCGTGCACGGGAGATCGCGCTGGCGCAGAGCACGCCGTCGCAGCCGAGCTCGATCGCCAGCGCGGCGTCCGACGCGGTCCCGATCCCGGCGTCGAGGATCACGGGGACTCCGGCGCGGTCGACGATCAGGCTGATGTTGTAGGGATTGCAGATCCCCATGCCGCTGCCGATCGGCGAGCCGAGCGGCATCACCGCGGCGCAGCCGACGTCCTCGAGTCGACGCGCGAGAATCGGGTCGTCGTTGGTGTAGGGGAGAACGACGAAGCCGTCGTCGACGAGCTCCTCGGCCGCAGCGAGCAGCTCGACCGCGTCGGGCAACAGGGTTCGGTCGTCGCCGATGACCTCGAGCTTGACCCAGTCTGTCGTGAACGCCTCGCGGGCGAGTCGGGCCGTCAGCACGGCATCCCGGGCGGTGTGGCAGCCGGCCGTGTTCGGCAGGACGTCGACGCCGGCGGCGTCGAGCACGTCGACCAGCGACCCCCGGGCGGCGGGGTCGATCCGCCGGAGGGCCACGGTGACGATCGCGGTCCCAGACGCCTCGATCGCCGCGGCGAGCAGCTCGAGGCTGGCAAAGCCGCCGGTCCCAAGCAGCAGCCGGGAGGACAGTCGGCGGCCGGCGATCTCCAGGCCGTCGACGCCGGGCTCAGCCTCCCTGGATGGCATCGACCACCTCCACGCGGGACCCGTCGGACAGGGTCAACCCGGCCCACTCCGACCGGGGGACGACCTCCCCGTCGACGGCGACGGCGACCCCGCGGGCGGCGAGACCGAGGCCGAGCTCGTCGAGCAGGACGGCAAGGCTGGGGGTGTCGGCGCGGCGGGCTCCGTTGAGCACGATCATCGGACGTGGGCTCGGTTGAGCACGATCATCGGACGAGGGCCTGCTCGCGGGCGGGAAACTGGTCGCCGCTGACGGCCCGAATCACGAGGTCGGCGGTGACCGGGGTCAGGAGGATCCCGTTGCGGTGGTGGCCGGTCGCCGTGATCAGTCGCGTCGCGGGGTCCCGGCCGATCATCGGCAGGTTGTCGGGCGTCCCGGGGCGAAGCCCGGCTGAGAACTCGGTGACCTCGAGCTCGAGGACGCCGGGCACCAGCTCGGATGCGTCGCGGAGCAGCTCGTGGAGCCCGCCGGCCGTGACGGTGCGGTCGAAGCCGCGCTCCTCGACGGTCGCACCGAGCACGTATCGGCCGTCCCCGCGGGGGACGAGGTAACCACCACCGAAACGAACGACGCGGTCGACGAGGCCGGGTCCGCGGGGATCGCGAAGCCGCATGATCTGCCCCTTGACCGGGCGGACGGCGACATCCGCGAGCCCGCCGGACCAGGCGCCGGCGGCGAGCACGACGCTCGGCGCGAGGATCCGCTCACCACTTCGCAGCTGGGCACCGGTGACTTGACGAGCGTGTTCGTCCGGACGGGTCGTGTCCGCCACCCGGGTCGTGGCGGAGTCGACGGCGGCCGGGGACTCACGCAGGAGCCGGTCGACCGGAGAATGGTCACGGAGCTCGGCGCCGGCGGCGCGAGCCGCGAGGATCAGGGCGTCGACGAGCCAGCGGGGGTCGACCGTCTGCTCGGTGGGTACGAGGCCGGCCAGGCGGATCGTCGGGGCGAGTCCCGGCTCGAGCCGGCGTGCCTCGCTCGGGCGGAGGCGGACGATCTCGAGGCCGAGCTCGGTCCGGAAGGCCAGCTCGCGCTCGAGGCCGGCGGCCTCGTCGGCGTCGCGGGCGACGATCAGCGTGCCGTCAGAACGCAGGCACGACTGCGTCCCGGACGCGGTCGCCAGCTCGGCGGCGAACTCGGGCCAGAGGGCGGCCGAGTCGAGCCCGAGCTCGAGCAGCCGGCCGGCAGCCTGGCCGAACCCGGCTTCGGCGATCGGGCCGAGCATGCCGGCGGCGACGTGGGACGCGCCGGATCCCAGCTCGGCCTGGTCGCAGAGCACGACGTCCAGGCCGGCCTGCGCGGAGCGCCAGGCGACGGCGAGTCCGATCGCGCCGCCGCCGATCACGAGCACATCGGTTGAGCCCATCCCCTGATGCTGACAGAACTCCCTGAGGCTTCGAAGACGGCCCCGCCGACCGCGGCCGAGGCGAGCTGCCAGGCGCGGAAGCCGACGACGCTCGAGCACGGCGTCGTCGCGGGCGACGATCCTCTCGCCCGGCCGGCGGCCGGACGCCGGGAGGCCTCGGAGTGGCCGGCCCGCTGGTGTCAACTTCCGGGCTGCGTATCGGCGACAGGGTCGGGATGTCGGATGAGCCTCGGCCTGGTCGGCATCCTCGACGACGTCGTGAGCGACGCCGGACGGCGACCGGCGCCGGCACGTCCCCTTGTCGTCCGGGGCGGCGTCTCGCAGCTGGCGTGCGCAGTGTCACGTCCCGAGCCGAACGGTGCGCATCTCCGCTCCTGCAGGTCGACGATGGCCTGGCGCCCGGCAGAGCTTCGTGAGAGGGTGTGCGTGTGTTCGAGTGGCCCCAAGACACCACAGAAGGGAACCGACATGTCAAGCACCGGTGGAACCCAGCAGGTCGTTGAGAACCCGACATACATGAAGGACATTCGCGCCTTCTTCACGCCCACGGACGTCGCCCACATGAACGGGCTGGGCATCGGTCTGTCCACCTACGATGACGTCAAGAAGCGTGCGGTCCAGATCTACTTCATGACCAAGCCGCCCGCCGGGCCGATGCCACCCGGCAAGCCGTGGAGCGTCGACCAGTCACAGACGTTCGAGAACTGGATCAGGAACGGGTGCCCGCTCGGGACGCCGACGCCTCAGAGCAGCCCGGTGGCGGCGGGAGCGGCGGGCGGTCGTGTCCGCAAGAACGTCACCAGCCTCAGCTCCGCGGAGCTCGACACGCTGAAGACGGCGTTCTCGGGGCTGATGGGGCGAGATCCGTCGCAAGCCGACAGCTATTTCGCGCTGGCCGCCGTCCATGGGCTTCCGCAGCAGTGGTGCGCACATCATGTGGACCCGTTCAACCCGTGGCACCGGGCGTATCTGAAGCAGTTCGAGGACGCCCTCCGGGCGGTGCCGGGCTGCGAGAACGTCACGCTGCCGTACTGGGACTTCACGACGTCGCTGCCCGACGTTCTTCAGCAGCCTCCGTTCGACGCGTACACCCTCCACGTGGATCCCGGCGCCGGCGCGTCGCCGCCGGTCTCAGATCCCGAGTACAAGCCGCCGTACACGACGCAGCGAAACACGCCCGCGCAGATCTTGCAGAACATGCAGGCCAACGGTGTCCCCGACGACGTCGCCACGTCGCTGAAGCAGTCACGGTGGGGCGCGTACAACACCGGCGGCTATCAGGACTTCTCGATCCAGGCTCACGACGGCGGGCACGACGCGATCGGTCCGACGATGGGCGACCAGGACGTCGCGTCCTATGATCCGGTGTTCTGGTTCTTCCACGCGAACATCGACCGGCTGTTCCTGGGCTGGCAGCAGCTCGTCGGCGCGACAACGCTCGCCGGATTCGAGTCCACGCTGGACGATGCCTCCTGGCTCTCGCCGCCGATCAACGCCCTGCCGCCGCTGCAGATGACGTCCGATCAAACGATCACCCTCGGTATCTCCTATGACGAGCTTCCGGTGAGACCCGACGCGGCCCAACTCGAGAACAAGGTGGGCAGCATCGACGCGGCCAGCACCGTTTCGATCAAGCGCTCGTCACCGATATCCGTCCGCGTCAAGGGCATCAACCGCATGAACATCCCCGGAACGTTCAGGGTCACGCTGCTGGCTGACGGCGAGCCGATCGCCCGCCGTGCCTTCTTCCAGCCCAAGCGGCCCACGGAGTGCGCCACCTGCCGAGAGCAGGCCCTCGTCAACCTCGACTTCCGAATCGACCCGGACAAGCTGCTCGACCGCAAGCTCTCGGTCGTGATCGATGTCGGCGGCCAAGCAGAGATCGGACACTTCCCGCTCTCGCAGGCCGGCAATCCGACGATCAACGCCCGGCTCCTGCTCGACGAGGAGGCACAGCCGGCATCGGGTTGATCCTGTGCCGTCGTGCCGGTCCCCCGGTCCCCTCGGCCGATCACCGTCCGCATGATCCAGGCGTTGCCGGCGCGTTTGCGAGGGAACCCGCTCCGGAGTGCGGCCGGCGGGGCGGCGAAGTGGCGAGAGTGGTGAAGTGGTCGAGCCGATTTGCGATCCCCGATCCTGAGCCCGAGCCGTTGGCTCGGGCCGGGTCTGGGGTTGTAGGTTGGAAGCAGCGAGAATGCACCACGACTGGAGGCCCGATGACCGGCCCGCAGAGTCCCAGTGAACGGATCGCGGCAGCTGTCGCGGCGTGGCCCGGAGTCGAGACGGCGACCGGCAGACGCGGCGAGATCGCGTTCAGGGTCGGGCGCCGCGAGCTCGGCCATCTCCACGGTGACGACACCGCCCACTTCGCATTTCCCGCGGACGTTTGGCTCGAGCTCAAGGAGCACGACCGGATCGTCGAGCACCCAGTCTTTCCGGGCAAGGCCGGTCCGGCGGTCCGGCGGATCGAGGAGGACGGCGACGTCGGCGACGTGATCGAACTGCTGCGGCTCAACTACGACCGGATCCTCGCCGATCCCACCGGCGGGCTCGAGCCCGACACGGAAGGCCCCGGCCGGCCTCGCGACTCGGACTACGGCCCACCGCGATAGGCATCGTCCATCTGCCGCCGGCGCCTGCTGCCAAACTCCGTCGTGTGAATCCGACCCAGCGCCGGGCGGCACTCGACACGGCCAGCCTCTACCTGATCTGCGATGTCGCCCAGATCGCCCGGGCCCCGCTCGCCGAGATCGACGTCCTCCAGCTCCGCGACAAGCACGCCTCCCCCGCAGACCTCCTGGCCGCCGCCACGCTTGCCGCACGCCGCTGCGACGAGCACGGCGTGATCTTCATCGTCAACGACCACCCCCAACTCGCTCGCGAGAGCCTGGCCGACGGCGTCCACCTCGGCCAGGACGACACCGCCGTGTTCGTCGCCCGGATGATCCTCGGCGACGGACCCCTGATCGGCCTCTCGACCCACACGCCCGACCAGATCGACGCGGCCGACGCCGTCGACTACATCGGCGTCGGTCCGATTCACCCCACGCCGACCAAGCCCGGCCGCCCGGCCGTCGGCCTCGAGCTCGTCACCTACGCCGCCGCCCACGCCCGTCACCCGTTCTTCGCGATCGGCGGGATCGATCCATCCAACGCCGCCGCCGTCCGCCGCGCCGGCGCCCGCCGGATCGCCGTGGTCCGGGCGATCGCCGACGCTGAGGACCCCGTGGCGGTCGCCCGCTCGCTCAGGGAGGCTCCGGTTGGCGCCGCCCAGCCGTAAGCGGCTCCCCCTCTCGCCGCCCGAGCCCCCCGGCGCCGAACCCCAGCCCGAAGCCGCTGACGCCGGTGACCGGCCCGAAAAGGAAAGCCGATCCGAGCTCCGATCGGCCGCTCGCCGCGCCGAGCTCGTGCCCCTCGCGCCCGGCGAGCGACCCGTCCCGGTCGTGATCTGCGCCATCCTCGCGACCGCCCTCGGCCTAGCCAACCTCGTGCTCTATGTTGCCGGCTCGAAGATCGGGGGGAGGCACCCAGGGCCGGGTGTGCTGTCGTTCTCCGTCGTCATGCTGGTCGCCGCCTGGGGAATGTGGGGACGCCGCTACTGGGCCGTGCTCGCCTTCCAGGCCCTCCTCGCGCTCGCCGTCCTGACCTTCTCCCTGTTCCTCGTCGAGGCCGCCAATCTCGAGGCCGTCGCCCTCTGTCTGGTGATCGTGCTCGGCGGCGGTTGGCTCTTCTGGAAGCTCGTCGGCGTGATGGCCCGGATCCAGATGCCGACCGAGCGCGAGTAGTCGCTCCGCCGGGGCCGAGAACCCGAAGTTCACGAACATATGTTCTGTCCGGAGCTGGCGGCATCCTACTCCGGCGTGAGGGATCGGATGGATTCAGGCGACGGTGTGAACCTCAGGGCGAGGCCTGACCGACTCAGCACCGTTGCTCCTTCCACCGGCGTGAGGAGCCTGAGGCATGACGAGTTGCGGACCTTGAGACGGCCGGTCCTAGCGCGCCTGAGGCCCAACGCCTTGACGCTCACCGAGTTGGAGGCGGAGGAGATCCGCTTTTGGGGCGCCGGCTACAGCCGCGCACTGATCCGTCGCTGCCTGGAATCGGCATGGCGCAGCAAGCTCGTCGCGCCGTGCGATTCACGCGAGGCCGACGGCCTGTTCGGGATCGACGAGGTGGTATGGGCACTGACCCCTCTGGGTCGACAAGAGCCCACCGGTCCGTCCTCGCTGCTGTCGACGTTCGGATCCCGTGTGGGAGTTGGAATCACCGTCGCTGCGGCGGCCTCGACCGTCATCGGTATCGGCCGGCTCCCGGTCTCCCCGGTCGTGACGGCGTCGATCGCGCTCACCACGATCTATGTCGGCCTGTTGTGCGCTCTCTTCCACGTTCACCGCGACGCCGCCTCGCCTCGCCGAATTGCGCACGATTCGCCATGGCTTTGGGGCGAGCGCCAGACTGCCCGGGAACTCACGATCGTCGAATACGAGTTCTTCAGAACGGTCATCCGCGGTTTCGTCGTCGTCGGAATGCTCAACGCGCAGGCCGCGCTCTGGCCCGACCCATCCCACAGCCGCGCCGCCGTCAGCCTGCTCGGTTATGTGGCAGCCGGGACCTGGCTGGCCCGGGCGTGGTTGAGATTGAAACGCGCCGCGACGGAGGACGCGCGAGCTGTCGCGGGTGGCGCTTGCGGCCCCGCCGGCGAGGACGCTCCCTCGCGTCAAACGCCGGGGCTTGCGGCCTCGGACGGATAAGCTGGAGGCGTGGTCACCCTCGGTCCAGAAGCCCGCGAGCTCCTCGAGTCGTCGGCGCTCGTCCACATGGTCACGCTCAATCCCGACGGCAGTCCCCAGGTCACGATCGTCTGGGCCGGGCTCGACGGCGAGCAGATCGTCACGGCCCACATGTTCCCCAACCGCAAGGTCCGCAACGTACAGCGCGACCCGCGGGTCAGCCTCTCGATCGAGGGAGCCGGGCTCAGTGACCGCGGCCTCAAGGAGTACCTCGTCGTCCACGGCCACGTCGACCTGCGGGACGGCGGCGCGCCCGAGCTGCTCCAGCGGCTGGCCCACGTCTACCTCGGCCCCGACGTCCGCTTCCCGCCGATGGACGATCCCCCGGCCGGCTACGTGATGCGAATCACCCCAGAGCGGGTCGGCGGCGTCGGTCCCTGGGCGAGCTGAGCCCCGGCCATGGCGCAGCGCACCCATGGGTCGTCGTATGACTGCGTCGTGATCGGCTCCGGGCCCGGCGGCTACGTCGCCGCCGTGCGTGCGGCCCAGCTCGGCCTGAGGACCGCGATCGTCGAGAAGGACGCGATCGGTGGCCGCTGCCTCAACTACGCCTGCATTCCGGCGAAGGCGGTCCTCCGCAGCGCCGACGTCCTCGCCGACGTCCGCGGCGCCGCCCAGTTCGGCGTCGTCGTCGGCCAGCCGACAGTCGACTTCGCCGCCGTCGTCGCCCGCCGTCAGAAGGTCGTCAAGACGCTGACCGGTGGGGTCGCCGGCCTGATGAAGAAGAACGCGATCGACGTCATCGACGGCCACGGTTCGGTCACCGACGACGGCAACGTCCGGATCGGCGGGAACTTCGACGGGTCCGAGATCCAGGCCGGTGTCGTGATCCTCGCGACCGGGTCGGTCAAGCGGCCGATCCCCGGAACCCGCTTCGCCGGTCGTGTGATCGGGACCGAGGAGGCCTGGGGCCTGACCGAGCTCCCACGGCGGATGGCCGTCGTCGGCGCTGGGGCGTCCGGCTCGGAGATCGCCTCGGCGTATGCCCGGCTCGGGACCGACGTGCTCCTCTTCGAGATGCTCGACCGCGTTCTCCCGACCGAGGACGCCGAGATCTCCAAGCTCGCCGGCCGGGGTCTCGCCAAGCAGGGGATGAAGATCCACACGGGAACGCCGGTCGAGAACGTCGACGGCGCGGCCGACTCCGTGCGCTTCAGCCATGGGGGCGAGACCGCCGAGGTCGACTACCTCGTGATCGCCGCCGGCCGCGCCCCAGACGTCGACGGCCTCGGCCTGGCCGAGGCCGGGATCGCCCTCGACGCCCGCGGCATGATCAAGGTCGACAGCGCGATGCGGACGTCGCTGGCCGGCGTCTTTGCGATCGGCGACCTCGTCCCCGGGCCGGCGCTCGCCCACAAGGCCTCCGACGAGGGGATCATCGCCGCCGAGGCCGCCGCCGGACTCGAGACCCACCCGCTCGTCCACGTCGACATCCCCCGGGCGACGTTCTGCACGCCGAACGTCGCCAGCTTCGGCCTGACCGAGGCCCAGGCGGTGGACGCGGGTCACGACGTCGTCGTCGGGCGGATCCAGTACGGCGCCGTCGGCGCCGGAACGGTCTACGGCGATCGGACCGGCCTCGTCAAGATCGTCGGCGACCGCCGCTACGGCGAGCTGCTCGGCGGCCATATCGTCGGCGCCAAGGCGCCCGAGCTGATCCAGGAGCTCGTCAACGTCCGGGCCCTCGAAGGTGGCTTCGCCGAGGTCGCCCGAATCGTCCACGGCCACCCGACGCTGTCGGAGGCCGTCATGGAGGCCGCCCGGGACGCCGACGGCTGGCTGATCCACGGCTAGTGGAACGCCAGGACGCCTGCTTCTACTTCGACCTCGCCAGCCCCGAGGCCTATCTCGCGGCCGAACGCGCTCTCCGCGTCCTCCCGGGTCCCTGCGAATGGCAGCCGATCCAGTCCAGCCGCCTCCCCCACGCCGAGCGCTTCGACGCCTACCGCTGCGCCAACGACGAGCTGATCTTCCGCGAGGAGATCGCCCGTCGCGCACGGATCCACGGGCTCCAGCCCGTCCGCTGGCCGCCGTCGTTCCCGTTCGACACCGAGCTCGCCATGCTCGCCGCGACCTACGCCAAGCGGATCGGCCGGATCGTCGCCTTCGCCCTTGCCGCCTTCCGCCAGGCCTTCGCCGGCGGGCGGTCGCTCGACGTCGAGGAGAACGTCCTGATCGCCGCCGCCGCCTGTGAGATCCACCCGACCGCCCTGATCAAGGCGATCGGATCCCGCGGCATCCGCGACGAGCTCGACCGAACGACCGCCTCCGCGCTCGAGCTCGGCGTGATCGACGTCCCCGCCGTCCGCGTCGCCGACCTGGTCCTCGTCGGCGACAGTCGCCTCGAGGAGGCCGGCCGCCTGCTCGCCGCGGCCGACCGCTCCGCCCGGCTCACCCGATGACCGCCCGCCAGGCCTACCGGCTGATCGTGACGCGCGGCGGGCGCATGCCGTCCTTCCTCGCCGACTCCGGCCGCGTCGACCACATCGAGGTCGTCGAGATCGACTCCGGCGAGGTCGTCCTCTACTGGGACTGCGAGCCCGGCCAGGCCACTCGCATGGCCCGGGCCCTGCGCAGGGACCTCGCCCAGCTCGACGGCGCCGACTTCATCGCCCTGTGGAGCCGTCTCGGCGAGGGCTGACGCTCGGTTCGTCCGGTGGACCTCGAGCCGACGCTCAGCCGGTGGCATCATGGCGGCGTGGCGGTTCCCAAGCCGAGGCCGACGCCAGATTGCACCCGCGACGCCGCGGTCGACGCCGCGGCCCGAGCCGAGCTGCTTCGCATCGACGGGATGCGCGACCTCGGGACGAACCTCGAACAAGCCGACGCGCTATCCGGGCCGCCTTCGTCCTGGCCGCCGCACTGTCCTGCGCGGATTGATGTCCGGGGCGTTGGACGTCGCCGGGCTGCTGCGGCGACGCCGCGCAGCCGGCGTCGAATACGTCGTCGTCGGCGGCCTCGCGGTCAACGCCCACGGCGTGATCCGCTCCACCAAGGACGTCGACATCTGCCCGTCTCCCGAACCCGCCAACCTGGCCCGGCTCGCCGACCTCGTCCGCGACCTCCGCGCGCGCCGGCTGGGAGTTGGCGAGCGCGGATTCGACGAGGCGGAGATGCCGTTCGACCCGACCCGTCCCGAGGACCTCGCCGCGGGCGGGAATTTCCGCCTCGAGACGTCGATCGGCGTGCTCGACATCATGCAGTCGCTCTCGGGGATCGATGATCGGCCGGCTTACAAGACGCTCAAGGCTGACGCGCGGCGAGCCGAGGCGTGCGGTACGGTTTCAGCCGGCCGCTGAAACCGTCCGCCGGGTTCAGCGCGTTCGGTGCTCCCCCCAGGGGTGAAATCGATCAGAACAGCTTGAAGCTGCCCGCGGTGTTGAACGACCCGCTCGCGGCGTTGCCGCCGCCGTCCTTGAGCGATGTCGCCGGCGTGAAGATCAGACCGCCGGACGACGTCCCCAGGGTGCTTCCGCTCCCCGGAGTGACGCTTGTGACCGTCAGCGTCAGGGTCGTGACGGTCCCGTTGTTCGTGTTTCCCACCGTCCCGTCGAACGTCGCCGACTGAGCGCTGCACAGCAGCACGCAAAGGCCGCTGAAGTAGGCCGAGCTACCCGTGTCGACCGCTGCTTGGGTGATCCCCGGGATCGTCAGCGTGACGTCCTGGGGGATCAGGACCCCCGATAGTGTGGCGGCGCGGTTCTCCGACGCCCCGGTGAACGAGGTCGGGACGCTTCCGGTCGCGAGCAGCTGGTTGAACGTCAGGATCAGCTTGGTGCCCACCGCCAGCTTGCCGACCCCGGTCCCGCCGCCCGATTCCTGCGAGACGATCGCCGTGACCTGCGGTCCGCTCGTGTCGACCTCGGCGACGCTGCCCGACGTGTAGGTCGCCTGGTTGCCGACGTTGTCGGGGACGAGGTACTCGTACTTGTAGCAATGGCCGCTCGCCACGCTTGTGTCGGCGCCCGAGACGAGCGTCACCGCGGAGAACGAGCTGAAGCTCCCGCAGGACTCCGTGAGTGTCGTGAGCGTCGCGACCGCTCGGACGACGCTCGCCGCCGCGGCGTTGACCTGCGATTGCGCGTCGCTCCCGGTGCTCGTGGCGATCGACACCGAGAGGGCGTTGACGACGCCGTTTGCGTAGGCGACGCTTCCTCCGGCCGGGGCCGTCGTGTCGCTCGCGAACGTGATCGTCGCCGTCCCGGTGTTGCCGGCGTTGTCCAGGCCGCTCACCACGTAGCTGCCCGGGTTGCCCGGGCTGGCGGTCCAAGCGAACCCGCTTGAGGTGAAAGGCCCGCCCGTCGGCGTGCTCACGGTCTGAGCAGCGTGCGTCCAGCCGGTCGTTGCAATGCCCGGGAAGGTCGCCGACCCGACGCCCGACAGCGGGTCGGCGAGTGTGTCGAGGAGGCTGAACGACCCGGTCAGAGCCCCGTTGTAGTAGAGCGTCGTCCCGCTCAGGATCGCGGCCACCGGGCTCGCCAGGCTCAACGACTGTGACGGGGCCTGGGTGTCCAACTTGACGACGCTCGCGCTCGTGTAGGTCGCCTGGTTCCCGACCGCGTCCGAGATCACGTAGCGATACTCGTAGCAGTTCCCGCTCGTCCCGCCCGTGTCGGCATACGGCGAGCTCTGGTTCGAGGCGACCGTTGCGAACGCGCCGAAGCTGCCGCACGCCCCGGCCGCGAGGGTTGCAGACGCTCGCTGGAGCAGTCCCGACGACGCGTTGAGGCCCGCGCCGGCGTCGGCGCCAGGAGTGAAGCCGACGCTGACCGAGCCCGACGTGTTGTAGCCGCCGGCGTACGTCACGGTTCCGCCGGTCGGCGGCGCCGTGTCCGGGGTGACCGTGAAGGTATTCGTGTCCGTGAGCCCGGCGTTGTCGGTCGCCGTCACGGTCTGCGGCCCGCTTGCCGTCGCCGCTGCCGGCCAGGCGTACGTCGTCGTGTACGGCGAGCTCGTCGTCGTGCCCCCGCCGCCCGTGAACCCGGCGAGGGTCGGAAAGGTGATGCCCTGGATGCCGGACTCCGAATCGGCGCTCGTGGCGGTCGCCGTGAACCCACCGGAGTTCCCGGTCTGCGGGTTCGTGTAGACGGTTGCGCCGTTGATGAAGGTGTTGCCGGTCGCGCCCGACAGCGTGATCGTCGGCGGTGATGGGGCGGTCGTGTCGACCTTGACGATCGTGCTGATCGCGGCGGTGTTGCCGACGTTGTCGGTCCCGGTCAGCGTGTACTGGTAGCACGTGGCGCCGGTTGCCGACTGGGTTGGCGAGCCGGTGATCGTCGTCGGGGTGCCGAAGCCGGCGCATGTCCCGCCGGAGAGCGCGGCCGTCGCGAGCGTGAGCGCTGACGATGCGAGGCCCGAGGTGCCGTCGGTGTAGTCGGTCCGGGGTCCGATCGTGAAGCCCGCGGCCGTGTCGTAGCTCGACGAGCCGCCCCCGGTCGCGGCCGTTGCGTTGACCGAGAGCACGCCGCCCGTCGGCGGCGTCACGTCGTCGACGAAGCTCAGCGGCGTCGTCGCCGTGTTCGAAGCCACGTCGCTGCCCGTAACGGTCTCGGTCGGAGAGCTCGTCGTCCCGGCCGACCAGATCAACGGATTGGAGACGTACGGGCCGCCGGCCGGCGTCGCGACGAGCGACGACGTATGCGAGAAGCCGGTCGACGTCCCCGAGAGCGCCGCCGTCCCGCTCGACGCCGGTCCCGAGCCTCCGGTGTCGGTGACCGCGTTGGTCAGCGCGAGGGACCCGGCGGCCGAGCCTCGGTAGTAGATCGTCATCCCGCTCAGCGCGGCCCCGCCGGTCACGCTCGATAGCCCGATCACGTTGGTCGGCGCGATCGCGTCGATCTCTACCGGCTGCGTCTGGGTGGCCGACGAGTTGCCGGCGCTGTCTGTCGCGAAGTACCTGATCGTCGTGTTCGTCGAGACGGAGATCGCCGTCGAATACACGTGAGCCGTGCCGGATGTCGTCGGGTCGGATCCATCGGTCGTGTACGTGATCGCCGCGACTCCCGACCCGGTCCCGTCGTTCGCGCTCAGCGTGACGATGACCGGCGAGACGCGGTTCCAGCCGGCGGCGTTCGCCGCCGGCGACAGGGACGCGCTGACGGTCGGCGGCGTCGTGTCGGTGACGATCCCCACGCTCGCCTGCGACGCGAACGGCGAGGTGGTCCCCAGGGCGTACACCGTGTGCGCGCCGTCGGCGGTTCCCGACGGGATCGTCAGCGAGCTGATCGTCGCGGCCCCGGCCGAACTGACCGTGGACGGAGACCCAGTCAACGTCGTCGCGCCGTCCAGCCGGTAGCCGACCCCCTCGCTCGCGGCGAAGCCCGTGATCGAACCGGTCGTGGTCTGCGGCAGGGGCGCTCCGAACAGCGTTCTCCCGAGCGTCAGTGTCGCCGGGGCGACCGTGACACCGCCGCTCTCGAGGCTCTCGACGCCCTGCCAGTTGGTCCCGATCACCGGCGTCACGGTGTACTGCCAGACACCTGCCGGAACGTCGCTCTCGGTACAGGTCGTCGCCGTGATCGTCCCCGAACACCCGGCGAGCGTCGTCTGGAGTGCTCCGCCGCTGATGTAGCGCTTGACGAGGTAGCCGGCGACGGCCTGCCCGTTCGAGAGCGTGCTCGCCCCCCAGCTCACCGCGACCGTACGTCCAGGCGAGGCCGTCGCCGTCGGCGTCGCCCCCTGGCTGACGGTTGCCGCGACGGCAGCGCCGTGGCTCGTGGCGACCGACGCGGCGCTCCACGTGGCCCATGCCGAGACGGCCGCTGCGGCGAGCACGCAGCAGGCGGCCACGCAGGCCAGCCTCGGCCAGTTGCGCCCGGCCGGGGACATCTACGGACCGGCGGTCAGGTAGACCGAGAAGGTCGCGCCCTGGCAGGTGTTCGCCGCGCTCGCGCTCATCGCAAGCGCACTCGTCAGGGCGATCGACAGCGAGCCGTCGGTCGAGCCGACCTTCGGCGGGACCGACCACCCGGCACCCCCGTTGGTCTGTGTCATGAAGCTGAGCGTCGTGGTCGAGCAGCTCGCGTGGCTGCCGTCGACGGCGTAGCCGGCCGCGCCCTGCCCGGTGGAGAGCGTCAGGGACCCGATCAGCACGCTGACCGGGTTCGGGTTGTCGACCGTGACGGCGACGTCGCCGTGCCCGCCCGGGTAGAGCGCCGTCGTCGGGGTCCCGGGGCTCAGCGTGATCGCCTGCGTGCTACCGACCGTCGCCGATGCTCCGCCGGCCCCGATCGTCGTGAAGTACGCGAGCGCCGCGGATGCAGCGACGAGCGCCGCCGCGAGCACGACGGCTCTGAGGCTGATTGCGCTCGTCAGATTGATCCGCCCGGGACGCATCTGGAAGCTCGATTCGTTGACGGTCACGGCGGGCTGGCCGCCGGACGACTGGATGTCCGCGCGCTCAGCGGCGAGGGGCCGGACCGGCGGGGAGACCGAGCCGCCCCCCCGCGGGTCGTGCTGTCTGCTAGCTGCTTGTCAGGTTCAGGGTGAGCGTGGCACCCTGGCAGGCGTCCTGGCTGATGCCGGTGTTCGCCATCGTCAGCGTTCCCGTCGCCGTCACGGTCTCGCCCGTTCCGTGCGCGAAGACCTGGTTCACGGTGACGTCGGGCATCGTGAAGTCCGCGACCGCGCACGTGCTGTGGGTTCCGTCGGCAGTGACGCTCGCGAGGTGGATCGTCGCGACGCGCTGCGAGCCCGACGACGGGTTGTCGACGGTGAAGCTGACCGGCGATGTCGTCCCGGGGTAGAGCGTCGTGGCGATCGTGCCGTTCAGGGTGACCGCCGAGCTGGTACCGACCGTTGCCGTGCCGGTCCCGCTGCCCGTGGTCGTGAAGTAGGCAAACGCGCTGCCGGCAACCACGAGAAGTGCCAGAACGCTGAGTACGGCGATCTTCCGCCGCTTGGTGAATCCATTCATTTTGAAGCCCTGCCCCTTCGGTTGGCCCGCTCGAAGCAAGTCGTCTCGCTCCGTCCTTTACTTCTTGAGCATCGACGGCCAATCGAGGAAACTTGAAGAGACCTTAGGAAAAGCCAGAGAAGTCGACGAACGTCCGACGGACGGTCCGGTGCGGCCGACGCCTCAAAGGCGCGTGAGTCCTGTAGCAACTCACAGGCCCAGATAACCGGTATTGGACGGATCGGTCACCTCGGCCTATCTTGAGCTGTGCAGACCTCTCTCCCGGCAGCAGGCGACGCCCCCGGAACTTCCGTCCTTCCGGGGGCGTCGGTCGTTCCAGAGCGGTGGCGGACGAATTTCGCCGCCCGGGGCCCGGGTTCCGCGGGCGAGGCGTGGGGGCTGCTGGAGACTCAGGAGCAGTGGGACTCACTCTGAGAGATAGTTGCCTGCGGCAGGCAACTATCTCGCGAAAGAGAGTCGACGCCCTCTCTTTATCTTCGCCCGGCCCGGCTCGCCCCCCCGGCTCGCCCCGCCCCCCCCCCCCGGACCGGCCCGGCCCGCCCCGGACCGTCGGGTCCGCCCGAGCCACGCGCGCCGCCCCGCCCCGCCCGCGCCAGCCAACCCGGTCGCGCCGCCGCTCGCCGCGCTCACTCCGCAGCCGTGACGCCCGACCGCCCGCTCAGGCGACCTTCGGGCAGCGCGCGGGCGACGGCGAGGAACGCGGCGACGACCGGCGCGACCGGCCCGGATCGCCAGGCCAGCGCGAGCTCGACGGTCGGCGCTCGTCCGGAGAGCCGTCGGTAGACCACTCCCGGCCGCTCGAGAAGGGAGACCGAGATCGGCACGAGCGCCACGCCGATTCCGGCGGAGACCAGCCCGATAAGCGTCTGCATGTCGTCGGCCTCCTGCACCGCGCGGGGATTGCCGGCGAGCTCACTGAGCGTCAACGCGAGCGAGTCGTAGACGCCGGGCGACTCGGTCCGCGCGAGCAGGACGAAGGTCTCGTTGCGCAGCTGCCCGATCGCGATCGCGGCCGACGACCCGGCGAGGGGGTGGTCGGTCGGCAGCGCGACGACGATCGTCTCGCGCTGGATCGTCTCGATCTCGAGTCCGGCGCGCTGGACCGGCGGCCGCAGGAAGCCGACGTCGACCCGCCCGTCGCGGAGGGCCTCCAGCTGGGGGGCGGTCGGGAACGGGCGGAGCTGGAGCTCGACGTCGGGGTGCCGTTCGCGGAAGGCTCGGAGGATCTCGGGAACCGTCGCGTACATCGCCGACCCGACGAACCCGACCGACAGCTTGCCGATCTCGCCGCGGGCGACCCGGCGGGCGAGGTCGCCCGCTTGCTGGACGCTCGCGAGGATCCCCCGCGCCTCTCCGAGGAAGGCCGCGCCGGCCTCGGTCAACTCGACTCGCCGGCGGTTGCGACGCAGCAGCTCGACCCCGAGCTCGGTCTCCAGAGCCCGGATCTGCTGGCTCAGCGGTGGCTGGGACATGTGCAGGCGCGCGGCCGCCCGGTGGAAGTGAAGCTCCTCGGCGACCGCGACGAAGTAACGCAGATGCCGAAGCTCCACCGACCAATCCTAGGAAAAAGCGTCGTCGCGGGGCGTCGGCGGCGCTCGTCCCCGGGTGCCCGACCCAGCTCGGCGGGCGTCACCGTCGCTGCGGGCCGGCGACGGTCGGGTCAGGGCTTGAGCTTCGTGCCGCTCGAGAACAGCCACGCGCTCCACGCGACGGTTGCCAGCGCCAGGCTCGCCGTGATGCCCAGGGCCAGGCCGACGGGGACGTCGCTCGAACCGAGAAACCCGTAGCGCACCGCCTGGACGAGGTAGAAGACCGGGTTCGCGTGGGAGACCTCACGCCACGGCGACGGGAGCGTGCCGACCGAGTAGAAGACCCCGCCGAGAAAGCTCAGCGGGACGATCAGGATGTTCTGGACGAAGCCGGCGTGATCCCACGACTTGGCGTAGATCCCGACGACCACCCCGAGCGACGCGAACAGCGTCAGGCCGAGCCCGATCGCCACGACGAGGATCACCGGCTGGCGGATCGGCACGCCGGTGATCGGGAGGGCCAGCGCGAGCAGCGAGGCTCCGATCAGCAGGGCCCGGACGATGCCGCCGAGCGAGAGGCCGAGGTTGATCTCCCAGTTGCGCATCGGCGACGCCAGGACGTCGTTGAGGTAGCGGTCGAAGCGGGCTTGGAAGACCGAGGACGAGTTGTTCGAGTAGGCGGCCTGGACCATCGCCATCGTGATCAGGCCGGGAACGATGAAGACCCGGTAGTCGACTCCGTCGACATGGCGGATCCGGCCGCTCAGCGACAGGCCGAAGACGAGGATGAAGAGGAACGAGGCCACGACCGGCGCCATGATTGTCTGGGTCCAGAGTTTGAGCACGCGGAGGATCTCGCGCGAGGCGAGGGCCACCAGCCCGCGATGGCGCTCGACGATCCCCCGGCCGGCCGGCCGGATCGCCGCCTCGCGGTCGACGGCCAGTTGGGTCACAGGGCCATCGCCTTGACGTAGACATCGGCCAGCGAGTCGGCCTCGTACTCGGCGCGGAGTCCCTCTGCCGTGTCACGGGCGATCAGGCGTCCGCCGCGGATCAGGGCGATGTCCCGGCAGAGCTCCTCGGCCTCCTCGAGGTAGTGCGTCGTCAGCAAGATCGTCGTCCCCAGCTCGTGCAGCCGGCGGATGTAGCGCCAGAGCTCGAGGCGCAGCTCGAAGTCCACGCCGGCCGTCGGCTCGTCGAGGATCACCAGGGGCGGTTCGTGCATCAGCGCCCTCGCGAGCAGCAGGCGACGCCGCATGCCACCCGAGAGGGCTGGCGCACGGACGCCGGCCTTGGCCCGGAGGTCGAAGACGTCCATCATCTCCCGCGCCCTCCGCCCGGCTTCGGCCCGGCTCATCCCGTAGTAGCCGCCGTGGTAGACGAGCGTCTCCTCGACGTCGAGGAAGCGATCGAGGTTCACATCCTGCTCGGCGAGGCCGACCATCCGCCGGGCGGTCGGGTCGCCGTGGCCGCGGCCGAAGATCCGGATCTCGCCTTCGCTGACCCGGATCAGGTTGCAGATCGCGCTGATCAGGGTGGTCTTGCCGGCGCCGTTGGGTCCGAGCAGGCCGAAGAACTCCCCGCCGGCGACCTCGAGGCTGAAGCCGTCGAGCGCAAGCACGCCGCCGGCGTAGCGCTTCGTCAGACCGCGGATCGAGAGCGCCGCCGGCCGCTCGACGCCTGCCGGCGACGGCTCCCGCACGGGCACCGCCACCGGGGTCTCCCGGTCCGCGCAGAGCCCACTCGGCCGGCCGCCGTCGCTACTTGGCGCCGGCACCAAGGGCCTGGCCGAGGACGTTCCCCAACTGGGTCACCAGGCCGCCGGCCGCGACGCCGGTTCCCGTCAGCGTGCCGTTGAGCACCGTTCCTGTCCCGTTGACGAGCGACCCGAGCGGCTGGCTCACCGGCGTGAGGATTCCGCCCACGGCGCCGGTCGCGTTGGCCGTCGTCTGGCCGAGCGCGGCGGTCGTGTTGGCGACCGTCTGACCGAGTGCCCCGGTCACGAGGACGACGGTGCTCCCGAGCGCCTTGGTCGTCTCGCCGAGCGGGTTGGCCGCAGGGGTCACCGGGCGGCTCGTCCCGCCGCCCGCGGGAGGCGTCGTAACGGTCGTCGTCGCAGATCCCGAGCTCCCGCCTGCGCCTCCGCCGCCGGAGCCGCCCGCCGGCAGGGTGAGCGTCGTCGAGACCGGGCCCGGGTTGGTCGGGGCGGTCGGTCGACCGGTCGGACCGCCCGAGCCGCCGGAGGCTGCACGCCTTGGAGCGGCGGCGACGAGCGAGCCCGGCCGGACGAGCGGCAGCGCCTGCTGCGCGGAGCCCGATCCAGGCTGGGGGCCCCTCGCGAGCGTGCTCGCGAGGGGGATGCTCGGACCGCTGAAGAGCTGACCGAGCGAGCCGAGGCCGCCGAGGCCGCCGCCGCCGAGCGTGACGATCAGGGCGACCAGCACCGCGACCGGGACGATCAGGGCGACGAGGCTCGCGTACATCGCCCGGCGCAGCCAGTTCCCGACGAGATCCATGCTTCGATCGTAGACGATCGCCGGAGGCGCTCCGACCGGCTCACGAGGTGGGGATCGGGCCGGCATCCAGCGGTCGGGACCGCTAACGTCGGGCGCAATGCGGAGGCTCTCGATCGCGCGGGTGTTGACCGGGACGCTGGTCGGCATCGTGCTGATCCTCGCGGTCGTCACGGCGCTCGGGATCGCCGCGCTCTATCAGGTCAGACAGGACTACGAGAACCAGCTCTCGGTGACCAGCTCGCTCCAGGTCGCCGCGGCCAACCTCGAGAGCTCAACCGTGTTCGAGGAGCTCGAGTTCCGCAAGCCCCCCGGCACCCGGGATGCCCTGGCCCTGACGCGGGCCCAGGACGAGGACGCGAAGGCCGCGTCGACGGCGCAGCGGCTGGTCGGGGGAGACCCGGACGGCGCGAGCGCGCGCCTGCTCGCCGACGAGCGTAAGGCCGAGGGCGCGGCGCGCGACCTGGCCGCCGGGACGCGGGCCGGCAGCGCTGAGCGGCGGACCCAGGGCCTGATCGCCCTGCACCTGGCTCGCGCCCGGACGGCGGCCGCGGACCTGTCTGCTCGCCAGGAGGTGCGGGCCGCCACCGCCCGCGGGACCGCCCGATCGAAGACACGCCGGGCCCTGATCGCGGTGATCGTCAGCGGCGGCCTCGCCCTGCTGGCCGTGATCCTGCTGATCGTCGCCCTGATCCGCTCGATGCGCGCCCCGCTGGCCGAGCTCGTCTCGGCGACGCGCCGGCTCGCCGACGGCGACCTCAGCTCCCGGGTCAGGCCGGCCGGGCCGCGCGAGCTCCAGTCGCTTGGTGAGGCATTCAACCGGATGGGCGAGGACCTGGCCGGCGCGACGGCCCAGATCGAGGCCGAGCGGCGGCGTCTGTCGATCACGATCGAGAGCCTGGGGGACGCACTCATCATCTGCGAGACCGACGGCACCGTCGTCGCCGTCAACCCCCGGGCCGGCGAGCTCGTTCCCGACGTGCGGCTGGGCGCCCGGGTCGGCCGGGGGACCACCCGGCTGCCGGAGCTGGCGAGGGCGCTCGCCGGCGAGGTGATCGTCGAGACCGACCGGGCGACGCTCGCGGTCACCGCGTCGCGCCTGACGTCGGGCGGCGGCGGCGTGATCTGGACGGTGCGTGACGTCAGCGAACGGGCTCGCCTCGAGCGGGCGAAGACCGAGTTCGTGGCGACCGCGTCGCACGAGCTCCGCAGCCCGCTCACGTCGATCAAGGGCTACGTCGAGCTGCTCGGCACGTCGAAGGGCCTGACTCCCCGCCAGAGCGAGTTCGTCCGGATCATCCTGCTCTCGGCCGACCGTCTCGTCGATCTGGTCAACGACCTGCTCGACGTCGCCAAGCTCGAGGCCAACAACGTCGAGCTCGACCGCCGGCCGACCGATGTCAGCGAGATCCTCGAGGAGGTCGCCGAGCTGATGGCCCCGCGGCTGGAGAACAAGCACCAGCAGCTCGACCTGGACGTCGGCGGCCGGCTCCCCCAGGCGTACGTCGACCCGGGCCGGACGCGCCAGATCGTCACGAACCTGCTGACCAACGCCCACATCTACACGGCTGACGGCGGGCGCCTGGGGATGCGCCTGCGGGCCGGCCCGAGCGGCCTGGAGATCGCGGTCTCGGACACCGGCCGCGGGATGACCCCCGAGGAGCGCGAACGGGTCTTCGAGCGCTTCTACCGCGGAGACGGCCCGCGCGCGGAGACGGGAACCGGTCTCGGCCTGTCGATCGTCAAGTCGCTCGTCGACCTCCACGGGGGGTCGGTGGATCTCCAGAGCGAAGTCGGGGTCGGCACGACGTTCACCGTGCGTCTGCCGCTGGGGCCCGGCAACGGCAGACGGCCGCCGCCGGCGGCGATGGCCGGCCGGCGCGTCCTCGTCGTCGACGACGAGCCGGCGCTGACGCGGTTGATCGCCGAGAAGCTGGCGCCGCTCGGCGTCGAGGCGGTGCTCGTCAACTCGGGCCGGGAGGCGCTCGCCCGGCTGCGGTCCGAGCAGTTCGACGTCGTCACGCTGGATGTCCTGATGCCCGGCATCAACGGCATCGACACGCTCCGGGCGATGCGGGCCGACCCGCGGCTGAAGAACGTCCCGGCCGTATTCATCTCGGCCTTCCCCGAGACCGATGGCCTCGCCAGCGAATGGGTCGTCCCGAAGCCGGTCGACGGCGACGAGCTCTGCGGGGTGGTGGCTTCGGCGGTTGCCGCCGGGCGGACCCGCGTGCTGGTCGTCGCGCGGGAGGAGGTGCGCGACCTCCTGCGCGACTCGCTCGACGGACTGGGCGTCGAGTCGGCATGGGAGGCGAGCGGTCCGGGCGCGGCCCGGGCGTGCGAGCTCGAACGCTTCGAGGTCGCCCTGATCGATGCCGGACTCCGCAACCCGCAGGCCGTGGTCGAGAGCATCGAACTCCGCGGCCGGCGGGGGGCCCACGCGGTGATCTTCTTCGCGGCCGGCGACGCGCCGGCGGTCCAGATCGGCGTGCCGGTGCTCCCGGTGGCCCAGGCGGCCCTCGCCGTGCGTGCGGCGCTGTCCGGGATCGGGGAAGCTTAGGGTCGTGGACGACCGGCACGAGGAGATCGAGCAGCTCCGCAGCGACCTCGCCGGACACGTGAGGGCGGCGGCCGAGAAGGAGCAGCAGCTCGAGCGGTAC
Organism: Solirubrobacteraceae bacterium; assembly: GCA_035553395.1. GTDB lineage: Bacteria > Actinomycetota > Thermoleophilia > Solirubrobacterales > Solirubrobacteraceae > Palsa-513. Next base: position 28,813 of record DASZKP010000045.1, on the reverse strand, counting down.
GCCGCGGACCTGCGGGAGACCTTCAAGCAGGAGCGGGAGCGCACACTCGAGCTACAGCGCTCCTACATGGCCACGGTCCGGGCGCTCGCCAACGCCGTCGAGGCGCGTGACGCATACACCGGCAAGCACGCCGAGCGGGTCGCCGCCTACGCGCTCGAGATCGCCCGGGCGGCAGACCTCGACCTGGCGCGGGACAAGCAGATCGAGTTCGGCTTCCTGCTGCACGACATCGGGAAGGTCGCGGTGCCGGACGCGATCCTCTTCAAGCCGGACCGCCTGACGCCGCAGGAGCGCCTCGTCGTCGAGCAGCACCCGGTGACCGGCTCGCAGATCGTGCGGGAGATCGACTTTCTCGGGCAGGCCCGCGACGTGATCCGCAGCCATCACGAGCGATGGGACGGTGGCGGCTACCCGGACGGCCTGGCCGGCTCGGACATTCCGCTGTCGGCGCGGGTCTTCTCGGTGGCCGACGTGCTCGATGCCCTGACCACGGACCGCCCCTACCGCGCCGCGTCGCCGATCGCGGAGGCCCGGGCGATGATCGTCCGGGAGGTCGGCACCCACTTCGACCCCGGCATCATCGAGGCATTCGGCCACGTGTCCGACGCGACGTTCGACAGGATCCGGGGTGAGATCGGTTGAGCGAGACGCGCGCGGTGCTGGTCGTCGACGATGATCCGTTCATTCGTGGTCTGATTCTCACGACGCTCGAGGATGTCGCCCACTTCGCCCTGTTCGAGGCGGCCGACGGCGTGGAGGCGCTCGCCGTCGCGAGGGCCGAGCATCCCCGGCTGATCTTCCTCGACATCGACATGCCCCGGCTTGACGGCATCGGCGCCTGCCGGGAGCTCCGCGCGGACCCGGCGACGGCCGGGGCGACGATCGTGATGCTGACCGCCTCGGCCGAGGAGTCGGCGCGCCGGCGGGCCGAGCAGGCCGGGGCCGATCTCTTCCTGACCAAGCCGTTCAGCCCGCTCGACCTGCTGCGGATGGTCGACCGGCTCGGGGGGGAGGGGACGTGAGCCCGAGCGCCGATCACCCGGTCCCCGAGGCCGGCCGTCCGCTCCCGGCCGACCCGGCCCAGGCGCGGGAGTGGCTCGAGACGATGGTCCTGATCCGGCGCTTCGAGGAGCGGGCCGGCGAGATGTACGCGAAGGCTCGGGTCGGCGGGTTCCTCCACCTCGCGATCGGCGAGGAGGCGACGATCGTCGGCGCGGCGCGGGCACTGCGCGAGCGCGACTACCTGATCTCGACCTACCGGTCCCACGGACACGCCCTGGCTCGGGGTACGACGCCCGACGCGGTGATGGCCGAGCTGTTCGGCAAGGTCGACGGATGCTGCAAGGGGCGGGGCGGGTCGATGCACATGTTCGATCTCGAGCGCCGCTTCATGGGCGGCTACGGGATCGTCGGCGGAAATCTGCCGATCGCCGCGGGCTTCGGCCTGGCGTCGGACTACCTCTCACTCGACGAGGCGACCCTCTGCACGTTCGGGGACGGGGCGTCCAACCAGGGAACCTTCGGCGAGACGATGAACCTGGCGGCCCTCTGGAAGCTGCCGGTCGTCTTCATGGTGACCAACAACCGCTTCGGCATGGGCACGTCGCTCGAGCGCCACTCGGCGGTCACCGACCTCGTCCGCAAGGGGGAGAGCTTCGGGGTTCCCGGGCTGCGGTGCGACGGGATGGACGTGCTCGACACGCATGCCGTCTGCCTTGAGGCCCTGGAGATCGCGCGGACCGAGCGCCAGCCGATTCTGGTCGAGGCCCTGACCTACCGCTTTCGGGGCCACTCGATGGCCGACCCCGAGGAGTACCGGACCAAGCAGCAGGTCGAGGAGTGGCGCCTGCGCGACCCGCTGGCGACCTTCGGCGACCGGCTCGAGGCGGCCGGAGTGATCACCGCGCAGGAGCGCGAGCAGATCGATGCGGACGCGATCGCCCGGGTCGACGCGGCCGTCGCGTTCGCCGAGGCCTCGCCGGAGCCGGCTCCGGAGTCGCTGTATGACGACGTCTACGTGCTCGGCGACCAGGTCAAGGGGATGTACTGGTAAGCGATGGCCGTGATGCGCTACAGAGAGGCGCTCAACGCCGCCCTGCGCGAGGAGATGGCCCGCGACGAGCGGGTGATGCTGATGGGCGAGGACATCGGCGTCTTCAACGGAGCCTTCAAGGTGACGGCCGGCCTGCTCGCCGAGTTCGGCGAGCGCCGCGTGCGGGACACGCCGATCTCCGAGAACACGATCGTCGGGATGGGCGTCGGGGCGGCGATGACCGGCCTGCGGCCGGTGGTCGAGTTGATGACGATCAACTTCTCCCTGCTCGCACTAGACCAGATCATCAACCACGCGGCCCACATCCACTACATGTTCGGCGGCCAGGTCAGGGTGCCGCTGGTCGTTCGGATGCCGCAGGGGGCCGGCCACCAGTTGGGGCCGACGCACTCGCACTCGTGGGAGGCGATGTTCCTCCATGTCCCCGGCCTGCTCGTCGCGACGCCGTCGACGGCGGCGGACGCCAAGGGTCTCCTGAAGTCGGCGATCCGTGACGAGAACCCGGTCGTCTTCATCGAGCACGAGTACCTCTACGGCCAGCGGGGCGAGGTCCCCGACGACCCGGACTTCGTCGTGCCGTTCGGCGTTGCCGCGGTCCGCCGGGAGGGGGCCGACGTGACGCTGGTCGGGATCTCTCGGATGGCCGTGACCGCCGAGCGGGCGGCCGTCCTGCTCGCCGAGCACCACGGCATCTCGGCCGAGGTGATCGACCCGAGGACGCTGCGCCCGCTGGACCTCGAGACGATCCTCGCATCGGTCCGCAAGACCAACCACGTCGTCGTCGTCGAGGAGGGCTGGCCCCACGGCGGCGTCGGCGCGAACCTGTCGGCGCTGATCGCCGAGCACGCCTTCGACTATCTCGACGCCCCGGTCGGCCGGATCGCCGGTGCGGACGTCCCGATGCCGTACTCCAAGGCCCTCGAGCAGATCGCCTTTCCGCATGAGGCCCAGATCGTCGATGCCGTGCTCGGGATGCTCGGTCGTGGCTGAGATCCAGATGCCCCGACTGTCGGATTCGATGGAGGAGGGGACGATCCTCAAGTGGCTGAAGTCCCCCGGCGAGGAGGTCTCGCGGGGGGAGGCCCTGGTCGAGATCGAGACCGACAAGGCGACGATGACCTACGAGTCGGACGCGAGCGGACGGCTCGAGATTGTCGCTGCCGAGGGAGACACTCTTCCGATTGGAGCGGTGATCGCCAGACTCGGCGCTCCGGCGGACGCCAGTCAACCCGCCGGGGACACGGCCGGCGAAGTCGGTGCGACGAGCGCCCAGGCGCAGGCCGAGGCGCAGGAGCCGGGCGCGGCGGCCGGAGTCCAGGGCGTGCCGCCGGCCGTGGCGGCTCCGGAACAGATGGCGGCCGCAGTCATCGACGTCGCCCGGGCCGGCGGGTCCCAGCCCGGACCTCCGGCGGCGGCTGTGCCGCCTGCGCAGACACCCGCGGCGGCTGCGCCGACCGAGGCAACGCCCGCGGCGCCAACGACGCCGCCCGCGGCGCAACCCGCGGCGGCGGCCGAGCCGGGACCTGTGGCGCCGATGGAGCCGACGGAGCCGACGGAGCCGACGGAGCCGGGAGAGCGTATCCGCGCGTCGCCGATCGCACGGCGGATCGCCCGCGAGCGCGGGGTCGATCTCGCAGGTGTCCGCGGCAGCGGACCGGGCGGCCGGGTCGTGCGGGCCGATGTCGAGCGGGAGGCCGCCGGCCGGCCGGTAACGCCGCCGGCGGCCGAGCGTTTCGCCCCGTTGCCGCCTGCGCCGCCGTCGCAGGCCACCCCGGCGCCCCCGGCAGCGACCCCGACACCCGTCAGACCGGCGCCCGCAGCGGCGCCCGCGGCCCCCGAGCCGCCGCGGACCGGCGAGGCGGAGAGCGGGAAGGGGATCGCGACGTCGCAGGAGCCGACCCGTGCGCAGCAGGTCATCGCTCGCCGGATGGCGTCGTCGAAGGCGACGATCCCGGAGTTCACGCTGAACGCCGAGATCGACATGGAGCGGTGCGTGGAGCTGCGCAGCCGGCTGAAGGCACTCCCGGGAGAGCGGGTCGTGCCGTCGTACAACGACCTCGTCGTCAAGGCCTGCGGCCTCGCCCTGCGTGAGCATCCGCGGGCCAACGGAGCCTGGCGAGACGGTCACTTCGAGCTCTTCTCGCGGGTCAACGTCGGCGTCGCGGTTGCCGGCGAGGGCGTCCTCGTCGTGCCGACGGTCTTCGACGCCGACCTCAAGTCGCTCGCGGAGATCGCCGGCGAGACGCGCCGGCTGGCCGGGCGGGTCCGCGATGCTCAGGTCACACCGCCGGAGCTATCGGGAGCGACCTTCACGGTCTCGAACCTCGGGATGTTCGGGGTCAAGAGCTTCACCGCGGTGATCAACCCGCCGCAGGCGGCGATCCTCGCTGTCGGCGCGGTGACCCAGCGGGCCCTCGTCGTCGACGGGGAGCTGGCCGTCCGCCACGCGATGGACGTCACGCTGGCCTGCGACCACCGGATCCTCTACGGGGCGGACGCCGCCCGGCTGCTGGCGCGAATCCGCGAGCTGATCGAGGAGCCGCTCGCGCTGATGCGGTGACCACCGCGGGACTGCCGAGGCCGGACCCCGACGGCCGGCCGGGCCGATCACGTTGGCTTGCGAGTCGTAGAGCTCGAGCCGCCCCGGTGCGCCGAGCTCGAGCGTGACCGGGGCGCTCCTCGAGCGCCGGCCGTGTCATACGGCGGGGAGGCGTCCGATCAACTGCCGCACGCCGTCGTCGCCGCCGAGCGACGGATAGTGGCCGAGCACGGCCTCGCAGAGTTCGATCAGCTGGTCCTTCTTGGCACCTGACGCCTCGAACTCGTAGAAGCCGAAACCCGGACCGCAGTTGTGCTCGCCGTTACCGGGCTGGCGGACGAGTAGGTCGGCGATCGGATAGAGCAGGCCGCCCATCGCCGCGATGAACGTTCGCTCGAGGCCGTAGCGCGGGCTGTGGTGGCCGGAGATCCGTGTCTTCGTGGTCGTCGCATAGATCGCGTCGATCATGCACAGGACGTAGCAGTAGGACGCGTCGAAGAGCGTCGCGAGCCCGAGCAGATGACCCCGGTAGTCGTCTCGCTTCGGGTTCTCGGGCACCGGCCAGACCTCGCCGATGATGTCGATCCCGGCGGCGATCCGCGCGAACTTCGCGTAGTGCGAGAGCTCGTTGAGTCCGAGCTTCGGGTCGGCCGGGCTGAGTGGGACCTCCTCGTCGCCCGGCGCCGCGCCTTCGCCCTGCTCGACGATCGTCCGGATCGCGTTCTTCGCGGTGGTCAGGTTCGTCACGATCAGCGGCGACCCGCCGCCGTCGTTGTTCCAGTAGGCCCGGTCGTACTGGAGGTCGGCGTGGGGGTCGCGCCACAGCTCGTCGTGGTCGGCGGCATCGAGCAGCTCGAAGCCGGACTCGATCGCGGCGTAGAACTGGCCGAGCGTGTTGTACTGGTCGGGCTGCGGCGGGGCATGCTCGATGGCCGGCTGCTCGAGCGGCATGAAGATCTCGCGCATCAGGCTCGGCGAGGCCGCCTCGAGCTTGAGCTCGAGGGGCGGCACGCGGTGGAGCATCGGGGTCGGGAAGGCGGGGACGAAGTCATGGTCGTAGAGACGGAAATGCTCTCCGCCGTCGATCGCGAGGAGCAGGTTGCGCGCCAGGCAGAGGTGGAGCATCTCCTCGATCACGACGCTGCGGATCGCCCGGAACGCCGAGATCCCCGGATTCCACTGCTTGTAGCCCGCGGTCTTGATCGAGTAGGCGGCGTAGAGGTAGAGCGGGACGGTCGACAGCTCGACGGCGGCGGCCTGCGCAAGGTGGTTGCGCAAGCCCTCGATCGTCGTGATCGGCGCCTGCGGGTCGATCGGGTACAGCGACTGGAGCGTCGGCATCGGGCTACTCCCCTCCTGATCTGGTCGGCCGGCGGATCCGCGCCGGTGGTTCGATCGTCGCGATCAACCCGCGGTCGGCCCAGCCGCGGACGAGCGACACGGCTTCTGGCAGGTCCAGGCGCGCGTGCCGCACCGCGCCGGCCAGACGCTCGCCGCCGGCGAGCGCCTCGAGGAGACGGTGACCAGCCGGTCCGATCTCGGTCATCGTCACGACGTAGTCCCGCCGGCTGATCGCGACGAACGTCGCCGCCGGAGCCGGCAGGGGAGGAGTCTCGCCACGGCGGACGGCGACCAGGTACCGGTCGACGGGGAAGCGGGCGGCGAGCAGGCGCAGGCAGCGGACCGGCGCGATCCGCAGTCCGTCGCAGCCGCCCCCGCCGTTGCCGGGCTCGTAGGCGTCGAGATCGGCGCCGCACGGGACGGCGTGGCCCTCTGCGCCGGGCGCGTCGTAGACCTCGCAGAAGATCCGCTCGAGGCCGGCGAGGTCGACGAGGAAGTCCGGCCAGCCCTCGCGTTCGTGCGGGGGCAGGTCACGGTCGGGACGGGTCGCCTCGAGGTGTGCGGGCCAGCCGGCGCCGAGTGAGGCGAGCGTGTAGCGGCGCGACGGCCGCGCGCGGAGGTAGTCGAGCGCGAAGTCCTCGAACAAGGCCTCGCCGAGGGCACAGCACAGCCCCGGGTAGCTCTCGCGCAGGCAGCCGGCCAGCCGCCGGCGGTAGGTCCTGCTGTAGAGCTCGAGCCGGTCGCGCGAGGTGAGCCGCGCCGAGCCGTTGACGACGGCGACCGCTCCTGAGCGTGCGAGTCCGGCGTCGACGCCGTCCGGGTCGGTGACGACGTCCTGGAACCACCGCTGCGTGTCCGCCAGGGTCCGTGTCATGCCGGCCTCGCGATCGCCGGCGCGTAGCGGCGGGCCTTGCACACCTCGGCGTGGACGTCGGGGAACGGCGGCAGGTCCTCGTCCCACTCGATCAGCGTCGAGACGCCGCCGGTCAGCTCGCTGGCGAGTGCGTACAGCTCCCAGACGGGGTCGGCGACCGGGCGGTCGTGAGTGTCGACGATGTGCGTGTCAAGCTCCGCGTGGCCGGCCAGGTGGATCTGGACGACCCGTGCGTGGGGCAGCGCGCGGAGATACTCCTCGGCGTCGAAGCCGTGGTTGACGGCGCTGACCCTGACGTTCGCGACGTCGAGCAGCAGGCCACAGTCCGCGTCGTCCGCGAGCCTCGCGAGGAACTCCCACTCGGTCATCGTCGAGTCGACGTATGTCACGTACGAGCTGGGGTTCTCGAGGACGAGCCGGCGCTCGAGCAGGTCCTGGACCGTGCGCACCCGCTCGGTCACGTGCGCGAGGGACTCCTCGGTGAAGGGGATCGGCACGAGCTCGTGTGTGTTGCGTCCGGCGACCCCGGTCCAGCAGACGTGGTCTGAGACCCAGACGGGTCCGAGGCCGTCGACGAAGCGCTTGAGACGGGCGAGGTAGTCGCGATCCAGCGGGTCGGTCGAGCCGATCGACATCGAGACGCCGTGCGCGACGACCGGGTAGTGGTCGGCGACCTGCTCGAGGACGTGCCGCGGCCGGCCGTGGGAATCCATGAAGTTCTCGGAGATGACCTCGAACCAATCGACGGCCGGCCACTGGGTTAGCACGTGGTCGTAGTGGGCCGAGCGCAGCCCGACGCCGAAGCCGAGGTTCGGCAGGCCAAGCCGCGGCGGTGTCACTGGACGTCGCCGCCGGGGACGAGATCGTCGGGGTATCCGTCTCCGGGCGACGGACCGAACGAGACGCCGGCCTCGTACATGCGGGCCTCGAAGATCGCCCGGGCTCGCTTCCAGACGCTCTTACCCTTGTAGGGGCCGGCCGAGAAGACGCGGCTGGCGTTGATCGGGCTGGCGCAGGATCCGTTGAGGTTGCACGACTGATCGCCCGGCTTGGACTGCTCGTAGTCGGACCCCGAGTAGCCACATCCACCCTGTCCACGGCAGGAGTTGTCGCCGTGGCAGACGTGGATCGCCGTAGCACACTGACCCATGCCGGCCATCGGCGCCCCTCCGGTCACGTCGTGGGCCTGACACGCGTTGAGCCCCATGCAGACGTGGAGCTCGAGGTCTTTGCCGGTCGGGTTCGCGACTCCCAGGTGGACGCCCTCGAGGCCGGCTTCGTGGGCGCTCGCGCGTTCAGCTTCGCCGACGGAGTCACCCGTCACCTTCTCGGATGCCGATCCCATCCCGTCTCCCTTCTGGTGGGCCGCCACACGTGGGCGGCCACTGTGGACGTCACGGAGCGTAGCGCTCCACGGGGATCGTGTGTGCACTCCGACTGACGGTGTCATCACCGTGCCTGCGGCGCCCTGCCGGCGTCGGTGCCGGACCCCGTTCGTCGGGCGGGTGTGCTGCTAGCCGGCCAGCAGCCGGCGGACGTGCTCGGCGACGTTCGCCGGCGTCATCCCGAGGTTCTCGAGCACGATCTGTCCGGGCGCCGACGCGCCGAAGCGGTCGATCGAGACGATCGAGTCGGCGTAGCGCTCCCAGCCCATGCGGATCCCGGCCTCGACCGAGACGGTCGGCAGGTCGCTGGGAAGCACGCTCTCACGGTAGTCGTCGTCCTGGTTCTCGAAGAGCTCCCACGACGGCATCGAGACGACCCGGACCGGCACGTCGAGCTCGTCGCGGGCGGCCAGCGCCACCCAGACCTCGCTGCCGGTCGCGATGATCGTCGCCTTGGCGTCGTCGGCGTCGATCAGGACGTAGGCCCCGCGGCCGACACCCTCAGCCGAGGCGTAGGCGCCGTCGGCGGACCGGTCGAGGACTGGGAGGTCCTGGCGCGAGAGGGCGAATGCTGCCGGCCCGTCGAGATCCTCGAGGACGACGCGCCAGGCCTCCGCCGTCTCGGCGGCGTCGCCCGGACGGAGCACGACGAGGCCGGGAATCGCTCGCAGCGCGGCGAGGTGCTCGATCGGCTGGTGGGTGGGACCGTCCTCGCCGACGGCGACCGAGTCGTGGGTGAAGACCCAGGCGACCTTCAGGCCCATCAGCGCCGACAGGCGGATCGAGCCGCGCATGTAGTCGGCGAACTGGAGGAACGTCGACCCGTACGGCCTGACGATCCCGCCGTGCGCGGCCATCCCGTTGACGGCGGCGCCCATTGCGTGCTCGCGCACGCCGAAGAAGATGTTGCGTCCCGACTGCTCGGCCGTGAAGCGCTCGGATTCGGGGAAGACCGTCATCGTCGACGCGGTCAGATCGGCCGCCCCGCCGAGCATCGTCGGCGTGAACGGCTCGAACGCCGCCATCGCGTGGCCACCGGCGACGCGAGTCGACAGCTTCTCCTTCTTCCAGTCGGTCGGCAGCGCCGCCGCGAGGCCGGGCTGCGGCCGTCCCTCCCAAGCGAGATCCCATTCCGCGGCGAGCTCGGGCTGTGCGGCGCGCCAGCTCTCGAAGCGCTCGGTCCAGTCCGCGTGAGCCGCCTTGCCTTCGGCGACGACGCTGAACGCCTCGTAGACCTCGTCGGGGACGTAGAAGAACTTGTCGGGATCCCAGCCCATGACCTTCTTGGTCAGCGCGACCTCGTCGTCGCCGAGCGCCGCGCCGTGGGCCTTGCTCGTGCCGGACTTGTTCGGCGACGGGTAGCCGATGATCGACTTGACTCTGATCAGCGACGGCTTGTCGGTGACCTTCTGGGCGTGCTTGATCGCCGTCTCGATCGCGACCAGGTCATTCGCGTCGTGGACGTCCTGGACGTGCCAGCCGTAGGCCTCGAAGCGGCGGTCGACGCTCTCGCGGTCGAAGCTGAGCGAGGTCGGGCCGTCGAGCGAGATGTCGTTGTCGTCGTAGAGATAGACGAGCCGGCCGAGACCCAACTGGCCGGCGAGCGACGCCGCCTCGGAGGCGATGCCCTCCATCAGGTCTCCGTCGGAGACGATCGCGTAGATGTGATGGTCCTGGACCTCTGCGCCGTAGTGGTCACGGAGGAACCGCTCGGCGATCGCCATGCCGACGCCGTTGGAGAAACCCTGGCCCAGCGGCCCGGTCGTGACCTCGACGCCCGGTGTTACGTTCGTCCGATCCACCTCCGGGTGGCCCGGCGTGATCGACTCCCACTGGCGGAAGCGCTTGATCTGGTCCATCGGCACGTCGTAGCCGGAGAGGTGGAGCGCCGCGTACAGCAGCATCGACCCGTGGCCGGCGCTGAGGATGAAGCGGTCACGGTCGGGCCACGCGGGGTCGCGGGGGTCGTGGCGCATGATCCGGCGGAACAGCACGTAGGCCGTCGGCGCCATCCCCATCGGCAGGCCGGGGTGGCCGGAGTTGGCCTTCTGGATCGCGTCCATCGCGAGGGCGCGGATCGTGTCGACGCAGAGCTGATCGGTCTCGGTGCTCACAGCGCCGGTAGTCTGGCAGAGAGCGGGCCTGCGTGGCGTCCGGCGCCGACCGACGCCCTGGTGGACCCGTCTCCGCGCGGCCGAGGCGGACGGGATGGCGGAGGAACGCGGCCGAGGTCGGGCGTCCGGCTCAGGCCGGGTGGAGCGCGGCCGGGAGCGTCACCGGCTGCTCGCCGGTCAGCGTGACCTCGATGCCGTCGCTGACGATCGGGATCGGCGGTCCGTCGAGCAGGCGGTAGGTCGTCGCATCGGGCGTCATCTCAACCTCCAGGCGGCTGCCCCGGACGATCAGGCGAAAGCGCATCGCCTGCCAGTCGGCCGGCAGGCGGGGCTTGAAGTGGACGTCGTCGCCATTCGGGTCGCGGAGTCCGCCGAATCCGTTGACGAGGGCCATCCAGACACCCCCGCACGAGGCCACGTGAACGCCGTCGGCGGTGTTGCCGGCCAGGTTTGCGAGGTCGATCGCCACGCTGAGCAGGAAGTACTCGTAGGCCGACTTCGGGTCGCCGACCTCGGAGGCCATCACGCTCTGGACGCATGAGGAGAGCGACGAGTCGGCGGTCGTGAGCGGGTCGTAGTACTCGAACACCCGCTGCTTCTCGTCGAGCGAGAAGCGGTGGCCCGTGAGGAACGTCGCGAGCACGACGTCGGTCTGCTTGATCACCTGGTGGCGATAGATGTTCAGCGGGTGGTAGTGGAGCAGCAGCGGGTAGTGGTCCAGGGGCGTGCCCTCGAAGTCCCAGAGCTTGCGATTGAGGAAGTGCTCGTCCTGGAGGAGGACGCCGTGCTCGTCATACGGGACGAACATGTCGGCCGCCGCCCGCCGCCACTGCGCCGGCTCGTCGGGACCCAGGTGGAGCCGGTTGACCAGGCGGTCGTGGGCGTCGGGGTCGGCGTCGCGCAGCAGATCGAGCGCCTCGGCGGCGGCCGCGAGGTTCTCGGCCGCCATCAGGTTGGTGTACGCGTTGTTGTCGACGACCGCCGAGTACTCGTCCGGTCCGGTCACGCCCTGGATGCAGAACTTGCCGCCGCGACGGACCGAGAAGAAGCCGAGGTCGGCCCAGAATCGGGCCGTCTCGACGAGGATCTCGACCCCCTCGCGGACGAGGAACTCCTCGTCGCCGGTGACGCGCTCGAACTGACGGACGGCGTAGGAGATCGCCGCGTTGATGTGGTACTGGGCGGTCCCGGCCGCGTAGTACGCCGAGGCTTCCTCGCCGTTGATCGTCCGCCACGGGAAGAGCGCTCCGACGTGGCCGAGCTGTCCGGCCCGTCGGCGTGCGGCGTCGAGCATCCCGTAGCGGAAATGCAGGAGGCGCCGGGCGACGTGCGGCTGGGTGTAGGTCAGCACCGGCATCACGTAGATCTCCGTGTCCCAGAAGTACTGGCCCTCGTAGCCGCGTCCGGTCAGGCCCTTGGCTGCGATCCCGTGTCCCTCGACGCGGGCGGAGGCCTGACGAACCTGGAAGAGGTTGAAGCGGACGGCCTGCTGGACGTCGCCGGGTCCGTCGATCTGGATGTCGCTGTTCTCCCAGAACGCGTCCAGCCGCTCTCGCTGGACGTCCGCGATCCGCTCGAACCCGTCGCCGACGGCCCGGTCGAGCGTCCGGTTCACGCGCCGCAGGAGATCGCCGGACGGCGTCGACTCGGCGTGGTGGTAGCCCAGCAGCTTCGTGACCCGGGCCGGGATCCCCGGCTCGGCGTCGAGGAAGAAGACGACGCGGCCCTCGTGGGGCTCGACGCTCGACTCGACCGTGTACCGGAGGTCGGTCTCGACGTGGTGGTCCATTCCGCAGGCGAGGCCGATCCGGCTCTCGCGGGTCCGCAGCTCGAGCAGGACGCGCATCCCCTCGCTGCTGTGATGGATCGGCTCGAGGACCGACTCGTCCATCCGGATGCCGACGCGTGGATCGTGGGACGCGTCGACGAGCGGGGGGTGCCCGACGAACTCGGAGGAGATCGCCAGGTCGGCCGGGCCGGAGATCAGCGTGACCTCGTAGGAGATCGCCGCGAGGTGGCGCCAGTGGAGTGACGCGAGGCGCTCGGAGCGCACCGACACGATCGCGCCGCGAGCTGTGCGGAAGGTCACCGAGCGCTCGAGGATCCCCGTGCGCATGTCGAGCACCCGCTCGTAGGAGCGCAGCGTCGACGCCGTCAGCACGAGCGGCTCCTCGTCGACGTACAGGCGGATCACCGACCCGTCCGGTCCGCTGACGATCGTCTGACCGGTCGTCGCGAAACCGAACGCCGACTCGCCGTAGGGGATCGGCCAGGTCTCGTGGAAGCCGTTCAGGAAGAGCGCCGGGTCACTCGACGGGAAACCCTCGTCGTGGGTGCCGCGAATCCCGATGTAGCCGTTGGCGACCGCGAACAGCGTCTCCGCGACGCCGATCGATTCACGGCCAAAGCTCCGCGAGACGAGTCGCCAGGGGTCGATCGGCATCGACGCCTGGATCGCGGGAGTCCGGCGATGCGCGACGCGCCGCATGAGCTCAGCCAGCCGCGCGTCTCTGACTCTCATCGATCAAGCACCTCCCCAGGTCGGCACGATGTTCGCCGGCGGGACGCCGGTTGCGACACCGCACGGCCGCAACCGTCGCTGGGCCCTGCGACGCGAGCGCCGGCGAGCGGGAGCGTAGCGCAGCACGAAGGGCCGACGAGTCCGGCCCGCGACCCGAGCGGCCCGGCCGGGGCAGCGCGCTCGGCGGGCGCGCGCGAAACGCCTGCTCAGGCGCCCGGCGCCGCCCGTGGGGCCCTGTCCGCAGTGGCCCAGGAGGTCCGGGTCTGCGAGCTCGGCACACTCGCGGCGGCCATCCGCCGCCCCGCGCGTCACCTCGCAGGACGGCGGCCGTTGCGACCCGCAGCCGGCCCAGGCCGCGCTCGAGCATCGGAAGACCGCGGCCGTCGCGGCCGGCGGCCGGACCCGGCCGGCGACGGATGTGTCGGAGACCCGGCGTTCGGGTAGTGAGGAGCCTCTGCGATCCGCCGGCGACCGACGATATGAGGCTCTAGACTTGAGTGATTGCCCGCGCAAGCGTCGTACCGCGAGCCGGGCGACGCGTCACGAGGAGCGTGGAAGCTGATGGATCGCAAGTGGTGGACACTGATCGCAGTCTGCATCGGCACCTTCATGCTGCTGATCGACGTGACGATCGTCAACGTCGCCCTGCCGGACATCCAGACGGCTCTCAAGTCGAGCTTCTCCGACCTCCAGTGGGTCGTCGACGCGTACTCCCTGATGCTGGCCGCCCTGCTCCTGACGACCGGCTCGCTGGCCGACCTGTTCGGCCGGCGTCGCGTCTTCGCGATCGGCCTGTGCATCTTCACGATCAGCTCGCTGCTCTCGGGACTCGCGACGACCCCGCTCTTCCTCAACCTCGCCCGGGGGGCCCAGGGGGTCGGCGCGGCCGCGATGTTCTCGACCTCGCTGGCCCTGCTGGCCACATCCTTCCGCGGACGCGAACGTGGCATGGCGTTCGGCGTCTGGGGGACGATCACCGGCTTGGCCGTCGCGATCGGGCCGGTCGTCGGCGGTGGCCTGACGACCGAGTTCGGCTGGCGCTGGATCTTCCTGGTCAACGTCCCGATCGGCGTGATCGGCGTGATCGTGACCCTGCTGCGGGTCGAGGAGTCCCGTCAGCCGGGGGCCCGCCACCCCGACTGGCTCGGGGCGCTCACCTTCAGTGGCGCGCTCGCCGCGCTCGTCTACGCGCTCATCCAGGGTGAGAGCAAGGGCTGGGGCTCGACCGAGATCGTCGCCTGCCTGATCGGCGCCGGCGTCCTCCTGGTGCTCTTCCTGATCGTCGAGACCGTCCAGAAGGCGCCGATGTTCGACCTCTCCCTGTTTCGCAACCCGACCTTCTCGGGCGGTTCGATCGTCGCTTTCTCCCTGTCGGCCGGAATGTTCGCCCTGCTCCTCTACCTGACCCTCTATCTCCAGGACGTGCTCGGCTTCTCGGCCCTGCACACCGGCCTGCGCCTGCTCTTCCTCTCCGGCGGGATCCTGCTCACGTCCACCCTGGCCGGGCGTCTGACGACCCGCGTGCCGATCAGGCTGCTGATCGCCCCCGGCCTGGTGCTGGTCGGCGTCGGCCTGATCCTGATGCGGGGCCTGACGGCCACATCCGGTTGGGAGCACCTGATCCCCGGCTTCGTCGTCGGCGGCGCCGGCGTCGGGCTGATCAACCCCCCACTGGCGTCGACCGCCGTCGGAGTCGTCGAGCCGGCGCGGGCGGGAATGGCATCCGGGATCAACTCGACGTTTCGGCAGGTCGGGATCGCCACCGGCATCGCCGGTCTCGGAGCGATCTTCTCGCACACGGTGCGCGCGAAGATGATCACCCTGCTCAGTCTGAGCGTAGGCGTCGCCGCGCCCCAGGTGCCCGCCATCGCCGCCAGCGTCGCACAGGGATCGGGTGTCGGCGCGGCGGTCGTCATGGCGCCGCCGGCTGCCCGGGGGGCGGTCGTCGACGCGATCCGCGTCAGCTTCGTCGGCGGCCTCAACCAGATCTTCCTGATCGCCGCGATCCTCAGCTTCGGCGCGGCCCTGCTGGCGATGGTGCTGATTCGCAACAAGGACTTCGAGGCGTCTGCGGCCTACCAGGGCGCAGGCGCCGGGGCGCCCCCGGCCGCCCCGGGGGCCGTCCCGGCTCCGGACGCAGCCCCGGCAGCGGACGCAGTCCCGGCAGCGGACGCAGTCCCGGCAGCGGATGCGGCTCCGGCAGCGGATGCGGCTCCGGCAGCGGATGCGGCCGCCGCGGCGGTGGATGGAGCCGCCGCGGCACCGGATGCAGCCGCGCCGGCGGCGCTCCTCGCGACCCCGGTGCAAGCGCCGCCCAGTGGGTCGGCGGCCGACGTTCCCGGGCCGGAGGCCTCGCCGCCGCCTGCCGTGTCTGGAGACGCGCCCTCGCCGCCTGCCACGGCTGCCCCCGGCGACGTTCCCGCACCCCCTTCGTCACCGACGGCCGGTGCGCTTGCGCAAGGGTCGCTCGGCGACCGGCCCGATCCAGCTCCGTCATCCGACGGCTCGGTCGGCGACGGCTCGCCGGTCTCGCCTGACTCGGTCGTCGCTGCACCTGCCGCGGCGCCCACCGGCACGGCGGCTCGCAACGGCGCGGCCGCGAGCGCACCGACCGGCGCCAACGGCGGGTCGCTCGGCTCGGGCCTGAGCGAGTCGTCGTTGTCGGATCTCGCCGAGCGCTCCTACGCCGTGGCGCTGGCGGCCGAGCAGGCCGCCGACGACTGCTCGGGCTACGTCGAGGGGCTCCTGACCCGGCGAAACCAGGCGGCCAGGACCGATCCCGCCGCGCGCGGCGGCGGCGAGTCGGCCACCGACGGCGATCCTGCGCTGGCGCTCCGCGACAGGCTCAACCAGCTGGCCGACGAGCGTCGCCGGCTCGTCGCGACCCTCCGCGACCATACCCAGGCCGTCGGCGAGCATCTCCGGGCAGCGCGTGAGCAGACCGAGCAGGCCGGCCGTTGCGCCGAGCGGGCCGGAGCGACGCGGCAGGAGCTCTACACTCTGATCGGAGAGCTCTCCGCCCTCACCGACGAAGCTCGCGCCGAGGTCGCCGACTCGGCCGCCGCGCCCCCAACCGACTGACCCGCTCCCGGGCTCGCGGTGCCCCGACTACGGCGGTCTGACTGCTCACGGCCCGGACTCCGACGCGTGCGGCGGGGGAGTGGCTTCATGTTCGTCGACGCTGACGGTGCACGCGTCGCCGACGAGGAGACGATCGACCGTGTCAGGGGACTCGCTGTCCCGCCGGCCTGGGAGGACGTCTGGATCTGCCCCGATCCGCTCGGTCACCTTCAGGCGACCGGCGTCGACGCGGCCGGGCGCAAGCAGTACATCTACCACCCGCATTGGCAGCGGCGGCGCGCTGCCGAGAAGTTCGACGCGATGCTCGACTTCGCCGACGCGCTGCCCGCCCTGCGACGTCGAGTCGCCCGCGACCTCGGCCGCGGCGAACCCCGCGCTCGCGAGTTCGACCGGGACCTCGTGCTCGCCCTCGCGCTCCGCCTGCTCGACGTCGGGTGCATGAGGATCGGCGGAGACGACTACGCGCGTGAGCACGGCAGTCACGGGCTCACCACGCTGCTCAAGGAGCACGTCCGTGCCGACGGCGAGTCCGTCAGCTTCGACTTTCCCGGCAAGAGCGCTCAGCACATCGAGATCACGATTCGCGATCCGCCGGCCGCCCAGCTCGTCGCGGCGCTCCGCCGCCGGCGCGGAGCATCTGCCGACCAACTGCTGGCCTACCGCGACGACTCGTCCGCGAGCCGGCCGAACGGCTCGCGCCGGCGGCTGTGGCGGCCGCTCTGCGCCGACGAAGTCAATGCGGCGATCAAGGAGGCCGTCGGCGGCCGGCACTCCGCAAAGGATTTCCGGACCTGGAACGCGACCGTGATCACCGCGGTCGGCCTCGCCGGCCCGCCCGCGCAGACCATCGCGAGCCGCAAGCGGGCGATCAGCGAGGCGATCGGCGTGACCGCCGGGATCCTCGGAAACACGCCGGCCGTCTGCCGGAGCGCCTACGTCGACCCCCGGCTGCTCGACCGGTACACGACCGGCCGGTCGATCGACATCGGCAACGGACCTCGCGACGAGCGGTTTCTCACCCAGTGGCGCCGCCGAGCACGTATCGAGCGGGCTGTGATCGACCTGCTCGGCGGATCCGCCCAAGCGGCCTGATGCTCGGCTCGGTCGCATCTCCCGGCCGGCCGCGTGCGTAACGTCTCCGTGATGGAGTACTTCGACGACGACTCGATGATCCGGCGCGTCCACCGGGAGAAGGTCGTCTTCCTCTACGGCCGGCGCGCCCTCCTGATGCAGGCCGCCCACCCGCTCGCCTTCGCCGGGCTGATGGCCCACACCGGATCGATGGACGAGCCCTACGAGCGGCTCGCCCGTACCGCCCGCGTGATCCAGGCCGTCGTCTTCGGGCCGCGCGAGGACGCCGACCGGCTGACCCGCCGGGTTCGCGCGATGCACCGCCGTGTCCGCGGCGTCCTCCCCGAGCCGGCCGGTCGCTTCCCGGCGGGGACGCCCTACGCCGCCGATGACCCCAAGCTCCTGCTCTGGGTGCTCGCCACGCTCGCCGACTCCGGCCGCGTCGTCTACGAGCGCTACGTCGCCGCGCTCGACCGCTCCGAGCTCGACGACTACTGGCGCGACTACCGCCAGGTCGGTCGCCTGTTCGGCCTGCGGCCGAGCCAGATGCCCGACTCGCTCGACGACTACGTCGACCGGATGCTCGCCGGGCCCGATCTCGAGGTCACCGACGTCGCCCGTGAGCTGGCCGTCCGGATCGTGCTCCATCCGCCCGTGCCGTTTGCGGTCCGTCCGGTCCTCGAGCTCGCCAACTTCGTCACGGTCGGCCTCCTCCCGACCCGCCTGCGCCGGGAGTACGGGCTCCGCTGGGACCCGGCCCGCACGCTGGCCCTCGCCGGGGGAGCCGAGTACGCCCGGCGCCTCGTCGTGCCACTGCTGCCGGCCCGGCTCCGCTACGCCAGCTGAGCGCGCTCAACGCAGGTGAGCCTCGATCAGTCGCGCGACCGGACCCGGCTGCTCGAGTGCGAGGTCGTGCGTCGCGCCGGAGATCACGCGCAGCACCCCGCCAGGGATCAGCTCGGCCAGCCGCTCGCCGACCGCCACGGGGCTGAGCGGATCGGCATCGCCCCAGAGGAGCAGCGTCGGCGACTCGATCCGCCGCAGGAGCTCGGTCTGGTCGGGGTGGGGATCGCCGACCCACGCGGCCGCGCGCGGGAAGACGCGCCCGTACTCCTCCCGCCAGTCGACCGCCCCGAGCCGGCCCATGTCGATCCCGCCGGAGGTCGCGCTCAGCACCAGCCGGCGGACCAGGCCGGGCGCCCGGGCCGCCACGGACACCGCCACGACTCCCCCCATCGACTGGGCGACCAGATCACTCGGGCGCTCGAGCACACCGAGGACCCGCTCGACGAGGTCGCCGTAGCCCCGCACCGACGGGTCGGCCGCCTGGTCCCCCAGCCCCGGCCAGCCCAGGTGAACCCGCTCCCACGCCGGCGGCAGCCGGCTGCCCACGTCCACCCAGAATGTGTCATCACCGCTCGCCCCAGGTAGGAAGACGACTCGCCGGGTACTGGCCACACCGCCATCCTCCCGTGCCCGAGGGTCCCCGGCAACCCGAATACGGGGCGTGGAGTTCGACGCGACCGGGCATACCACCGCCAGATGAAGATCACCAGGACCCAACCGCTCGAGCAGGCGACGCCCGTCGTGCCCGAGACGCAGGCCACGACCGAGGACCACGAACCAGCGGCGACAGCGCCCGATGCGCACCCCCCGGGCGATGACCATGGGACGACCGGTACCGATGACCACGGGACAACCGGTACGGATGACTCGACCGGCGGGACGGCCGACGAGACGTATCCTGAAACCCCGACCGGCTCCGCAGGACACCCGTGAGCCGGCCGCCCAAGATGAAAGTCACCTCGAGGAGGCACGCCCATGGCTGACGATCACGCCGCCCGGCCGCAGAACGACGGCCTGAGCACCGAGCTCAAGGCGCTCGCCGCCCAGACGACGCGGCTCGTCAAGCTCGAGTTCGAGCTGGGCAGGGCCGAGCTGACCGGAAAGGTCGGGTCGCTCGGCAAGGGCGCCGGTCTCCTGATCGCGGCCGGGCTGTTCGGACTGCTGTCGCTCTGCGTGATCACCGCCGCCGCCGTCCTCGCCCTGGCGACCACGCTCGCCGGCTGGCTCGCCGCCCTGATCGTCTTCGCCGCCTATCTCGTGCTCGCCGCCGTCTTCGCGCTGGCCGGCCTCGGCAAGCTGCGGCGGGCCACTCCACTGGTGCCCCAGCGGACGATCGAAAGCGTGAAGGGAGATCTCAAATGGGTCGAGACGCAGCTCAAATCAGCCGGGAGATAGACCAGACGAGAGCCGAGCTCGCGACGACGATCGCCGCGATCCGCTCGACCGACGTCAAGGCCCGGGTCGAGGACGTCCGGACCGTCGCGCTCACCCGAGCGAAGGCCAAGGCCGCCGAGCTCCAGCCGATCGTCCGCGCCCGCGCCCAGGCCAAGGTTCGCGAGCTCCAACCCATGCTGAAGGCCCGCGCCGAGGCCAAGCTCGACGAGGTCCGGGCGACCGTGCTCACGCGGGGCAGCGAGAAGCTCCATGAGCTCAAGCCGGCCGCGATCGCTCGCGTCGAGGAGCTCAAGCCGGTCGCGATCGCCCGCGCCAGGGACAAGGTCGCCGAGCTTCGGCCGATCGTCGTCGAATCCGCCAAGACCAGGTTCGCGGAGCTCAAGCCGGTCGCGGTCGCCCGCGCCGGGGTAGCACTCGAGTCCCTCAAGACGAAGGCCCGTACCGCCGCGAGCGCCAAGCTCGACGAGACCAGGGACGCGGCGGCCAGCGGCGCCGCCGACTTCGGCGGCCGTGCTCTGGCAGCCGCCGGCTCCAAGCAGGGTCTCCGCGTCGCCGGCGGCGTCGTGGCGACCGCGGTCGCCCTCGTCGTGACCCGTCGCGGGCTCCGCACCCGCTCGCGGACCCGCCTCCAACGCGTCGTCGCCCAGGCCGACGCCGCCAACCACGAGGCGCTCGAGCGGGTCAACCGCGTCCGCGGGCTGGCGGCCGAGACCCTGCAGCGCGGCGCCGACGCGCCCAAGCGAGTGCGCAGGCGGATTCGCCGCCGTGGCTAGGCACACCGACGGACCCCGCCGCGCCGACTCCGCCGAACACGGCGAGGGTTCCGGCTCGCCGGCCGCCCCCGCCGAGCGCCGGCGTGAGACCGACGAGCCGGACGGGTCGGACTTCTCCCTGGACCCGGCGCCCGCCCGCTCCGACCAGCTGCCCGAGGACGCCCCCGAGCCGGTCGCCCCCGACTGAACGGCCGCCGGCCCGGCGGGCTTTGCATAATCCCGCCGACTCCCGGGTACCCACCACACATGAACATCTGCTGTCCGCCAGGTGAGGGCTGTAACAGCCCTTCGGGTCAGGAGACCTGTTCCCTGTCGCGCCTACGCCGCTGCCACACGCCCGAAGCCGAGCGCGCCCTGCGTCTGTGGACACGCTACGTCCAGACTCGCGGAACGATCGCCCGCCAGCGCCGGGTCGCCCGGCGGGCGTATGTGCGGACCCGTGACCGCGCCCTCGGGCTCTGGAGTCCCTGGGACTCGATCAGCGTCTGAGCCTCGCCGGCAGCCGGATCACGCATCGTCGACGAAGGCCGAGATGTCCGGCACGCCGCGCCCGGTCACGTAGTCCCAGCCGGTCGTCGCCGGGAACAACGTGTTGATCCCCAGCGTGATGTCCCGGAACGCCGACCCCGGCTCCGCCCCGTAGATCACCGGGCCCGCGAAGCCCAGCCGCCCGCCGTGGGCCGCCTGTGCCCGGGCCCAGATTCCCTGCCAAGCCGGCGCGCTCGCGCTCGTCCCGCCGACACCGTTGGTCAGCGTCCCGCCGATCACGACGTCGTACCCGCTGCTGGGATCGGCATCGAGGCTGACGTCCGGGACCCCCCGCCGGATGCCCAGGAAGCTGCCGCCGGCGCCCTGCTGCCACGACGGCGTCGCCTCGAACAGGCTCGTCCCGCCGCCGCTCGCATACCAGCCCAGCTCGGTCGGCCCGTTCCCGAACAGCAGGCTCAGCCCGAGCAGGGGTGTGGCCGAGACGATCGACGTCCCGCCGACGCCGATCGCGTCCGCGCTCGACGCCGGGTATTCGACCCCCGGAAGACCGACCGGCAGCCCGTTGAGGGCGATCAGCGCCGGACACTGCGACCCAGCATCCCCGCTCGAGACGAACAGCGACTTGCCCTGCGCGGCCGCGGTCGCCAGGACCACGTCCAGGGCCGGCGCGAAACCGTCGAGCTCGGCCAGCAACTCGCATTCACCCGCCGAGAAGCTCGCCTGGTCGCTGAGCCCGTCGGTGACCCAGCGATCGACCGCCGTGACCGTGTCGCTGTCGGCCAGCGACGCCGCGTCGTACACGTTCACCCGCGAGACACCCGGCGCCAGCCCGGTCGAGTACTGGGTGTCGAGGTCGTACTCGTCGGCCGCCGACGTGTCGCTCGACGGCGGACCCAGATCGATCTCGTTGAACTTCACCGACGGCAGGCCGAAGTGCGACTCGAACGTCCCGAGGTCCGTCCGGACCGAGCTCAGGTCGCCCGAGGCGATCACTGAGACCTGCTGCCCGGCGCCGGTTCGGCTGGCCGGCGCGTCGTAGAGCGACCACAGATCCTGCGGGCCGTAGCTCGTCCCCTGACCCAGGCCGCCGCTCGCCCTGTAGACCGTCGCCGGCGTGACTCGCGAGAGGTCCGAGAGTCCCAGGATCGCGAGCGTCCGTCCGGCGATCGCGCTCGGCAGCCTGGCCGTGCCGACGCTCGAGACGAAGCTCGAGCCGTCGCCTCGCACGAAGCGGTCGAAGACCACGCCGAGCGCCGACCCGAGCGTCGTGCTCGGCGCCGAGAGGTGGACCAGCTCCCGATCCGGCGATACCGAGTCGACCCGCAGGCCCGCCGACGCCGCCCAGCCCGCGACGGCCGCGACCGTTCCCGCCGTCGGGCCGAACCGCGCCGTGCTCTGGGCCACGCTCAGCGCAGGGTGATCGCGCGAGGCCACGAACGACGCCAGCCCACGCGCATTGCCCGGCGCCAGCACCACGGTGATCGCGCGCGTCCGGGCCGCCGCCGGTCCCACGTCGCTCGCTCCGCTCTCGAGCAGCGGCGCCACTCCTCCCACGCTTGCGAACGCGCCGCCCGTGCAGCAGCCGAGGATCACGCCGACCGACACCGAGCAGCACACGACCAGACGCGACAAGCCCCGCATCGCCCACACCCCTCTCACATTCGTCCCTGACCGGACCCGCGAGCGCTACTTATACAGCCTGCCGGCGGCTCCCCGGCTCACACCGCGCCCGCGCGCCGGTCGCACCGCCCGGTCATCCGCCGCCGGAATCCACGAACGTCGAGTTCGGCGCCCGGCTCGGGTCGAGTGTCACACCCGGCGGGTTCTCGGTCGTGTCAACGAAGACACACAGCCACGGTCCGCGAGTTCCACCGGGGACGCATGTCCGAAACAGGTTCCGGTCGAGCACCGCGGTGTCCGCCAGTCCGAGCCGCCGCTGGTAGGCCACCGGGGCCTGCGTGAGGACGTAGCGGCGGGCGGCGAGAGCCTGCTGCTCAAACGCACGTCGCTGCGCGTCAGCCGCGCCGCGATTACCGATCCCCAGCAGCGCGATCAATCCACTGAGTGCGACGATCAGGGCCCTCGCGGCGTAGTCGCGGGCCACGACGACCGGCAGATCCGGCCGCGCTCGCCGGACGGGGATCCCGACCAACGGCGCCAGCCCGGCGACGACGAGGAGATTCAGCACGCCGGCCAGCAGCAGCGCCCCGACCAGCTGCGTCCGGTCGCCCGAAATCGGCAGCGTGTGCATCAGGATCCCGTCGCCGACCACCGCCGCGACGAAGCTCGGCCAGAGCCACGCCCCGCGTCTTCGCCAGCGCAGTCGCGTCAGGGCTTCCCGGCCTGCGGCCATTCCGTCGCAGGGTATTGCCCTGTGCGATCCTGGGTGCATGGACGAGATCTGGGTCTCTCACCTCGGGGTGGTCCCCTACGACGACGCGCTCGCCCTCCAGCAGCGCCTGCGCGCCGCGCGTCAGGCCGACCTCGTCCCGGACATCCTCCTCCTCCTCCAGCACCCCCCGGTCTACACCCGCGGCCGCCGCACCGCGCCCGGCGAGCTGCCGATGGGGGAGGACTGGTACGCCGACCGGGGGATCGACGTGATCGACACCGACCGCGGCGGCCGCGTCACCTACCACGGACCCGGGCAGCTCGTCGGCTACCCGATCATGCGGATCACCGACGTGATCGTCTACCTGCGCACGATGGAGGATGCGATCATCGCCGCGCTTGCCGAGGAGGGCGTCCCGGCCGGGGTGCATGACGGTCTGACCGGCGTGTGGGTCGAGGATCGCAAGATCGCGTCGATCGGCGTGCACGTCTCACGTGGCGTGACGACCCACGGTTTTGCGGTCAACGTACAGAATGACCTCCGCCCGTTCGACTGGGTCGTCGCCTGCGGGATACAGGGCGTCCAGATGACGTCCGTCGAGCGCGAAACCCACCTGCGAACGCTTCCTTGCTTTCGCAGGCGGATGGCACATCAGTTCGCGTTTGCCCATCAGGCCCGCCAGCGACTCGTCTCGCGGGCCCGCCTCGAATCGCTGCTCTCCCCGGCCCCGGCAGGCCACGTCTCCGGCGGAGCTGCCTAGGCCTTCCCGGCGACGACCGCTCCGCCCAGCCCTGCCAGAGCCAGTTCGGTCAGGGCGCCGAAGGCGAACGCGCGCAGCCCGATGTTGCCCTGCTTCTTCGCCCGCCGCGTCGCGAGGAGGCCCACCACGTCTGTGGCCAGGCCCATCTGGACGAGCAGCGGACGCGCCGCCTCCGGGCCGGCGAGGATCGCCGCGCCGAGGGCGGCGTTGCTCGCCCCGTTGAGGCGCACCAGATACGACGCCGGCGGATTGCGGCCCGGCTTGAGGCCGGTCACGAACGCCGTGATCCCGGGGACCAGGATTCCCGCCGCGCCGATGGCCACGCGAGCGCCGCCGAGGAGTTTCGCCGGAGGAACCCCACCAGCTCCGCCGGCCTTGGCCAATACGCCCTGCACTGCAGACTTTGCGTCTTCGATCGCAGACAAGCTAACCGCCCCCTATACCATTTTGGGTTCGATGACTGAGCCCGCGCATGTTACCCGCTCCCGTGCCAATCCGGGCGGAATGAATGTCCTCGACCTGATCGGTCAGAAGACCGTCGATATGCGGGCTCGCAAGCCCCCCTGGTTCAAGGTTCCAGCCCCCGGCGGCCCGCGCCACCGGGCCCTGAGAAAGCTGATCGACGCGGCGAACCTGCACACCGTCTGCCAGGAGGCCGCCTGCCCGAACATCGGCGAATGCTGGGAGCGCGGGACCGCCACGTTCATGATCCTCGGCGACACCTGCACCCGCCGCTGCGGCTTCTGCAACGTGAAGACCGGCCGGCCTTCCTGGAACGACCCGCTCGAGCCCGCCCGCGTCGCCCGCGCCGTCGCCAAGATGGGGCTCCGCCACGCCGTGATCACCTCGGTCGACCGCGACGACCTCCCCGATCTCGGCGCCGGCGCCTTCGTCGCCGTGATCGCCGAGATCCGCCGCCAGGCCCCCGACTGTCAGATCGAGGTCCTGACGCCCGACTTCCAGGGCCAGGAGATGCCCCTCGCTCGCGTGATCGCCGCCCGCCCCGACGTCTTCAACCACAACGTCGAGGTCGTGCCCAGGCTGTATCCGGTCGCCCGCCGCGGCTCCGAGTTCCTGCGCTCGGCCCGCGTCCTGCGCAACGCCAAGGCGCTCGGCGGGGACGACATCCGGACCAAGTCCGGGCTGATGGTCGGGCTCGGCGAGACCTTCGACGAGCTTCTCGACACGTTCGGTCTGCTCCGCGACCACGACGTCCAGGTCCTGACGGTCGGCCAGTACCTCCGGCCCAGTCCCCAGCACCTCCCGCTCGTCCGCTACTGGCACCCCGACGAGTTCGCCGAGCTCGAGGCCGCCGCCTACGCGCTCGGCTTCGACCACGTCGCCGCCGGCCCGCTCGTCCGGTCCTCCTACCACGCCGACCTCCACGTCCCCCAGCCGCACGCCGGGCTCGGCCCGCTCGCCGCCTGGGCCCCGACGGGCACGGCCGGCTAGTGCCGCGGCTGGGCCGCTCGTCGGCCCGGCGACTGGTCGGGCCGGGCGGGCGTCCGACCGGTGCGCCGCGGAGATTCGCGTGATCCCGCTGCGGGATGACATCCCGACCACGCGGCTGCCGATCGTCACGCTCCTCCTGATCGCCGTCAACGTCGTGGTCTACCTGATCTCGCTGCGCCACGGCGGCTCCCTGCTCGGCGGACCGTCTCAGGAGGTCGCCGTCCACTACGGCGCGATTCCCTACGAGTTCACCCACTCAGCCAGCCACTGCGACCCGTCCGCGCTCGCCGGCGTCGTCTGCCACCACCAGGCCGGTGCGAGCGGTCCAGCCAGCCCCCAGCCGGCGACCCCCCTGACCGCGATCAGCTCGATGTTCCTCCACGCGAACCCCCTCCACCTGCTCGGGAACATGCTATTCCTGTGGATCTTCGGCAACAACGTCGAGGACGCGATGGGTCGCCTACGCTTCCTCTCCTTCTACATCCTCGGCGGCCTCGCCGCCCTTGCTCTCCAGATCGCCGTCGACCCGAATTCGATGGCCCCGACGATCGGGGCGTCCGGCGCGATTGCGACCGTGCTCGGTGGTTACATCCTCCTCTACCCCCGCGCCAAGATCATGACCCTCGTCTTCATCGTCCTCTTCTTCACCGTCATCGAGATCCCCGCGATCCTGATGCTCGGCATCTGGTTTGCCGAGCAGGCCGTCCTCGGCGCCGCCGGGCTTGCGGACCCAACGGGCGGCGGTGGGGGCGTCGCCTACTTCGCGCATGTCGGCGGCTTCGCCTTCGGCCTCCTCCTGATCAAGGTCTTCGCGACCACCCGGCCCCAACCCCCCCGGCCGCGGCTCCCCGGCTTTCCGGTCTGATGCCGCCGACCAGTCCCCGACCCGCACGCCGATGACCCAGTCGCCACGCTTCCTCCCGCGCAGCGGCGCCGTCGCCGGCCGCCTGGCCCGCCGCCGGGCCCGTGCACGCCGCCGCGCGCTCGCCGCACTCGCATTCGCCGCCGCGGCCGTCGCCTTCGTCGTCTTGCGCTCGGGCATCCAGCTTCCGTTCGCGCACCGCCCCGGCCTCCGGCCGGCGTCCGCCGCCACCGGAACGACCGATCGCGTCAGCTCCGTGCCCGATCTCGGTGTCTCCGGTCAGACCGCGGCCGGCGCGAGCGGATCGGCCGGCGCGGTCGGATCGGCCGGCGCGGTCGGATCGGGCGGATCGGCCGGCGCGGGCGCTCTCGGCGGGTCGGCCGCCGAGCCGATCGCAGACCCGGCCGCGGCCGCGGCGGCGGCCGCGTCGTTCGGAGCGTCGGGTGCGACCCAACTCGCCCTGGACGACTCCAGCGCGGTCGGGCCGCCGTTCAAGGCCCAGCCGCGAGCGGGGATCCTCTTCGACATCGACACCGGCCGCGTCCTCTGGCAGCGCGGCGCCACGCAGGTCCTGCCGATCGCCTCGCTGACGAAGATGATGACCGCCCTCCTCGTGGTCCGCAACGCCCCGGCAGACGCTCGTGTCCTGATCACCAGGCAGGCAATCGACTACCAGGGCTCAGGCGTCGGCGAGCTCCCACTCGGACGCCACGTCCGGCTCGAGTCCCTGCTCTACGGCCTGCTGCTCCCGTCCGGCAACGACGCCGCGATCGCTCTCGCCCAGCACATCTCGGGAACCCTGCCGCGCTTTGTCGCTCTGATGAACACGACCGCCCGAGCACTCGGCCTCGGTTGCACCCACTACGTCTCGCCCGACGGGATCGAGAACGCCAACGTCTCGTGCCCGGCCGACCTCGCCCGACTCGCCCGGATCGTCCTCGCCCAGCCCCGCCTCGCTCGGATCGTCTCCAGCGCCAGCGCGATCATCCCGTTCCCGATCAAGGGACACAAGCTCTACCTGTACAACAATAATCCCCTGCTCCGGTCGGGCTTTCCCGGGATAACCGGGATGAAGACCGGAGAGACCGACGCCGCCGGCCTCTGCCTCGTCGCGACCGCCCGCCGGGGGACCGTCCGGATCGGCTCGGTCCTGCTCCACTCGCCCGACCTCGCCAGGCAGTCGGCCGCGCTGCTGAACGCCGGCTTCCGCGCCGAGCACAGCTGACCCGCGCCCCGAGCCCGAGCACGAGCACGAGCACGAGTACGAGTACGAGTACGAGCACGAGGGCGACCACGGGCACGATCACGAGGACGAGCTGACGAGAACGATGCCTGACCGCGACCCGAATCTCGTCTGGTCGAGCGACGACGGCGACCTCCGTCGCGTTCGGGCCGGCCCGACCCCGCAGCCCGCGCAGGCGGGCGGTCGCGTCAAGGTCCGACGGGAGACCTCCGGGCGCCGGGGGAAGGCCGTGACGACCGTCTCCGGCCTGCCGGTCGACGATGCCGGCATGCGGGTGATCGCCGGTCGCCTGAAGAAACGGTGCGGCGTCGGCGGATCGGCCAAGGACGGGGTGATCGAGCTCCAGGGCGACCATCGCGCGGTCGTCGTCGACTGGCTGCGGGCCGCCGGTTACGACGCCGTCCTCGCTGGTGGCTGAATCGTATGTCTCGGCCTTGGTGCGGTGAGGCCTCCCGTGCGACTCGGCCACGACTGAGCCTGTCGAGAAACGTTGTCGCGGTCCTGAAACGGCTGCCACGAGGGTCGGGTGGGGCTGCTCGAGCGCGGTTCCTGGGCGTAGGTTGACCGGCAGGGCCGGGCGGGGCCGGCGGGGTCGGCGGGGTCGTCGGGGACGGCGGGGACGGCGGGGCCCGCAGGCCAGGCGGGGCCGGGCGGGGCGGCGGGGCCGGGCGGGGCCAGGCGGGGCCGGGCGGGGCGGCGGGGCCGGGCGGCCCAGCGCGTTGCTGAGCGTCACCGGCGCGCGCCGTGATTGAGAGTTACTTCGACAGCGACCTAGGAACGCTGTTCGTATCCGAACGGTGTTCGTATCCGAACGGTGTTCGTATCCGAACGGTGTTCGTATCCGAACGGTGTTCGCATCCGAACGGTGTTCGCATCCGAACGGTGTTCGGGGCGCCGGGATAAGCCGGCATGGAGTAGGAGATGAGAGTTCTCTACATCGGAAGGAGTAGCGATCCACGGTGGCCCCGAGTCATGCGGAGGCGCTCGTGACGGCGTCGTCGAAGCGTTGACAGGGGGATGTGTGGGCTGGGCTATGGAGCCGCGAAATGTTCGAGTTCAGGGTGCTGACGCTTTCGAACGATGCGGAAGGCGAAATCTGCGGCGGCGTTGTCGCGAGTTGTTGTGGGGCCCTGCGCGGTCTGGGAACTGGGCACGCACGGATACTTCATGCGCGAGAACCGGGAGGTCCCATGACCGCCCGCGTTGGCAGGGCTGGGGGCGGGAAGGTCGAGGCCGTAATCCCGTGATGCACGGTCGTGGGAAGTCAGACAGGCCCGTAGTAGCTGTGATCTCGTCGAACAAAGCCGGCTTGCTGGTGGCGGAGGCGGGGGAGGAAAGGGGCCTGGCCAAGGGGAACGCGGGCAGTGAAACACGTTCCGGACACAGAGCCGGAGATCGCGTGTCAAGTGATCTGGATCGCGTGCGTCGAGCGGGTTGTTGTTGCTCGACGCCAAAGCCCGAGGCAGGAGCCCAGTGCGTTAGACGCGCACGCTGGGATCTGCGCGGGGGGCCGCCAGCAATCGCGGTCCCTAGCGCGATCGTACGAACACTGATGCACATACGAACACTGTTCGTGTGTCCGGGGCCGCGACAACGTTCTCGAGCGACTCAGTCGTGGCTGCGGCGCACACGTGACGCCGTCCCCGACCCACGCCGCCACACGCAAAAGGCCTCGCCTCTGG
>DASZKP010000044.1:0-3814 GCA_035553395.1 Solirubrobacteraceae bacterium | reverse complement strand
CGCGGCCGAGGACATCGCCCAGGAGGCGTTCCTCGCGGCGATCGCCGCACTCGACCGCTTCGACCGCAGCCGGCGCCTGGGACCGTGGCTGCACACGATCGTCGCCCGCCGGGCGATCGACCACGCACGGGCGCGGACCGTCCGACGAGAAGTGCAGGACGGCCCGCTGGACGGCGCGGCGGACTGCCGGCCGACGGACGGCGACCCGGCGGCCCGCCCGTCGGATCGCCTGCTCGACGCCCTGGCCGGGCTCGACCACGAACGGCGGGTCGTCGTAGTCCTGCGCCACCTGCTGGACCTCTCGCCCCGCCAGATCGCCGAGCTCCTCGACGTGCCGGTGGGGACCGTGAACTCGCGGATGCGCCGGGGGCTCGACCAGCTGCGCAACGAGCTGGAGCCGGATCGTGGATGACCGCGAGCTGATCGCGGCGCTCCGCTCGCTGCCGGCGCCCGACGCGGCCGCGACCAGCGCGCGGGCGAGGGACCTCGTCCTCGCGGCGCATGCCGGGCGCCACGTGGAGCCCCGCCGGCGCCGGCGCCAGCGTTGGCTTACCGCGGCGGCCGCGACGCTCGCGATGGCCGTCGGCGGCTTCGCCGCCGTGCAGGGACCCGCCGTGGCACACTGGGCCCAGCAGGCCTGGCGAGCCTCGATCGGCGCTGGCGGCGGCCGGCCGGCCGCGGCGACCGCGCTGCCCGGCGGCGGCCGGCTGCTCGTCTCGACCGGGATCGACGCGTGGGTCGTCGGCCAGGGCCTCACCCGACCGGTCGGGCACACCGCCGGCGGAGACGTCAGCTGGTCGGCGTTCGGCAACTACGTCGCCTGCGCGTGCGGCAAGACGCTCGACGCCGTCGCCCTCAACGGCCGCGTCGCCTGGACCGAGCGGTACGCCCTGCCGGTCGAGAGCCCACTCTGGTCACCCGACGGCAACCGCATCGCGTTCGGCGTCGGACGCGAGCTCTACGTGACCGTCGGCAACGGAACCGGCGCCCGCGGCCTGCGACCGATCCCGGCCGGCAGCCTGCTGTCGGTCGCCGCGTGGCGGCCGGGTACCGGCCATGAGCTGGCCGTCAACGACGCGCCGGGCCGGGTCTCGGTGATCGACACCGACACCGACCGGGACGTCGCCCACGTGACGGTCGGCCGGGATCCGGTGTCCGTCGGCTGGTCGGCCAATGGCCGCCGGCTGCTCGTCGCGACCTCTCGGACATTGCGTGTCTACGCCGCGAGCGGCGGCCTGATCGCCGAGCTGCCAACTCCTCGTGGGGCTGTGATCAGCGCGGCGCAGATCGCTCCGTCGGGACACCGGGTCGCGTATCTGGTCGACGAAGCCAATGGACGCCAGGAGGCCCTGCTGGCGTCGGTCGGGCCGGAGCCTGCGAGCCGTCTGCTGCTCGTCGGGACGGCTCTCGGCGACCTCTACTTCTCGCCCGACGGCGGCTGGCTGCTGGTCGGCTGGCACGAGCTCGACAGCTGGATGTTCTTCACGACCGGCCCCGGCCGGGCGGAGGTCCGGCAGATCAGCCACGTCGCCGCACACGTCGGCGCCGCCGAGCCGGTCGTCGCGGCCTGGTGCTGTGCTGCCCGACCGCCGGCCGCCGCAGGGTAGGACGGCAGAATGCGCATCCTCTCGATCGCGCTGGCCAGCCTCGCGGTCGCGGTCGCCGGCACCGTCGCCTGCTCGGCGACCCGGGTCGCCGGACCCGGCGGGCCCCAGAGCAGCGGACTGGCCGCGGTCGGGTCTTCGGGGACCGGAGTCGGTCGGTTGCACGAGCACCATCTCCAGCCCGGGGCAGAGCTGGCCGAACCGGTGGCCGCGACCCGTCGACAAGGCGGTCGTCGCCGGAGCGATCGCCTGGCCTGACGCCCTCGACCTCGCGTCCGATCCGAGCGCTGGCTTCACCGCGGCTGCCTATGCGCCCTATCACGGGCTGTCCCTGATCGTCGACGATCTCGTCGCGGTGAACGACGGCGCAGTGGTTCTCGTGAGGATCCCGCCAAGCGAACGGGCTCGGCTGTCGATGGACTACCTCGGCCTGTCGCCGCGCACAGCCGCCGGCCGGTACGCGGTCTCGGACGGCGCGAGCCAGGTCACCCGACGAACCTGTCCGACGAACGGCTGATCAAGCTAAGGCCCCGGAGCCAGTTGCCGATACCAGGTCGTGACCGCAGGCGGGCGCCCAGGCTGGAAGGGCCGCTCTCACGGGGTGAGCCTCGGCGCCTCACCGTCCGCCGCAGCGAGGCCGGTCCTGCAACTCCCGTCGGGCAAGCTTGCCCGACGGAGTACGCGGCAGGACGTCGAGGTAGACGAACTCCTTCGGAACCTTGAATCGGGCGAGTCGGGCGGAGCAGTGCGCCCGGAACGCGTCGTCGGCTGGAGCTGACCCCGGCTTGAGCACGATCACGGCGCGAACGGCCTCGCCCCAGGCCGGATGCGGGTAACCGACGACCGCAACCTCGGAGACGGCCGGGTGCCCTGCGAGGACGGCCTCGATCTCGGCGGGAGCGACATTCTCCCCGCCGGTGAGGATCATCTCCGACCGGCGGCCGGTGACCCGCAGGCGGCCGTCGACGAGCTCGCCGAGGTCACCGGTGGCCAGCCATCCGGCCTGCCCGGCCCGCGCGGCAGCCGGCGCGACGGTCGGTCCGGCGACCTGCACCTCGCCGTCGTGGATCCGGACCCGCGTGCAGAACAGCGGGACGCCGGCGTCGTCGCCGACGTCTCCGGGGATCTGCGTCGTGACCTGAGAGCAGGCTTCGGTCAGGCCGTAGGTCTGGACGGCGACGATGCCGGCGGCCCTGGCCCGCTCGAGCAGGGCGGGCGACGCGGGTGCGCCGCCGATCAGCGCGCAGCGCAGCGCCGGCGGGGACTCGAGCCCGGCGTCGAGCAGCCGGGCGAGCGTGGTCGGGACGAGCGAGACGACGGTGATCTCGCCGTCGGTCAGGGCTTGGAGCACCGCCTGCGTGTCGAAGCGTGGATGCAGCACGGCCGTCGTCCCGTAGATCGCCGAACGGATCAGGATCGACAGACCGCCGACGTGGGCCAGCGGCAGCGTGCACAGCCACCGCTCGGCCGGGTCCAGGCCGATCGCCGTGGCCGAGCCGAGTGCGCTCCACAGCCAGTTGCCGTAGGACAGCTCGATCGCCTTCGGCGTGCCGCTCGTCCCCGACGTGTGGATCACCGCGGCGGTCGCGTCGAGGTCGTGAGTCGCGGTTGATGATCCTGCCGTCGGGGTTGAGGATGCCGCCGTCGGCTCCTCGTCGATCACCACGTCGGCCGCCTCACAGATCCGCGCCCGCTCGGCCGACGCCAGGCGGAGGTCCACGGGTATTGCGACCGCGCCAGACCGCAGGCAGGCGTGCAGCGCGACTGCGAAGTCCAAGCCCGCCGGCAGGGCAATCGCCACCCGGGCACCACGCCGCAGCTGAACCCGCGAAGCCGCTTCCAGCTCTGCGTAGGTCAGCGACCCGGCGGCCGTCTCGACGGCGACACGCTCCGGGTCGGCGGCGACTGCTCTGCCGAGCCAGGACGGGACACGCACGCTCTCAAAGTTAGCGGCAGCTCAACAGCCCAAGGCCTTTGCGAGCCCGGCCCGCCGCGCCGCATCGTCTTGTACGGCTTGGCGGTCAGCGCCCTGCCCGACACCGTGCTCGTCGGATGCAGTGGGATCGGACCGATCGTCACGGTGAACGCGTACCGGTGTCCGGTCGTGTACGTCGCCGCGTTGGCCCCGCCGGTGAAGCAATCCCGTGCCTTTGCGCCGAGCGTTCCGAGCGACGTCCCGCCGGCGCCCGTGCCCACCGTGACGCCTCCCT
>DASZKP010000043.1:0-71995 GCA_035553395.1 Solirubrobacteraceae bacterium | reverse complement strand
TACGAACACTGATGCACATACGAACACTGTTCGTGTGTCCGGGGCCGCGACAACGTTCTCGAGCGACTCAGTCGTGGCTGCGGCGCACACGTGACGCCGTCCCCGACCCACGCCGCCACACGCAAAAGGCCTCGCCTCTGGCATCGTCGGCCCAACCGGTGAGGCGGGCTCGGCTGGGCAACCGGTATTCTGTGCGCATGCCCGACCGCCCGACGATCGAGATTCCGCCCGACCAGACTCCATCCGTAGAGCTCCAGCTCGAGGATCTCGAGGTCGGCGGCAGCGAGGTCGCCCAGAAGGGCCAGACCGTCGAGGTCCACTACGTCGGCACGTCCTGGTCCTCCGGCAAGGAGTTCGACGCCTCGTGGAACCGAGGCAGCACCTTCAAGTTCAAGCTCGGCATGGGCCAGGTGATCGCCGGCTGGGACGAGGGCGTCACCGGGATGAAGGTCGGCGGACGTCGCCGGATCACGATCCCCCCGCATCTCGGCTACGGCAAGCGTGGCGCCGGCGGCGTGATCGGTCCCGACGAGACGCTCGTCTTCGTCGTGGATCTCGTCTCGGTTCAGTAACACCGAACCGGCCTCGCTCCCGCTGAGCAGGACCGGACCGCGTCGCCCGGTCTCAGTAGGACCGGACCGCCTCGATCCAGTCGTAGGGCCTGCCGCACAGCGACCGCCAGCTGCTCGCCGACCGCGTCTCGAGTTTCTCTCCTGCGCCGGCCGGAGTGACGAATGCGGCATGGAGCAGGGCCGAGCCCCCGTTCCCCGGGGCGACACTGCGACCCCCACGTGAGATCCTCAGGACGTGGACGCCGGCAGCCAGGCGGACTGGGAACGGCGTCATCGTGTCGGGATTGAACTCGCTGCCGTCGAGCTGTCCGGAGATCTTCCCGAGCGCGTGCCTGTCGACGCTGACGGCGATCGTCGGCATGATCTCCCCTTGGAGCCAGACGTTCCAGACGCCGGCCGTGGGCACGCGGAAGTCGGCCGTCAGGTGACCGAACGGCGTCATCACGAGCCCGACCGACGCGACGGCGTCCCGGCTCCACCCGGAGTACAACGGCTGGCCCAGGTCGATGGTCACCCGCCGCACGGGGATCGCCGCCACGAGGCTGGCACCGGCGGCCTCGGCCTTGGCCGCGAGTGCTCCGATGTGGGTGCAGCCGGCCGGCTGGACTCCCGACAGGCCGAGATGCGCGAGCGCGGTCGGCGCCCCGGGATCCCGGCGCCACACCTCGTAGTAGGTGCCCTCCCAGATCAGCCGGTAGGCCGCGGGCGGTCTGCTCTGCCGCGGATCCCGGTCGGTGATGACCAGCGGGTAGCCGGCGAACGCGGCCGGCGCGACCCGATCGAGGTTGACCAGGCTGCCGTGGGCGGCCGCTACGCCGGTCAGTCGCTTCGGCGGGTAGACGAAGTCCGGGCCGCCGACGTCCATGCTCCGGAGCTCATAGAGCGACCACTCGTCGAATGGCGTGAACAGGGTAGGGCCCTGGCCGGCGAAGCGGACGTTCAGGGAGGCCAGTTCGTCGTAGCGCGCCGTCGGCGCGAGATCTGACCCCCGGTATTGGATCGCGTCAGACGCGGCGATCGCGCCGACGAGGACGAAGCCGACCGCGACCGCGAGCACGCGCCACGCCGACCTCGACCTCCAGAGTCCGGCGACGCCGGCCCAGGCGAGCAGCATGATCACCGGCGAGGTGATCATCAGCACCTTTGCGTCGACCCACGTCGTCCCGTACGCGGTGAGCCCGCCCCAGACGACCAACATCCCGCCAAGCCAGCCGCCCAGCGCGTACGAACGCCGGCGGATCAGCTCGGCAACGCCCGCGGCGGCAGCGGCCAGCGTCAGGGCGATCAACGCGTAGGTCAGATCTCGGGCGAATCCCCGGTCCGGGCGGTGACGGTAGCTGTCGACGAGCCAGGGACCAACGATCTGCTCCGTCCGCAGCGGAACCTTGAGGTTGCCGGGATTCGCCGTCGCCGCGATGCCCGTCGCGACGCTGAGCGATCCCGAGAGGTCGCTGATCGTTGGGAATGCGCAGACGATCAGCGTCACCGCGCCGACCAATGAGAGCATCAGCGAGCGCACGACCCCCACCCGCCCGTCCCGGATCTCGAGGCCCAGCCAGACGACGAGTACGAGGACGGCCGCGATCACCCACGCGCCAAAGCCGACGCCCAGCGACGAGATGCCGGCGGCTGTGACCACCGCAAACGGGATCACTGCGGTCACAGGTCCCCGCAACCAGGCCGGCCGTTCGCAGACGAACGCCCCGAGCGTCAGGATCATCGCCAGCGAGACGATCTCCTTGATCGAGCCGACCAGGACGTAGCCGTAGACGATCGCCGGCAGTGTGCTCGTCACGGCGGCCAGCCCGGCGGCCCACCCGGACAGGCCGAGTCGCCGGACCAGCAGCCATGCCGGCCCGGCGGCCACCGCGATCGCGAAGGCGCAGAACGGCTGGAACGCCCAGATCAGCGGGAGCCTCAGGAGCAGCGCGCTGCCCCCGAAGAGGGTGTCCGCGCCGGACGGATAGCTCGTGTTGAAGTACGCCCTGAGGTACTCGCCGTACGAGTTGCCCAGGTCCAGGCGGGTGTAGTCCTGTCCATGGTGGACCAGGAAGTCGGCCCCGATCATGTGGACAGCCGAGTCCGGCAGGACCCCGTATGACGAGAAGGTCGGTCGACCGGCGAGCAGCACCGGGGCGAGGGCGATCACGTAGACGACCACCGGGAGTCCGATCGCAGACCCGGCGGCGCGGCGTTTGCCGGCGAGTCGTCTGAGCCGCGGCCAGCCGAGGCCGAACCCGACGACGGCGACGGCGACCAGCACGTACGGGGTGGCCGGCGCCGTCGATGCGGCCGCCGTGCTCAGCTGCGAGACGGCGATCAGGCCGGCCACGCCGACCGCCGGAAGCAGCACCCCCGGAAGGGTCTGACCGCTCCAGCGGTCGACCAGCAGTCCCGTGCCGATGCAGAGCAGCGCCAGCACGACCGGGTAGACGAGCGTCGTCTCGAGGAACATCGGCGGCTAGCCGCCCGCGTGCGCGGACGTCGCCGGCGCGGCCGGGCGTGACGGAGTTGTCTCGCCTGCGGTTCGGACGCGGTCGCCGGCTGAGAAGTGGGATGGCTCTCGGTTGAGGTTCATCGGGCCGACGCTCGGCCCCACCGCCCCACCGGGCGGCGACCGTCGCGCCACTGTGGCAGAAACCGCCTCCTCCAAGCGGAGGTCGAGTGCTCCCGCACGACCCGTTGCAGAAACGGCCCGGACTGGCGCGGCCGGTGATGCAGGTCAGACCCGTACGTCCCGATATCCGGCCGCACCGGCCCCCAACGATCGGCCCGCGGACCGTCAGCTGCGCACGGGGCGCGCCGCGGTCGGCGGCGGGGCGAGTCCCAGGCGAACCGCCACGACCGCGCCCATGTAGGAGACGGTCCCCGGCTTGCGCGGCGTCTGCGAGACCACGATCAGCTTGGGCGTGTGCCCGCCGTCGCGCCGCTTTGCAAGGCTGAGCGTGTGTGCGCTCGGCTCATAGACGCGACCCAGTTTGCAGTTGGCCTTCACAAGCAGGTGCTTCGCATACGCCAGCGAGTGGCGTAGGAGTTGGGGCGTCACACACTTGGCCACCACCGCGGGCGCGGGCCCGGGGGTCGGCCCGGCCGGGGGTGGCGGTGCGGGGGCCACGACGATCGCGAAGCTCGAGCTCTGGGAGCCGTTCGCGCCGTTGAAGACGTAGCAGATCGTGTAGGTTCCGGGAGCCGGCGGGGTGAACGTCGTGACGTGGGTGAACGTGCCCGAGACCGCGGCCGAGTCGATCTGCATCGACGCCGCCGTGCAGGCTCCGCCACCGGGCTGGACGGAGACCGTCAGCGTGCTTCCCGGATCGGAGATCCCGTTCTCGGTCAGGCTGACCGGCTTCCCGGCAACCGGGTTCGCCGAGACCGTCGGCGTCGTGAAGCTCTGCGTGCCGGCGCTCGCCGGTCCGGCCGCGACGAGAACCGCGATCCATCCAAGCCCTACCAGGCCGATCTTCCTCATCTCCGTCGCCTCCCACCGTTGTCGTCGCCGATCGGAGCTTGACAGACCACCCGCCGACCGCGCCCGTCGCCGACGCCCCGCCGCGATCACGGGACGGCGCAGGCGGGTCACTGGACGCGCCGACGCATCACCGCGCAGGGCGGCCAGCCGGTGTCTTAAGCATCCACGAAGAAAGTGTTCCCGGCGTAACAAGAATGCAACCCTGCATTGCTAGATTTATTTGACGGCTCTTTACTCGGGATACGGGCGCGGTGCCGTGAGGGTTGGAAGCGGACGCCGGCGGTTGACCGGCCGCCAATCGGACGCATCTCCGCGTTTGACTACGCCCAGACAGGAGTCGTTCGTGTCACAAGATGCTGACAGGCCGGACCAGCTCGAGCTGGGGGATGCCTGATGCCGAACCCACCCAAGAACCCCCCCGCCCGTCTGATCGCGTGGCTGGCCGGTCTCCAGCTGATCCCGAACTTCCGCGACCCGCTCCCGGAGCCGAAGCCCCGACGGCGTCCTGAGTCGTGGAGCCGCGTCGACTATCGCGGCCTGCGGCTCACCGTCGAGGCGCGAGCCGCGCTCGCCGGGGTCCTCGTAGCGCTGATGTTCGTCACATTCCTGATAACCCGGCTCGACCCGGCCGGCAGCTCACCCGCGAGTGGCCTGGCGGCTGTCAGCGCGAAGACGATCCCCGCCGTCTGGGTCATCCACGCCGGCGAGACGTACGGGCTGATCTCCGAGCGTACGGGCGTCAGCGTCATCCAGATCGAGGATCTCAACCCCTACGTCGACCCTGGCGCCCTCCAGGTCGGTGAGCGGATCAGGCTCAAGCCGGCGGCCCCGACGCCGTAGGGCTGCGGAAGGCGGCGTCGGTCTCGACGGTCGCGCCTCAGCGCACACTCACTGTGCGGTGTCAGCTGACACGGTGCCGATCGGCCGCTCGCCGCACCAGGATCGATGTCCGCCTGCACGCGCGCGGTGCGTGCGCGTGCGGTGTCTGTCCGCGAGTTTGCAGGAGCCCGGAACGTTCGCTCAGCACGTGGCCGTCGGTGTCGTGCGGACCTGGGCGGTGGAGGATCCCGGGATTGTCACGACGCTGGCGTAGAGCATCCCGACCAGCTGCTTCATCGTCGGACTGGCGTAGACGAGACACGTCGCCGTCGACTTGACGGTGATCCGATCCGCCGGAAGATCGCCGATCGCGACGGCGGACGCCAGGCGCTCGAGGTCAGTGAGCGGTGGCTGGAAGTTGAACGTCACGAGATACGCGATCACCCGGCCGGCGGCGTCGGTGGCGATGCTGCTGACGACCGGCCCCTTGCCGGCTTTGGCGGCGGCCGACGCGGCGGCCTCCCGGTGGCCGCGGGCGAACGCCTGGGCGTGCGATCCGAGCCCGGTGTAGGAGCTGGGGACGCCGGACGCCGGGGCCGGGGTCAGGGCGCCGGTGACCCCGGAATGAGCCGGGACGTCCAGCGACGGGCTGTCGATCCCACAACCGGCGAGCGCGGTGGCTGCCAGGGCGAGCGCGGCCGCCCCGGCGAGCCGACGCGATGCGACCGAGGTCAGGGGCGAGGGGGCGGGTTCGGTCTCGGCGGTCAGGGCTTCGTGGCCTTCGTCGTGCGCAGCGGCCTCGACAGGTCGAGCTTGCGGGTCACGTGGGCCGCGTTCAGATCCGGTCCGGAGCAGATCGCCGACAGTTTGAGGCTGGCGGCCTGGCTCGAGCTGTTCGTCGCCTCGCCGGTCCATCCGACCGCGGGGTGGCCGCTCGGGCTGGTGATGCCCGGGCCGGCATCGGCGTTGCCGACGGCCGGAGAGACGCCGAGCGGGGCGATCATCGCGGCGGTTCCGCCCTGCCCGACGTCACCCTTCGGGCAGTCGAGTTGGGCCTCGACGAAATGCCGGGCGGGCATCGGGAACGACGTGATCGCGATGAAGTTCGTCGCGACCGCGCTGGCCGGCGCGCCTGCGCCGCTCGCCCCGCCCGCCGGCCCGAGGTTCCCGGTGGGTCCGGTCGGTCCGGCGGCGCCGGGTGCCCCGGCGGGTCCGGCCGGCCCTGGGGGTCCGGCGGTGTTGAGGGTGATCGCGTGCTCGAAGTTGTTGCACGCGGATCCCGAGAACCCGGTCGGATCGGAGGTGACTCGCAGCGTGCCGGCGTTGGGTTGGTTGTTCACGCAGGCAGAGATCGTCCCCGACGTCGCGGCCGAGACGAGCACGGCGCCGCCGATCCCGGCTCCGAACACACCTGCCACCGCCAACACGAACGTTCGCCGACTTCTGCGCGCCACGATGCCTCCTTCTCCAGGTCGTTGGGGAGTCCAGCCTAGCCCCTGAGCGCCGTCGGGGTCAGAGGTCGGGGAGGCTCTGCACGAGTTCGACCAGCCCGGCGAAGAGGTCGCCGTGGGCGGCGATCCGCCCGGCCATCTCGTCGGCCTCGATGAACAGCGAGCCGGGATCGCGGTCGGCTAGCGCCCGCTCGATTTCGGTCCACAGCAGCGGTGTCGAGACTGTCGGTCGCGGGCCGGCTCGGAGCGAGTAGACGCTGACGGTGGTCTTGTGCTGGTCGTTCTGGCTCCAGTCGATGAAGACCCGGTGGGGTCGCAGGTGCTTGCCCATGCGGGAGACGACGAGCTCGGGGTGCTGGCGTTCGAGCAGCTCGGCGACGGCCTGGGCGAACGGCTTGGTCACGTCGTACGAGGTCTCGGAGTTCAGCGGGACGTAGGCCTGGAGGCCCTTGGACCCCGAGCTCTTGACCAGGGTCTCGAGCCCGATCGCGGCGAACAGATCGCGCAGCAGGACGGCGACTCTCGCGCAGTCGAGGACGTCGGCGCCGTCGCCCGGGTCGAGGTCGAAGACGACGGCCGTCGGGCAGCCGAGGTTGGCAGCGAGCGACAGCGAGGTGTGGAGCTCGATCGACGCGAGGTTGGCCGCCCAGACGAGGGTCGGCAGGTCGTTGGCCAGGCAGTAGTCGATCTCACCGGCGCTGCGCCCACTCCAGACCGGTGCGGTCGCCACCCAGTCCGGCCGGTGGGTCGGGCAGCGCTTCTCGTAGAAGTACTTCCCGTCGACCCCGTCGGGATAGCGCTTGAGCGTGAGCGGTCGGCCGGTGGTGTGGCGGACGAGGGTCGGGCCGATCGCGACGTAGTAGTCGATCATCTGGCCCTTCGTGAAGCCGGTCTCGGGATAGAGGACCTTCGGCCGGTTGGAGAGCTTCAGCGTCCGCCCGTCGATCGCGATCTCCACCGTGGTCGGCGTCGTCCGGAGGATCTCGTAGGCGGCGGAGGGCGGCGCCGGCGCCGGCGCTTGCGGGCCGGTCTCCGCCGGGGCAGGGTGCGCCTCGTCCGCGGCCTGCCCGACCTCGGGCTCCTCAGCCTCCCCGAGCGCGGGCTCCGCGGCCTCCCCGAGCTCGGGCTCCTCGCCCTCGACGTCGTCAGCGACGGCCTCGCAGACGACGTCGGCCGCGGGCTTGTCCTCGCGGAGCCCCTTGTAGGAGGGGGCCCGCAGGTGGCCCTGCGCGGTCCATTCGGAGAACTCGACCTCGGCGACCAGCACCGGTGAGACGTGGACCGCTCCGGCCGGGATCTGGCGGCCGGCGAACGGGCTGGTCGGCCGCTCGAGCGGACCGAGCAGGGCTGCCAGCCGGTCGAGCTCGGCGTCGGTGAACCCAGTCCCGACCCGACCGGCGAAGCGGAGCTCGCCGGAAGGGGTGTGGCAGCCGACGAGGAGCGAGCCGATCCGCTCGCGGCGCTGGCCCCGGCCGGGGAGCCAGCCTCCGATCACGAGCTCCTGGCGGCGGCTGTTCTTCAGCTTGATCCACGCGCCGCTGCGGCCGCCCGGCTCGTAGCGGCTGTCGAGACGTTTCGCGATGATTCCCTCGAGGCCACGTTCGGCGGTCGCCGCCAGCAGGTCGCGGCCGCCGCCGGTCTGGGACTCGGGCGTCCCCCAAGCCCGGCCGGACAGGGCGAGGCCGTCGAGCAGGGCGCGGCGGCCGGTATAGGGCAGGCCGAGCGTCGAGCGGCCGTCGAGGTGGAGGACGTCGAAGATCACGTAGACGACGGCGATCTCGGTCGCCCGCTTGCGGGCGGCCTGCTCGGAGAGGTGCATCCGCTGCTGCATGCGCCCGAAACTCGGCAGGCCATGCTCGTCGAAGGCGACGAGCTCTCCATCGAGGACCGCCGTCCGCGAGCCGAGGACCTCGGCCAGGCCGCGAATCTCGGGGAACTGGTGGGTCAGGTCGTTCTGGTTACGGCTCTCGATCCGCAGGCGGCCAGGCTGGTAGTAGAGCAGGGCGCGGATGCCGTCCCATTTGATCTCGTAGGCCCAGGCATCGTCCGCAGCCGGCATCCGGCCAAGCCGGGCGAGCATCGGCGCGAGGTGCTCGGGGAAGGGGTCGGTCGGTCGCGTGCGGGGGTCGATCCGGTGGATCATCCAGTCGGCGCCGTGTGTCCGGAAGAGGGCGTAGCGACCGGTCACCCGGCTGCCGCGGAAGTCGACGACGACCTTGTCGGGCTCGAACTTCTCGGCGACATAGGTTCCGGCGTCCCAGATCGACATCGTCCCGGCGCCATAGCTGCCGGCGGGAATCGTGCCTTCGAAGTCGAGGTAGGCGATCGGGTGATCCTCGGTCTGGATCGCCTTGCGGTTGTGGTCGGGGTCGTCGGGGATCCCGTTGGGGACCGCCCACGACCGCAGGACGCCGTCGCGCTCGAGGCGAAGGTCCCAGTGCAGGCGGCGGGCGTGGTGCTCCTGGACGACGAAGCGCGGCTCTTCGCCGGTCGGTCGGGGCGCGTCCTTCGGTTCCGGCGTCCGGCCGAAGTCCCGCTTGGCCTCGTAGCGGCTGAGTTCTGCCATCGGCTACGCCCGATTATGCGATGTTTGAGGCCGTAGGCGAAACGGCCTGCGGCTGGTAGCGTGGCGGAGACGGCTGCGCGCCGCGATCCACCTAGCTTTCCCCTGAGGAGGGAGTCACATGGCCGGACAGTTGGACAAGACGCTCGGCAAGATCAAGGAGACGATCGGGTCTCTGACCGGCAACAAGCCGCTCGAGACGGCCGGCAAGAAGGACCAGGTAGTCGGCATGGCCAAGCAGTTCGTCACCGCCCTTATGGGCTGGGGCTCCGAAGTCGCCAAGGAGATCAAGAACTCCCGCAGCAAGGCCTGACCCGGTTCGCGGCTCGCCCTGCGGGGCCGAGCTGCGGCCGTCTGCACCGAGATGGCCGGGCGGCCGGGCGGACCCAGTCGTCTTTGAAAAAGAGCCGGCCCGATCCCATGGGAATCGAGCCGGCGTCCGGGCGGCTTGCGCCCGGCTGGGGGCGAACCCCCGGGGTGCGACGCCTTGGCGTCGCTACGAAGCTCTGGCTAGAGCGTCGTGACGTTGACGGCCTTGGGGCCCTTGTCGCCGTTCTCGGCGTCATAGGAGACCTTCGCGCCCTCGGCGAGCGAGCGGTAGCCGTCGCCGCCGATGCCGCTGTGATGCACGAAGAGATCCTTGGATCCGTCGTCGGGCGTGATGAAGCCAAAGCCCTTGTCGTCGCTGAACCACTTCACGGTGCCGGTTGGCATGCGTGTTCCTCCGGTTTTTATGTGCTGGGTACGCGGAGGATGCTGTCCAGCAACGACCCACGAAGTCCTGCACTGCTCTGTCGAACGGTTGTTCGACCTGAGCCCTCAGGATAGCGCCCACGGCTGGCTGGCGGGCTTTTTCTCGTGACCTCCGCCACATCGGGTCGTCGGAGGGGGGCTCCGACCGGTTGAGGAGGGTCCCCTCGGGCAGGCGGGGTTGCCCCTTCGGCGCGTTCGGTCTGGTCTAGGATCGGGACAATGGAGCGCGGCGGGTGCCCATGATCCTGAACAGCAACGCGGTGGTGATCTGCCCGCATGGCGGCAAGGTCGTGGTGATCCCGCGGCAGGTGGAGATCATGGCCCAGGGTGGGCCGGTGCTCCGCGACCCGGATCTCATCGGTGCGCCGATCGCGGGTTGCAGGGTGCCGGTCACACCGGTGACGGCGCCGTGCACTGCAGTCGTCTCGACGTTTCCGGGATCGTCTTCCCCGACCGTCCTCGTCGGGGGCCTGCCCGTCTACCTCGAGACGCTCACCGGACTGACCAACGGAGTTCCGCCGGCGCCGATCTTCGTCGTCTTCCCGGGCCAGATCGGCGTCCAGGCCCCCTGAGTCGCCTCCGCGGGGCGCGGCTCGGGAGGACTCTTCCGGGCCCCGGCCGGCTCAGCCGGAGTAGGCGAGGTCGATCGGCTGCCAGGCGGGGTTCTCGCCCTCGAGCACGAGCGTCGTGACGGTCTTCGGTGCGCCGGGCGCGATTCCGACGATCGGGCCGATCGGAGTCGAGCACTGTGGGTCGCCCTCGACGACGGCGAGCTCGCCGCCGTCGGATCGCCAGCTCACCTGGCAGCCGACCGACGGGAGGGTGATTGCCGCCTTGAAGGCGAGGTCGCGGATCCCGGTCAGCAGGACGTGGAAGCTCCCGCCGCCGATGTTCGCGATCGCGGCGACCTGCTTGCCGTCAGGCGAGATCGCCGCCTGGAGGACGCCGCGGCCGGGTGAGCTCGGTGTGACGAGAGCGCCCGACGTCTCCCAGCCGGAGGCCTGCGGCGAGAAGCGGATCGTCGAGAAGAACTGGAGCAGCCCGAAGGTGGTCGGATCGGTGGCGGCCGTGGCCGAGACGAGGAGCGAGAAGCCGCTGCGCCCCCACGTGATCGCGCCGAGACGCCAGCCAGGGACCGGGAGGCAGCTTAGGGCGGATGGGCGACCGGAGACGATCTGGGAGAAGCAGAGGGAGTCGAGTGTGGGGGTGTGCGAGATCGACGCGATGATCTCGCCGCGATGCGTCGGCGCGAAGGCCGGACTGTCGTGACTGGTTCCGGCGACGGCGGGGGCGAGCGAGAGCAGGCCGGTGCTTTGAGGGCCACCCGTCCGGACGAGAATCGACGGCCCGCGAACGAACGCGAGGTCGTTCCCGGCGAGATCCCAGGCCGGTTGTGTGGCTCCGCCGATCGCGAGGGCGCTCGAGCTCGCACCCGAGGATCCGGCCACGGCCGCGAGGTTCACGCCGGTGTCGTAGGCGAGGAGTGGGAAGCCCGCCGACACGGCGATCTCGACGCGGCTCCTGGACTTGACCTTCGTCGCCGGCTTCGGGATCGTCGCGAGCACCGTCCCGGCCGGGGCCTGGTCGATGCGGTAGGTCTCCTTGCCGGTCAGCATCTCGCCGGTGAGTTTCTGTTGGTAGCTCGGGAGCAGGCTGCCGGCGAAGGCGGGTACCGCGACCATCCCGCCCGCCCCGCCCGCCGCCCCGGCCGCGCCAGCGGCGCCGGCGGCGCCCGTTGCCCCGGTGGTTCCGGTCTTCACCTTCTTCTTGGGACGTGGCACGAGGAACACGTTCACCGGGGTCCCCTTGGGTCGGCGCAGGCCGGGGAGCGGGACCTGGCTGTTGACGATCTCGTCGGGATTGGGCTTGGGTGAGGCTGACCCGAGCGTGAGTCCGGCGGCCGTGAGCTTCTTGTCGGCCTGGGCGAGGGTGTCGTGATGGACGGTTGGGACCGTCGTCGTCGCAACGCTGGTGGCGACCTCGATCGACACCGTCGACCCCTTGCGCTCGCGGTAGGGAGGCTGGGGCGTCTGGCTGACGACGACGCCGGGCGGGACCTTCGAGGTGACCTCGGTCTGCACGTCCGGGGACATCACGAGCCCGGCGGCCTGGATCACCTTCTCGGCGGTCAGGGCCGATTTGGCGTTGACCACGTTGGGGACGGCGACGTCCTTCGGGCGGAGGAGGACGAGCAGGGCGATCGCGATCAGGATCAGGACGAGCACGAGCGTGATCCAGGTCGGGAGCCACGGCAGTTGCCGGAGGGTCCCCGTCGAGCGGGTCGGCCTTCTCGGGTCGCCGTCGAGTTCGACGGCCTGGACGGCAAATCGGCGATTGGTGCGACGACCGATCCACTGCTGGGTGCGGGGCCGGGCGAGGAAGGGGATCGAGGCCGAGCCGCCGGGGACGATCGCGACCACGGTCTGACCGATCTCCGGGTCGATCGAGTGCTCGCCGGCGGCGGTCGCGAGGGCATCGTCGGCCTTGGCGGTGGCCTGCTTGCGTTGGTCGGCCAGCGTCTTCGAGACGAGCTGTTGACCAGCGCGCGGGAGCTTGACGCCGGCTGCGCCGGGTTGCGGCGTCTTGACCCGCGCCGCCATCTTCCCGGCCCGCTTGCGGAGGAGTCCGG
Source organism: Solirubrobacteraceae bacterium (assembly GCA_035553395.1). Lineage (GTDB taxonomy): Bacteria > Actinomycetota > Thermoleophilia > Solirubrobacterales > Solirubrobacteraceae > Palsa-513. Next base: position 59,739 of record DASZKP010000043.1, on the reverse strand, counting down.
TGAACGGAGACGCGGCACGCCGCAGGGCGCTGAAGGTGAAGACGCGGCCGTCGGGCTCGAAGGTGAGGTTCTGCTCCTCGTCCTCGAGCGACACGGCCACCTGCGCGGGGGCGTTGCCCTGATTTGCGACGAGAGCCTCGAAACGGGCTCCGAGGCGGCCGTCGGCGAGCCGGGGGAGGATGTCGACGTCGAGGTCGCTGTACGGGTCGATCGTCAGCGTCGCCCCGGCCGCTGCGACCTGCTGGCCGGAGGTGCGCGACGTCGCGATCAGGTGAATCGTCCAGGCTCGAGCCTCGGCGGCCGGGCTGCGCGGTGGGTGGAGCAGGATCTCGAGCTCCTGCTCGAAGCCCTCGCCGCGGCCGAGCGGAACGAGGTAGACGGTCGGTGGTCTGATCGTCCACCAGTCGCGGGGAAGCCCGTCGATCGTGAGGTCGTAGTTGTCGACGATGCCGCTCTGGTTGCGGATCACGCCGAACAACTGGGTGGTGCCCCCGGCGGCGACGGTTGCCGCCGCACGGACGGCGGCGTCGCGATCGGTGCGGGAGCGGTGGACGCCGAGGAGAACCGTGAGATTCGAAGCGCCGTGGTCGAGGCCGCCGGCCCGGGCACGGGTCGAGCGCGCTGGGGGTGGCTGTGGGCCGGCGGGCGGCTGGGCGCCGTGGGTCGGGGGCGTGCCGACCGGGCTCGCAGCGGGACGGGTACCGGGAACCGCCGATGATGGTGGCGGGGCGATCCCGGTCGGCGGGTTCGCCGGGCCGGGTGCGGCGAGACCGGCGTCCCGCGGCCGGGAGATGATCGTCGGCGCGGGTCCCAGACCGGTCGTGTCCTCGGCCGGCACCCAGCCGAGGTACTCGCCGCACTCGCAGAAGTCGGTCTCGAGGTCGGTGCGCCGGTTGCAGGCCGGACAGATCTTCACCGGCCGGCCGCCGCGTCTCGTGACTGGTCGATCAGGTCGTAGGTGACGAGTGCGGGTCGCTCGCGCTCGAGCACGCGGACGATCGCCGCCCGCCGGCCGGGATCGAGGATGGTCGGGCAGCGGACGACGAACCGCCGACGTGTGGGCGGGCGGGAGTGGGCAGCTTCGCCGACGATGACCCGGCCGCCGTCGGTGACGGTCAATGCCAGGTCGGGGAAGGTCAGGCGAAGCAGCAGTTCGAGCCCGGCGACGGTCCCGCGGCGGCGGCCGACTTCGGGTGCGTTGCGCACGAGCGCCCGGCAGACTTCGACCGGGAGGTCCTCGTCGAGTACGAGGCCGAGCCAGGCGGCCTCGAGCCGGAGGATGTGCTCGGGAGCGGTCGCCGGCGAGACGTGGTTGACCAGGGAGTCGAGCGTGGCGACGATCGGGTCGAGCTGTTCCTCGAGCGAGCCGACGAAGCGCATCGTGAAGTCCTGGTCGAGGTAGACCGCCGGCAGGCCGTTGCGCAGGTAGCGGCGATTGGTCGCCGCCGGGGGTGCCGGAGTCGGGCTCGCGCCGTCGTCGAGTCGGTGGTCGCCGTCTGCGGTGCCGTGGCTCACGTCGTCCGTCTAGTCGCCTTGACCGTGTGGGTCTCCGAGACGATCAGCTCGTGCGGCTCGATCGTGAGCTGGTTGCCGACCGGTCGTCTGGCGCGCTGGTCGGCGGCGTCGGCTTCGTAGACGCGCAGGAGGACGATCTGCTCGACGCCGAGGACGGCCTGGACGATGCCGTAGAGCTCGCCTTCGACGAGCGGCCGGCCGAACCCCCAGCCGGAGCCGGGGCCGCTGGCACTGCCGCCGATCAGGGGGTTGAGATACCGGTAGAGGGCCTGACGGACGTCGATCTCGACACGTCCGCCATCCGCGCCGGGAGCGACCTCGACGTTGACGACCACGCTGACCCGCCGAAGGCGGGCTGCGGCGAGGTGCACCGTGGTTCCGAGCGTCCGCCGCTCGTCGAGGTAGGCGGCGACCTGGCTGAGCAGCCCGCGGTCGGGCATCAACTCGGTGGCGGTCAGGTGGCGGTCGGGTTGGGCGACGCCGGCGAGCACGTAGATCACGATGGCGCCGTCGTCGCCGGGTGCCTCCACGCAGTAGGTGCGACCGACCTGGGGGGAGGCGTCGCGGGCGAGGAACTCGAAGTCGGCGGTGGTGACCGCCCGGTAGCGGGTGCGAAGCTCGAACGTCGTGCGGTGGCGGGCCGCCTCGAGTGACTCCTGGTCGAGGCCGCCCCTGGCGGGTTGGGGATTCGTCACGGTGGCGACGCCGGGGACGGCGCGGCGCAGGACGCTGAGTGTGCCGGCGGCGACGTTTCCCTCGCGTCCGCCGCCGTGACGGTAGGCGCTGATCCGCAGGCCGGCGCCCTTCACGGGTATCGCGCCGTGCTGGGTCCAGCCGCCGCCGGGGTGGCGGATGGCCGGACCGAGCTGGACCTCGCCGGCAGCGGCGTCGAAGACGAAATGGCGGTCGAAGGGACCGCTCTCCTCGAAGGACTCTCGCTGCTCCCAGCGTTGCCAGAGCTCGGCGCCGGGCTCGAGGACCTCGAGCGTCTCGCGCGTCGGATCGAGCCCGAGGGCCGGGGCGCCGAGCAGCTTGAGGGACTGGGCCGGGGTTCCGTCGCTGTAGCCGAGCGACTCCTCGACCTCGCGAACGGAGTGGGTGGCCGGGAGGACGGCGCCGATCGCGCGGGCGGTGATCAGCTTGATCTCGGGGGGGTGCGAGTAGGCGTCCTCGGAACCCGTCCCGGCCCGATCGATCAGCCGGCAGCGCAGCCAGTAACCGCGCTGACCGGCGACCGGTGCGATCGCACTGCGCCGGGGCAGCTGGAGGTCGATCACTCCGCTGCCGAAGTTGAAGCCGCCGGTCGTGTCGGTGAGGATCTCGGCCTCGGCCCAGACGTCGGGACCCTGGGCGACCTCCCATACGAGCGGCGGGTCGGCGGGGTCGACGCCGGCGCCGCGGGCCTGGAGGGCGTCGACGGTGACTCGGACGACAAGCCGGCCGAGCGGGTCGGCGAAGCCGACATAGAAGGCGTCATCCGGCTTCGGCGGGCTCCCGAATGGCCGCTGATCGGTGCCGTGGGGACGGGCGTCGCCGTCGATCACGGGGATCGAGCGGAGGGCAGCGTCGTGCTCGATGACATAGGCCGACGGGCGAATCGGCGCGATCCGGAAGTCGTCCCTGACCTGGAAGACGATCGGGCGGCCCGCGGCCGTCCGCCTGGTCGCGATCTGGGTGTCGTAGGCGGCGATCGCGAGGGATTCCTCGGCGGGGGCGGAGAGAAGGAAGCGGACGAGGGTCGTCGCAGGGACGGCGGGAGCGAGTCGGATGCCGAGTAGTTCGAGGAGGGCCGTGTGGAGCTTGTCGGGGAGGCGGTTGACCCGGTAGACGAGCATGTCGGTCATCCAGGCGAACAGCTCGATCAGGGTGATGCCGGGGTCCGAGACGTTGTGCTCGGTCCACTCCGGGCAGGTCTGGGCGATCCGCCGGCGAGCGTCGCTGACGATGTCCTGGAATCGACGGTCGTCGAGGTTGACGGTCGGCAGGGTCATTCGCCGTCCTCGGCGGGGACGATGTAGAACGGGTAGACGAGGTTGCGGACGTCGTTGGTGGCCCGGACCCGGTAGGCCAGCTCGACGAGGAGCTTGCCGTCGTCGGCTTCGGTGTCGTCGAACTCGATCGAGTCGACCTCGATCCGCGGCTCCCAACGGTCGAGGGCGATGCGGATCGCCCGCTCGATCTGGCCGATCGTCGCGCCGTCGATCCGGTCGAAGACGAGCTTGTGGACGGCGCAGCCGAACTCCGGCCGCATTGGCCGCTCTCCCGGCGCGGTCGAAAGGATCAGCCAGAGCGCCTGCTCGACATCCGTCTCCTCGCGCGCGAGGGCGAGCCGCCCGCAGCGGTCGACCTGGAGGGGAAAGAAGATTCCGGTGCCGAGGATGTCGTTCACGCGAGGGCCTTCGACCTGTCGATCGTCCGCGTCATCGGTCAGCCGAGCATGATCTGCGGCGCGCTGAGCTCGAGGATGCCGTCGGCCTGGATCTGGATCGCGGCCCCGGTGATCTGGAGTGAGCCGCCGGCCTGGATCTGAAGTGAGGCGCCGGCCTTGACCTGGCCGGCGGCTTCCGCCTCGACGACGACTTGGGCGCCGGTCAGCTTGACCGACTCGATGCCCTGGAGCGTGAGCGCGGTGTCGGCCTTCAGCGAGGCGGTCGTCTGCGCCTCGGCGGTCAGCTGGCCGGTCGCCTTGAGCGACATGTCCGTGCCCGAGGAGAGCGCGACCGCCTGTTCTCCGGCGACGGTGATCAGCTCGGCGGCCCTGGCGATCAGCTGGTGGTCGCTGCGCAGCGAGAACGACCCGTCGGCCTGGAACAGGGTCTGTGGCAGGGCCTGGCCGTTCCAGACCGAGCCGAGGACGTAGGGGTGCTCGGTGGAGTCGTGCTCGAACGCGAGGACGACCTCGTCGCCGACGACCGGCATCATCATCAGGCCGCGATTGGTCCCGGCCGACGGTGCCGTGAGCCGGGCCCACCAGCCCTCGTGGTCGGGGTCGAGGCCCGGGTACTTGACGCGGACGCGTCCGAGGCCGTTGGGATCGTTGTTGTTGGTGACGATCCCGACCACGATCGGGTGGTGCCAGCCCGTGCGGCGATCGGTGGCGGCGGGGCCGGGGCGGGCCCGGCCGCAGACGCGGAGCTGGGTGTGGTATCCGCGGGCCGACCGGAAGACGTGGGTCGTCTCCGAGAGCGCGTAGGTCCCGCTGAACTGGGACCCGACTCCGCTCACGGTGACCTTCGCGCCGGCCCGGAGCCGGGGATCGCCGTAGGCGAGACCGGTCGCGTCGACGAACGCGTTGGCGAGCTGTTCGGCGATTCCCTCGGCGACCGCGGTGGCGTGTTCCTGGGTGCTCACGGGGTGGTCGCAGACGGCGACCGACGGGCTGCCCATCGCCGCGACGACTGTGCCTCGGGCGAGCCCGATCGTGCTGGTCGGCGTCGGGCTGCTGGCGGTCCCGACGATGGCCTGGCTGTGCGACGGGTCCCAGCCACGGACGACGACCTCGGAGACCTGCCGGATCCCGGTTGCGCGGGGGCGGAACGAGAGCAGCTCGACGCCCCAGGCCAGGGGGACCGGTTCCTGGCCGGCGGGCCCTCCGGCGTGGCGAAAGTTCAGCGCCGTCCCGTCGACGACGACCTCGAAGCCGATCGGGGTCGCGAGACGCCAGAGGAACATCAGGTCGGTCTCGTTGCTCTGCTGGACGAACTGCTGGGGGCCGCCCGCGTCGTCGACCGTCCCGATCGTCAGACCGGTCCGCTGGGCGACGGTCCGGGCGATGTCGGCGAAGGTCACCGACTGGTAGGTCTCGGTCCGGGGAGTCGTGTTGAGGAGGTGGGAGCGGTCGTAGCCGCGGATCGACGCGACGGCTCCGTTCTCGGAGAACTCGGGTTCGAGCGAGGTGATCTGACCCTTGAAGACGCTCGTCGAGGTCGACTTGCCGGGCGCCTGGAAGAGGATTTCGACGCCGTTGCCGATCGCGAAGGCGCCATCGTCGACGAGTGTGACGTCGGGGTCGGGTATCCGGAGGGAGAACATGTCGGGGAGCATGAGGTGTGACTCGACCCGGACCTCGAGCACTTGGGCGGCGAGCGATGGGTCGAGCGATGTTCCGTTGACCTTGACGTCGACGCCGGAGAGGAGGGCAGGCGGACTCACGACTCGACCAGCGGCACGGAGAGGCGGACGCCCCGGGCAAGTCGGGTGGGATCGTCGATCCCGTTCGTCTCGGCGATCAGGCGCCAGCGGGTCGCGTCGCCGTAATGGGTGTAGGCGATCGACTGGAGGGTGTCGCCATCACGTACGACATGGGCCCGGAGCCGCTCGGTCGCCCGGGTCGTGGGGTTCTGCGGCGGGGCAGGAGTCCCGTGGGGAGTGTTGGGGTCCTTGGTGACCTGGACCAGGGAGAGCCTGGCGAGCGCTCGGATCGGGGTGCCGTCAGGCCGGAAGAGGGTGAACTGGACGCTGAGATTCCGGCAGACGGCATCGAAGCTGGTGTACGTTCCCCAGGCGAAGGTCAGTGTCGGCGGCCGGGCCTGGTTGCGGTTGCTGGCGGTCAGCGAGCTGTCGACCTCCATCATCGCGAACAGCTGATCGGTGACGGGTGTGACGTCGCCGTCGGGGTCGGCGTGGAAGAGGAGGTCGAGCGTCAGCTCGCGGGCGTTGCCGCCGCCGAACTGAGCTGTCGGGAGGCTCGAGCCGACGACCGGCTGGATCGTCCAGTTGTTCGTCTTGGTGATCGAATATTCGTTCGGGTTGAACCAGCAGGTCAGGGGCCTGCTCCCCTCGATCACGAGCTTCGCCTGCTGGAATCCGGTGGGCGTGGCCACTAGGAGATCAGCCCCATGTGGCCGATCTCGAGCGTCTCGTTCAACGCGTCGGCGGTTCCGGCGCGAGCCTCCGGGCCGGTCCATTTGATCGGGAAGGCCGACGCGAAGTTGAAGCTCCGGCGGTCGGCTCCGCTGTCATCGATCAGGGTGACCGTCACGGTCGGTCGCTGGGGGCCGGCTTGGAAGCTGAAGAACCACCGGAGCAGGGCGTCCTCGGACGTGATCCCCCTGCCGAGCACGAGGTTCGGGTAGCGGGCCCGCCCGCGAAGCCGGTGGATGACACTGTTGTTGCCGCCTTCCAGGTACTCGAGCACCTCGTACTCGTAGGCAAGGCCGCTGCATTGCGCGAAGCGGCCGATCTCGACGCCGGGAATCTCGACGCGGAAGCGGAGCGTGGCGAGCGGGTCGGGCACGGCGCCGTTGGTCCGGGGAGTGTGGGCCGCGGCTGGTGCGACGGTGTTGTAGGCCATGGTCGCAGTCCTCGTCAGTAGAGATCGAATGACAGGCCGGGCGAACGTTCCCGCTCGACGAGGAGGTCCCGGCGGAGGCGGTCGAGCAGGCGGTCGTAGAGGTCGTCGATCCCCTCCGGATCGCCAGGCCCGGGGATAGCCACCGGCCGAGCCGAGGCCGTGGCAGCCGGCGGAGCGGCCGCGGCGCCCTCCGGGGAGCCGAGTTCGTCGGGGACGCGGAACACGACGGTCGACCGCCCGGAGGGGTCGACCTCACGGGTCGCGCCGGTGGCGTCCGCCAGGCGCTGCGCCTTGCCGGCGCCCGGCGTCCCGACCGGGCGTGCGGGAGTCCGCTGGATGGCCGGGAGTGCGGCCGACTGAATCGGGGCGCTCCGGACCACCGACCGGGAGCCTTGCTCGTGGGATCCCGGAGACGCGGTCATCGTCGAGCGTTCGGGGGCGGGAGGAGCGAGCGGGAGGTGTGCAAACGGGCTTGCGGCGTCGACTGGGAGTCGGGCGGCGAGAGCTCGATGTCGAACTTGCGGGCGGTCGGAGTACCGATCGGTGCCAGGCCGCCTGTATCCCTCACGGCCGAAGCTGCCGAGCTCGGCGGATTCGGACCGTGTCTGGCGGATCCCCGGCGCCGGGCCCGTACGACGGAGTCGGGGGGAGCCGGCGATCGGGTCGGCGGCCGCCACGCTCCGTTGAACCGTCGGCCGGACGGGGGCCTCCGCCGACGGCACGCTCACCCGTCGGTGGGCGGGAGTCGGGATGGTTCTGGCCGCGGCGTGTCGTCGCGTGGCTGATGTTTGGGCCCCCGGCGTGGTGGCCGGGTCGTAGGGCACGGGCCGGGCGGACCGGGTCCCGGCCCCGGTTGAGGTGGCTCGGCTGGCGGTGACTCGCCGCGTGACTGGGAGGTCCGAGGCCGCTGGCGTCGCCGGGCCGGCCGCGGCGGGCCGCGCGACTCGCAGGGCGGCGGCCGCTGGGGCGTCAGCGGCCGACCGGGTCCCCGCCGACGCGTCGACGGTTGGCGGGGTCGCTGGGGCGCGAGCGACGGTCGGGGTGGTCGGGGCGTGGGCGCTCGGTGGACCGAGGCTCGGGTTTGTGACCGGGGCGGACCCGGGATCTCGTCGTCTGGTGAGCGTTGGCCGTGGAGTGGGTCCCTGCGGCATGCCACCGTCCGAGCCCTTGGCGGCCGGGATCGCCCCGGACGCGGTCTCGCCGGGTTGGGTCCCGACCGGCGAGCCGGTCGGCGAGCGCAGTGCCGTCGTGGCGGGCTCGGTCGCCCGTTGGACGTTGGGCCGTGGATCCGATCCAGGCGTCGAAGGGCGAGCGGCGGATGGCTCGAAAGCCGTGTCGGGTTCGGCAGGCCGATCGCTCGGTCGCGCGGCGCGCCCGCCATCGAGCCTCCCGGTTCGGCCGGCCGGCTGGGGCGCCGGTTGTCTGCCGGCGGCGTCGGCGGACGGACGACTGCCTGTGGGCCGCGATCTCCGCTGCTTGCCACCGGTCTCGGCGGTCGGGAGTCCGTGGCGGGGCTCGGCGGTCGGGAATCCGTGGCGGGGCTCGGCGGTCGGGAGTCTTGCGGGGATTGCTGGGATCGGGAGAGCGGCGGTCGCCGGCGGTGGGGAGAGCACGGCGTCGAGGCCGGCCGACCGGGTCGGCGGTCGCTCAGCGGGGGTACTTCTCCGGGCCGGCTGGACGACGGGACGGCCGGCGCCGGCCACGCCGGGCGACCGGGGACGACGCTCAGGCGCGACCTGCTGGTCGATCGGTCGGCCCGGGACAGAAGTGGGAGGGTCGTTGGGCGCCTGCGGGCCCTTGGGTCCGGGCGGAGGCGGCGCCGGGCTCCTCTGGACGGGAACACGGCGATCTCCCGGCGACCGTACCTCGGCGCCGCGGGTTGGCCCGTCGGACGGTTGTTGTCGCGCGGGTCCTCGATAGGTCGCCGGGGCGCCTGCCCTGGAGCCGTCACCCGCGGCGGGCGAGACCGCGTTCGGCGGGCTCGACAAGCCGCCAGCCGGGCGTCCAGAACCCGGGCCGGCGTTCGGGGGAATCGGCGGATCGCCGGGCGGCTGGCCGGGCGTCAGATCTGCGGCCGGTGGACTTGACCCGGATCGGGCGGCGGCGGCGGATGACGCGGCCGCCGTCCGCTGGATGGCCGTCTCGGTGCGATCCGGGTCTGTGGGCCCGACGGCCGGACCGCTCGCGGCTGGCGCGGGCCCCTGCGCGTCTCGGGGGCTCCTCGTCACCGTGGGACCTTCGACGGCGGATTCGGGGGCCGGACGCTCAGATCGAGGCCGGGCGGTGAGCGGCGTCGGAGTGTCCGTGGCGGGCACCCTCGCAACGACCGGGCGCCGGGCCGGCTGGGCGTCGACCTGGCCCTCTGGGGCGGCGGCGGACGCCGGAGCGCTGGACGCCGGCTCCGTCCTGCGATCCCCCTCGGCCGGACTGGGGGCCGGGGTTTCTCGGCTCGGATCGGGCCCCGACTCCACGCTGCGCTGGGCCGACTTGCGGCTGGCCGCCGTTCGCGGCTCCTCCGCACCGCGCCCCACGTCACCGACCGAGACCGCGGCGGCGCCTTGAGCTTGGTCGGGCGGGCGCCACGTTTCGTCTGGAGGCCGGCTCTCGAAAGCCGGGCGTGTCTGCGCCGGGGGTGTCGGCGCGGTCTGCGGCGCCTTTCGCTCCTCGCGTCTCTCGGCAGGTCGGGCGGTGGAGCGCTGAACAACCGAGCTGGCCGGGACGAGGCGCTTCGGGGATCGTCCTGACGTTCGGCCGCCTGCCGTTGCGCCTACGGCCGACGCGGTCCCACCGGCGACGGCCCCTCCGGCGCTCGGGTCTCTCGGGCCGGCATTCGGCTCGTCCGCTCGGACGGACTTGCCGGGCGATGGCGGAGTCCCCGTGGTCTCGGTACGGCCAGATCGCTGGATCGATCCACCGGCGGTGGTTCGAGCTCGCGGTTCGGGTCGTGGCACCGACGGCTGGACCGCGTCACGGCGCGGGGCCGGCCGGCCGTCGCCGCCCTGGAGCGCCTCGGCCGTCCTCGGAGTCGTGACGAGTCTGGCTCGCCGGGGCCGAGCTGGGGGCGCGTCCGAGGCAGACGGCTCGGGCACGCGGGCCAATGCCGGGCCAAGCGGCCATTCGTCGCTCGCGGGCGCGTGCGCAGACGGGGGCGCACCACCTTCGAGCGTCGTGTTCGCCGTCGCGGCCGTCGCCGGCGTTGGAGTCGGCGCCGGTGGCCGGCCACCCGCCAATTCGACCGGCCCCCCGGAGGGAGGCCGCTCGGCTTCTGCGGATGAGATACCAGCAGGGGTGCGCTGGGCGACTGGTCCGTCCGGTCTGGTGGCCGGCAGCGGGCCCTCGGTCACCAACCCACGGCGGACCGGTCCGCGCCCGAGCGGCGGACGAGCCGCGTGCGCGGCCGGCCGGGCCGCGCGGAGAGCTTCCGGGACGAATGGCCTCGCGCCTGCCGGGAGCTCACCGCCCCAGATCCAGGCGGCGTCGGCCGCCGACATCCCGGCCGGGAGCGGGAAGGTCTGGACGGCCTGTGGTCCGGCGTCGCTCCCGGCGACTGGCTGACCTGTGGGTTGGGCTCGACCGGCCCGGGGCGGGACGAGCCGCGTCGCGGCCGCCATCCGCTTCGGTCGGTGCCGCTCGAGGATCCCGGCGGCGACCGAAGCCCCGCCGGCTCGTTCGAGCCGGCGATGACGCTCGGCGATCCGCTGATGGAGGAGTGGCCCGTTCGGCATCGTCACTGCCGTTCGCCCGGCCCGAGTGCCGCCGATTCGGCGAGGAACCGCCGGCGGTCAGCGTGCTCGAGGTCGAGCAGCGTGTCGAGCTGCCAGTGGAAGCTGTGAGCGAGCCGGGCCATCTCCGCAAACAGCTCCGGCGGAGACGGCCTCGTCATTTTTCCGACGGCCCGTCCCTGATCTCGCGGAGGTCGACCTCGAACTCCCCGTTGCACTCAGGGCACGAGACGATGCCGACCGCGTCGACGCTCGTGTTGATCCGCTCGTAGAGCTGCTGCAGGTGATCGAAGTCCGCGGCGTAGAGGCCCTCGACCACGGCGGGCGTGATCGCCGTGATCGTCCCGATTCGCGTTATCACCCGGGCCAGGAGGAGAACTGTCAGGTAGGCCTCGTTGCTGCGGACCGCCGGGTCGCGCATTGGCTCGATCTCGTCGCGGGCGGTCGCCAGGCGCATGACTCCGTCCCGATGAATCGAGTCGGCGTCGAGCAGGCCCAGCGGGAGCGTGAACTCGTATTCGGTCCGCATGGCTCGACTCGCCGGGCTGGCTAGGCCCGCGACAACCCCTCATGTACGAGCGTGATCTCCTCGATCAGGGCGTCGCTCCCGCCGGCGCTCAGCCCTGCCGCCGAGTACTTGGAGGGCCATGCCGCGATCACGTTGAACGTCGTCACCGGCGTGGCGTCGGCCGAGAGGATTGTGATCGTCACGTCGGTCCGTGCCGTGATGGCTCCCGTCGCGATGACCTGCTCTCGCCACGTCCACAGGCCCATGTTGCTGTCGATGCCCCGCTTCAGGGTGATGTCGGGCCAGTGCGTGATGCCCGGGATCTTCTGGATCGATGGCTTTCCCTGGCCGTCGACGGACTTGTGCTCGACGACGTCGCTCTCGCTGCCGAGCCCGTCGCATTCCTTGAAGTTGGCGACCGAGTGGCCGCCGAGCGAGAGTGAGAAGTAGTAGGCCCCGGTGATGACCTGGTCGGTCGCTGCCATTTTCGGTTCTCCCTATCTCCTGTCGGATCGGTTCTGATGACGTCGGCGCTCAGGCGGCCTCTCCGGCCTCCAGTTGCAACTGCGTGAGGCGGAAGACGACGAACTCGGCCGGCTTGACCGGGGCGATCCCGATCTCGACGGTGACCTGACCGGCCTCCACGAGGTCCGGGGGATTCGTCTCCGAGTCGCACTTGACGTAGAACGCCTGGTCGGGGGTCGCTCCGAAGAGGGCTCCCGAACGCCAGATGCGCGTCAGGAAGTTCGTCGCCGAGATCTTCAGCGAGATCCACAGGCGTTGATCGTTGGGCTCGAACACCGCCCACTGGGTGCCGAGCATGATCGACTCCGAGATGAAGTTGAACAGTCGCCGGACGTTGATGTACCGCCACTCGGGATCGTTCGAGAGGGTGCGCGCCCCCCAGACGAGGATTCCCCGCCCGGGGAAGGCCCGGATGCAGTTGATCCCGACCCGGTTGAGCTCGCCCTGCTCCGGCCCGGTGACCTGGAAGCCGAGCCCGTTGGCCCCGAGGATGACCTCGTTCGCCGGCGCCTTGTGGACGCCTCGCGTCGCGTCGGTACGCGACCAGATCCCGGCCATGTGCCCGCATGGCGGGATCAGCAGCGGACGCTGGGTGAGCGGGTCGACGACCTCTATCCACGGGTAGTAGAGGGTCGCGAACTTCGAGTTGTAGCCGGCCGAGTTCATCCGCCACTCGAGCACGTCCTGGGGCAGCAGGTCTCGGGGCGGATCGAGAATCGCCATGCGTTCGCCGGCGTTCTCGCAATGGGCGATCATCTTGCCCTGGAGGTCGCGGAGCAGCGTGTCGTCGCCGTTCTGCGTCATGTTCACGAGATCCGGCACGCACAGCATCGTGATCTCGTCGACCGCGACCAGGCTCCCCAGGCCGGTACGGCGCGCCTCGTCGCCGGCCACGTCCGCGGCGGTGAGCAGCTCGCCGGGACCGGTGGTGACGCTGAGTTCGTAGGTGCCCGCCTTGGGGGCTCTCTGCTCGGGCGTCGCCGCGTCCGCCTCCTCGATCCGAATCAGCTTCGACGCGGCGTTGACCTTGGTCGCGACGTAGTTGCGCCCCTTCTTCAGGCTGAGCCCGCTGTGCTCCTCGGAGTCGTGGCCGGCCGTCACGACGATCCGGTAGGTCGGCGCGTCACCGCCCCCGCCGCCGTCCGGGGCCGGGGTCGGCGTCTCCTCGGTGACCTCGATCCTGACCGGCTGAGCCGCGCCCTCGACGGCGACCGCCTTGAACGCGCCGAGCTCGGGCTCGGAGCCGGACGGCAGCACAGCCTCGGCCTGCTTGGCCTCGGCGTCCCGGCCGACGCGGACGACCCAGGCTAGCGATCCGCCGTTGTGGAAGAACCCGTACATCGCGTGGGCGAGGAAGGCGCTGGGCATGAACGGGCCGGCATCCGGGTCGGCCGGGTCGCTGAAGATCCGGGCGAACTGGGTCCAGTTGGAGATCCGCATCGGGGTGTTGAACGGGCCGCCGGGAGTCAGTCCGACGAATGCGGCGATCGACGTCCCGACCCCTTCGATCGGCTTCGACTGGGACGGGATCTCCTCGACGTAGACGCCCGGAGTCAGGTAGTTGGGCATGTCACTCCTTTGAGTTCGGTCGACTCGGGGCAAGCTCTCTGAGGAGCGCCTCGGACACGGGCGGGCACATCGCTCGGGGCTTCCTGGACAATGGATCGAGGACCTGCGAGCCCGACTCGTCGCGGGGCAGCAGGATCAGCTTGGCGCTCGGCACCGCGGCCCGGAGCCGGTCGCCGAGTTCTGGCGCCCCGACCCCGTCGCTGCCGAGCACGATCGCGTCGGGAGCCGCCTGTTCGGCGGTCAGCAGCAGGGCATCCGCGTCGCGCTCCTCACCGAGCACGTCGACGCCCGCGTCGGCAAGCGCGAGGACGAGGCCCACGCGAACCATCGGGTCGAGGTGGGCGAGCAGCACCCGGGCTCTCGACTGACGACCATCGGACATGGGCGGGACTGTGGCTCGCCGGGCCCGGCGTTGCCAGAGCGACCCGGGCAGGTATAGGGGCAGCGATCCGTGCCCTCTCGGGCCCGCCGGAGACCGGTCCCCGGACGGGCCAGTCGGGGCGATGACGGGCAACCGGACTGGCCCGCCGGGGCGATGCCGGTCCCGAATGAGTCCGCCGCGACGATGCCGGTCCCCGGACGGGCGCGCCGGGGCGATGCCGGGTCCCCGGACGAGTCCGCCGCTGCGATGCCGAGCGCCCGGCCGGGGTGGTCTCAGTGGTCGGCGGCCAGCGAGAGGTCGGCGGCCGGACCCGGGACGGCGAGCTCACTCGTAGCTTCGGTGCCATCGGCTCCGCGTGCCATGCAGCGATGACGGCCGCCGGCGACCCTGTTGAACGCGAACCGCCCGTCGGCGTCGGTCGTCGTCCAGGTACCGGTGTCGACCAGGGCCACCCACGCGTTCGCCGCCGGACTGCCGGTGGCATCGGTGACCCGACCGCCGGCCCGGTGGAACTCCTCGACGGACCCGTCACGGCCGTTGCGTCCGCGCACACGCAGGGTCTGGGTACGGACCTCGGGTCCGCGGATGAACGTGACCCCCGCCTCGCACGCGAGCGTGACGACGTAGTCGAGCGAGGCCTTGTACGGACCGCCGACCGCGTTCCAGAAGTCCGCGCGTCCGTCGGATCGGGCCCGGCCGATTCGCGTCTGAATCGGAAAACGCTGCACCGCCAGATCGCCGAGCGACCCGGCGAGCGCGGCCGGGGGCAGCCGTTCGTAGGCATAGAGAATCCCGAGAACCTGCGATAGGAGCCGATGCTCGTCCTCGACCGCCCTCGCCCAGCCCGTGACGGCGAAGGAGCAGTCGACGCGCAGCGGCGGACGCGACATGCGGGCATCGCCGTTGCCGCTGCGATGCTCCTGCCACTCCCGGTCGCGGAGGTCGGCGGCCTCCTGGATGTCGTAGAGGAACACGTTCACGGTCGGCCCGGAGAGCCCGGCCGACCAGTCGCGTGAGGGTGCGTCGAAGGCGATCGCGACCCCGTCGAACCCATGCTGGCCGAGCTCCCGGCGCAGGAGTGCGCGAAGCGACTCGTCGAGGTCGGCGAGCATCGTGTTCAGAGGGACGCTTGTCGCGAGGCCCATCCGATCCCGAGGCTATCCGGGGACGCGTGCCCTGGGAAGGGCGGCCGGCGCATCCGGACGGGCAGGGATCCGTGCACCTCCGGGCATCCCCGAGCCCGTCCGGCGGGTCAGATCACGGCGGCGGCGTCGACGGCGGGCTCGACGTTGAGCGGAAGTCGGCCGAGCTTCGCGTATTCGAAGGACACCGCCTGTCGCAGGTGTCGCATCTCGATCCGCCCGCCGTCGTCTGCCGCGAGGAAGGCGGCGGCGATCGAGCAGTTGCGGATCGAGCCGCCCGACAGCTTGTGCTGGCCGGCCAGGGTGTCGAAGTCGAGGTCGTCGGCGACCGGAGCCGCATCCGGAAGCATCCGCCGCCAGATCGCCGCCCGGTGCTCGGCCTCGGGGAACGGGAACTCGATCGCGAAGTCGAGGCGCCGGAGGAAGGCGTCGTCGATGTTGTTGCGGAAGTTCGTCGCCAGGATCACCGCCCCGGGGTATCCCTCGATCCTTTGCAGGAGGTAGGCGACCTCGATGTTCGCGTATCGGTCGTGCGCATCGCCGACGTCAGAGCGCTTGCCGAACAGGGCGTCGGCCTCGTCGAAGAAGAGGATCGCGTTCGAGCCGTCCGCCGCCTCGAAGATCCGACCGAGATTCTTCTCGGTCTCGCCGATGTACTTCGATACGACCGCCGCGAGGTCGATCCGGTACATCTCGAGCCCGAGCTCGTTTGCGAGCACCCGACCGGCCATCGTCTTGCCGGTTCCCGAGTCACCGAAGAACAGGGCCTTGAGTCCCTGACCGGTGCCCGCGACCGCGTTGTAGCCCCAGCCTGAGAGGACGAGGTCGCGATGACGCAGATACGCCGAGATCGACTTCAGCCAGCCGATCTGGCGGTCGGGGAGGATGAGGTCGTCGAACCGGTCACGCGGCTGGACCCGTACGGCAAGACCGTCGAGGCGTCGGCTGGAGGCCTGCCGGGCGCCCCGCTCGAGGTCGCTCGGTGCCGGAACCACGCAGGACCGGGCGGCAGCCGACAGGCGGGCGAGCTCGGCCGCGTGGGCGATCTGCGCCGCGTCGAGTCGGAACTTCGCGGCGACGTCGCCGACTTCGCCGGCCCCGGTCTGCGCGCTCCAGAGAACGCACCGCTCGCCGAAGGACGGCGGCGGGACGTCGATCGGAATCGCTCCGAGGCCATCGAGCGCGACGATCGCCTCGCGGCCGGACGCGCACACGGCGACCCGGTCCTCGCAAGCCAGCAGGGCGGCGACCACGGCCGGGCGCTCGGGCCCCGGAAGATCGTCGGCACCCTCGAAGCAGAGGCAGCATCCCTCGAGTGCTGCGGCAAGTGCCAGGTCGGCGATCGCCTCGTGGTCGCCGGCGAGGCGCACGTCGGCGACGAGCAACGGTGTGCCGATCGCGACGGCGAGGATCTCGGCCGCGTCGGACCCGACGGCCGCGACCGGCAGCTGGCTGGCGGTCTCCCAGACGCGGCGCAGCTCCGTGACGACGTCCGGTCGTCCGAGCTCTGTCGTCGGCAGCTGGACGTGGCGAGCCCGACCGGCGCCGCCTCCGGCGTCAAGCGACACGCCGAGCACGAACGACGTCAGCCGGTCGGCGACCTTGATCGGGCGCTCGGCCAACGCAACCTGGCCGTCAGCCTCGAGCAGGCGCAGGGCGCCGCTGCGCCGGAGGCGGCCGTCCCGCCGCAGGCACGAGAGCACACGATGCTCGTCGACGCCATCGGCGACGAGCAGCCGGGCAATCAGCCGCGGACTCGCGAATTTGCGAGTCAGGTCGTCGTGGAGATACCCGAACAGCCGCCCGTACCGTGGATCGAGCTCGCCGGCGAGGGCAAGCACCAGGACGCGGGCGTCCAGAACCTCGAGCCCGAGGCGGTCGACCGCCTCGGTGAGGCGGTCGTCGAGATCCCCGCCGGACGGGTCGCGAGCGAGCGTGAGCGCGAGCTCGTCGGACACGTACAGTCCGCGAAACGGGTCGTCCGGCCGTGGGTCGGTCGCGGCGACCTGCTCGACGGCGGCGCGAATCACCAGTTCGGCCTCGGCGAAGCGAATGCCGCAGCCGATGGCGTGGGTCGAGGTCATCGACTCGGGCGATCGCACATCGCTTCGAGCATAGGTGCCGGCTCGACCCCGCGCAATCACCCGGCCGACGCCGCGACGAGTGTCGGGGAAGTGCGCTTGGCACCTTTGGGCAACCATCCGCCCGGCACTCTTGTGATCCCGGCGGGACCCTTCTAGATTGACGTGGAACACATGGTTCCAGCCCCTGGAGGCGACGCCTTGCGAAGCCAGCTTCACGACGCACCGGCCGGCGCTCACGACGCGCGGGCTGCCCGCCGGCCGCCTGTCGAAGCGCTGGGCCGGCAACCGCGCGGCCGACTCGATCCGGTGGCGGTGGCCGAGCTTCAGCGGAGTGTCGGAAACGCGAGTGTCGCACGGCTCGTGGCCGGGTTGCAGGCAGACGGCGTCGGCCTCCAGCGAGACCAGGTCGGTGAGAACCGCTCGCCCGTGTTCGATGTCGTCGGACGCGGCGGCGGCCGGCCGCTCGATCCGCGGGTGCGCGAGACGATGGAGGACCATCTCGGGAGTCCCCTTGGACACGTGCGCGTACACGTCGACGCAAGGTCGACGGAGTCCGTCCAGGCGAAGGCCTACACGGTCGGCGAGGACATCGTCGTACATCCGCGTCACTTTCACCCGTCGGCACTGTCGGGTCGCCAGCTTCTGGCCCACGAGGCCGTACACGTCCATCAGCAGCGCTCGGGCCCTGTGGCCGGTACGCCGGTCGGAGGCGGAATCAGTCTCTCCGACCCGTCCGATCGCTTCGAGCAGGAGGCGGAGGCGGCCGCCCGGATCGTGAGCAGCCGCCTCTGAGACGTGCTGGCGGGCGCGTGTCCGAACCCGTCGGCCGGCGACCGGGTGCGCCGGCGCCGCCCGGCCGCGCAGCACTTCGCGGGGTGCCGGAAGGGCCACAAGGAATCACCTGAATGGGTGATGCTCGGTCACACGGCGTGTGTAGCGTTCCGCCGACGAGCCGGCGGGTTCCGGCTGGAAAACGCAGTCCACCCTCGATGATTCGAACCGGAGACATGGGCAGTCCGCGATCCACCGATCAGGCGCAGGTGACGCACGAGGTCTTCATACTCGACGAGCACGTCATCTTCAGGCGCGGCATGGAGACATGCCTGGCATCACTCCCGTCGGTGTCGCGGGTCTCGGGTGCGGCGTCCTCGGCGGTGGCCTGGGCCGACTCCGCACTCCAGAGGGCTGATCTCGTGATCGCGGACTCGAGCGACGCCGAAGGTCGGGAGTTCATGCGACGTGTCCGTGATGACCTCGGGGTCCCGGTCGTCGCGTGCAGCTCGTCGTGTGACGAGGAGAGTGTCCTCGCGGCGGTCGAGGCCGGGGCGATCGGCGTGCTCGCGAAGGAGACGATCCGCCCGGAGAACCTCCGGGCGACGGTCGAGGCGGCCCTGGCCGGAGCCGGTGTGATGTCGCCGGAGATCCTCGCCGTCCTGTTGGCGGGAATCACGCGCGTCTCGCGGGAGACGCTCGCGCCCCGCGGACTGTCACTGTCTCGCCTGACTGCCCGCGAGCAGCAGATCCTCCGGTTGATCGCCGACGGTAAGGCGACCCGCGAGGTGGCCGTCGAGCTGTCCTACAGCGAGCGCACGGTCAAGAACGTCGTCCACGACATCGTCAGCAAGCTCGGCGCGCGGAGCCGGGCTCACGCGGTCGCCTACGCGGTGCGGGAGCGGTTGATCTGAGCGCAGCTCCACAGACCGAGCATCGCCGGTCCGGTCCTGCGGGATCCGGGCGAACCCGTGAGGACGCGAGTGCGGGCGGCGTGCCGTCCGGCACGGGCACGCGGCTACTCGCGGCTCCGTCCGCCACCAGCGGCGCGGAGCAGTTCGTGTCGCGAGTGGATCCCCAACTTGTCGTAGACACGGCGCAGGTGCGTGCCGACCGTGTTCGCGGAGATGCAGAGCTGGTCGGCGATCTCACGGTTCGTCAGTCCGGCGTTCGCCAATCGCGCGACCCGTCGCTCGGCCTCGCTCAACGTGTCGGGATCATCGCGCCGCCGCCGGCGACCTCCGGCGAGCCCGAGCTCGGTCTGCGCCTGCTCGGCGAACCAGACGGCGCCGATCGCCTCGGCGTCGGCGCAGGCGTGTCTGAGCACCTGCCGAGCGCGGACGAGTCGGCCCCGCCGGCGGAGGAATGCACCCCAGGCGAGCAGCGTCTCGACCAGGTCGACGGGAAGGTCGACGGCTTCGTGCAGTGCGAGTGCCCGTTCGAACTCGGCCTCGGCCCGCTCGTGCTCGCCACCCCGCTCGGCGATCAGGCCGCGACCCGTGGCGACGGCGATCCGCGGCCAGCGACACGGCAGGCCGGCGACACAGTCATCCAACCAGGCGATCACCCGCTCCGCCTGATCGATGTCACCACATGCCAGGTGGGCGGCGACCGCGTGTCCGGCCCACGGCACGACGCACGGCTCACCGAGCCCGACGTCGACGGCGATCTCCAGCGCCCGTCGGTAGACGTCCGCCGCCTGCGCTGCCCGGCCGTCCCGCAGGCGGACCTGGCCACGGAGGTCGAGCACCCGCAGGAGCGGCAGCCATGCGCCGCGTCCTCGATGGGCCATCGCCTCGGCCCGGTCGATGCACTCCACGCTCTCGGTGACCCGACCCGCCAACAGCAGGATGTGGGCTCGGTTGACGGTCGCAAGGGCGGCCGTGACGTGGGTCGCGAACTCGGCGACCGCGCACGCCCGGTCGGTCGCGCGCAGGGCCTCGTCGAGTCGACCCATGCGGACGAGCGTCTCGCCGTGGCCGGTGCACAGGGCGGCCACGGCTGCGGCGGACTCGGTCTCGTGGGCGATCGCGACCGATCGCGCATAGATCACCTCGGCCTCGTCGAGGTGCTCGAGGTACTTCGCCGCCGCCCCGTACATCGTCAACTCCCTCCAGGCCCGCCGAACAGACCGCGGGTTCGGATCGGCTGCGAGCGCGTCGGCCGCAGCCGCCACGCCTTCGTACCCGGCCGCGTCGCCCCCGAGCACGGCGACGTACCCCCAGGTCCCCTCGACCCGCAGTCGGAGCCCGGCGTCGAGCCGATCGGTCATCGATCGGGCCCGCACGAGCTCGCGCAGGGCGACGGTCGGGCCGCGCGTCAAGCTGATCAGGACCGCGTGGACCAGGAGCGAGCTCACGGCCACCTCGGGCTGGTCCGCCTCAGCGAGGCCGACCGCCCGGTCGAAGGAGATCGCCGCCGCGTCGTGGTCGCCGTTCGCGTACTCCGCGAGCCCGAGCAGCCGGAAGGCCGCGGCCTCCGACCCGGTACCGGCGGTCTCGACCGCGCGACCAGCAGCCGCCACCGCTTCGGCGGCCCGGCCGGCCTCCAGCAGCGCCGTGCCGAGCGCGAGCCCGAGTCGCGTTACGGCCGCGGTTCCCCGCAGCGCGTCAGCCGCTTGGAGGCGGCCGATCGCGGTGTTGACGGCGCCGGCCCGGAGCGCGTCCTCGCCAACCCCGATCAGCACGTCGACTGCCCGTATGTCGCCGACGAGATCCGCCCGAACGGCATGCTCGGCCGCCTCCTCGGCCAGGCCCCGTCCCACGAGGGCGTCGAAGGCCCGGCGGTGGAGGATCCGCCGGATCGCGTCGGGCAGGGTCTCGTAGACGGCCTGGGCGAACAGCGGGTGGGCAAAGCTCATCCCGTCGGCGTCCGACTGAACGAGGCCGCTGCCGACGAGCGCCTCGATCGCGTCGTGCTCGTCGTCGGCGTCGAGCCGGCCGACCTCGGCCGCCAGATCAGGGCGGAAGCCGACGCCGAGCGCGCTCGCCGCCCGGGCGAAGCTCATCGCGCGACGGCCGATCCCGGCGAACCGGGTCAGGAGGAGGGTCTCGCTGTGGGTGGGGAGCCGGAGATCGCCGAGATCGGGGACGTAGCGGCCGTCGCACACGGCGCGGGCCACCTGCTCGAGCAGCAGGGGATTGCCGGCGGTCGCCGACCACGCACGCGAGGCGACTTCCGGGGCGATCTGCCGGCCGCAGCGATCGGCGAGCAGGAGGGTCGCCGACGACAATCCGAGCGGAAGCACACGGGCCACCGACGCCTGACCGTGTTCCTCGAGGTTCAGGGCGGCGTCGCGTGCGGCCGGCGGCCACGGCCGGAGCGTGGCGATCACGCCGATCGGCAGGCCGGCGATCCGCCGGCAGACAAATCCCAGCAGGGCGAGCGAGTCGGGATCGGTCCAGTGGAGGTCGTCCACCGCGAGCAGCAGCGGGCGGTCGCGGGCGGATGACTCCAGGCGGCCCAACGCTCCGAAGAACTGCGCAGCCCGCACATGGGCGGCCGGCGCGGCCTCGTCGCCGTCCTCGAGCAGCCCACCGGCGTCGAGGTCGGCGAGCAGTTGCGCGACGAGCCCGAACGCGATCCCCGACTCCATCGCCTCCCCCTGGGCGCGGGCGACGCGCATCCTCGGCGATGCCCGGTCGACGGCCTCGGTCAGCAGGCGCGTCTTGCCGATCCCGCCCTCACCCGACAGGATCAGCGTGCCACCGTGGCCGTCGGCGATTCTCTCGACCAGCGCCTCGATCTCGCTGAGGATCCCGCCACGGTCGAACATCGTCCGGGACGAAGCTAGCAGTGTTCACCCCCAGCGCATGACGGTTGGTCCGCCGCCATTCGATGAGTTTCGCGACCCCCCACAGTCACATCCACCCAAGCCAATTCCAAGGCGCCGGCTGGGCCGGCTTCGACAGGGAGACATGATGGGTCAGACGGTCGTCCACCTCGAGGTCCGCGCGGTCGGAGTGATCAAGTCCCGGGAGTAGCCCCACGCGTGTCCGCGGCGCCGCCGGCTCGTGCTGGACGGCGACGGCCGTCGCCGGCTCGTGCTCGACGTCAACGGCCGCCGTTGGGTGGGTCGCACCCCGCCGGGCCCGCGTGAACCCGGACAGGTTTGAGTCGGGCGTAAGATTTATGGCTGGTGGCAACGATCGGGAGGAGCCCACGGGAATGGCTGGACTCGAAGCTACGACGACACACGAACCGCCGGTCGCCCCGGGTGGACTCGGCCGGCGGCAGGAGCCGGCGCTGGAGCGGGAGCTCGAGGCCCACCGGCGGGCGCTGACCGGCTAC
Source organism: Solirubrobacteraceae bacterium (assembly GCA_035553395.1). GTDB lineage: Bacteria > Actinomycetota > Thermoleophilia > Solirubrobacterales > Solirubrobacteraceae > Palsa-513. The sequence goes on along the minus strand of DASZKP010000043.1, from coordinate 37,938 downwards.
TGCTACCGGATGCTCGGGTCGGTCTTCGAGGCCGAGGATGCCGTCCAGGAGACGATGCTCCGAGCCTGGCGGGGAATCGACCGGTTCGAGGGTCGGGCGGCGCTGAAGTCGTGGCTGTACCGGATCGCGACCAACGTCTCCCTGGACATGATCGACAGCCGCGGACGGCGGGCCCGGCCGATGGATCTGAGTGAGGTCGGCACGCCGGCGGGACCGCTGCCGACGCTGCCAGAGACGACCTGGATCGAGCCGATGCCCGACGGGCGGGCCCTCCCCGAAGGCGGCGACCCGGCCGAGCTGGCGGTCGCCCGGGAGACGCTCCGGCTGGCCTTCGTCGGGGCGCTCCAGCACCTGCCGGCTCGTCAGCGGGCCGTGCTGATCCTCCGGGAGGTCCTGCGGTGGAAGGCCTCGGAGGTCGCCGAGCTGCTCGATACGAGCGTCGCCTCGGTCAACAGCGCCCTCCAGCGGGCCCGCGCGGCGCTCGCCGACTCCGACCTCAGTCCGACCGATCCGGTCGGGTCGATCGACGCCGAGCAGGAGGCGCTTGTCGCCCGCTACGTCGAGGCGTTCGAGAGCTACGACATCGAGTCGCTGGTCGCACTGATCCATGAGGACGCGACGATGTCGATGCCGCCTTACAGCCTCTGGCTCCGCGGACCGGTCGACGTCGGCCGCTGGATGCTCGGGATCGGCTCCGGCTGCCGGGGTTCGCGTTTGGTCGCGGCCGGGCAGGCGAACGGGTCGCCGGCGTTCGGCCAGTACAGGGTCGACCCGGACGGCGGCCATTTCCCGTGGGGGCTCGTCGTCCTCGACACGGCGGACGGGAAGGTCACAGGCCTCAACACGTTCCTCGACGTCGGCCGTCTCTTCCCACTCTTCGGGCTGCCCGACCACCTCCCAGCCTAGTCCTGGCTGCGCCGTGGGCCACCGGCTCGGCCGGCGCAGCCTTCGCGTCTGACCGGGTACCGGCCATACGCGACGGGCGGACAACAGGCTCAGCCGGGTGGGGCCCGCGTGTCTGACTGGGGCCGGGCCGCGCGGGGATCGGGGACGGTCGATCGGATCACGCTGCTCAGCCCGCACCTGGCGATCAGCTCGTCGAGCAGACGGGAGGCTCCGCTGATCGTGATGCCCCCGCCGAGTCGGCGGGCGGCCAACTCGAGCCTGGCGAGGGCGTCGACGGCCTCGAGGTTGGCGACGAGCCGGCTCACGTCGCAGACGACCGGTTCGCGTTCGCGGAGGTCGCCGGCGAGCAGGTCGCGGAGCCGGTCGCAGAGCATGGGGATCTGCGCCGGCTGGATCGAGCCGCTGACGATCAGGGATAGGCCGGGAGGCGGGGGCGCTGGCAAGCCGGGAGGGCTCCTCTGGTCCTGTGAGCCAAAGACGTCCGGGCGCGCCCAAACTCACCGCCGGCCGCGCGTGTCGGTCTAGGGTTCGCGGTGTGGAGACCAAGCCATGCGTCCGGTGTGGCGTCCAGATCCATCCCGCGAGCACCCGCTGCACCCTCTGCGGTTCGTCCCAGCGGCCCCGCCTCGCTCGTCCGGGGTCGTGGCGCTGGGTGACCGGGCTGGCCGGCCTGATCGCGGCTGCGGTGCTTGTCGCCGTCGTGCTCCGTGGCGGGTCGAACACCACCCAGGCGCGGTTTCGCCTGTTTCAGACCTCCGGCCTGACGACGCTGGTCCCGGTCGGCTGGAGCGGCGGAGATGGCGCCGCACCGGCCGGGACCGTGAATGCGTCGTTCGAGGATCCCCACCAGCCTGACTTCAGGCTCTCGGTGTCCGCCGCGCGACCGGCTCGGGGGACTGCCCGGACGCGGGCGGTGAGGCTGCGCAGGCAGGCGAGCACGCGACTCAACTACACCCTCCACTTCTTCGGCCGCGTCCTGTTTCCCGGTGGCCGGCCGGTCTGGCTGCTGTCCTTCGACTCGGATGGCTTCGCGCACGTGGTCTACGTCGACACGGCGTGCCAGCCGGGAATCGCGATGACCATCGAGATCAGCGCGCCCAACCGCTCAGAGCTCCAGGGAATCGCCGCGCCGGTGGCCGCGTCCGCGGACCCGAAGTGCCGATGACCGCTCGTCCGCGGGCCGCTCCGGAGTCGCGATGACCCCGTCCGGCCGGCGCCCGCGGCTCGAGTCGGCCGCCTGGTGGGTCGTGCGCCCGGCCCAGAACCGCAAGCCCACCACCTACACGTGCCCGCTGTGCGGGCGACTCCTCCCCGCCCTCACCGAGCACATGCTGCTGATCCCCGAAGGGCAGGCGGCCCGGCGCCGCCACGCCCACACCGTGTGCGTGCTCCGCGCCCGCAAGGCCGGGCGCCTCCCCCTTCGCGACGAGGCCGAGCCCCGCGGGCCTGGTCTCTGGTCGAGGATCACGGGCCTTCGCCGCCGACGATGACCCGCGCGCGGCCCCGGCCGCCGACGATGATCTGACCGCGGCCGGCGCCGACGAACGATCCGCCCAGGCCCGACGTCGGCGGGGTCACGGCGGACGTTCGGTACGCGGTCGCCGCGGGTGAGAGGGTTATTGCGGGGGCCGTCTAGGGCCCCCGCTACGATCTTTCGGCCTCGGGACCGCGACCGCACGGTCTTTGGTGTGTTGATGCACCCGACCCGTCCTGTCGCACCCTTGGAGGTCGATGCCCAAGACAGCGAACCCGATCCGTGCCCTCGTGGCCGCCGCGTGCGCGTCGTTGATGGTCGCGGCGCCGGTGGCCTTCGGCGCATCGACAGGCGGGGCGGCAGCTCCGGGCGTGACAGTCCCGACCTCTGTGATCGGCGGGACCGGCTCGTCGGCGACCAAGCCGGCGACGACGTCGAGCGGAAAGCCCACGACACCCGCCGCCACGCCGTCCGAGTCGGCGGCCACGACGCCCAAGGCCGGCTCTCGGCCGCCGGCCCGCAAGGCGGCGCCGGCGGTCGCACCGGTCCTCACCGGGGCCAGGTGCGTGACGCTCTGCGCCGGCAGCCTCGCCGTCCACGCCGGCGGGACGATCGTCCTGCGCGGGAGGCACTTCGTCGCCGGGGCGACAGTCGTCGTCTTCCCCCGGCAGCCGCTCGGCGGCCGCAAGGGGCTGTTCACCGGGGTCGTGATGCGATCCTCGCCACAGGGCTTCGTCGTCACCGTCCCGGCGAGCGCCCACTCCGGCCACATCGTGCTTCGCGGAGCCACCGGACTTCGATCGGCGGCGTTCGGCCCGGTCAGGGTCCTCCCGCCGGCCCCGATCGCCCTCCAGAGCGCGGTCCCCGCCTCGGGCACGGCGTTCGACGGGAACGGGATGTGGATCTGGTACATGACGAAATCCGACGCCGGCAGCATCCCGGCGATCGCGGCGCAGGCGAAGGCGGCCGGGATCACGACGCTGTTCATCAAGAGCTCGGACGGATCGGACAACTACTGGCCGCAGTTCACGGCCGCCCTGATCGCGCAGTTCCACGCGCTTGGACTGAAGGTCTGCGGCTGGCAGTACGTCTACGGGACCCACCCGGCGGGCGAGGCGCAGCTCGGCGCGCAGGCCGTGGCTGCTGGGGCCGACTGCCTGGTGATCGACGCGGAGGCCGAGTACGCCGGGAAGTACGCGGCGGCCCAGACGTACATGCAGGCGCTGCGCGCGGCCGTCGGTCCGAACTACCCGATCGGCCTGGCGTCGTTCCCGTACGTCGACTACCACGAGTCGATCCCGTACTCGGTCTTCCTCGGGCCGGGCGGGGCTCAGTTCAACACGCCACAGCTCTACTGGCACACGATCGGCAGCACCGCGGACGCGGCCTTTGCCCACACCTACCACGAGAACAGGATCTACGCCCGGCCGATCATGCCGCTCGGCGAGACCTACGGTGGGACGCCGCCGGCGGAGATGACGCGCTTCCGCCAGCTGTCGGCGGCCTACGGCGCGTCGGGGCTGTCCTGGTGGGATTGGCAGGAGACGACGACCGCCGGGTGGGCGGCCCTCGACCAGCCGCTCGCGGCGCCGCTGGCGACCGCGCCGATCACCGTCGACACGAGCCTGCCGTTGTTCTCCCAGGGATCCAAGGGCGACCAGATCGTCTGGATGCAGGAGCACCTCGCCGCGGCCGAGCCGGCGACGCCGACGACGGGCATCTTCGACGCGGCGACGACCGCCGCGCTCGAGGCGTTCCAGACGGCCAAGGGAATTCCGCCGACCGGGACGACCGACATCCCGACCTGGGCTGCGCTCCTCGCGCTGAGTCCGGTCCCCGTCGACTGGACGACGGCGGCCGCGCCGAAGTAGCCGGTCGGAGCCTGGCCGGCCCGCGCGGGGCGGACCGGAAGACCTGCAAATGGCGACGATCGGGAGCCCGGCGGGCCGGTCGACATGGGCGGCCCGGGAGAAGTCGCACACGCGCGCGCGACGGCTGTAGAGTCTCCGCCGTGCTGCGTCGACCCTCAGCCTGCGTGATCGCCGGCCTGCTCGCCGGAGGAGTCCTCGCCGGGTGCGGCGGCGGCGCGAGCGCGGCGGACGCGGCGAAGGTCGCGCAGACCGTGAAGCGCGAGCTGGGATACCTGGCCGCCGGAAACGGGGCGGCCGCGTGCGCCCTGGCCACCCCGAGCGGTCAGACCGAGCTTGCGGGCGCGAGCCCGAGCCACACGTGCGCCGAGGCGATCGACCTGGTCAGCCAGAACCTCCCGCCGGCCGTCAAGCTCGGCTTGCAGACGGCGGTCGTCAAGAAGGTCACGATCAACGGAGGCTCGGCCACCGTCAGCAACGCCGACATCACGAGCACCCAGGGGAATCTCAGCGGCTTCCTCGGCGCCGGGTCGGCGCCGACCGTGCTGACCGAGCAGCCCGACGGCAGCTGGGAGATCGCCGGCTAGGCTCCCCCGCTAACCGCGGGAAGCGGTGCTCGGGATCGTGTCGAGCGGCGTCAGCTGGCCCATGTCCAGCTCGAAGTGGACGGTCTCCGACCCGTTCGTCGTCGCATAGCGCAGGGTCACCTCGGTGTCGGTCTGGCCGGTGACCGAGATCGATCGGCTCGGGTCCTTCGTGTCGGTCCCGAGATACGTCGTTCCGTCGAAGAAGAACGCCTGCTCGGCGCCGCCGCTGGCCCCGACGAGGACGCGGAGCGTCTGGTCGGGGTCGTAGGTCGACGTGCTCACCGGTGTGTAGCCCCGCGCCCGCAGCGTCGCCACCGCCGCCCCGAGTGCGCCCCCCTGGGACGAGGTCCCGCCGGCCGTCTGTGTGAACGCCGGGGCCGTCGCCGTACGCGTCTGGGCCGGCGCGTTCGTCACCGTCGGCAGCGTCGTCGTGACCGGCGGCGTCGTCGCCGGCGTGGACGCCTGCTGGGTCGGGGTCGGCGCGGGTGTCGTGATCGTCACCGTCGGCACGGACACAGCCGACGAGTTGCTCGACCCGCAGGCCGCGACACCCGCCGCCGCGGTCGCCCCGAGGGCGAGTGCTCCGATCAGGCCGATCAGCTTCATACGTAGAGGGTATTCGCGACCTCCGACCCCGTCCCTCCGCGAGAATGCCCCCCGATGAGAGATGGTCGCATCCTTGCGGCGCTCGTCCTCGCCGGCGTCCTCGCGTACGTGCTGCTGACTCCGGCACCGATCGCCGACCTCTCCGACGGCGGACGACCGATCCCCACCGACCCGACCCGGGCGCCGGGCGCCGACTTCGGCCCCGGATCGCCGGTCGTCCACGCGGTCGCGCCCCCGCTGACGGTCCGCGAGGCCAGGGTGGCCGTCGAGGAGAACCGGGCGATCGACCGGATCCTCGGGTACACGTCGTACGTCTCGCGCGGCGGCGACGGCGTCCGCGAAGTCGCCCTGACCTTCGACGACGGACCGAGCGCGTACACGCAGGGCCTGCTCGGCGAGCTTCGCAGTCTCCACGTGCCGGCGACGTTCTTCCAGATCGGCTACGCGATCGCCGAGTTTCCTGGCTACGCGGCCCGCGAGGTCGAGTTCGGGATGACGATCGGCGACCACAGGCTGACCCACCCGTTCCTCGCGAACATGTCGCTCGCCGCCCAGGCCCACGAGATCGTCGGCGACGCCCGGCGGATCCACGCGTACGGGGCCGCCTATCCCCGTCTGATGCGCCCGCCGTACGAGTCGTTCAACCACCTGACGACCGACGTCACCCGTGCCGCCCGCATGCTGATGGTCCTGTGGAGCGTCGACACCGCCGACTACACCCGACCCGGTGTCAAGCGGATCGTCTACGCCGCGGTGTCGGGCGCTCGGCCGGGCGCGATCATCCTCCTGCACGACGGCGGCGGACCCCGCTCGCAGACGGTCGCCGCCGTCCCGACGATCGTCCGCGACCTCCGCCGCCGGCACTACCGGCTCGTCACCGTTCCCCGCCTCCTGCTCGACGACCCCCCGCCGCCCCCGCCCCGCTCGCCCGAGCCGAGCGCCAAGTCGCACGCACACGCGATCGCGACGTCGAAGTCGCCGCCGGGGTCGAGGGCCGAGGCGACATCGAGGGCCCGGGCGAAGGCCGAGGCGGAGGCCAAGGGCAAGGCGAAGGCGAAGGCGAAGGCGACGTCGAAGGCGAAGGCGAAGGTCGGGCCGCCGGCCTCGCGGGCCTGACTCCCGTATCGTCGGCCGGATGCCACGCCGCAGCGCCGGAATCCTTCTCTACCGGACCGTCAACGGCGTCGTCGAGGTTCTCCTCGTCCACCCCGGCGGGCCCTTCTACAGCCGCCGGGACCTCGGCAACTGGGGGATCCCCAAGGGGGAGTACGAGCCCGACGAGGAGCCGCAGGCGTGCGCCGTGCGCGAGTTCGCGGAGGAGCTCGGCCAGCCGCCGCCGATCGGCCCGATGACATCGCTCGGCGAGATCCGCCAGAAGAACAACAAGATCGTCACCGCGTGGGGACTCGAGGGCGACCTCGACGCCGACGCGATCCAGAGCAACACGTTCACCGCCGAGTGGCCGCCCCGGACCGGCCGGATGCAGGAGTTTCCCGAGATCGACCGGGCCGCCTGGCTGTCGCTGGATGCGGCCGCGGCGAAGATCATCGAGACGCAGCGGCCACTGCTCGATCGGCTCGCCCAGGCCCTCGGCCGTGGTGGCCCGAATTAAGTAACACACCCGCCGGCCGGCAGGAGTACGCTGATCTGAAATGACCGAAACCACCGTCTCCACAACCATCTCGATCTCCCGCCTGGAGCAGCTCTCCCGCCTTGGACAGAGCGTCTGGGTCGACTACCTCTCCCGCGACTCGATCCACTCCGGCCACCTCCAGAGCCTGATCGACTCCGACGCGGTCGTCGGGGCGACGTCCAACCCGTCGATCTTCCAGAAGGCGATGACCGCCGGCCACGACTACGACGAGCAGCTTCGCCAGATCGCGGCCGACGAGCCCGATCCCAAGGTGATCTTCTGGGCCCTCGCCGAGCAGGACGTCCGCGACGCCTGCGACCTCTTCCGTCCGATCTGGGAGATCAGCTCCGGCCGGGACGGGTACGTCTCGCTCGAGGTCGACCCGAACCTCGCCTACGACTCGGAGGCCACCTTCCAGGAGGCGATCCGCCTCCACACGGAGCTCGAGCGGCCGAACCTGATGGTCAAGATCCCCGCGACCAAGCCCGGCCTGACCGCGATCGAGGACTGCATCGCCGACGGCCGGTCGATCAACGTCACCCTGATCTTCTCGCTCGACCGCTACGCCGCCGTCGCCGAGGCCTACGTCCGCGGGCTCGAGCGGCTCGTCGCCGCCGGCGGCGACCCGGGAAGCCTCGCGTCGGTCGCGAGCTTCTTCGTCTCGCGGATCGACACCGAGACCGACCGCCGGCTGGCGGAGGTCGGCGACCAGGAGCATCTCCACGGCCTGCTTGGGATCGCCAACGCCCGGCTCGCCTACGAGTCCTACCAGTCGATCTTCAGCGGTCCCCGGTGGGAGGCGCTCGCCGACAAGGGGGCGATGCCCCAGCGGCTGCTGTGGGCGTCGACATCGGTCAAGGATCTCGCCTACATCGACACCCGGTATGTCGACGAGCTGATCGGCGCCGACACGGTCGACACGATGCCCGAGGAGACGATCCGCCTCTATCAGGACCACGGCCGGCCGAGGCCGCGGATCACCGCCGGCCTGCCGGATGCCCGCCGGCTGATCGACGAGCTCAGGGCGATCGGCGTCGAATACGACGATGTCACCGACACCCTCGAGCGGGACGGCGTCAAGCGGTTCGCCGACGACTTCTCCACGCTCCTCGACGCCCTTCGCAACAAGCGCGCCCAGCTCGCGGCCTGATCCCCGCCCCGCGTCCAGGTCGCCGACTGATCGCCGGCGTGGCCGATCCGAGTCCCGGCACTTGACGGCGTGCACACGTAGTACATAGGCTTAGGTCCCGCTGGTCGCGCGATCCTCGTGCGACCGAGGATCCGAGGAGACGACTTGATGAAGCAGGCCACCCGGCTTCGAGCCCTGTTGACCGCGACCACGCTCGGCTTCGGCTTCGGCCTTCCCGCCGGCCTCGGCCTGATCGCCGCCACGGCCTCCCCGGCGATGGCCTCCCCCGCGGCGGCCTCCGGCCTCCTGGCCCCGGCCGTGGCCGCTCCCCTCGCGCCCGGCGGCGGACTGTCGCAGGCGGTCTCGGTCGGCGGAACGGTCACGACGCCGGCCAGCTACTCGGCGGGCCAGCTCGCGACCCTGCCCCAGACCACGTTCACCGTTCCGGCTCGCGGCGGATCTGCGACCCACGCAGACCAGGGCGTCTCGGTCGAGCAGCTCGTCCAGAGCGCCGTGCCGGTCCTCCCGGCCGGTGTCAAGAACGGCCTGCTCCGGGTGCTGGTGACCGTGGTTCCCTTCGCCGGCCTGCCGGAGACCTTCGCCGTCGGCGAGCTCGACCCGAGCTTCGGCGATCATCCGGCCTACCTCGTCCTGCGCCAGGACGGCCGCGCTCCCCTGCTCGGGCCGCAGCTCGTCGTCCCCGGCGACACGAACGACAGCCGGACCGTCTACGGCGTGCGCCAGCTGATCGTCGCCGTCGTGAACGCCCCGGCGACGACGCCGGCCCAGCCCGGCGATCTGAGGATCGAAGCCGGACTCTTCACGACCGTGCTGAGCGCCGCGCAGCTCGCCGCCCTCCCTGCCGAGACGCTCGACGTCCGGTTCGCCGCCGGCTCCAGCCCGCAGACGCATACCGAGACCGGCCCGACCCTCGACGAGGTGCTCGCCGCCGCGCACATCCCGCCCGAGATCGTCAGCTGGGTGGCCGGAGTCGGCTCGGACGACTACATCGCGACGGTGACGCCGGCCGAGGCCCATGTCGGCGGCCGGCCGCTGCTGATCTCGACCGACGAGGACGGCGTCCCCCTGGAGCAGCCGCGGCTCGTGACCGACGGCGACGTCAAGGGCGGTCGCTACGACTCCGACCTGGTCGACCTCGTCGTCGGCTTCCCGAGCTACCTCAGCTTTCTCGATTCAGCTCAGCCTCCGCCCTCGTGAGCGCCTCGCGCGTCTCGACGTCGGTCGGGTCGGCTTCGAGGACCAGTTGGTAGCGGGCGACCCGCCGCTCGAGCAGCATCCGCGTCGCCGTCCCCGCGTCGACCCCCGGCGGCAGGAGCCCGCTCGCGACGATCGCCCCCATCCGGCCGAGCAGGTTCGTCTCCGACGCGTGGAGGCCGTCCTGGTGCAGGCCGGCGCTGACCGGTGAGATCTGTTCGGCCCCCGGCTCTTGCGGCTCACGGTGACGGATCGACCAGACGTCGAGCCTGCCCGCCGTGTGCGGCGGATCCTCGAGCCCGTCGGGAAGCGCGCTCTGCCCCCAGGCCTGGTCGGGCTCCCGGCGGACCGGGAACATCAGGGCGTCGAGGAACGCGTGGTGGGCCGCCGCGTACCGCTCGTGGGCCGACTGCCGGGTGATCGATCCGAGCGCGAGGCCGACCGCCTCCCAGGATGCGCCGCGCTCCCGCTCGAGCACGACCGCCAGCTCGAGGACCCGGTCGGCCTCGTGGACCAGGCGGAGCGCCCGGTTGATGAAGTCGCCCTCCTCGGCCTCCTGATCCCCGTGGGTCGCGACCTCCGCGCGCGCCGTGTCGCTCAGCTCGCGGGCCGCCTGCGCGTGGGCGAGACGGGCCAGGTCGATCGGCGGGAACTCGCTCACCAGGCGAACGCTACACCTGTCAGGGTTGCCCTGACAACTCCTTCGAGGTTACTTCCCGGGACCCCGCCAGGTCCCCTTCCCGGCACCGCCGCCGTCGGACGAGAACCGTTCGCCGACGAGCTTGGCCCCCGTGTTCAGCGTGAATGCCACGCATCCCTCCCGGTTCTCGCCGGGGCCGATCGCGTTGTCGAAGTCCTGGAGCGGTGTCTTGCACTGGCCCTGCGGGGCGTAGGCCGGCGACGCGACCCCCGACGACGGGATGATCGAGATGTCCCCGGTCGACGAGCTGTCGTACCCGCCGGGTCCCCGATTGACGATGCGGACGAAGACGCCGACCACCCGGGTTCCCGGGAGCAGGGCGGCCCCCGACCCCCTCAGCGGGTCGATCACCTTCGTCACGGTGATCGCGAGGCGGGTTCCCTGGGCCTTGATCTGCTCGGTCGTCCCTACCCGCGGACCGATCGGCGGTGCCGCCCTGGGCTTGGGCGTCCTGGACGGCTTCGCCTTCCCGGTGGTCGCCGCTTGCGTCGACGTTCCCGTCAGCGTCTCCTGTCCCCCGGAGGAGGTCGACGACCCGCTCGATCCACACGCCCCGACGGCCATGCAGACCCCCACAGCCAGGAGGAACCTCGGAGTCAGGCGACCGGCGACGGCCGGGATGTCCCGCGCGGGATGCACCCGGCCCAGCCTAACCAGTCCCGACCAGGCGGGCGACCTCGGCGGTGTCGGCCCGCCCGTCGTAGACGACCTCGCCCTCGTCGATCGCCAGGCATCGCGATGCCCGCTCGACGATCTCGAGATGATGGGTCGCGAGGACCACCGACGCGCCGCCGGCGGCAGCCTCGGCGAACAGCGAGTCGAGCGCCTCGCGGCTCGGCGGATCCAGGCCGTCGAACGGCTCGTCGGCCAGGATCAGCCCGAACGGCCGGACGAACGCGACGGCGATCGACGCCTTCTGGCGCATGCCCTTGCTGAAGCCACCGGGCGGGTCCTGCGCCCGATCGGTCAGGCCGAGCCGATCCAGGAGGTCGTTCGCCCGGTCCTCCCAGTCGGTCTCCCCATGCAGGCGGGCGACGTACTCGAGGTGCTCGACGAGGCTGAGGTCGTCATACAGGGACGGCGTGTCCGGTAGGTAGGACGTCAGCTTCCGCGCCTCGATCGACCCGGCCGGGAACCCGTCGATCGTGACCTCGCCACTCGTCGGCTCGAGCAGGCCGGCGGCCAGCCGCAGGAACGTGCTCTTGCCGGCCCCGTTCGGCCCGATCAACGCGACCCGGCTCCCCGGCCTGACCTTGTAGGTGAGGCCGTTGAGCGCGACGTGATCCCCGTAGCTCGCGACCAGGTCGACCGCCTCGAGCACGGTCATCCCTCCCGCAGGAGGACTGCCGCCGTGACCGTCGCCGCCACGAACAGCACGGCCACGGCAGCCGGCCCGGCTCCCGCGAGGGCCGAGTCGTCGTGGTTGACGGCGATCCTCGCAGCCGCGAGCGGCACTACGCCGAGCACGGCAAGCAGGGGCGGCCCGGCGGCCTTGGCCCCGGCCACCGCGTTGGCCAGCGGCCCGATCTCGAGTGGATTGATCGCCGGCCCGACGCTGACGCTGACCGCCGCCCCGACGACAGCCGCCACAGCCGCCGGAAGCGCCGCGATCAAGCCGATTCCGATCACCCCTGGCAGCCCGCCGGGACCGAGCGCCCCGCTGACGGCGACGCCAACGACGCAGACGCCGACCATCACTGTCACCGGGACCGCCAGGTGACGCAGGACCAGCCAGCCCCGCCCGACCGGGAGCATGCTCGACAGGGTCGGGTGGTCGGCCTCCTGCGCCAGACCCTCGATCGCATCGAGCGCCGCCACGAGGAGCGCCAGGCCGGCCAGTGCGACGAGGACCGGGGTTCCCTCCCAGGCCGCCGTCGCCGCCACACCGGCAGCCCCGCCGAGCAGCACGATCCGGAGGATCCGCGCGGCCGGCCAGCGGAGCACGCCCTGCCAGTCGCGGCGCCAGACAGGTCCCCGCCCGGCCGGCCCCCAGACGCGCACCCACGGACGTCGGCGGGGGCCCTCGGCCGAGAGCTGGCGTCGCAGGAGGATCACCGTGCGGACGTCCTGCATCGTCACCGCGAAGCGCAGCTGCGCCGACAAGCCCGCCTGCCGCAGCGCCGCCTCGAGCGAGGTCCCGCCGACGAGGGCGAGCCCGGCCAGCGGGAGTCCGATGATCACGAAACCGAAGATCGGCGTCCCGACCCCGTGCACCGGGGCCATCGCCAGGCGACCGAGGAACGTCGCAGGCGAGGTCGCCGTCCTCCCGAGCAGGTCGGCGACCGACCAGCCGAGCACGCCCGCGCCGATCAGGCCGGCGACCCGCCGGCCGACCCGCACGCCGGAGGCGACGAGCGCCGACCCGGTGAACGCAAGACCCGTGATCACGCCGGTCACCCCCCCGGCTGCGACCCATGCGGCGTAGGAACCCGGCAATCGCTGGGCCGCCAGGTTGCCGGCGATCATCCCGATCACCGCGCCGAGGAAACCGCTGAAGCGCAGCTGCCGGACCGCCACCCCCCGCAGGGCGACCGCACGGGGAATCGGCGCGAGCAGGACGATCGTGACGTCAGCCGGCAGCAGGACGAGCGGACCCCCCCGCCCGCCCGAACGCAGCCCGGCCGCGATCGCCCCGGCCACGACCAGCCCGCCCAGGGCCGGTCCGAATTCGAGAGCTCGCGACAGCTCGGCCGGCGTCACCGGTCGACCTCCGACGATGCCCGAGATGAAGCTCGTCGCCAGAGCCGAGAGGATCGCCGTCACGTAGACCCGATAGACCGCATCGATCCAGTCGAGCTGTGCGTATGCCCGCCGTCGGCGGGCCCGGCGCATCTCGCGCAGCGCCTGGGTTCCCACTCGGGCCACGCCCGAAGTCTCTCACCCGTTGCCTGCGCGGTACTCCCGGTTGGCGCTCAGGCGACCTGCCGCCGCTCGAAACGCGCCCGGGCCTTGGCGGCCTCGATGTCGCGATCGCGCGGTGGCGCAGTCGTGACGAGCTCGGCGAGCAGCGCCCGGGACGCCTCGGTCACCGCGTCGATCGCCCGTTCGAAGGCCTCCGCGTTTGCCTGTGACGGCCGGGCCGACCCGCTGATCTTGCGGACGTACTGGGTCGCCGCGGCCCTGACCTCGTCGTCGGTCGCCGGCGGGTCGAAGTTGTGGAGTGTTCTGATGTTTCGGCACATGCTCACAGCCTAGACGGCCTCAGGCCGCCGGTCCAGGGGGTCGGCCGGATCGTCGATCGCTCGTCCAGGGGATAGCCTCGCCGGATGATCCGGAGCGTGATCTTCGACTGCGACGGCGTCCTCGTCGACACCGAGCCGGTTTCGAACAGCGTCCTCGCCAGGCTGCTGACCGAGGCCGGGCTGCCGACGACGATCGACGACTGCCTGCGGTATTACCGCGGCCGGGCGATGAAGGCCGTTCTCGCCGACGCCGCCCGGCGCTTGGGCCGGCCGCTTGCCTTCGATGTCGGCGAGCGCTACTACGCCGAGATCGAGCCGATCTTCCGGCGTGAGCTCGACCCGGTCGCCGGGGTCGTCGCCGCCCTCGACCGGATCGACCTGCCGAGCTGCGTCGCGTCCAGCGGGCCGCACCACAAGATGGAGGTGACGCTCCGCACGACGCGGCTCTGGGACCGCTTCGAGGGGCGGATCTTCAGTGCGACCGAGGTCGCCGCCGGCAAGCCGGCTCCCGATCTGTTTCTCTACGCCGCCGCCCGGATGGGCTTCGATCCGGCGACCACGGCCGTCGTCGAGGACAGCATCGCCGGCGTCCAGGCCGCCGTCGCAGCCGGCATGTGCGCCCTGGCCTTCGCCGGCGAGACCCCGCCCGCCGAGCTCGCCGCGGTCGGCGGGCTGCCGTTCACCGACATGGCCGAGCTCCCGGGCCTGCTGGGCGTCGCCCAATAGCGATCGGACCGCGGGTCGCCCCTGCGAATGGAGTGGGGCTCCCGGCGCAGCGGCGCGAGCCCGATGTTTAGGCCGGCGGATCGCCGGTCACGCCTGCTGAGACTGTTTCCAACCCGCAGGAGGTCTACCCGATGCCCTGGAACGAGCTCACGCCGCGCCGGTTCGCCGCCTTTGACCGCGAACTCGACGGCATCTCCAGGCAGACGATGGATGAGCACTACAAGCTGTACGAGGGATACGCCAAGAAGGCCAACGAGTGTCGGCGGATCCTCACCGACATCGACTACTCCGAGGCCGAGGGCAACCAGGTCTACTCGCCGCTGCGAGCGGTCTCCGTCGACTACACGTTCGCCCTGCTCGGCTACAAGAACCACGACCTCTACTTCGGGCATCTCGGTGGCCCCGGCGGCCCGCCAGAGGGTCGTTTCGCCGAGTTGATCGACCGGGAGTTCGGCAGCGTTGACCGCTGGTCGGATGCGATCGCCAAGGCCGCCTCGGCCGCCCGCGGCTGGGTCCTCGTCGGTTACGACCTCAACGACGGGTCGCTCTGCAACTACATCCTCGACAGCCAGAACCTCTGGGCCGTCTACAACATGGTCCCGGTGCTCGCCCTCGACGTCTACGAGCACGCCTACGTGCGCGACTTCGGCGCCACGCCCGACGGTCGCAAGCGCTACGTCCAGGCGTTCTTCCGCAACATCGACTGGGACCACGTCAACCGCCAGGTCGTCCAGGCCGAGGCCGCCAAGCAGGGCGCCGACGCGAGCGGCGCCCGCGAGCCCGAAGTGGCCGCCGCCTGGCGCTGAGCCGAGGTTTGGGGCGGCGCGCGGGCCGGGTTGGGGGGCCCGGCGCCCGCGCGGCGCGTGACGGCAGGGGCCGGCATGAGGTCCGCGGCGAGTGGCTGTGTGCTCTCTCAATCGAAACCAGCTGCTGACTCAGGCAGCTGGTTTGACGGGGAGCATCCACTCCCCCTCGGACCGTCGAAGTCAGTCATCCTAGGCCGGAGCCCGACCCGGCGCCTCGCGGTCCTCGCCCGGACTGTCGTCTCGACCCCTCGCCTCGACCGGCCCGTCAGTCCGCCGAAGGCCGGCCGAGCTCTTGAGGCCCGGGCGCCGACGCGATGTTCGGCGGCCGGGCGGCGAGGGCGTCGATGCCCAGCTCGAGCATCCGCCGCCAGGCCCCCGGCGAGAGCTGGGCGGCTGCCGCGGTCGCTGCGAACAGGAGCTGGAGGTCGAGGGTCGTGGCATCGGCCCGGGCTCGGCCCTCGGCCTGCGCGGCCGCCAGCAGCCGCCCCATCGCCGTGACGGTGGTCGCCCGGGCCTCCTGGACGGCCGGGTTGGCCGACAGCGTGGCGATCGCCTCGCTGAGGACGTCGTCGCCTGACTGACGCTCGACGAGCGTCCAGAGCAACCCGGTCAATGCGGCCCACGGCCTTTGAGTGCCGGTCAGGGCGGCGTCGACGTTGTCGCGCACCTCCTGAAGTCGCTCGATCACCAGGGCGGCGAGCAGGTCGTGTTTGGAGGGGAACTGCCGGTAGACGCTGCCGATGCCCGCACAGGCGGCGGTCGCGACCGCCGGCATCGGCGCGTCGAGGCCATCGCGGGCGAAGACCTCACCGGCCGCTCGCAGCAGCCGGCTTCGCTTGTCTTGGGCGTTGAGCGCAGACCAGCACGTGGTCGGCGTCGGAGGGGACGGAATGGCCATTCCGCTACTCTAGTGCCCAAGGAATCCGGATGACCTCGACCGCCAAACGATCTCACCCGAACGTCACGCTCGCCGTGCTGGCCCTCGGGGGCATGGCATACGCGATGCTCAGCTCGCT
The DNA here is from genome assembly GCA_035553395.1 of Solirubrobacteraceae bacterium. Lineage (GTDB taxonomy): Bacteria > Actinomycetota > Thermoleophilia > Solirubrobacterales > Solirubrobacteraceae > Palsa-513. The sequence continues at coordinate 22,090 of DASZKP010000043.1, read as the reverse complement.
GGTCGTCCCGGCCCTGCCGACGATGCAGCACGACCTGCACACGACCGAGACCGGGATCGCCTGGCTGCTGACCGGCTACCTGCTGGCGGCTTCGGTCGGGACGTCGATCCTCGGGCGGCTGGGCGACATGTACGGGAAGGAGCGCCTCCTGCTGTGGACGCTCGGCATCCTCGCGGCGGGGACGATCCTCGCGGCGGTCTCGAGCTCGCTCATCCCGATCATCATCGGCCGGGTCATCCAGGGCGCCGGCGGCGGGATCTTCCCGCTCGCGTTCGGGATCGTTCGCGACGAGTTCCCGCGCGAGAAGGTCGCCGGGGCGATCGGCCTGCTGTCGGCGATCCTCGGCGTCGGCGGGGGAATCGGGATCGTCCTGGCAGGGGTGATCATCCAGCACCTCAGCTACCACTGGCTGTTCTGGATCCCGCTCGTCCTGGTCCTGATCGCGGCGGCCGCGACCTGGAGATACGTGCCCGAGTCGCCGGTCCGCGTGCCCGGGAAGATCAACTGGCTGGCCGCCGGCTTGATGACGATCGGCATCTCGGCCGTCCTGCTCGCGATCTCGGAGACGACGACGTGGGGCTGGGGCGGACCCAAGACGATCCTCCTCCTGCTCGCCGGCGGGGTCTTCGTCGTGATCTGGATCGCCGTCGAGACCCGCAGCCAGGACCCGCTGGTCGACATGACGATGATGCGGATCCGCGGTGTCTGGACGACCAACCTCGCGGCCTTCCTGCTCGGCGCCGGGATGTACGCGTCGTTCATCGTCTTCCCGCAGTTCGCCCAGCTCCCCAAGCGCACGGGCTTCGGCTTCGGGGCATCGGTCGTGGTCTCCGGGCTGTACCTCCTGCCGGCGACGATCACGATGACGATCCTCGGCGTCAAGGCCGGTGCGATCTCGGCGCGTTTCGGCTCGCGGGTCGCGCTGATCGCGGGAACCGCGTTCGCGACGGCGTCGTTCGCGATGCTCGCGGCTGCCCACGCCCACCCGTGGGAGTTCCTTGTCGCCGCGGCCCTGCTCGGAATCGGGATCGGGCTGGCGTTCGCCGCGCTCGGAAACCTGATCGTCCAGGCTGTCCCGAGTCACCAGACGGGTGTCGCGAGCGGCGTCAACACGGTGATGCGGACGCTCGGCGGGGCCCTCGGCGGCCAGATCTCGGCGACCTTCATCGCCGGGCACGTCGCCCACGGCCTGCCGACGGTGACCGGATTCACCGAGACCTTCGCGATGGCCACCGGCTTCCTTGCCGTCTGCCTGCTCGCCGCGTGGATCGTGCCGAGGGCGCCGGCCCCCGGGCCCACACCCGAGACGGCCGACGGCCTGCCCGGCCTCGACCCGGCCTCCCTGGTCGCGGTCGACTGACGCGCCGGCAGCCGGTCGGCCCTTGCGCGGAAAGGTGCGCTCCCTATACCTTCAGTGAGATGAGGCTCGAGGAGCTGAGAAGCGACGTCGAGCGGGGCGTGATCGACACGGTCCTCCTGGCGATCACCGACGTCCAGGGCCGGCTCCAGGGCAAGCGGATGTCGGCGCGCCACTTCCTCGGGGAGGTCGCCGAGCACGGGGCGGAGGGCTGCAACTACCTGCTGGCCGTCGACGTCGAGATGGCGACGGTCGACGGTTATGCGATGGCTTCGTGGGAGCGCGGCTATGGGGACTTCGTGATGCGGCCGGATCTCGCAACGCTGCGCCGCGTGCCCTGGCAGGAGGGCACGGCGCTGTGCCTCGCGGATGTCGTCTGGCCGGACGGGTCGGACGTCGTCGCGTCGCCGCGGCAGGTCCTGCGCCGTCAGCTCGCCCGGCTGGCCGAGCGGGGGTGGATCGCGAACGCGGGGACCGAGCTCGAGTTCAACGTGTATCGGGACACGTACGAGGAGGCCTGGCATAAGCGGTACTTCGACCTCAAGCCGGCCAACCTCTACAACGTCGACTACTCGCTGCTCGGGACCGCCAGGGTCGAGCCGCTGATCCGGCGGATCCGCAACTCGATGGAGGCGGCGGGGATGCTCGTCGAGGACTCCAAGGGCGAGTGCAACCTCGGCCAGCACGAGATCAACTTCCGCTACTCCGACGCCCTGCGGACGGCCGACGACCACGCGGTCTACAAGAACGGCGCGAAGGAGATCGCCGCGGACGAGGGCATGGCGATCACGTTCATGGCGAAGTACGACGACCGGGAGGGGAACTCGTGCCACATCCACTTCTCCCTGGCCGACGCCGACGGCCCGGTGTTCGCCCGTGATCGGGCCGTCTTCGAGGCCTTCCTCGCCGGACAGCTTGCCTGCCTGCGGGAGTTGACGCTCCTCCTGGCGCCGAACATCAACTCCTACAAGCGGTACGCGTCGGCGAGCTTCGCGCCGACGACGGTCGCCTGGGGCCACGACAACCGGACCTGCTCGCTGCGGGTGATCGGACACGGGCCGTCGCTGCGCTTCGAGAATCGCGCGGGCGGGGCGGATCTCAACCCGTACATGGCGCTCAGCGGGATCATCGCGGCCGGCCTCCACGGGGTCGAGCAGGGCCTCGAGCTCGAGGACGTCCTCGAGGGCAACGCCTATCTCGCGACCGACAAGCCCCGGCTGCCGACCTCGCTCGCGCAGGCGCGCGACCTGTTCGCCGGGAGCGCGGTCGCACGGGCGGCGTTCGGGGACGACGTCGTCGATCACTATGTGAACGCCGCCGATGTCGAATTGGCTGCCTATGCCGCGGCCGTCACCGACTGGGAGCGGGTTCGCGGGTTCGAACGCCTGTGACCGACCGGGCGGCCGTCGTGAGCGAGGTCCTCGTCGCGCCGGACGTCGTCTTCGCTCCGGTCCGCTCGCAGACCGCGCTCGAGGAGACGGTCGACCGCCTGGGCACGGCGATCAAGCTCGGCCTGCTCGCCCCGGCGACGCGTCTGCCGCCCGAGCGCGAGCTCTGCGCGCGGCTCGGGATCGCCCGATCGACGCTCCGCCAGGCGCTGGCCGCGCTGTCGGAGAGCGGGCACCTACACGCGACGCGCGGACGCGCCGGCGGGACCTTCGTCGCCGATCCCCAGCCGCCGGCGGCTCCCCCGTCGCCCGAGCTGCTCGAGGTCTGGCGGGAGGTCTGCGACGAGCGGCTGGCCGTCGAGCTCGGCGTCGCCGTGCTAGCGGCCGAGCGGGCGACCCCGGCGGCGCTCGACTCGCTGGCGGCGCTGGTCGACGCCCTCGACCGGGCGCTCGACGACTTCTCCACCTACCGACAGGCCGACATCCACCTCCACGTCGGCCTCGCCGAGGCCACGGGAAGCGCGCGCCTGGTCAAGGCGATGACGGAGATGCAGGGCGCGATGAGCGGCCTGATCTCGTTCATCGCCCACCCGCATGACGTCCTCGCGTCGTCCAATGCCCAGCACCGCCGCCTGCTGGCCGCGCTGCGCGAGCGCGACGAGGCGCGGGCCGTCCGGGTGATGACCGAGCACATTCGCGCGACCGAGCACGTCTTGGCCGGGCTGCTTCCGGCCGGTTGACGGCGGGAGGGGCGCCTGGGCGGTGACCGGGCGGCCGGTGACTCGGGCGGGGTTGACTTCCCCGGTCTCGCGGGCGTATGGTGCGGCCATAAGGAAGGATGATCAGACCTTTTCCCCCTGAGGAGGGCGGATGGCTGCGACCGAGACCCTGAGCGCCGACGAGCAGCGCCTGGCCGAGATGGGCTACAAGCAGGAGCTCAAGCGCGGCTGGAGCAGCTTCTCGAACTTCGCGATCTCGTTCTCGATCATCTCGGTCCTCGCCGGCTGCTTCACGACCTACGGCCAGGCCTTCAACGACGGCGGGCCGGTCGCGATCTCGATCGGCTGGCCGGTGATCAGCGTGTTCATCCTGATGGTCGCCTTCTCGATGTCCGAGTTGGCCTCGGCCTTCCCGACGGCCGGCGGGATCTACTACTGGGCGTCGAAGCTCGGCGGCCCCGGGTGGGGCTGGTTCACGGGGTGGTTCAACCTCGTCGGCCTGATCGCCGTGGTCGCGTCGGTGGACTACGCGGCGGCGTCGTTCCTCCAAGCGCTGCTCGCGTCGTACAACCTCGACGCGGTCTTCAACTTCACGTCAACCAACGTCAGGTACAACGCCCACGTCGTGTTCGCGCTGTTCGCGCTGATCCTGGTGATCCACGGCCTGATCAACGTCTTCTCGAGTCACCTCGTCTCACTCTTCAACGCGGTCTCGGTCTGGTGGCACGTGATCGGAGTTGCCGCGATCGTCGTGATCCTGATCGTCGTGCCGAGCCACCACGCGAGCATCGCCTACGTCTTCACCCACCGCCGCAACGGGACGGCCTTCGGCTCGCACATGTACTGGTTCTACATCCTGCCGCTCGGCTTCCTCCTGACGATGTACACGATCACCGGGTACGACGCGTCGGCCCACGTCTCCGAGGAGACGCACGGGGCAGCCGAGTCGGCGCCCAAGGGCGTCTGGCGATCGGTCTTCTACTCGGCCGTGATCGGCTGGATCGTGCTGCTCGCGCTGACCTTCGCCGTGCAGAAGAACGCGACCACGACGATCTCGTCAGCCGGCTTCCCGGCGATCGCCGTCCTCCAGACCGCGCTCAGCTCGGCGGCCGCGAAGGCCGTCCTGATCATCTCGACGGTCGGCCAGCTGTTCTGCGGGATGGCCTGCGTGACGAGCGCCTCGCGGATGACGTTCGCGTTTTCCCGCGACGGCGCCGTCCCCGGGCACAGGTTGTGGCGGCGGCTCGGACCGAACAGGACACCGACCTGGTCGGTCCTCTTCGTCGTCGTCTTCGCCCTCCTCGTCACCCTGCCGGCGTTCTTCCCCGACAAGGCCGGCTATCCGGTGGCGTTCTTCGCGGTCACGTCGATCGCCGTGATCGGCCTGTACATCGCCTACACGATCCCCGTCTTCCTCCGCTGGCGAACCGGGGACGCCTTCGTGGCCGGGCCGTGGACGCTGGGCAGGAAGTACAAGTGGATCAACCCGATCGCCTTCACATGGGTCGGGATCTGCGTGATCATCTTCTGCCTGCCGACCTCCCCGGCCGGCGTCTTCTTCGGCAAGGGCTTCCTGTGGTCGTCGGTCAACTACGCGCCGCTGGTGACGATCGGCGTGATGCTGATCGTCACGGTCTGGTATCTGGTCTCGGCGAGGCGGACGTTCACCGGTCCGATCCGCACGATCACGGCTGCGGAGGCAACTCCGGGCAACGCAGGTGGCTGAGCTCCTGAGCGTCATCGAGCCGGCGACCGAGACCGTGCTCACGACGGTGGCTCGCGCAGGGGTCGCGGATGTCGACGAGGCGGTCGCCCGGGCCCGCGAGGCCTACCCGGCGTGGCGGGCGCTCGACCCGGCCGCCCGGGCGCGGCTGCTCCATCGCGTGGCGAGCGCGGTCGAGGAGGAGCTGGAGTCGCTCGCACTGCTCGAGGCGCGCAACGCCGGCAAGCCGATCGGCGACGCCCGCTGGGAGATGGGCATGGTGGTGGACACGTTCCGCTATTACGCGGGCGCGCCCGAGCGGATGCTCGGCGACACGATCCCGGTGGCGGGCGGCCAGGCCTTCACTGTGCGCGAGCCGCTCGGCGTCGTCGGTCTGATCGTCCCTTGGAACTTCCCGCTGACGATCGCCGCGTGGAAGCTCGGGCCGGCGCTCGCCGCCGGCAACACGGTTGTCCTCAAGCCGGCCGAACTGACGCCGCTGACGGCGCTGCGGTTCGCCGAGATCGCCGCGTCGGCCGGGATCCCCGACGGTGTGATCAACGTCGTCGTCGGGCCGGGGCGGACGTGCGGGCAGCGGCTGGTCGAGCACCCCGACGTCGCGAAGATCGCCTTCACCGGGTCGACCGAGGTCGGCCGGTCGATTGCGGCCGCGGCGGCCGGGACGATCAAGCGGGTGACGCTCGAGCTTGGCGGTAAGTCGGCGAACATCGTCTTCGCGGACGCCGACATCGAGGCGGCGGCGCAGTCCGCGCCGATGGCGGTCTTCGGCAACGCCGGCCAGGACTGCTGCGCCCGGTCGCGAATCCTCGTCGAGGAGTCGGCTCTCGAGCGGTTCATGGCGGTCTTCGGCGAAGCCGTCGAGGCGATCCGGGTCGGCGACCCGCTCGACGAGTCGAGCCAGATCGGTCCGCTGATCTCGGCCGGCCAGCGCGACCACGTAGCGGGGTTCGTGGATGGCTCGTCGCCGGTCGCGGTGCGAGGGGACGCACCCGACGGGCCGGGGTACTGGTTCGCGCCGACCGTGCTCGCCCCGGTCGCTCCGGACGCGCGGGCGGCGCGCGAGGAGATCTTCGGGCCGGTCGCGGCGGTGATCGCCTTCAGCGGCGAGGCTCAGGCGGTGGAGCTGGCCAACGACACGATCTACGGGCTGTCGGGCTCGATCTGGACGCGCGACGGAGCCAAGGCGCTCCGCGTGGCCAGGGCAGTCGAGACGGGGGTGCTGTCGATCAACTCGAACACGTCGGTTCGCGTCTCGACGCCGTTCGGCGGCTTTCGCCAGTCGGGCTACGGGCGGGAGCTCGGTCCGCATGCGACCGACGCCTACAGCGAGGTCAAGTCGATCTACTACGCGACGTCATGAGGCTCGATGGCAAGGTCTGCGTGATCACCGGCGCCGCTGGCGGGATCGGCGCGGCGACCGCGGAGGTCTTCGAGCGGGAGGGAGCGAAGGTCGTCGGCGTCGACCTGATCGACTCGCCGGGCGACCTGTCGCTGAAGGTGGACGTGACCGACGAGGACGCGGTCCGCGGGATGTATGCGGAGGTCGCCGAGCGTTACGGGCGGATCGACGTGCTCTTCAACAACGCGGGAATCTCGCCGACCGACGACTCCTCGGCGCTGGAGACGACGCTCGAGGTCTGGGAGCGGGTCCAGGACGTCAACCTGCGCAGCGTCTTCCTCTGCTGCAAGCACGGGATCCCCCACCTGCTCGCCGGGGGAGGCGGGTCGGTGATCAACACCGCCTCGTTCGTCGCGGTGATGGGCTCGGCCACGTCCCAGGCGTCCTACACCGCGTCGAAGGGTGGGGTCCTCGCCCTCTCGCGCGAGCTGGGCGTCGAGTTCGCCCGGCGCGGCGTCCGCGTCAACGCGCTCTGCCCGGGGCCGGTCGACACGCCGCTGCTGCGGGAGCTGTTCGCCAAGGATCCCGAGAAGGCCGCCCGCCGCATGGTCCACATTCCGTTCGGCCGCTTCGCCCGGGCCGAGGAGATCGCCAACGGCGTGCTCTTCCTGGCGAGCGACGAGTCGAGCTACGTCACGGCCTCGACCTTCCTGATCGACGGCGGCCTCAGCGGGGCGTACACGACGCCGGTCTAGCGCAGCTCTGGCGCGGCCGGCGACCGGCCGTCGGTGGGGGCCGCGCCGGTCCGGGTCACGCCGCCGGCGCCGACCGGCGGTACGTAGTTTCGTGCGCGAACACGGCGGGTCGACCCGGCTGGCGTCCCCGTCGGCGCGGCCTAGTGTCGGTGACCGCGCGGGTTTCGCGAGGTGGACTGGACGGAAGGGACCGGATGGCGACGGCGGCGCAGGCGATCAGGACCGAGCAGCTCAGCAAGCGGTACGGGGCGACGCTCGCGTTGGACGGACTCGACCTGACCGTCCGCGCCGGCGAGGTGTACGGATACCTCGGGCCCAACGGCGCCGGCAAGACGACGACGATCCGGCTCCTGCTCGGACTCCACCGGCCAACCGGTGGACGGGCCGAGCTGTTCGGGATCGACGCGTGGAGCGATCCCGTCGCGGCGCACCGCCATCTTGCGTACGTCGCCGGCGAACCGTCGCTCTGGCCGGCGCTGACCGGTGCTGAGACCTTCGAGTTCCTGGCCCGCGTCCGGGGCGGGACTGACACCGCGTACCGCGACGAGCTCGTCGGGCGGTTCGAGCTCGACACCGCGAAGAAGGTGCGGGCCCTGTCGAAGGGCAACAAGCAGAAGGTCCAGCTGATCGCGGCCCTCGCGACGCGGGCCGACCTGCTCCTGCTCGACGAGCCGACGAGCGGTCTGGACCCGCTGATGGAGATGGTGTTTCGCGCGTGCGTCGACGAAGCCAAGCAGCGCGGCCAGGCGGTTCTCCTCTCGTCGCACGTCCTCAGCGAGGTCGAGGCGCTCTGCGATCGGGTCGGCATCCTCCGGGCGGGGAGGCTGGTCGACGAGGGGACGCTCGGGGAGCTTCGCCACCTCGCGGCACAGACAGTCGACGTCACGTTCGCGGGACCCGCGCCCGAAATCGGCCCGCCGCCTGGCGTGAGCGTCAGGCACACCGGCCCGAACGCCCTGCGCTTCGAGGTGACGGGCGGGATCGGCCCGCTGATCGAGGCGCTCGCCCGGCACCCGGTTGCGACGCTGACGAGCCGGGAGCCGTCGCTCGAGGAGATCTTCCTCCACCACTACGACGGAGCCGATCGTCGTGTCGGGAGCTAGCCGCCTCGGCCCGTCCCGGGCGATCGCCCGGCGGGCGTTCGCCGACGGCCGGATCCGGACGATCGCGTTCTTCTACCTGTTCGCCGTGGTCGCCTACGTCCAGCCGGTGACCTACCGCGCGGCGTATCCGACCCTCGCCGATCGCGTGGGCTTCGCGCGCAGCTTCGGCGACAACACGGCGATCCGGCTGTTCTACGGGAAGCCGCGCGACCTGCTGAGCACGGCCGGCTACACGGCGTGGCGGGTCGGCGGGACGCTTGCGATCCTCGCCGGGGTCTGGGGCGTGCTCGCCGCGGTTGCGGCGCTGCGGACCGAGGAGGAGGCGGGTCGCACGGATCTCCTCCTGGCGGGGATCGTCGGCCGCCGCGGCGCATATCTGGCGGCGCTCGGCGGCGTCGCCGCCGGAGCCCTCGCCCTGTTCGTGGGGATCCTCGCCGGCCTGGCGATCGCCGGGCTGCCGCTGGGAGGCTCGGCCTACCTCGGGCTGGGGGTGACCTCGGTGGCCGCCGTGTTCGTCGCCGTCGGCGCCCTGACCAGCCAGATCGCCGGGACACGTCGACTGGCGACCGAGCTCGGCGCCGGCGTGTTCGCGGCCTGCTTCGCCCTGCGGGTGATCGCCGACACGGCGGCGGGCGCGGGATGGCTGCGGTGGGCAACGCCGCTCGGGTGGGCCGAGGAGATGCGTCCGTTGACCGGCGCGCGTCCGGTCGTCCTCGTCCTGCCGCTCGCCGCGACCGCCGTGCTCCTCTCGGCGGCGATGGGGATCGCCCGGCGCCGGGATGTCGGCAGCGGACTGCTCGCCGAGCGTGAGAGCGCCCAACCGCGCCTGCGTCTGCTCGCCTCACCGTCTGCGCTCGCCGCCCGCCTCGGCCGAGGTGGCGTGGTCGGTTGGCTGACCGGCGTCGGCGCGTTCGCGTTCATCGTCGGCCTGCTGGCCGACAGCATCTCATCGGCCGGGATCTCGAAGAGCCTCCAGCGCGAGTTCGCCAAGCTCGGGTCCGGGTCGATCCTGACACCGACCGGGTACCTCGGCTTCACGTTCCTCTTCTTCATCCTCGCCGTCAGTCTGTTCGCCGTCTCGCAGATCGCCGGCGCCCGCGAAGAGGAGGCTGCCGGCCGGTTGGAGACGGTCCTCGCCCTGCCGGTCGGGCGGAGCCGCTGGCTGGGAGGCCGTGTCGCCGTGGCCGCGGCCGGGATCGCCTCGATCGGGCTTGCGGCCGGCGGCCTCGCCTGGGCCGGGGCGGCTGCGGTCGGCGTGCGGGTGTCGTTGGGCGCGATGCTCGAGGCCGGTGTCAACTGCCTGCCGATCGGACTTCTCTTTCTGGGGATCGCCGCCCTCCTGCTCGGACTCCTCCCGCGGGCGAGCATCGGCGTGTCCTACGGGGTCGTCAGCGCCGCCTTCGTCTGGGACCTGTTCGGGTCGCTGCTCGGGGCTCCGGGATGGCTGGTCAAGGTCTCGCCGTTCGAGGACGTCGGGCTCGTTCCGGGGCAGCCGTTCCGCGTGGTGGCGGCGATCGTGATGCTCGGGCTGGCGTCGCTCGCCACGCTCGCGGCCGTCGGGATCTTCCGGCGCCGGGACCTGCTCGTCGGCTAGCGATCGGAGCGGTCCCGGCGCGGCGAACAGGGTCGCTACCCGCTGGTGGCGAACGTCTGCGTGTAGGTCGCGCCGGGCCCCGAGATCCCGAGCACGGCGGGAAGTGCCGGGACGACGCCGACGCCGGACTCCCGGAGCCCGGGGTCGAGGATGTTGGCCCGGTGCGGGGGCGAGCTCATCCAGTCCGCCACGGTCGCGGCCGGGGTCGCATCGCCGGCGGCGCCGGCGGCGATGTTCTGGGCGACGTCGACGACGTCGCTGACAGCGGCGAAGGCCACGTCCAGGACCTGGTGGAGCACGTCGACACCGGTGGATGTGACGTGATCGAAGTAGTCGTTGGCGACCATGTCGATCGAGTGGCTCTCGGCCGCGACGTCGAGCGCGGCGTTGTCCACCAGCGGGGCGAGGGCCGCGGCGGCGCGCTGCTGGTTGACAAGGCAGAGCGTCGCCGCGCTCACGAGGCCGAGGTTCCCTTCGGTGGGGGTGATGCCTGCGTTCGCGCAGGTCGCGGGCGCCCCGACCGGCCCTGGTAGCGGCGCGAACGTTGGACTGGGCGTCGCTCGGCCGTGTGTGCTTGTCGGCGCTGTCGTCCTGCCGGTCTTCGTGCGATGAGCCGGGGTGGTGTCACGAGTCGGAGTCGGGGCCTGGCGGTGCGCCGATGACCTGTGTGCTTTGGGCTTTGGGCAGTGCGTCCTCACGGGCCTTCGCGAGACACCGTGTGGTGAGACGCAGCGGCTGGCGAGCGCCCTGTGCGCTGCGGCGGCCGCGACTCCGGGCGCGACCGTGCCTCCCGAGAGCGCGAGGCCGACGGCGAGTGCGGCGGCGAGCAGGGACGGGGCCGGGCGGATCAGTGTCTGCCGATTCGGTCCCGCGGATGAGTTGTGTGTCGTCGGCTGTGTGTGTGGTGTCTCCATGCGCTCTTCATCGGTCGCGGCGATGACACTGTTCAGGGGGAGATCCCACGGACTTTCACGCGGAAGTAACGGATCTGGGCCGGCCGTCGCGTCGCGAATCCGCGTCGGCCGCGGCGCGATCGGCGTTCGGGTCGGGCGCGTGCGAAAGTGGACGCGATGCGCGCGATGATCTTCGACGGCGTCGGACTGCCGCTTCGCATGGTCGAGCGGCCGCCGCCGCGGCCGGCGGGTGGGGAGTTGCTGCTCCGCGTCGAGGCCTGCGGAGTCTGTCGCACCGATCTGCACTTGATCGACGGCGAGGTCACGATCGCCGAGCCGCCGCGGATTCTCGGCCACCAGATCGTGGCCACGAGCGAGCCGGACGGCGCGCGGGTCGGGGTGCCGTGGCTGGGCTGGACGTGCGGGGTCTGCCGCCAATGTCGGGCCGGTCGGGAGAATCTCTGCGAGCGAGCCCGCTTCACGGGGCGCGACATCGACGGTGGCTTCGCCGAGTATGCGGCGGCCGACGCGCGCTTCTGCTTTCCGCTGCCGGACGACTGGTCTGCCGAGCAGGCGGCGCCGCTGCTGTGCGCCGGCCTGATCGGATACCGGGCGCTCGGGATGTGCGGCGACGCCCGGCGGCTCGGCCTCTACGGTTTCGGCGCGGCCGCCCACATCATCGCCCAGGTCGCCGTCTGGCAGGGCCGCGAGGTCTTCGCGTTCACCCGGCCGGGCGACGAGTCCGCCCAGGCGCTGGCGCGGGAGCTGGGCGCCGTCTGGACGGGATCGTCGGCGCAGGCCCCGCCCGAGCCGCTCGACGCGGCGATCATCTTCGCGCCAGATGGCGCGCTCGTCCCGGTCGCGCTGGACGCGGTCGAGGCCGGCGGGACGGTCGTCTGCGGGGGGATCCATATGAGCGATATCCCGACGTTCGCCTACGAGCGTCTGTGGCACGAGCGGACGCTCCGCTCGGTTGCGAACCTCACGCGGGCTGATGCGAGCGAGCTGCTCGCGATCGCACCGCGGGTGCCGGTGCGCACCCACGTCACGACGTACCCGCTCGAGGATGCCAATCGCGCGCTCGCGGATCTGCGCAGCGGCGCGCTGGTCGGCGCCGCGGTGATCGTGCCGTGAGATACGGGCCGGACGCGTCTGCGATGGACGCGGCCGGCTCGTCGTCAGGCGCCCGTGGGGCAGGCCCCGGGTCAGTAACTCCCCGCAACGGAAAGCGATCTCTCCACGGATGGCGCGTTGATCGGCCGCGCGTAGTTTCGGGGTGAACAGGAGCAAGCAAGGGGATCGCACACATGTCTGGCTACGGATTTGGCGCAGTTGATGCCACCTCGGATCGCCGGGTGGGGATCGAGTTCGGCATGCCGGCGTCGTGCGGGAGAGGGGGGCGCGCGAGCGAGGCCCACCGCGGACGCCGGGCCGGTGATCGGCGCAGTACACGGCCGACTGCACGCAGCGCCGGCAGCCGCCGCCGGCGCGGCCCGGGAGCGTCGGCTGGAGCCGATGCGGGCTTGCGGCCGCATTCGCGCGACACGCGTGAGAACTCGCTCATCAGGCGCTTATCGGACCTTGATGCGGCCTTCCTACCTTGCGCCGGTGCGCTCCGCCGCCGACCCCCACAGCGCGTCCGCTTCCCGAGAAGCCTGACGCCCCGACGAGTTGGGGGAGCCGCTGTGAGTCGCTACACGCCGGCGGCGGCGACCTTGGAGGCGGCTTGCGAGGAGTCGGTCGACCTGACGCACCCGGTCCACGAACGGACCGTGCGGATCTCAACCAAAGGAGTGGAGATGCCTGACCTGGAAGCGATCCGACGCGGGATCGTCGAGCGTCGCGCCGAGTTGGAGCTGGAGTTGGAACCCCTGATCAACGAGTTGAGCCTGTTGCGGCAGATCTCTCGAACGCTTGACGACGCGGTCACGAAACCGGCCGCGGCTCAACCCCGGTTGCCGCGTAGCGGTGTTCGGAGACTCGGCGGCCCGCGCGCCCCGTCTCCGGCTGCCCGTGGACTCCAGCGCGCCGAGCAGGCGCTGGAACTGATCGGCGCGAGACCTGGGATCACACCGGCCGAGCTGAGCCGGCAGATGGAGATCAACCCCCAGTACCTCTATCGGGTCCTGCCGAGGCTCGTCAAGGCCGGCAAGGTGGTCAAGCGCGGCCACGGCTACACGCTGGCCGGCGAGGTCCCGCCCGGAGTGGCGACGATCCGACGGGCCTGACGCCCACTTCGCCGGACGACTCGCCCGCCGAAGACGACCTCCTCAGGCGGCGATCTCCTGCTGATCGGTGAGATCCGCGGGGACGAGTTGCAGGCGCCGCTCGCGGCCGTCGCGGAGTACGATGGTGGTGAGGCGCAAGCCGATCACATCTTCGTGGAGAAAACGCTGGAGATCCGAGATCGAGGCGACTCGGCGGCCTGCGATCTCGACGAGGAGGTCGGCCGGGTGGAGCCCGGCTCGGGCCGCGGGTGATCCCGGGGTGATCTCGATCAGCTCGACACAGTCGGCCGGACCCCAGGCCTGCCGGGCCTCCGGCGGCAGCGGCCGGGCGCTGCCGGCGATTCCGACGTAAGCACGGCGGACGCGGCCCTCGCTGATCAGCGCGCCGATGATCGCCCGGGTGGCGCTGTTGATCGGCACGGCGAGGCCGAGACCGACGCCGGCGACCGCGGTGTTGACGCCGACGACGCGGCAGCGGCTGTCGGCGAGCGCTCCTCCGGAGTTTCCGGGGTTCAACGCGGCATCGGTCTGAATCACATCGCTGATCATTCGCCTGATGCCGTTGCCCCGGGCGGGGAGTGACCGGCCCAGGGCGGAGACGACACCGGCGGTGACCGAGCCGGCGAAGCCGTTGGGATTCCCGATTGCGACCACGAGCTGACCGACACGAAGGTCGGCTGCATCGCCAAGCTCCGCCGGCGTGAGGCCGCCGTCGTGGGTGCGCAGGACCGCCAGCTCGCTCAGCGGATCAGCCCCGACCACGTCGAAGGGCAACTCGCGGCCGTCGGTGAACGAGGCGACGCCATCTCGAGGCGCCGGGTCGGCGGGCGGCCCGGCGACGACGTGGGCCGAGGTCAGGAGCAGGCCGTCCGACGAGAGGACGATCGCGCTGCCGGCGCCCGTCGTCACGAGTCGGCCGTCGCGCCGCCGGGCGACGAGGCGGAGATTGGCGACGGAGGGTGCGAGCTTCTCCGCCACCTCGACCACCGCCGCGCTGTAGGCGTCGAGCGCGGCAGCGTCCCCGGCCGTCATCGCCGGCCTCCGGAAAGCGGCAGCGTGAGGTCGGCCTCCGCGGCGGCCCGGACGACTCGCAGGTCGACGGAGGCCGCGCCGGTGCGGGCATCGAGGGCAGCGTAGAGGTCGTCGATGTCCCGGAGCTCGACATCGTCGAGGCGGACGATCAGGTCGCCGGCAAGCACGCCGGCGATCGCCGCGGGGCTGTCATCCTGGACGGCCCGGACGAGCAGGCCGTCGCGATCGGGCAGCCCGACGGCGCGCCGCATCTTCCGGGCGGCGGCCGGCGGGATCAGCGCGACGCCGAGCGTCGGCGGATGGCGGCCCTCGAGCACACGGCCGATCGCTGCTCGCACGGCCGTCGACGGCAGAGCGAACAGGAACCCGGGGTCGCCGAGCAGCGCGTTGAGGCCGAGTACGGCTCCGGCATCGTCGACGAGCGGGCCGCCTCCTGCGCCGCGCGGCATCGGGGCGGTGTGCTCGATGACTTCGAGCTGGCGACCATTCACGCGGATCGTCAGCGGCCCGGCGGACACGCTCCCCTGCGTGACCCGCAGACCCGTGCCGGGATCGCCGAGCGCGAACACGGTCGCGTCGATTTGCGGGAGCGTCTCGGCCCAGCGGACCGCAGGCGCGTCGTCGACCGCCGCGTCGAGCACGGCCACACCGAGAGCCCGGTCGATGCCGATTACCCGGGCGTCGCGGGGCGGCTGGCCCGGCAGGAGCGTCTCGACACGGTCGGAGACCAATCGGGCGGCCAGCGTGACGACGTGCCCGGACCCGATCGCGAGGCCGCAGCCGCGCCGGGCGCCGCGGCCGAGGGCGACGACACTCTCAGCGAGCGCCAGGGCGGGGACGGTGACTTGCGACATGCAAGTAACATACCAACCGTGCCGAGCGAGCTTCCGAACGCGCAGGACGCGAGCCTGGCGGCCCTGGGCGCGGCGTGCGACGTGGTTGGCGATCGATGGTCGCTGCCGGTCATTGGCGCGCTGCTCGACGGCCCGCTGCGCTACGGCGAGCTCCAGGCGCGGCTGCCGGCGATCGCCCCGAACATCCTCACTGCTCGGCTGCGAAAGCTGGAAGGCGACGGTCTCGTGGTCTCATCGCGCTATTCGGCGCGGCCGCCGCGCTTCGAGTACCGCGTCACGGCCGACGGGGCCGGGCTCGCGGACGTCACGCGAGTGCTCGCCTCGTGGTCCAGCCGTCGGGCAGGGGCCGAGCACGAACAGCTCGTCCACGACGCCTGCGGTAGCGCGATCGAGGTCCGGTGGTGGTGCCCGACATGCGAGGTTGCCGCGGCGCCGAACACCGGCGCGCCCGTCTTCGTGTGATGCCGGCCGCCGCGTGGCGCGCCGTCGGACACGTGCCCCAGCGTCTACCGCTCGCTGCGACCGCCTTGAGGTTCGCCGGCGCGGAGGCCGATGTCAGAGCTCGGCTGGCATTCATGAACGCGCTCGTAGCGGTCGTGAACGATCACGCGAGCACCCCGCTTCGCGGCGTCGGCCGGGGCAGCCCGTTCGGCTGCGGTCTCTGATGTGTGCGTCGAGAGGGGCGAATCGCTATCGGCGGACACGACTGACCATGTGCCGGTTTCGGTACAGCGAACATCGATCGCTTCGGACATCGGTCGGGCTCCTTCGGCGGTGGGTTGCCGGGTCAACGATGATGATCGGCGGCGGGGTCGTTTACATCCGTAGGGACTACGCTTCGGCGGCAACCGGCTGGTCCGGCGTCGCCCGTGGCGCGTCCGCACCATCGCCCACGCGCCGCCGGGCGCGTGGAGCGCGGTGCGGTGGGACACCGATCTTCGAAGCGCAGGCGGCGAGCTTTCACGTCGCGACGGCAGCTGCCGTGACGGTCGGCGCGCTGGACGGAGCTGCACGCGGGCCGCGCGGCAGCACCAGCAATGCGCTGCGGGCGTCGCGCGCAAGCCCCATCGGCGTGCTCCCGTGGACGAGTCGCCCGAGCGGGCCATAACCGCGAGATCCGATGACGAGGGTTTCGGGACACGGATCGTGGCCGTGCCACACCGGGTAGCTGCCCTCGACGCGGTTGGCGCGAGTCATGAGCCGTGGCTGACCCGCTCGCAATAGGCGACGTACCCGAGACGACCCTGTTCGTCCGCTGGCTCGGCGTCAGGTCTTCGGGTGACGGGAGTCATGGACGGTGTCGTTGTCCGTGCCGGCGCGCCCACACTGGGTACTAGGTGAACTGGTTGGCAGTGACGGGCTGGCGCCCCTCGAGCCAGGGATCTTGGTACGCGGCCAGGGAGTGCTCAAGTGCCGCGTCGAGGCGCTCCCCGTCTCCGTCACGGTCCTCTACGACGACCGCGCGGACCGCGTCGAGCCCGATGCGGTCCATGAAGGCGTAGGTGCGCTCGAGCCAGCGCGCGGTCTCGCGGTAGTACTGGATGAATCGCCCGACCCGCAGCACGGCCTCGTCGGCGGTGTCGACCGTGCAGAGCAGGTCGCCCTTGCGGACGTGGGCGCCGGCCGCCCCGCCGACATAGATCTCCCAGCGGGCGCCCTCGACGGCGACCAGGCCGACGTCCTTGACCATCGCCTCGGAACAGTTGCGGGGACAGCCGGCGACGCCCAGCTTGAGCTTCGCCGGGCTCTCGAGGCCGGCGAAACGCTCCTCGATGCGGATGCCGAGCGCCGTGCTGTCGCCGAGGCCGAAGCGGCAGAAGTCCGAGCCGACGCACGTCTTCACGGTGCGGAAGCTCTTGCCGTAGGCGTGACCCGACGGCATGTCGAGCTCGCGCCAGACCGCCGGCAGGTCCCGTTTGCGCACGCCGAGCAGGTCGATGCGCTGCCCGCCGGTGATCTTGATCATCGGCAGGTCGTAGCGGTCGGCGACGTCGGCAAGACGGCGCAGCTGAGCGGACGTCGTGACGCCTCCGGCGATGCGCGGCACGACGGAGAAGGTGCCGTCCTTCTGGATGTTGGCGTGGACCCGGTCGTTGATGAAGCGCGCGTCGCGCTCGTCCTCGTACTCCCGGCCCCACACCATCTTCAGCAACGACACCAGCGCGGGCTTGGCCTTCGCGTCGCCGGTCTCCGTTCCAAGCGCGGCGATCACCGCCGACACCGAGCGCAGGCCCTGCGCTCGTACGATGCTCATCAGCTCGGCCTTGGGCAGCGGGATCGACGGCACGTAGTAGTCGGCCACAGGATCCTGCTCGAGCTGGCCGCCGGCCGCCCACTCGAGAACCTCGAGCACCTGGCCCTTGCACGAGCCGCAGCCGCTGCCGGCTCGGGTCGCCGCCATCACCGCGCGCAGCGTCCGTGCGCCGCCGTCGACGCATGCGCGGATCGCGCCCTTCGTGACGCCGTTGCAATTGCAGACCTGGGCGTCGTCGCCGAGCTCGTCGACACTTGCGGCGGCCGCCGGCGCCCCGAGGTCGAACAGCAGCGACCGGCGCTCCTCCGGGAGGACCATGCCGCGGTCGAAGGCCTGCATCAGGAAGGACACCTTGCTGACGTCGCCGAGCAGCGTCGCGCCGACGAGCTTGCCGTCGCGCACGATCACCGCCGTGTAGACGCGCCGCTTGGGCTCGGCGTACTGGATGAACTCGTCGTCGTCGTGCTCGGGTTCGACGAGGCCCATCGTCGCGAGGTCGATCCCCGACACCTTCAGCTTGGTGGCCACCTTCGAGCCGTGATAGGCGGCCTTCGGATCGGCGCCGGTGAGGTGGGCGGCGAGGACGACGGCCTGCTCCCACAGGGGAGCGACGAGGCCGTAGACCTGCCCGCGGTGCTGAGCGCATTCGCCGACGACGTAGATGTCGTCCTCGTCCTGGGCGCGCATCGCGTCATCGACGACGATCGCCCGCTCGACGGTCAGCCCGGCACGAGCCGCGAGCTCGACGTTGGGCCGGATCCCGGCCGTGGCGACGACCATGTCGCATTCGAGCTTCGAGTCGTCGCCGAACTGGAGCCCGGCGACGCGACCGTTGTCGGCGACGAGGACGCGGGCGGTGCTCGTCCCGATGTGGACATGGATGCCGAGATCTTCGACGCCGCGGCGCAGGATCGCACCGGCCTGACCGTCGAGCTGCATGTTCATCAGCCGCGACCCGCGGTGGACGATGTGCGCCTCGAGGCCGCGCTCGAGCAGGCCGCGGGCGGCCTCCAGCCCGAGCAGTCCGCCGCCGATCACCGCGACCCGCGTCGCGCCGCGCGCCCAGTCGAGCATCTGCTCGGTGTCGGCGATGTTGCGGAAGCCGAAGACCCCGCGCCGGGGACGTCCGTCGTCTTCGAGCAGGCCGGGGATCGGCGGGAAGAACGAGCGGCTGCCCGTGGCGATGATGAGCTTGTCGTAGCGATGGAGGGTGCCGTCGTCGGCCGTCACCTCGCGGGCGAAGCGATCGATGCGGGTGACGCGGACGCCGGCGTGCAGGGTGACCGCGTTCTCCTCGTACCAGTCGAGCGGGTTGAGGAAGATCGCACCAGGCTCCTCGAGCCCGGCGAGGACGTTCGACAGGGAGATGCGGTTGTAGTTGCCGTGCGGCTCGTCGCCGAACACCGTGATCTCGAAGATGTCCCGGCCACCGCGCTCGAGGATCTCCTCGACCGTGCGCGCGCCCGCCATGCCGTTGCCGATCACGACCAGCTTGTCTCGCTCGCTCATGGCCTAGATCTCCACCAGACCAAGATCGACGACGATCTGCCCGGCCGCACCGTCGGGCGCCGCCACGTGCAGCTCGATCCGAGTCTCGGCGAGCAGGTCCTCGACGACCCGCAGGGCGACGTGCGTGGCGGAGCGGGCGCCGATCGGGAAGTAGCGCATCGGCTCGCCGTCGCGCATCACGATCGCACACGCGAGCTCGGGACTGGAGTTGCCGCCGCGGAAGTACACGAGCTGCGCCTCGTTGCCGACGGGCACGGTGTACGTCAGCTGGGGGTCTAGCAGGAAGGGCTGGTGCATCCCAAGCCCGGCGAAATCGTAGACGCCCTGCAGGAAGCGTGGGCACGAACTCATGTCTTGTCTCCGTTCATCTGTGGATCTGGGCCGGTTCCCGCGGTTTCGACGCGGTCGATGCGGACAGCGCAGACCTTGAACTCGGGCATCCGGGAAGCGGGGTCGAGCGCCGGGTTGGTGAGCAGGTTCGCCCGACCGGCGCCGGCCCAGTGGAAGGGCATGAACAGCGTGTCGGGGCGGGCGTCCTTCGTCAGCCGGGCGCGGGCGCGGGCGCTCCCGCGGCGGGTGCGCAGCCAGATCCAGTCGGCGTCCTCGATCGCGTGTGAGCGGGCGAGCGAGGGATGGAGCTCGACGAACGCGTCCGGTTCCGTCATGCGCAGCTCGGTCACCCGCATCGTCTGCGTGCCCGATTGGTAGTGGGCTAGGGTCCGCCCGGTCGTCAGGAAGAGCGGGTACTCGTCGTCGGGCTCCTCGGCGCTCGCGCGATCGCTGACCGCGTGGAAGCGGGCGCGCCCGTCGGGCGTGGCGAAGGCATCCAGGAACAGGCGTGGCGTGCCGGGGTGGGCCTCGTCGGGGCACGGCCAGAAGACTCCGTCCTCGGCGACGATCCGCTCCCAGGTGATCCCGGCGTAGTCGGCGCGGCCGCCGGCGCTCGCGCGGCGCAGCTCGTCGAAGACGGTCCGCGGGTCTGCTGGGAACCCGTCGCTGAGGCCGAGTCGCCGGGCGAGCTCGGCGAGGATCGCGAGGTCGCTGCGGACCTCCGCGGGCGGTGGGAGGGCCGCCCGTCGCAGCAGGACCCGACCCTCGAAGTTCGTCATCGTCCCGTCCTCCTCCGCCCATTGCGCGGCCGGCAGGACGACGTCGGCGCGCCGGGCCGTGTCGGACGGGAAGAAGTCGCAGACGACCAGGAAGTCGAGGGCGGCCAGGCGCGCCTCGATGCGGCTCGAGTCGGGCGCCGAGACGGCCACGTTCGAGCCCATCACGAGCAACGCCCGGACGCCGCCGTCGCTACCCATTGCGTCGAGCAGCTCGAACGCGGAGACGCCCGGGCCGGGGAGATCGTTCGGATCGATGTTCCACACGCCGGCGACGTGAGCCCTCGCGGCCGGGTCGTCGATGCGACGGTAGCCGGGGAGTTGGTCAGCCTTCTGGCCGTGCTCGCGGCCACCCTGGCCGTTACCCTGCCCGGTGATGGTGCCGTAACCGCAGCGGGGCCTTCCGGCGTGGCCGAGCGCGAGGATCAGGTTGATGAATGACTGGACGGTGTCGGTGCCCTTGCTCTGCTGCTCGGGCCCGCGGCCGGTGAGGACGATCGCCGTGTCCGCCCCGGCGAGGATCTCGACGGCCCGCACCATGTCGGCGACCGCGACGCCGGTGAGTCGCTCGACGCGGTCGGGCCAGTACGCCGCGACGCGCTGGGCCACGAGCCGAAACCCCTGGGTGCGGCTGGCGATGAAGTCCTCGTCGACCAGCCCCTCCTTGATCGCGATGTGGACGAGGCCGTTGGCCAGCGCGAGGTCCGTCCCGGGCATGTTCTGCAGGTGCAGCGTGGCGCTGCGGGCGGTGATGGTCGCGCGGGGGTCGATCACGACGAGGCTGCCGCCACGCAGCCGCTGGTCGTCGATGTAGGCGAGGGCTGGGGGCATCGTCTCGGCCAGGTTGCTGCCGACGAGGAGGATCGCGTCGGTGGCCGCGATGTCCTCGAGCGGAAACGGCATCCCGCGGTCCAGCCCGAACGCCCGCGCAGCGGCCGTCGCGGCCGACGACATGCAGAAGCGCCCGTTGTAATCGATCGACGAGGTCCGCAGCGCGACGCGGGCGAACTTGCCGAGCATGTAGGCCTTCTCGTTGGTCAGCCCGCCACCGCCGAAGACGCCGACCGCGTCGCGGCCGTAGCGGCTCTGGCAGAGGCGGATCTCGTCTGCGACACGGTCGAGCGCGTCGTCCCAGCTCACGGGCCGCAGCTCGCCGCCGCGGCGGTCGCGCAGGAGCGGCGTCCGCAGTCGATCGGAGCGGCCGAGCAGACCCGCGGACGACCAGCCCTTGCGGCACATCGCCCCGCGATTGGTGGGAAAGTCGCGGGCTGCTACCGCGATCGGCGCGTCAGGCGCCTGCACGATCTCCATCGCGCACTGCAGCGAGCAGTAGGGGCAGTGCGTCGGCGTCGACCTAATGTCGCCGCCGTGCGCCAAGGCGTCTACGCCGGCAGCGCCCGCCGCGTCGGGGGCTACGCCCGGGCGGGGCATCGTGGTCGCCTCAGGCCGGAGGCTTCCACCCAGACCAGATCCTCCCGAATCTCGACCCGGTACGTGGCGACCCGCAGCTCATCGTCATTGCCGCAGCGGCCGGTCGTCAGGTCAAAGCGACGGTCGTGGAGCGGGCACGTCACGCAGCCATCGGCGACGATCCCGTCGGCCAAGGGTCCACCGCGATGCGGGCAGCTCTGATCGATCGCGTACCAGCCCTGGCGAGTTCGGAAGACCGCGAGCTGGCGGCCGTCGACCTCCATGACGCGGCCCTCACCGAGCGGAATGTCGTCCGTCGAGCAGACCTGGGACCTCACCACGTGGGCACGGCGGCTTCCACCACGTGCAGGGTCACCCGGCCCCCGAGGAGCGCACTCACTTGGACGTGAAACGCCATGGCCGGCGGGCTGCCGTAGCCAGCCTCCCGGCGCATGCAAGGCGCGTGTGGCATCGGGGTGGTCCCTTCGGGTGGGCCGTTCTCTACGTGCGTTCAGTGTCTCGGGCGGCCGCACTCCCCGCTAGGCACGCGGGGCCAAGAATCGGCCGCCCCATTTCGACCGACGGTCCGGACCTCAGGCGCCGGCACCGGGGTCGTCTGAGCTGAGTAACAGCGGCCCTGCGGGCAACAATTCGTCTGCGATTGGCGGAGATCACAAGCCGGACTGTATTGAGTTAGCGGGTCGCTGACGGCCGGTCCGGGCGGGGAGGGGATTCGGCGTTTGCAACGAATCTTGCAGGATGATTCGGCGTTCTGGTTGTCGGGGTTCGTGGCCGAGTAGCGCTGGTACGGGCCGGGTTCGTGGGC
>DASZKP010000042.1:0-162240 GCA_035553395.1 Solirubrobacteraceae bacterium | reverse complement strand
CACCCACGGCGATGCAAGCGTCGATCGTGCCGGCACCAGGCGTTGCTCGGCGCAGCTTGCCGGCGTCTCGCGCCCTGCGCTCGTCAAGCGACTCTACGCCGCACGCCTTCAGCAAGCGGCCGACACGGGCGTTCTCGGCGTCGCCGCGCCAGACCTCCGCCAGTGCGATCGCCGGCACGGTGGGGACGATGCCGCGGGCAAATGCCAAGGCGAGGATCTCCCGGATCCGACCGTCGGCGCGCTCGTACGCGATCAGGGCTCCGGCGTCGAGCGTCAGGCCGGCCACTCCCCGGCGACCTTCCTGCGAATGTCCTCGGACACGGCTCTGAACTCGGCTTCGTCCTCGCCGAGAAGTTCGATTCCCCGGGCGACTCGAAGCTCTCGCAACACCGCCCCATCGACGAAGGCCGACAGGTTGCCTCCCGATGAAGCCACCCGCCGCTCGGCCTCCGCGAGGACCGCCTCGTCGAACGAAATCGACCGCTTCTCGCTGGGCATCGTCCGACGCTACCACCGTGAGAACCGGCTTCGGGTTCACTCTCACTCGACCGTCCGGTCAGGTCCGGGTCCTGGCCCACCGGCACAACCGGTCCGCCGCCTCGTCGAGCACGGCGTCGCCCTTCGCGAAGGCGAACCTGATCAGCGAGCGTGTGCTCCCGCCCGCGTCGGCCGCGAACGCCGAGATCGGGATCGTTACGACGCCGGCCTCGTGAGGCAGACGCTCGCACACGGCCGTCGCGTCCGGCTCGCCGAGCCCGCTCGCATCAGCGGTGACGAAGTACGTCGCCGCCGTCGGCAGAACCTCGAAACCCGCCACCCGCAGTCCGCCTGACAGCCGGTCGCGCTTTCCCCGCAGCATCCGCCGCAGGTCGTCGCCCACCGACTCCGGCAGGCCCAGCCCGACCGCCGCCGCGTGCTGGAGGGGCGTCCCCCCGGCGAACGTCGTGAACTGCTTCACCGCCCGCAGTCGACCGATCAGCTCGGCCGGACCGCTCGCCCAGCCGACCTTCCAGCCGGTCACCGAGTGGGTCTTCCCGATCGACGAGATCGTCAACGTCCGCTCCCGCATGCCCGGAAGCGTCGCCAGGGGCACGTGCGTCCCGTCGAAGACGAGGTGCTCGTAGACCTCGTCGGTCACCGCGATCACGTCGTGCTCCCGGCAGGCCGCCGCCACCAGCTCGAGCTCGTCCGCATCCAGCACCCGACCCGTCGGGTTGTGCGGCGAGTTGACGATCACCACGCGCGTCTGCCGCCCGATCCCCGCTGCCACCGCCCCAGCGTCGAGTCGCCACCCCGGCGGCTCGAGGACGATCGGCCGGGCCCGGCCGCCCGCCAGCCCGACGATCGCCGGGTACGAGTCGTACGTCGGATCCAAGAACGCGACCTCCTCTCCCCGGCCGACCAGACCCACCACCGCTGCCGCCAACGCCTCGGTCGCCCCGAACGTCACCTGGATCTCCGTCTCCGGGTCCAGATCAAGCCCGTAGTGGCGCAGCTGGTGGTCAGCGATCGCCCGCCGCAGGACCGGCACACCCGCCAGTGGCGCGTACTGGTTGGCGCCCGCCCGCAACGCCTCCACCGCCGCCTCGATGATCGCCGGCGGTCCGTCGAAATCCGGGAACCCCTGGCCGAGGTTGATCGCCCCGGTCGCCTCGGCCAGCGCAGTCATCCTCGTGAAGATCGTCGTCCCCCCGGCCACCGTCCCGCCCGGCCCGCTCAGTCGGCGACGTCACGCAGGGCGAAGACGCTCTCCGCCGCCAGCCTCACCAGCAGTTCGCCCTCGACCGCGTTGCGCCGGCCGAACTCCTCGGCCAGCTCACCGCCCATGTACCGCCCGCCGATCCGCGTCGCATACGCCAGCATCTCCTCGAGATCCGTACTGATCCTCACCGGTCCGCTGATCGTCACGAACGAGAACGGCGGTCGGTCGTCGTCGACGCACATGCTCGCCCACCCCGTCCGCCGTAGCGATCGCCCCTTGATCGACTCGGCTCCCGTGTTGAAGACCACGTCGTCCCCGTCGAGGACGAACCAGATCGGCACGACGTGCGGTCTCCCGTCCCGCCGCGTCGTCGCCAGCTTCCCCGTCCGCGTCCCCGCCGTCACGAACTCCCGCCACTCGGCGTCGGTCATCCTCGGCATCGGCCGCCATCCAGCTCGAGCCACCCCGGCTCCGATCGGCCGCCATCCATGTCGAACCCCCGCGCCTCCGGCATCGTCCGATCCTACCGATCCCCGCGCCCGTCACCACCCGCCCGGCCGACGACTTCGTCGGTTCGGGTGACCCAGCCGGCCCGGCGCCGCGTATCACCACAAACGCGACGCGTGAAGCCGAAGGTCCACGGTCCACCCCGACCGGTCCAATGGTCCTCCGGTCAGCCGGTCGTCCGGTCCGCGGCCCGGCGGCGGTCGAGTCCGGCACGCTAACGTCGTATACAGCGTTCACATCGAGACGGAGAGGGAGACATATGGCGGACGGGCCCTGTGACCTGGCGTTTGCCCAGGAGGCGGAGAAGGACGGCATCGTGCTGGCCGAGCCCTGGTTCAACTGGCTCTGCGAGCAGGGCCATCTCGGGCTCGACCGGATTGCCGACGAGTCCGAGGACGACGAGATCATCGACCGCGCCGTCCGCCCCGTCGAGGTCCTTTCCGAGATCTATTCCGACCTCGGCGGCGATCTCGCCGTCCGCTACTCATGTCGCGGCAACATGTTCATCCCCGGCGACTTCGTCCACGAGCCGACCAACACCCTGATCGAGGTCGACGAGGCCTTCCACTTCACGTCGTTTCGCCTGCTCACCCTCGATCTCTACCCCAAGGACATCGAGCTCGGCTTCGACATCGACGAGTACCGCGACCTCTGCCGCAAGCTCGCTCCCGACTACGACCGCTACAAGCGGGCCGTCGCCGCCAAGGGCTTCGGGATCGGCGGCGTTCAGCGCGAGCGCGCCTACCAGGACGCCATTCGCGACCTCGGCGCCGCAGTCGTCGGCCATCCCCCTGTGATCAGGATTCCCGCGATCGACGGCGACGGCGCCGCCGCCTACGCCCGCAGCCGCGACGCTCTCCTCAAGCGACTCGGCACGCCCGCCCGCTGAAAAGCTCGCCTGCCGGTGGCCGGGGCGGCTGCCGTTCGGGGTCGGCCAGCCGGGGTCGGCCAGCCGGGGCGCCGGCTTCTCCCTACGCCTTGGTGCCGACCGCGAAGACGACGTGGCTGCGCGCGAGCGCCACGAACGCGTGTCGGGTCGGCTCGCCCCCGTCGTGCGGTCGGACCGTCGCGTCGGTGACCGAGATGAAGTTCCGCTCCCACGCGTTCAGCATGTCCGAGATCCGACTCCGGTACCCCTCACGCGGGAGCGTGACCGTTCCGGTGATCGTGTGCCGCTCGGTCTCGAACAGCATCTGCTCCTCGCGTTGTTCCATGCGGTCTCTTCGGACGAATCGACCGCTCCCTTGAATCCCCGATCCGTCGACCTCGTCCCTCGTACGCGCGACGACCTCCGCCTCACCGCGTCACGTGGTAGTCGGCCCCGAACGTCGTCGGTTCGCTCGGGCCCAATCCTCCGCCGGCGATGCTGCTCGCCGAGAGGCTCACCACCGCCCGCAGCCCCCGCCGACGCTTCTTGCCCAGCGCGCTTCGCATCAGAGCCAGCCCCCGCGCCGTCATGTTCAGGTGGAACTGCTCGATCGCTCCCCCCCGGAGGGTCACCGAGACCGAGCTGAGGCCCGTCCGAGCCGACCCGACCTGCGGCGTCACGCGGGCATGGACCATCAGGCTGCACGCCCGGCTGCAACTGATCTGCAGGCCGATCCCCCGCCGGGCGAGGATCCCCGTCCGGTGCAGCAGCGTCACGCTCACCACCGGCTTCGGTGCCGGCGGCGCCGCGAAGCCGACGAACGGCGCACACCCCGTCGCCGGCGCCAGACCCTTGAAGACGTCCAGCCGGTCGTTGACCGTGTCCGCCACGATCACGTCGCCCCGGCAATCGACCGTCACGCCGGCCGGATCGATCATCTGCCCGACCGCCGCCCCCCGCGTCCCCCACTGCGCGATGAACACCCCATCGCCCGAGAACTTCTCGACCCGGCTGTTCGTCTTGTCCGACACGTAGACGTCCCCCGCCCCGTCGATCGCGATCCCGTCCGGGTCACGGAAGCGCCCGTTCGTCCCGCCCCGCTTGCCCCACTCCCGGATGAACGCCCCGCTCGGATCGAGCTCGACAACACGGTTGTTGCCCGTGTCGGCCACGTAGATGTCGCCCGCCGCGTTGACCCCCACCCCCGTCGGCGAGACGAACTCGCCCGCCGCCGATCCCGTCGCCCCGACCGTCTGCGCCGCCGTGCTCCCCGGCTGGAAGATCTCAAGATCGTTCGCGGCCGCGTCCGCAACGATCGTGTCCCCGTTCGGGCTCGCCGCCAGCCCGGCCGGCGCCCCCGACGTGCTCGGCCCGAGGACCCCGAACGGCGCCCCCGAACGCGTCAGCTCCTGCGTCCGGTGGTTGCCCGTGTCGGCCACCTCCAGTCCGCCCGACAGATCGAAGATCGCGTCCTCCGGGCTCGAGAACTGACCCGCCCCGCTCCCGCCGCTCCCCACGATCGCCCCGAACTGGTCATCCGGCGTGAACTCCTCGACCCGGTTGTCTCCCGTGTCCGCGACCACGACCGCCCCGCTCGGCTCCGCGTCGACCCCCTCCGGCGACGTGAACACCCCGGCCGACCGCCCCGACGTCCCAAAGGATCCTCCGGCCGCCCCACCCGGTCCGAACACGTCGACCCGACCGTTCCCCGCATCCGCCACGTACACGACCCCGACCGCGCTGGCCGCCACCGCACGCGGGAACGACATCTCACCCGGACCCGACCCAGCCTGCCCGAAACTCGTCACATACCCGAGCTGCGGGTTGAACTCCTCGATCCGGTCGTTGTTGTTGTCGGCCACGTACACGTTGCCCCCGCCGTCCAGCGCCACGTCGTACGGGTAGGTGAACTGGCCCGGCCCCGTGCCCAGCGTCCCGACCTGCCCGACGAAGGTCCCGTCCAGCCCGAACTCCTCGACTCGATGGTTGTCGTCGTCGGCCACGAACACCCCCGCTCCGTTCGCCGCGACGCCCTTCGGATATTTGAACTGGCCCGGCCCCGACCCCGCCGACCCGAAGCTGATCGGGTTGCTCCCGTCCAGCCCGAACCGCTCGATCCGCTGGTTGTCGGTGTCCGCGACGAAGACGTAAGGTCCCGCGACCGCGATCCCTCCGCCCGCGCCCTCCGAGTTTCCGCCCCCTGCCCCGAAACGGAACTGTCCGAGCCCTGAGCCCGCCGATCCCCACTGGCTGATGAAGTTGCCGTTCGCGTCGAATTTCTCGATCCTGTCGTGCGTCGCGTCGACCACATAGACGTCACCCGCCGCGTCCGTATCCAAGCCGCCCACCGCCCCCAGTTGGCCCTGACCCGCGCCCGCCTCGCCCCACTCCGTCTCGAAGCTCCCCGCCGGCGAGAACTTCTGCACCACGTCGGTCAGCTGGTCGGCGACGTAGACGTCACCCCCCGGCCCCACACCGATCGCCTGCGGAAAGCGCAGCACCCCCTCCGCTCGCTGGCCGATGACCGACGCGGCCGTGTACGGGCACGACGCGTCCCCCGGGCACGGACCCTCCGCCGGCGCCGCGGCCGGTACGCCGAGCACGCCGCCGACCACGGCGAGTCCGATCGCCAACCGTCCCAACCCGCCACGCCGGGCGGCGGGCCGGCGCATCCGCGGCCCGTGAAGTCTGATCGGCATCCGGCGGTCGACCTCCTGCTCGTCGTCGTAGCACTCCACAGGGTGCCCGACCTCGTCTTTGAACGGCGCACTCCCCTCGTCCGCCGCGCCAGCCCGACCCCGTCTCGTCCCACAACACGCCCTTCCCCCGAACGGAGCGCCGACACCCTGTATCGCACGGCAACCCCGCCAGTACCACCCCGTCGCTCGCCCGCCCGCAGGTCGCGCACCAGCCTGCCCGAACCCCGCCGCCGATTCTCCCTCGCCGACTCCCGCGATCGCCGGCGACCGGCCATCGACGACACCCCGCGTCGGCCGAGCCCGCCCCAACCCGGCCGCCCCGTCGCTCAGCCCGCCGAGACGTGTCGCGCCCGGGCGGTCTCCTCGAGCTCGACCGGCTCGTTTCGCAGGTTGCCGACGATGTACAGCGGACGCTGTTTCACCTCGTCGTAGATTCGCCCCACGTACTCGCCGATCAGCCCGATCGCGATCAGCTGGATCCCCCCGAGCATCAGGATCGCGATCGTGATCGCCCCGAACCCCGGCAGGTACGACCCAAGCAGGCGCAGCACGATCACCACCGGGATCGCCAGGAACGCGATGCCCGAGAAGAGGAAGCCGAAATACGTCGACAGCTGGAGCGGCACGTGCGAGAAGGACGAGATCGCGTCGAGTGAGAACCGCAGCATCTTGCGCAGCGGATACTTCGTCTCGCCCGCGTAACGCGCGTCCCGCTGGTATCCGATCGCCGTCTGCGTGAACCCGACCCACACCGTCATCCCGCGCAGGAACCGGCTGCGCTCGCCCATCGACAGCAGTGCGTCCAGCGCCCGCCGGTCCAGCAGCCGGAAGTCGCCCGCGTTCGGCTCGAGGTCGACCTGCGCCAACTTGTCGAACAGCTTGTAGAACCATGACGCCGTAGCCAGCTTGAACCGCGTCTCCCCGTCCCGCCGCTTCCTGACCGCGTAGACGACGTCCGACCCCTCCGCCCACAGGTCGACCATCTCGCTGATCAGCTCCGGTGGGTCCTGGAGGTCGGCGTCCAGCATCCCCACGACGTCCCCCCGCGCGTGCTCGAGTCCCGCCGTCAGCGCCGCCTGGTGGCCGAAGTTCCGCGACAGATGGACGACCCGCAGGCGCGAGTCCCCGTCGGCCAGCCGGTCGAGGATCGCCCCCGTCGCGTCCTTGCTCCCGTCGTTGACGATGATCAGCTCGTAGTCGAATTCCCCCAGCGCCGCCGTCGCCCGCTCGTAGAAGACCTCGACCAGCGCCTCCTCGTTGAACACCGGCGCGCACACGCTCAGCAGCTTCGCCTCCCGCCGCCGTCTCGGCCCGCCCGTCCCCGGTCCCCCCAGCACAGCGGTCGCCTCCGGCAGGCTCGGGCCGGGCTCGGCTCTCGGGTTCGGGTTGGGCGGCGGCATCGATTTTCCGTGCAAGTCGTCCACAAGCGACGGCAGGCCTCGCCAGAGATTAGACCGCCGCACGCCCGGTCGAGCCGAGGCCTTAACCCGCGCTAACCACCCCGTGGCGGATCCCAACCACCCGTTGCTTCATTCTGTGGGCCGTGAACTCGCTCGACGAGCCCCGCCGGCCCCTGCCCCCGATCCTCGCCCAGCTGATCCGCTACGGCGCCGTCGGTGCCTCCAACACCCTGATCGGCTTCGGCGTCTACGCCCTCTGCGTCGACCTATTCGCGATCCAGTACGAGATCTCCCTCACGATCGCATACGTCATCGGCGCCCTCAACGGCTACCTCCTCAACCGCCGCTGGACCTTCAAGGCCCACGACGTCGACCATGCCCACTCGACCTGGCGCTACGCCGCCGTCCAGACCGCCGCCTTCCTCACCAACCTCGCCCTCCTCCACGCCGCCGTCGCCTGGCTCGGCGTCGAGAAGCTGATCGCCCAAGCCGTGATCTTCCCGATCGTCTTCCTCCTCACGTTCATCCCCAACCGCCTCTGGTCCTTCGCCCACCGCGCTCGGCCGATCGCCCCGGCCGCCCCCGGCACGTCGGCTCGATGAGCAAGAAGCGTCGAAAGCCCGCCTCCCGCGCCCGACCCCGCCCCGCCCCGCCCCGGGACGGGTCGCCTCGCTCGGGCGCCGCCGCTCCACGCTCCGGCGCCCCACGCACCCCATCTCCACCCTCCGACCGGGCCGCCGACCCCGCTGCCGGCGGTGGGGTCTCGCAGGCCTCCGGCGGTTCGCCCCCGTCGCGTGCGCGGGCCGCCGGCGGTTCGCCCCCGTCGCGCGCGCACGCCGCCGGCGGTTCGCCCCCGTCCGGCGCGTCGGCCTCCACGCCCACCGACGAGGCCCGCGACAACCGCCGCTGGATGATCGCGCTCGCCGCGATCACGCTGCTCGGGGCCGTGCTCCGCCTCGTCTCGCTCGCCAAGGTCCCCGTCACCCCGTTCTACGACGCCGCCGTCCGCTCGATGTCGCTCTCCTGGCACAACTTCTTCTACGGCGCCTTCGACCCCACCGCCAGCGCCTCCGTCGACAAGCCGCCGATCGACCTCTGGATCCAGGTCCTCACCGTCAAGCTGATCGGCTTCAGCTCGACCGCCCTCAAGCTCCCCTCGGCAATCGCCGCCAGCCTCGCCGTTCCCCTGCTCTACGACCTCGTCCGCCGGCTCGCCGGCCGGACCGCCGGCCTCGCCACCGCCGTCACGCTCGCCGTCCTCCCGGTCGCCGTCGTCACCGCCCGCAGCGACACGATGGATTCCCTGATGATGGCCCTGCTCGTCCTCGACGCCTGGCTCCTCCTCCGCTATGTCGAGCGTCGCCAGCTCCGCTGGCTGATCCTCGCCGCCCTCGTCCTCGGCCTCGACTTCAACGTCAAGCTCTTCGAGGCGCTGATCCCCGTCCCCGCCTTCCTCGCCTTCCTCTGGCTCAGCTCCTACGGCGATCCCCTCCGTTCCCGGCTCGGTCGGCTCGCCGCCGCCGCCGCCGTCTCCCTCGTCGTCGCGCTCTCCTGGCTCGTCGTCGTCTCCCTGACCCCCCGCCACGACCGTCCCTATCCGGTTGGCTCGACCAACGGCAGCGTCTGGAACGCCGTCTTCGTCTACAACGGGACCGACCGCCTCACCAAGCCGGCTCGACCTTCGAACTTCGGGACGTCGACGGGGACGGGCGCGACCGCGGGGGCCGGGGCCTCGGGTGCGACCGCTGGGGCTGGGGCTTTGGGTGCGACCGCGGGGGCTGCGGCGTCCGGGGCGTCCGGGGCGGCTGCGGCGTCCGGGGCGTCCGGGGCGGCTGCGGCGGCGGGGGCGACTGCGGGGGCCGGGGCGGGCGCGGGCGCCGGCGCAGCGGTGAGGTCGGGGACGACCGCGGGCACAGGGCGTGCGACGAAGTCGTCATCGGCGGCGGCGAGTCGACACAAGCGCAAGGCGCGTCCCAAAGCCCGTCCCGCCAGTGCGCCGGCCGGGCCGTTTCGCCTCTTCCGCCGCTCCTTGGTCGACTTCGGGGGCCTCGTCGGAACGATCCTCTTCGCCGCCCTGGTGCTCGGCTTCCTCGCCCTGCTCGGGTCCTCGACCCGCCTCGTCCGTCCACCCTCCGCCGCGCCCCGCGAGGAGCGCACCCGCCGGGCGGCGGTCGTCGGCGTCGGCGTCTGGCTGTTGACCGGGATCGTCCTGTTCTCCTTCTCCGGCCGCGTCCACCCCCGCTATCTCGAGGCGTTCACCCCGGCCGTCGCCGTCACGCTCGGCGTGTCGATCAGCGTCCTCGCGGGTCGTCTGCGCGACCTCACGAGCTTCTACATCCTCGCCGCCGGGATCGGCCTCGCCCTCCTCGAATCGCTCGTCGCCGTCGGCACCGGTGTGCTCGCGCGTGCCGGCCTCGCGGCCGGGTTTCTGGTCGCGATCGTCGGCTGCGGCCTCACCTACCGGGAGATCGCGGGCGCCGCGTCCGGTTCGGGGTCGGGGCGGGGTTCGGGGTCCGGGTCGGGTGGGGGGTCGGGGGCGGCGTCGGGTGGGGGTTCGGGGACGGGCCGGCGGTGGTCGCAGCCGGCGATTGTCGTGATCTTCAGCGTGACCGGGCTGCTCGCCTTCCCGGTGGCCCGTGACATCAGCCTGATCCGCGACCACAGCGGCGTCCAGGCCGTCTCGCCGGAGTTCGCTCCCCGCCTCGCGAACGCCCTCGCGACTTATCTGCGCGACCATCAGGGGACCGCTCGCTACGAATTCGCGGCCACGGCCCCGAGCATCGCCGCCCCACTGATCATCAGGGATCCCCGGCCGATCCTCCTGCTCACGACCGTCAACGCCCAGCCGCTGGTCACGCTGACCCAGCTCGAGGCGGCTGTCGCCGCGCACACGGTCTCGTACGTCGTCATGCACGGCCGCTGTCCGCACCCGCCCTACCACATCCTTCCGGCCTGCTCGGCCGCGGCCGCGTGGGTCCGCGCCAACGGCCGTGACGTGACCGCCCAGCTCGGGGACCCGGCGACGAAGACCGGCGTCCTCTTCCAGGTTGGCTAAGCTCGTCGGAGATGACCAGGCAGGAGGCTTGCGAGGCCGCCGCGGCGGCGATGCGGGAGCGCAACGTGACGTTTGCCGAGCTCGCGGGCGACCTCGGCCGTCCGCCGGTCTGGGTGGCCGCCGCCGTGCTCGGGCAGCATCCGTTCCCTCCGGCAGAGGCGGCCAAGCTGGTCGATCTGCTCGGCCTGCCGGCGGAGGCCGCTGCGCTCCTCGAGCAGGTGCCGACTCGCGGCGCGCTGGACGGGCCCGTCCCGGTCGATCCGACCGTCTACCGGCTCTACGAGGTCATCCAGGTCTATGGCCCGGCCTTGAAGGCCCTGATCCACGAGGAGTTCGGCGACGGCATCATGAGCGCGATCAACTTCAAGATCGATCTCGAACGGGTTCCCGACCCGGGCGGCGATCGCGTCCGGATAACGCTCGACGGGAAGTTCCTTCCGTATCAGTGGGGCTGACGGCGTCTCGGGGTCAGAGGGGGCCGCCGCGCGGGAAGGTCGGGTTCGTGATTGCCTCGACTGCTACGTGGCTACGACAGACTCTCTTGAGAACGTTGATGGCTGGACCTGGTCGACCGGTTCGTCGGCGTGACGTCTCTGGGTAGGCGCCGGCGCCGCGACCCTTGCTCCCGCGTCGCCGACGTGATCGCTCGCGATCGAGATCTATGTCCAACGGATGCGAACACCGTTCGCATCCGAACACCGTTCGCATCCGAACACCGTTCGCATCCGAACACCGTTCGAGTCCCCAAAAACATCACGGGCTCGTGGCAGCCGTTTCGGGACCGATCCGCAACCAGTTGCCTGACGCAGGCAGCTTTTTCTCAAACCGAGCTCGTCCGACACCTCTCGAGCCGCCGTCACTTCCGCCCCCGAGACTCAGGTCCCCGGTCGGCTGACCGAGGTCCGACGAACGCCCGATCGTCGGCCCCGACCCTCGACCCCAGCGCTCCCCGACCCCTCGACCCGACCCCCGACCCCTCGACCCGACCCCCGACCCCCCTCGGCTCAGGAGAAGACGGCCATCAACGAGAGCCCGGCCGGAATCCTCCGGCCGGCGCCGACCAGCCTGGCCTCGAGCAGGAGCGGCCACTCCAAAACGCCGTTGAGCCGGCCGGGCGTTCGCTCGAGATCCGAGAGGGCGTCATCGGACGGTGGGCGCAGCCGCTGCAGCCCGCGGTGGGCGACAGCCGCGGGAAGCAGCAGTCCGTTGAAGTGGGTGCTCGAGACGATCTGCCAGCCGGCGGCGTCGGTCGCCGCGACCAGCGTGCGGAGCGTGTAGCGGCGGAAGTGATGGTTGACGACGTCGTGCTGGCTCCACAGCTGCGGATACGCCGGCACGGTCAGGAGCAGGCGTCCGCCGGGCCGGACGACGCGGCGCAGCTCAGACAGGGCCAGCCGATCGTCCTCGAGGTGCTCGATGACGTCGAAGCTGACGGCCAGGTCGAAGGTATCGGCGGCGAACGGCATCGCGTCGAGCGTCCCCTGGACGACCTCGCCGACCGCCCGCTCGCGGGCCTTGGCGACGCTCGCATCGGCCAGTTCGAGCCCGGTGACCCGGCCGAAGGCCGCGAGGTCGACCATGTTGCGACCGCTTCCGCAGCCGGCGTCGAGAATCGCGACGTCGGAGGGGAGCGCCATCCGGCGCAACGCCTCGGCGATCACGCGGCGGCGGCCGCGATACCACCAGTGCACGTCCTCGACCTCGTGCGTCTGGCGTTCGTAGAGCTCGTCCATCGGACGGGGATACAAGCAGGCCGGGCGGCCGGCCGGATCCCCGCCGGCCGCAGACCCGCGTCGGAGGGGTCGACGACGGATCGACGAAGGTCAGTGCTCCTCGCCCGAGGGTGGCCGGCGTCCCGCCTTGCGGGCGGAGATCTGCTGCTTGGCCTGGGCTCGGCGCTTGCGCGCGGCGGCCGACGGACGGCTCGCACGACGGGGCCGGGCGACGGCGAGCGCACGGTCAAGGCGGTCGGCCAACCGGGCGAGGGCGAGCTCACGGTTGCGCAGCTGACTCCTCGCGTCCTGGGCGACCGCCGTGACCAGGGGGCCGCAGCGGGCGCGGACGAGATCCTTCTGGGCGTCGGTGAGGCTCGTCGACTCGGCGACCACGAAACACGCCTCGATCCGCGAGGCCGTGACATTCGCGTGCTGCCCGCCGGGTCCTGAGGACCGGCTCGCGCGGATCGTGATCTCGGACATCGGGATCGAGACGGCGTCGTTGACTACGAGCATGTCAGTCATCGGACGCCGGCCTCAGACGACGTGGAGCTCGAAGGTCAGGCTGCCGTCGGCGACCGTGGCGATGCCCATCGTGTGAGCCGGCGCCCGCCGGCGCTGGGTCGGCGACCCGGGGTTGAAGATCTGAAAGCCATCCGACTCGGCGTGCTCGGGCATGTGCGTGTGGCCGAAGACCACGGCATCCGCGTCGGGGAAAGCGGTCCTCAGGCGTTCGAGGCGGCCGTCGGTCGGACCCGGGATATGGAGGAGGCCGATCCGGACGCCGTCGAACTCGAGCTCGACCCGGCCGGGGAGGAGGGCGCGGACGGCGGCCGAGTCGACGTTCCCGTGGACCGCGTGGAGCGGGCGGCCGAGGGAGCGGAGGAGGTCGAGTACGGATGTGTCGATCAGGTCACCGGCGTGGAGGATCGCGTCCGCTTCGCGGCATCGATCGAGGCACCCGGCGGGGATCGCTCGGTCGCCACGGGGGAGATGTGTGTCAGCGAGAATCGCGAGGCGCATCCCCGGCGAGGCTAGCGGGGCTCGCAAGAGTTCGTTCGCGTGCCCGGAAAAGCCGGCCGGCCGCCTATCCTTTGTGCATGGCGTTGGGATCCGTCCTCCCGAATCGGAGGGCCACAGGCATGGGGGTTGTGCAGCGTCTGCTGCTGGTCGGGGGTGCGGTCGTCGGCCTGGTCGTCGTCGCCTTCGTCGTCGCGGTCGCCCTCTGGTCGGGCGCGACCCTCCAGACGGACCCGACTGCCCTCGCCCGCGTAAGCCTCCAGCCGCTGGCCGGGACACTCGAGCAGGCATCCGCGTCGGCCAGCGACGGGAAGTCGATTCCCCTGTCGGTCAGCGCCGGCCGACTGACCCCGCTGAGCCAGGTCGCCGCCGGTCAGACCGTCTCCGTCGAAGTCGTGATCCGTCGGCCGGGGTTGCTCAGCTGGGCGTTGGGCAAGACGCGCCGCGAGCAGCTGACGTTCACCGCGCCGGTCGCCCACGTCGCCGATCCGTGGGTGACGATCCCGACCGGGTCACCGGTCACCGTGCGCTTCGACCAGCCGGTCACCGCCGTGGCATACGGCTCGGGGAGCCATCTTCAGCGGCACACCCTCGTTGCCGGACAGCGGACGCTGTCGATCGGACCGCGAACCCCCGCCGGGTCGATCGAGGTCGCCGCGGCCGTCCGTCCGTGGGAGAAGCTGAGCAGGCCGGCGACCGTGACCTGGTTCCCCGAGTCGAGCTCGGCCGTGATGGTCGCGAGCCCGGCCCCCGGTGGGAGGCTCCTGCCGGCGAGCCGGATCCGCCTGACCTTCTCCTCGACGGTGACCGCCGCGCTCGGCTCGTCGAGGCCGACGCTCTCGCCGGCGACGTCGGGTTCGTGGCACAAGGTCGACAGCCACACGCTCGTCTTCGCTCCGTCGGGCTTTGGCATCGCCCTCGGCAGTCAGGTCCACGTCGTGCTCCCCCGGTCGGTCTCGGTGACCGGCCCGTCGGGGACGAACCTCCAGTCGACCAGCCAGATCTCCTGGACGGTCCCGACCGGATCGACCGCCCGTCTCCAGCAACTGCTCGCCGAGCAGGGCTATCTCCCACTGTTGTGGGATCCGACCGGACCACCGGTCGTCGCGACGCCGAGCGCGCAGGCGGCGGCAGCTGTCGCTCCACCGACCGGCAGCTTCGCCTGGCGCTACCCGAACACCCCGCCCGAGCTGAAGGCCCTGTGGACCCCCGATCAGGCGAACACGATCACCAGGGGGGCGGTGATGATGTTCGAGAACGAGAACAACATGGCCGCCGACGGCGTCGCCGGGCAGGCTGTCTGGAAGCTGCTGCTGAGCGACGCGCTGGCCGGCAAGCGGCACACGGCGCCGTACAGCTACGTATACGTCCACCGCAACATTCCCCAGCTGTTGACGCTGTGGAGCGCCGGGCACACGGTCCTCACCTCGCCCGGTAACACCGGCGTTCCCGCGGCTCCGACACAGCTCGGCAGCTTCCCGGTGTTCGAGCACATCCCGGTCGGAACGATGAGCGGGACGAACCCCGACGGATCGAAGTACGACGACCCGGGGATCAAGTGGATCAGCTACTTCAACGGGGGCGACGCCCTCCACAACTTCAACCGCGCGTCGTTCGGCACGCCGCAGAGCCTGGGTTGCGTCGAGTTGCCCGAGGCTGCGGCGGCCGAGGTCTGGCCGTACACGCCGATCGGCACGATCGTCACGATCGAGAACTGACCCGCCGGCGGCCGGCGGGTCGGCCCGGGTCTTACGCCGCGTTGGCCGGGGCTTGAGCCGGGCCTGAGGTCGGCCTGCATAACTGAGGGGCGTGCACCTGAGGATGTCGATGCCCGAGATCGCCCTGCCCGGCCGACGGTCGGCCGGCGCGGCCGGAGCACCTGAGCGCGACCGCCCGGCGGCGATCCGCCGACTCGTCCGGGGAGCTCCGACCGACCCCGCGTGGTCGCGGCCGGCCCTGATCGGCGTGGCCGGCCTCGCCGGCGTCCTGATGATCTGGGGCCTGACGGTCAGCGGCTACGCGAACACGTACTACGCCGCGGCCGGCCAGGCGGCCAGCCAATCGTGGCGGGCGATGTTCACCAACGCGGCCGATCTGAGCGGGTACGTCAGCCTCGACAAGGGCCCGCTCCCCGACTGGGTGATCGGCATCTCCGGTCGGATCTTCGGCTTCAGCAGCCTGAGCATGCTCCTGCCCGAGGCGATCTGCGGCGTCGCGTCGGTCGTGATCCTCCACGACCTCGTCCGCCGGACGCTGGGTCACCGGGCGGCGATCGTCGCAGCCGGACTGCTCGCCCTGACCCCGGTCACGGTGCTCGTCAGCCGCTACAACAATCCCGACGCCCTGCTCGCCGTGCTGATGGTCGCCGCCGTATGGGCGATCGTCCGGGCGCTCGAGACCGACCGCCTGCGGTACCTCGTCGCGACGGCGGTCCTTGTCGGGCTGGCGTTCAACACGAAGATGCTCGAGGCCTATCTCGTCGTCCCGGCGCTCGCAGTGACCCTCCTCGTCGCCGGGCGCGGCAACCTGCGCCGGCGGATCGGCCGCGGCGCGGTGGCCGGCGTCGTGCTCGGGGTCGTCAGCTTCGCCTGGTACGCGACGATGATGCTGATCCCGTCGGCCGATCGGCCGTATGTCGGCGACTCGACCGACAACTCGTGGTTCGGCCTGATCTTCGGGCAGAACGGCCTCTCCCGGGTCTCGGGGCAGGCCGGCGGCCGCGGCTTCGGCGGCGGCGGGCTAGGCGGCTTGCGCGGCGGCGGCGGATTCGCCGGGTCCGCGGGTCCGCTGCGCCTGTTCGACACGCAGATCGCCGGACAGATCGCCTGGCTCCTGCCGCTCGCGGCGGTCGGCCTCGCCCACGGTCTGTGGGCCCGCCGCAAGGCGCCGCGGACCGATCTCGCACGGGCGGCCTACGTCGTGCTCGGCGTTTGGGCGCTGACCGGGTGGGCGGTGCTGAGCTTCTCACAGGGAACCTTCCACGCCTACTACACGAGCGCGATCGCCCCGCCCGTCGCCGGGTTGGCGGCGGCCGGCGTCGTCGCGATGGCCGCCGACGCCCGCAGGCGCCTCGGCGCGGCCGCGCTGCTCGCCGCGAGCGTCGGCCTGACCGGCTGGCTCGGTTTCACCGTGCTCGGCGACGCCCCGGGCTTCGTCCCCTGGCTGCGCTGGGTGGTCCTCGGCGCCGGCGTGGCGGCCGGGCTGGCGGTGCTCGCCGTCCACCTGCGGCGGCCCCGGATCCGCAGGGCGGGCGTCGTCGCGGTGCTCGCGGCCGCAATCGCCGTGCTCGGCGGGCCGAGCGCGTACGCGATCGCGACGCTCGGTCGCGGTCAGAGCGGCAGCGACCCGACCGCCGGACCGCTCACCACGGGCCGGGGACAGGCGGGCGCGGGCCCGCTCGGGTTCGCCTTGTCCGGCGGCGGCCGTGGCGGTGGCTTTGGAGCGCTGTTCGGTCGCCGCGAGGCCCTCCCAGGGGTGCCCGCGGCGCGGGGTTCGGCCGGGTTCGGGCGGGGCGGGCCGGGGCTGGGCGGCGGGGCTGCCGATCCTCAGCTCGTCAAGTACCTCGAGTCCCATCGCGACGGAGCCGAATATCTCGTGGCGGCGACCGGATCGCAGGTCGCCGGGCCGATCCAGCTGGCAAGTGGCGCGCCGGTGATCACGATGGGCGGTTTCATGGGGGCCGATCCCGCGCCGACGGTCGCCGCCCTCGCGGGGCTCGTGCGTGAGGGCAAGCTCCACTACGTGCTGCTCGGCGGTGGTTTCGGTCCGGGCGCCCGCGGCGGTGGGGGAGGCTTCGCCGGTGCCGACTTCTCGGGCGGTGGTGGCGGCCTGTCAGGCGGTGCGGGGGGCGGGAGCGTCAGCAGCGCTCGCCAGGCCTGGGTCAACACACACTGTCAGACGGTGGACTACACCGGCGCGAGCTCGTCAGCCGGGCCGCGGGGGATGTCGCTCTACAGCTGCACGGCTTCCGATGCGTGATCCGAAGGTAACTCCGATGGAGGTGACGAATCGCATGTTGCGTCTAAGTACACCGTTGATACACGCGCCAGGAGCGGTTCTCGACGACGAGGTCGAAGCCACGCGGGACCGGGTAGGTGATCGGTGGGTCACGAGGGTCGAGGAGGTAGATCTGGAGCACCCGGGGATTCGCGGCAGCCACGAAGACGCCGTGGTCGATCTCGCCGGCGAGTACGTTCGCCGGACTGGTCCGCAGCCGGAGGGCGAGTAGGGGAACCGGCGTGTGGAACGGCACGCCGATCGGTCCGCACCGGAGGTTGATCGCGTGATCGGAGACGAGGGCGGTCAGGTCGTCCTGGATGCGCTGCTGTGAGCGGAGCGGCTGCCGGCCGGAGATGAAGGTCGACCGGATACTCGAGATCTGCGACGGGACGAGGGCGAGCCCGGCGAGCACGACGACGACCATCGCAGCCTGCCACGGCCGCCGCGCGCGGTGCTCCGGCGGGAGCGAGTGCCAGCCGAACAGGCCGGCGCCGCCGAAGACGGCGAGCAGGCACGCCGGAAGGAAGGCGTAGCGCTGCTGGATCGGGAGGCCCGAGCTCGCGACCACGCCGAACGCGACGATCGCCACGGCTCCGGTCACCACGCCTGGAAGAATCCGGCGGGGAAGCAGCCAGATCGAGAGCAGGCCGCCGATCGCCGCGGCCAGGGCGCCGTCGGGCCGCAGGACGCCGCCGATCGCCTTGGCTCCGTCGACCGGGAAGTTGGCGAGCCCGGTGACCCTGTGGAGGGTCTGCGCGGTCGCCCGGGTGTGACTCAGCGACCACAGTGCGTCGCCGGTGATCGCGAGGTCGGAGGCGACCCACGCCAGCGGGGCGAGCGCAGCCAGCCCGGCCAGCCGGACGAGGTCGGCCGGCGGCCGGTCGGGGACGAGGTAGAGCCAGTAGGCGCCGGCCAGCAGCCAGGCCTCAGGGCGGATCAGCCCGGCCAGGTCCAGCAGGACGAGCACCGGCCAGCCGGCCCGCGGCCGGCGGGTCTCGACGAGCAGGGCGGTCAGGACGAGGACGACGTAGGGAATGTCGACGTAGGCCCGGGCCCCGTAGTTGAGGATCGGGTCCCGGGTGATGATCAGCCCGGCCGCCGCCAGCCCGACCGGCCAGGAGAACCAGGCCGCGCCGAGCCGGTAGACGACGTAGGCGAGGGCGGCGAGCGAGACATACGCCAGCCCGACCACGATCGCCAGCGTTGCGCCCGGGCCGAGCGGGGCGAGCCCGACGCCGAGCAGCTCGGTCAGTGGATGCGGGGTCGGGGCGATCGGGAGGCCGTACGCCGGGAGCTGGCCGCGGGCGAGCTGCTGGCCCCAGACGAGCGAGTAGACCGTGTCGTAGTTGACGAAGCCGACCCCCAGCCCGATCCCCAGGCACCCCCACAGCGCGAGCGCGCCGCCGCCGATCCAGGC
Organism: Solirubrobacteraceae bacterium; assembly: GCA_035553395.1. GTDB lineage: Bacteria > Actinomycetota > Thermoleophilia > Solirubrobacterales > Solirubrobacteraceae > Palsa-513. The sequence continues at coordinate 143,858 of DASZKP010000042.1, read as the reverse complement.
GACCGGCGCGCTGAGAGACTTGAGGCGCGCCATGGGCCGGCACGCTATCGGCGGGGAGCGTCAGCCGGTGCGGACGCTGCGAATCAGCGGCGCGATCAGGACCCCGATCAGGAGCGCCTCCGAGACGATCGCGATCACGATCGGCAGCCGAAGGGTCGGCTCCTGGTAGCCGAAGAAGCTCCCGCCGAGAGCGATCCCGATCGAGACGAGCGAGCCGAGCGCGAGGGCGAGTGACCCGGACATCGCGAGCGCGCTGATCAGCCGGTCGCGGCTTAGCAGTGCGAACAGCAGACCGGCCCCGCCGGCGGCATTCAGGAGGAAGAGCACGCCGACCGTCGGGACCTCGCTCATGAAGTCGACGTACTGCTGGAAGTGGACGCCGGCGACGACCACCATCAGGAGCGCGCCGACCCGGCGGAGGGTGCGGGCTGTGCTTCGCGAGACCATCAGCTGACCACCCTGATCGTTGCGGTCATGAATGCGTGGAACTGACAGTGGTAGGCGAACGTCCCAGGCTTGTTGAAGGTGATCGTCATGCTCTTGTCCTTGTTGAGTGTGCCCGTGTCGAAGCCGCCCTGGTCGGCGGTCGCCGTGTGGGGGGTGCCGTCGAAGTTCGTGAAGGTGACACGCGTTCCGGTCCTGACCGTCAGCGTCGGCGGCTTGAAGGCGAAGTTGTCGATCTTGACGGTGACCGCGGTCGCCGTCACCGGAGCATTCGAGACCGGGACGGACGCGCCGGTCCGATGGCTGGCGAGTGTGAAGGCGAGCAGGCCGACGGCGATCGCCGAGAGGGTGGGGAGGATGAGTGACTTGATCCGCATGACAGTGTGTTCGGCCCGGCGCCCTCAACAGATCACGCCCGCCCGGTGCCGGCCTCCGAGTGGGGCTCCGCGGAGGCCGCCTGCGGCCGGCGGTCGGCCTGCGGAGGGCTGCTCGCCCGCGGAGGGGTGCCGGCCTGCGGAGGGCCGGCCTGCGGAGGGCTGCGGCGGAGCGGAACGTCGGGGAGGCGGGCGACGATGACGAGCCCGAGGAGGGCGAGCGGCGCCGCCACCAGGAAGACCGCCTGGACCGCTCCGATCAGGTCCCCTCGCGCGGCCGCGCTCAGTCCGCGGAGCCCGGTCTCGCCGGCCGTCAGGCCGCTGCGGGTCGCGAACACGGCGCCGAGGCCCGCGGCCCCGGCGGTCGCGCCGAGGCCGCGGAAGAACGACGTCGTCGCCGTCGCGATCCCCAGCTCCCGGCGGTCAACCGTGTTCTGGACGGCGACGACCAACATCTGCGTGACCATGCCGAAGCCGACGCCGAAGACCCCGACGCCGATCGCGGTCCTCGTGCGCGACGGATCGCCCGAGACGATCGCGAGCAGGACGAGCGCGGCGCTCATCAGCCCGAGCCCGGCGATCGGGAACGGCTTGTAGCGGCCCGTGCGGGCGGTCACCCGCCCCGACAGCGTCGTCGACAGGGTCACGCCGAGCATCATCGGGACGAGCAGCAGCCCGGCCTGCGTCGGGGTCGCGGCGGTCGTCGTCTGAAGGAAGAGCGGGACGAACACGGTGATCGCAAAGAGGGCGGCCGTGCTCAGGAACAGCCCGGCGCTGGCCACCGCGACGACCCGCGTGCCGAGCAGGTGGACCGGGACGATCGGATCTGCGGCCCGCCGCTCGCCCACGACGAGGCCGCCCGAGCAGAGCAGGGTTGCCGCGATCAACCCGAGGATCTCCGGCGAGCCCCAGCCATACCGATCGCCTCCCCAGACACAGGCCAGCGTCAGCCCGGCGGTCGCCCCGGCGAGCAGGACGGCTCCCGAGCGATCGAACGGGCGTGGATCGGCGGCGATCTCGGCGCTCGGAAGGCTGCGGTGGAGCCCGGCGAGGGCGAGCAGGCCGAGCGGGAGGTTGACGTAGAAGACCCAACGCCAGCCGGCGTGCTCGACCAGCAGGCCGCCGACGAGCGGGCCGACGACCGTCGCCAGGGCGAAGGCAGCCGCGATGTAGCCCTGGTAGCGGCCCCGCTCGCGTGGGGAGACGATGTCGCCGACTGCGGCCATCGCGAGCGTCATCAGCCCGCCGGCCGCCGTCCCCTGGACCGCCCGGGAGACGATCAGCATCGTTATGTCCGGGGCGGCGCCGCAGACGGCCGACGCGGTCAGGAAGATCGCCAGGGCGAGCTCGAGCATCCGCTTGCGCCCGATCCGGTCGCCGAGCTTCCCCCACAGGGGGGTGGCGACGGCCGCACCGGCGACGTACGCGGTCACGACCCACGAGACGTCGGCAAGCCGACCGAGGTCGGTCGCGATCGTCGGCAGCGCCGTCGTCAGGATCGTCTGATCGAGGACGGCCGGGAGCATCGCGAGGACGATCGCGCCGAACGCCACGCCCACCCGTCCGGCTCCTGGATCGGATGCCGCCGCCCGAGACGCTTCGCGCGCAGCGCTCACGATCGGCCGGCCCCGCCCGGGACCCCGGCTCGACGCAGGGAATGGCCGGGGTCGTCGTTGGCGCCTCGGCGCGGATTGCGCCTGCGACCGGGCACGGTTCCGGATGCCCGGCGCGGGCCGCGGTGGCCGCGGTGGCCGCGGCGGACGACGATGAAGACGACGAGTGCGAAGACCAGCGGCGGCGGGACCGAATGGCCGGTCCAGGCCGTCGAGAGGCCGATCGCCACGAGGACGGCGATCGCCGCGACCAGCGCCGGGCGGCCCGCCGCCGCCCGAACGCGTGCCTGGCGGCGGCGTCTGGGCAGCGGGCGGGGCAGATCCCGCTCGACGTCGAGCAGATCGCCGGCAGTGCGCGCGTCGTGGAGGGCACCGACGCGGTCCTCGAGTTCATCGGTCGACAGGCGGCCGGCGGCCGCGTGGGCCGCGAGCCGGTCGGTCGCGGCGGCCCGCTCGAGATCGCCGATGCGCATCGAGATCGGTTGGACGGGGTGGGTCGCGGGGGTCGGGGCACGGTCGGCGAAGCAGGCCATCGAAGGCTCCTCTCGTTCGGGCGTCCCACAAAGATTAGACATCTAACAATTAGATGTCAATATGAGTGGTAGGATTGCGTTCGTGCCCCGGCCGCCAGTCGTCCCGCCGATCGGACTACGGGTCGCCCGGACGGCCCGAGTCGTGAGCGCGGCGTTCGAGCGTGTGCTCGCCGAGGCCGGCGGCTCGGCGTCCGCGTGGCAGGTCCTCCTGCTGGTGCGCTCAGCCCAGTGGGAGACGCAGAGCCGACTGGCCGAGGCGATGGGCGTCACAGGTGCGACGCTGACCCACCACCTCGCCGGACTCGAGCGCGACGGCCTGGTCCGCCGGTGGCGCGACGACGCCAACCGGCGGGTCCAGCACGCGGCCCTGACCGAGGACGGCGAGGTCCTCTTCGAGCGTCTGCGGGAGGTCGCCGTTCGCCACGACGAGCGCCTGCGGTCGAAGCTCACGCCCGCAGAGACGGCGCTCCTCGCCGAGCTGCTCGGCAAGCTGGAGGCCGGGCTCGAGGAGCTCGAGGACGGCGGGCTCGAGGACGGCCAGGTCGACGACCGCGGGCTCGACGACGGCGGGGTCGAGGACGGCGGGGTCGAGGGCCGCTAGGTCGAGGCGGGGTCGAGGGCTGCTAGGTCGAGGCGGGCTGCTGGGGGACCGTGTCGGGGTCGCCGAAGCGGTCGGGCCGGACCCTGTCCTGGGGTTCGAGATGGACGAGGACGGTCGTCGCCGGGAGCGCGTCGACGATCGCGTCCTGCAGGCGGTGGGAGACCGCGTGGGCCCGCTCGAGGCTGGTTCCGGCGACGAACTGGAGGTGGAGGTCGACCTGGTGGTTGCTGCCGACGTGGCGGGCGCGGAGGTCGTGGAAGCCGACGACCTCGTCGCCGAGGAACGAGCCGACGACGGCGTGGAGCTGAGCCAGCTCGTCGGCCGGGAGCGCCTCGTCGACGAGCCGGCGGGCCGAGTCGAGCAGGATGCGCACGCCGCTCGTCGAGATCGCCGTCGCGATCGCCAGCCCGGTGACCGGGTCGAGCCAGCTGGCTCCGGTGAGGGCGACGAGGGCGAGCGAGACCAGCACGCCGAGTGAGACGATCGCGTCGGTCCGCAGATCGACGGCCGTCGCCCCAAGTGCCGCCGACCCAGTGGTCCGGCCGGCTGCGCCGACGTAGGTCGAGACGACGAGGTTGGTCGCCGCGGCGAGTCCGGCGACGATCACGCCGAGCCCGAGCGAGGTCACCTTCCCGCCGTCGACCAGGCGTCGGATCGCCTCGAAGGCGATGAACGCGGCCCCGAGCAGCAGCAGCAGGGCCTGGGCGCCGGCGGCGAGATCCTCGAGCTTCTCGTGCCCGTAGCGGTGGGTCGCGTCGGCCGGCTCGTCGGACTTGCGGACCGACGCGAACGCGATCACCGACGCCAGCAGGTCCATCAGCGAATGGGCCGCGTCGCTGAGGATGCCGACCGACCCCGTAAGGAGGCCGGCAGCGAGCTTGACGGCGATCAGGCTGGTGTTGGAGACGATCGAGACGACCGCCGCCCGCGCCTTCGCCCGCGTGCGCGTCCGGTCGGGCGTCGTCTGTGGTCTGAGGGGAAGACGGGGCATCACGACACTCCTCTGAACGCCTGCGATCCGCGTGCCCGGCGATGAGATCGTCGTCGCCACGATCTCGAGGTGGAAGGCGGCGGGACCCGAAGGCGCCCTCCGGCGCCCTCCTGGAAGCCTATCGCCTGAGAGCGCTCCCGAAGGACGGTCTGCGGCCCTGGCGGACGCGGTTCGAGGTGGCCGGACCGACGTCCCGGTGCTGAGGACCCCGGTCGCCTCTCCCACCGCCGACGACACTGCCCGCGCAACCCGGGTTGACACGGAACACCCTGTCAACTAAGGTTGCTCAGATGATCCAGACGACGACCGTCACGCCGGACGATCCGGCAGACCGACTCGCCGGCGTTGTGGCCCTCCGGCGTCTGGCCGACCGGGTCGAGGACGCCGAGGTCGAGCGTGCCCTGCGCGAAGGGTGGACCTGGTCAATGGTCGCCGACGCGCTCGGCGTGACCCGGCAGGCGGTGCACAAGAAGCATGCCAAGCGGCTGGCGCAGGCCGGCACGTCCGGGAGGGGAGAGTGATGTTCGAGCGCCTCGAGCCCGACACCCGTCGGGCTGTCATCCGGGCCGCGTACGACGAGGCGCAGGGCCTGGGGTCCTCGACCCTGGAGGCGGAGCACCTCCTGCTCGCCGTGGCGGCCGACCCGGGCACCGCGGCGGGGCGGCTGCTGGTCGAGAGTGGTCTCGACCACGATGGTCTCGTCGCCGCCCTCGACCTGGAGACCGAGCGGAGCCTGGCGGCCGTCGGCGTCGCCCTGAGCGATTTCGGGCTCGCCGGCCGACCGGTGGCGACGCGGAGGAAGGCCGGCTTCGCGACATCGGCCAAGCAGTCGCTGGCTCGATCCGTCGGGCTCGCGTCAGGCCGCGGAGAGCGGACGCTGAGCCCCGTCCACCTCCTCGTCGGGATCCTCCGCGGCGAGATCGGGACCGTCCCCCGAGCGCTGGCCGCCGCCGGCGTCGATCGGGTCGAGCTGATCGGCCGAGCCGAGCTCCTGCTCGAACGCTAGGCGCGGCTAGCCCGGCGGCCTGCGCTCGCCGTAGCGCTCGAGTCCGTCGTCGGGAATCGGCTCCCACGTGGCCGCGTAGTCGGTGAACGCCCGCCAGCTTGGTCGGATGCCCGGGTCGACGTCGAAGGCGGCCATGCGGATTCCGATCTGCGCGGGGTCAGTCGGGCTGCGGCTGAACAGGTGGGCCCCGCACTCCCGACAGAAGCACTTCTCGAAGCCCCCGTCCGGATGCCGCCAGCCCTTGATCAGCTCGTCGCCGGCGACGATCCGAAACGCCGTGCCGTCGATCCGCGCGTTCGCCGACGACCCGGTTCCCGTGCGCCGCTGGCACCGCGTGCAGTGACAGTAGCCGGCCGTGATCGGCGGCTCGGAGAGCTCGAAGCGCACGCGGCCGCAGAGGCAGCCGCCGGTCAGCGTCGGACTGGTCAAGACACCCCGAAGTCTGACATGCCCGACTACTCGTAGTTCGGATCGAGCCGGTAGCCGGGTGAGACGCGGTGGGGGAACGAAGCGTAGAACCGCTCGGTTCCGTTCGCCGCGAGCAGATCAAGGCGCTTGGCGCCCGATCGGGCGAGGATCTCGCTGACCAGCCGCCGGCCGATTCCCTCGTGACGGCGAGCCGGGGCGACGACGAGCACGCAGAGGTATGCCTGGATCGCGCCGTCGGTCAGCGCCTGCGCGAAGCCGATGACCTCGCCGTCGGCGACCGCCACGAGCGTGACGACCCCTGGCGCCGACAGCGCCCGCTCGGCGCGCTCGGGGTCGACCGACAGCGTCGTCCACCCCTCGTCCTCGCAGAGGACCAGGACGCCGGCCATGTGCCTGGGCTCGAAGGCCTGGAGCTCGATCCACCCATGCTCCCAGACGGCGCCCGGCCCGCTGGTTTGGTCGCGTAGGATCCGACGACTTGAACGGGCCGTCAACCAACCTGCCGGTCGGACCCGGGGACCTCGACGGGCCGACCACGGCGATTGTCGGCGGCCGAGTCGTCACCCCGACCGGCGTGCTCGAGACGACCGTCCTGATTCGCAACGGTCGGATCGCCTCGCTCGCTCCCGGCGGCGGCCGCGCGGCTGACGAGACGATCGACGCCCGCGGGCTCGTCGTCCTGCCCGGCGGCATCGATCCCCACGTCCACCTCGGCGATCAGGGTCTCGCCCACCGCGAGAACTTCGACGCAGGGACCGCCGCCGCCCTGCTCGGCGGGATCACGTGCGTCTTCGAGCATCCGCTCAGCGTCCCCGCGACGACGACGGCCGAGCGCTACCGCGACAAGCGAGCGCTCGCCAGCCAGCGGGCGCGGCTCGACTTCGGCCTGTGGGGAGCGATCGTCCCCGGCGGGCTCGACGAGATCCGCGGCCAGTGGGACGCCGGGGCCCGCGGCTTCAAGGCCTTCGTCGTCGACTCCGGCGGGATCTTCCCCCACGTCGGCGACGACGACCTCCTCGAGGGGATGCGGCGGGTCAAGGCGCTCGGCGGCCTGGTCCTCGTCCACTGCGAGAACGACGCGATCGTCGCCGCCGAGACCACTCGGATACGGGCGACCGGTCGCCGGGACGGCCTCGCACACGCCGAGGGGCGACCCCCGATCGCCGAGATCGAGGCGACCGCCCGGGTGCTCCTGCTCGCTCGGGAGACCGGCGTCCGGATCCAGATCGTCCACGTCTCCGAGCCCCGAGCCGCCGACCTCGTCGACCGGGCGAGAGCCGACGGCGTTCAGGCGACGCTCGAGCACACGATGCACCACCTGCTCCTCGACGCGTCCGACGCGGCCGCCCTCGGCCCGTGGGCCCGCTGCGCGCCGCCGCTGCGCTCGCGGGAGTCGGTCGACGGCCTCTGGACGCGTCTCGTCGGCGCGGGCCCCGCTCAGTTGGCCTGCGACCACGCGCCGTACTCGGTCGCCGAGAAGCTCGCCGGCGGCGACGACGTGTTCGTCGCCGGGATGGGCATCCAGAGCCTCCAGGAATCGATCCCCTTCTTTCTCGACGCCGCCCTCCACGACCGTGGGCTCGACCTCGTCCGCTGCGCCGACCTGATCGCCGGACAGGCCGCCCGCACGCTCGGCCTCCAGCCCGGCAAGGGCGCGATCGCGGTCGGAGCCGACGCCGATCTCGGGCTCTGGAACGTCGACTCGCCGTGGGTCGTCGACGCCGCCAGCCAGCACCGCTCGGTCAACCGGTGGTCGCCGCTCGACGGTCGGCGCTGCCGCGTACGGCTGATCAGGAGCCTCGTCGGCGGCCGAACCGGAGCGCTCGATGGCGAGGCCGTCGCCCCGCCCGGCTCGGGCCGATTCGTCGTTCCCGGCGAGGCGGTCGATCCGCCCGGGTCGGGGCGATTCGTCGTCCCCGGCGAGGCCGTGGCCCGTTGAGCGCGGCCGCCGCCGTCCTCCTCGCGCGAGCCGACCGGATCGCCGCGGCGACCGACCAGCCAGGGACGATCACCCGCCTCTACGGTCGTGCCGGCCTGCGCCGAGCCCGCGCCGAGGTCGCCGGCTGGATGCGGCTGGCCGGTCTCGAGACGCGCATCGACGGCGTCGGCAACCTGACCGGCTGCTGGCCGGGCGACGCGGCCGGTCCGCCGCTGGTGATCGGCTCGCACATCGACACGGTGCCCAACGGCGGCCGCTACGACGGCGTGCTCGGCGTGCTCGCCGGCCTGGCCGCTGCCGAGCGCCTCGCACGATCCGGCCGGCGGCTGGCCTGCCCGCTCCACGTCGTCGCCTTCGTCGAGGAGGAGGGCGCCAGGTTCGGCACCAGCTTCCTCGGCAGCCGCGGATGGCTCGGGATGGCCGATCCGGCCGACGAGCGACTGGTCGACTCCAACGGCGTCACGCTCGCCGAAGCCGTCGCCGACTTCGCCGGGCCGGACGCCGGCTTCGCCAGGCCGCCCGGCGACTACCTCGAGGTCCACATCGAACAGGGCCCGGTCCTCGACGCGGCTGGCCTCCCACTCGGTGTGGTCGACTCGATCATCGGCCAGACCCGCGCGGTGATCCGCCTCGAGGGGGCAGCCGGCCACGCCGGGACCGTGCCGATGGACCACCGCCGCGACGCGCTCGGCGCGGCGGCCGAGATCGTTCTCGAGGTCGAGCGACTCGCCCGGCGGACACGCGGACTGCTGGCGACGGTCGGCGAACTCGCGGTCCCCGGCGGGGTCGGCAACGTCGTCCCCGGGGCGGCGGTCGCGAGCCTCGACGTCCGCCACGCCGACGACGACGTCCGCCGGACCGCGACCGAGACGATCCGCAGCGTCGCGCTGGACCTGGCTGGCCGGCGGCGGATCGCAATCGAGTTCGAGCTGCTCTCGGAGGTCGCCGCCACGCCGCTCGAGCCCCGGCTGACCGACGCGCTCCGGCGGGCGGCCGAGGCGACGACCGGCGCAAGCGTGCCGACGGTCTCCAGCGGGGCGGGTCACGACGGGGTGATCGTCGCGCGCGTCGCCCCGGTCGGAATGCTGTTCGTCCGTTGCGCCGCCGGCATCAGCCATTCACCCGACGAGGCCGTCGGCGTCGACGACGTCGCGGCCGCCCTCGCGACCCTGGATCTCTTCATCGACGGGTACGGGCCGACGGCCTGACGAGGACCGCGGACGCCTCGATGCTCGTTGCGACGGCTGCGGCCCCCGAAGGAGCCTGCGACGGCCGCGCCGGCGGCCGTCGGGCCGGTTCAGATCGGCTCGGCCGTGCTGAGCGCCTGGGCGAGCACGGGGTCGAGCGTTGCTTCCATGAAGTCCGTGTGCGTCAGGCTGCCCGGCCAGTCGGGGACCGGCGCGTGGACGATCATCACCATCGGTGATGCTCCGACGAGCGCCGCGATCAACGGCGGCTGGTGGCCGAGGTCGGCGGCCAGCGCCCCGAGCGTCGGCACGAGGTCGCCGTCGGTGGTCCCCGTCGGCGCATCCCGGAGCGCCTCGTCGAACCGGCTGACCACCTGGTTGAGGAACATCCGCGCGAGTGGCGGCCCCAGCCGCTCGTCCTCGTCGAACTTCGGCGCCGCCCCGTACTTCTGGAGGCCGATCCGATCGAGCGTGGCGCCCCAGCCGATCAGCACGCGGTAGAAGAGGTCCCCGTACGGTCCCTGCGCAAGCCGGCTGCCGGCGACCAGCAGCCGCACGTGGGCGACGATCTGCGCCAGGCGCGCCAGATCCCGCTCGGGCGGCCCGCTCGCGAGGTCGAGATCGATCATCGTCTGGGCGACGAGGATCTCGAAGTCGGCGCCCTCGCCGACCGGAAGGACGCCGCTCTTCGCGAATCCCGGCCGGCACTCGCCGACGAAGACGAACACCTCGCCGACGGCCAGCCCGTCGGGCAGCGCGAGAACCCTGGCGATCGCCTGCTCGAGCTCGGCCTCTGACATCACGCCCGACATGTGTCCTCGAGCCTATGCCATGGCGCCGTCCGCCGGTAGTCCAGTCTCGTGGCCGCCTCCGACGCCCGTAGGCTGTGCGGATTCACCTGCCGCGACGTGCCCGGCACCTCCCGGCTCGAAGCCCGGCAGCCACGACGGGGCGGGCGGGTCGCGGGTCTGAGACCCTGTTCGGATGCGTTTGACCCGAGATCGGTCGCGTGGCGCCACCTCCCGCCGGCGGCTGGGGTCGACATTCGGGGTCCACGACATGGCGATCGACCTCGGCACGGCGAACACGCTCGTCTACGTCGGCGGTGAGGGGATCGTCGTCTCCGAGCCGTCGGTCGTCGCGATCGACGAGTTCACCGGCGAGGTCCACGCCGTCGGCAGCGAGGCCGAGCGGATGCTCGGCCGGACGCCGGCGACGATCAACGCCGTCCGCCCCCTCCGTCACGGCGTGATCGCCGACTTCGAGGTCACCGAGCAGATGCTCCGCTACTTCATCCGGCGCGTGCTCGACAGCCGCCGCGCCCACCCCCGCGTGATCGTCTGCGCGCCGTCGGGCGTGACCGCGGTCGAGCAGCGTGCCGTCGAGGAGGCAGCCCTCGCCGCCGGCGCCCGGCGTGTCCAGCTGATCGAGGAGCCGATCGCCGCGGCGATCGGCGCCGGTATCCCGATCGAGGAGCCGATCGGCCGGATGGTCGTCAACGTCGGCGGCGGCACCAGCGAGGTCGCCGTGATCTCGCTCGGCGGGATCGTCCTCTCCAGGTCGATCCGGGTCGGCGGCTACGAGATGGACGACGCCCTCAGCCAGTACATGCGTAACGTCCACCAGCTCGCGATCGGCTCGCGGACGGCCGAGGCAATCAAGCTGTCGATCGGGTCGGCCCTCCCCCTCGCCGACGAGCTGATCGTCCCGGTTCGCGGACGCCATCTCGTGACCGGCCTGCCGACCGAGGTCAAGCTCCACAGCGAGGAGGTCCGCGAAGCCCTCGGCCCGCCCCTGCGGGAGATCCTCCTGGCGATCACCGAGACCCTCGAGGAGACTCCGCCCGAGCTCGCCGGTGACATCTCCCGCGAGGGCATCCTGCTCGCCGGCGGGTGCACCCTGATGAGGGGCCTTGCCGGCCTGGTCGAGGCCGAGACGCTGATGCCGGCGATCGTCACCGAGTCGCCGCTGACCTGCGTCGTCCTCGGGTCCGGTCAGGCCCTCGACCACTACGACGCGCTCAGCGGCAGCTCGACCGGCCGCCGCGGCCGGGCCGCCGGGCCCTCGGTCGGCGACTTCGGCCGCTAGCCGGCCCGACCGACTCAGTCTCAGCCGGCGAGCGGCACGCCCGCCGGTCGGCGACTCCGGCGGCTGCTCCCGCGGCGGGGTCCGCAGGCCTCAGGCGGCGAGCACGGCTGCGAGCGGCCCGCCCGCCGGTCCGCCGCCGGGTTGCGCCGACGGCGCGATCACGCCGGGTGCGTCGGCGTGGAGATGGAAGAACCGAAAACCCCGGTAGTCGATCTCGCCGACCGCCCGGTAGCCGGGCCCCCAGAGATCCAGCGGCGGCGTCGTCACCGCCGTGAGCCCCCGTTGATGCGCGCTGCGCGCCGGCTCGACGATCACCCAGATGTCCGTCGCACCGGTCGGCCCCCGCAGCGGCGCGCGGTGCAGATACAGGCCGGCGACGCCGATCTCCATGGCCGGCATCACCGCGATCGGCTCGCCCTTCGCCAGCGCCTGGACCCGCTCGCTCGCCCCGGCCCAGTCGGTCGATCCCTGGTAGCGCCAGTCGGTCTGGACGGCGAGCACCGTCGCGACGCAGGCTGCGCTGTAGGCCGCCAGCGGCACCCCCCGCCACCGCGTCAATCCGCCGGCCGCGAGCGGCGCCAGGCAGACGCCCACGCCGATGATGTTGCGCGGCAGGAGGTAGTCCCCGCTGCCCGACACGGCAGCCAACAGCGGCAGCCCGCCCGTCGCGACCACGAGCCAGACGAGCACGCGATCGCCCCTGCGGTGGGACGCGCCCACCACGGCGGCGAGGACCGCACCGCCCGCGAGCAGGATGCCCGCCGCCTCGAGCCACGCGACGGGCACATTCGTGCCCATCGCGAACTGGCGCACGACGCCCTCGACGCGGGAGGTGACCGACGCTCTCGAGATGAACGCGAACCGCGACGAGTTGCCTCGCTGGGCCCGGAGCAACGGCCACAGCGGGGCGAAGCAGACCACCGTGGCCGCCGAGCAGACCAGCAGCCTGACGCGCTCGCGCGGGAGCTTCGCGAACAGCACGACAGCCTCTCCGACCAGCGTGAAGCCGGCGAAGTAGTGCGTCCACACGCAGGCCGTCGAGACCGCACCCCACGCGATCCACCGGGCCCAGGACGGCCGCTCGAGGAGGGCGCCGAAGGTCCACACCGACAGCGTCAGGAGAAGCACGAACACGGCGTAGGACCGCGCGTAGATCGAGTACTCGACGAGCAGCGGACTGATCGCGCACAGCCACGCCGCGACGCCGGCCAGCCGGTTGCCGACGAACCGCCGCATCGCCATGAATGAGACCGGTACGGTCGCAGCCCCCGCCAACACGGAGACCATGCGCAGCGCGATCGCCGAGTGCGCCCCGCTCAGCGTGACCCAAAGCCAGGTCAGCAGGTAGTAGAGCGGCGGCGTCGACTCCGTCGCCCTGACCGCATGCCAGACGCCGGTCACGGTGGTGTGCCCCGTGACCGAAGCCGTGTAGACCTCCTCGTAGCCGAGGCTCTGGTCACCGACGAAGACCGCCCGCAGGCCGACCCCGACGAGCGTGGCAAGCGCCACCCCGACCACGACCGCCGCCGCCGGCGCCTGCGGGGCGGTGAGCCCGCGGCTCGGCGTGAGGCCCGGAGCCCCGGCCGGCGGATCCCGCCCGACCCTGCGGATCAGAGGATCCAGGCGCTGCGCGGCGCTTCGGAGCGAGCCCAGCTGACCGTCCTACCCGCGATCGCCGGGATCGAGATCGGAGGCCGTGCACCGCGCGCGCCGGTGGTGGCCGCGCCGCCGCGCGATCGCGCGGTCCCCGGCAGCACAGCACCCAACGCCAGTGCTCCAAAGGATCCCCTCATCGGTCTCCTAACGCACGCTTCCAGCCGAAGTAGCGCAAACGCCGCCGGAAGGCCGGGTCAGAGGTCTCGTCTCAGCGCAGCTCCTGGATGCGGATCAGGTTGCCCGCGGGGTCGCGGATCGCGCAGTCGCGAACGCCGTATGGCTGCTCGATCGGCTCCTGGACGATCTCGGCACCGCTGCCCTGCAACTGCTCGAAGGTGCTGTCGAGGTCGGCGGTGGCCAGGTTGATCCCGGCAAAGGTGCCCTTGGCCATCATCTCGGCGATCGTGCGCCGCTCGTCGTCGGTGGTGCCCGGGGTCGCGCCCGGCGGATGCAGGACGATCGACGTGCCCGGCTGGTCGGCGGGGCCGACCGTGATCCAGTGCATCCCGTTGTAGGCCACTTCGTTGCGGACCTCGAAGCCGAGCGTGTCGCGATAGAAGGCCCGCGCGGCGTCCGGGTCGTCCTGCGGGAGGTAGCTGGCGTGAATCGTGATCTCCATGGCGCTCACGCTACCTGCGGCTCGGGGCTTGGCGCTTCTCGATTCCTGATCGGTCGGGTCACCTGTTTGGCGACGCACGCCGGCATCCCGGCAGTCGCGCCCGACGCGTCCCGCCGGTAGACGCTCGGTGGCACGCCGACCAGCTCGGCGAAGCGAGTGCTGAAGGTGCCCAGCGACGAGCAGCCGACCTCGAAGCAGACCTCGGTCACGCTGAGGTCGCCACGACGCAACAGCGCCATCGCCCGCTCGATGCGCCGGGTCATCAGGTACGCGTACGGCGACTCGCCGTACGCCAGACGGAACTGCCGGCTGAGGTGGCCGGCCGACATGTGCGCGCCGCGGGCCAGCGCCTCCACGTCCAGCGGCTGCGCGTACTCCCGATCGATCCGGTCGCGGACCCGGCGCAGCCACGCGAGGTCGCGCAGGTGCTGCGCCGCGACGGGACTGCCGGTCACCTGTGAGATCGTGCCACAGATCACGCAGCCCGTCTCGCGGCGTCCGTGCGGGCACACGCTCAGGCGCCGACGTAGGCCGCGAGGTGCTCGCCGGTGAGGGTGGACCCCGCGGCGACGAGGTCCGCGGGTGTGCCCTCGAAGACGATCTGCCCGCCATCGTGACCGGCGCCTGGGCCGAGGTCGATGATCCAGTCGGCGTGGGCCATGACCGCCTGGTGGTGCTCGATGACGATCACCGACCGGCCCGAGTCGACGAGCCGGTCGAGCAGGCCGAGCAGCTGCTCGACGTTCGCGAGGTGCAGGCCGGTCGTCGGCTCGTCGAGGACGTAGACGTTGCCCTTCTCGGCCATCCGCGTCGCCAGCTTGAGCCGCTGCCGCTCGCCGCCCGACAGCGACGTGAGCGGCTGGCCGAGCCGCAGGTAGCCGAGCCCGACATCGGCGAGTCGCTCGAGGATCCTGTGCGCCGCCGGGGTCTGCGCCGCGCCCGAGCCGAAGAACTCCGCGGCCTCGGCGACCGGCATCGCGAGCACCTCGCTGATGTCCCTCCCGCCGAACCTGTACTCCAGGACCTCGGCTTGGAACCGCTTCCCCTCGCATACCTCGCACGTCGTCGCGACGCCGGCCATGATCGCCAGGTCGGTGTAGATGACGCCGGCGCCGTTGCAGTTCGGGCAGGCGCCCTCGGAGTTCGCGCTGAACAGAGCCGGCTTCACACCGTTGGCCTTCGCGAACGCCTTGCGGATCGGATCGAGCAGCCCGGTGTATGTCGCCGGGTTGCTACGCCGCGAGCCCTTGATCGCCGCCTGGTCGACCGACACCACCCCGTCCCGGCCGGTCACCGACCCTCCGATCAGCGAGCTCTTGCCCGAGCCCGCGACCCCCGTGATGACGGCCAGCACCCCGAGCGGGATGTCGACGTCCACATCGCGCAGGTTGTGCTCCGCCGCACCCCGGATCTCCAGGGTGCCGGTCGGCGTGCGCACCGTCTCCTTGAGCGCGGCCCGGTCGCCGAGATGGCGACCGGTGAGCGTGTCGCTGGCCCACAGGCCCTCGACCGTGCCCTCGAAGACCACCTCGCCGCCCGCCGTACCCGCGCCCGGGCCGAGGTCGACGGCGTGGTCGGCGATCGCGATCGTCTCCGGCTTGTGCTCCACGACCAGCACGGTGTTGCCCTTGTCCCGCAGCCGCAGCAGCAGGTCGTTCATCCGCTCGATGTCGTGCGGATGCAGGCCGATCGTCGGCTCGTCGAAGACGTAGGTCACGTCCGTCAGCGACGACCCGAGCTGGCGGATCATCTTCGTGCGCTGTGCCTCGCCGCCCGACAGCGTGCCTGAGGACCGATCGAGCGAGAGGTAGCCCAGCCCGATCTCCACGAGCGACTCGAGGGTCTGCCGGAGCGTCGCGACCAGCGGCGCCACCGACGGCTCGTCGAGGTCACGGACCCAGACCGCCAGGTCGCTGATCTGCATCGCACACGTGTCGGCGATGTTGACCCCTTCGATGTTCGACGACCGGGCCGTCTCGCTGAGTCGGGTGCCGTCGCACTCGGGGCAGGTCGTGAAGGTCACCGCCCGCTCGACGAACGCGCGGATGTGCGGCTGCATCGCGTCGACGTCCTTCGACAGCATCGACTTCTGGATCTTCGGGATCAGACCTTCGTAGGTGAGGTTGATGCCCTCGACCTTGATCTTCGTCGGCTCCCTGTGGAGGAGGTCGTGGAGCTCCTTCTTGGTGAACCTGCGGATCGGCTTGTCCGGGTCGAAGAAGCCACACCCGCTGAAGATGCGGCCGAACCACCCGTCCATGCTGTAGCCGGGGATCGTGAGCGCGCCCTCGTTGAGCGATTTGCGGTCGTCGTAGAGCGCCGTCAGGTCGATGTCGTTGACCGCGCCCCGGCCCTCGCACCGCGGGCACATGCCGCCGGTGATGCTGAAGCTCCGTCGCTCCTTCACGGTGTTGCCGGCCCGCTGGATCGTGACCGCCCCCGCGCCCGAGATCGACGCCACGTTGAACGAGAACGCCTGCGGTGAGCCGATCTGCGGCTGTCCGAGCCGGCTGAAGAGAATGCGCAGCATCGCGTTGGCGTCGGTCGCGGTGCCGACCGTCGACCGCGGATCGGAACCCATCCGCTGCTGGTCGACGATGATCGCCGTCGTCAGCCCGTCCATGACGTCGACCTCCGGCCGCGCCAGCGTCGGCATGAAGCCCTGTACGAACGAGCTGTACGTCTCGTTGATCAGCCGCTGCGACTCCGCGGCAATCGTGCCGAACACCAGCGAGCTCTTGCCCGACCCGGAGACACCCGTGAACACCGTCAGCCGGCGCTTCGGGATCTCGATGCTGACGTCCTTGAGGTTGTTCACCCGCGCCCCGTGCACGCGGATCAGATCGTGGGTGTCGGCGGCGTGCAGCTCAGGCGACTGCGTGTCCGTCCTCGTGACCATGCTCATCGTGTCTCCATCTGTTGGGCGGCGCCGCCCGGCCAGCCGGCGCTCGGTGTCGCGGTGACGCTGAGCGCCGCAGCCGTGGGTCGGCGCTCAGCGGTCCTGAAGCACCCCGAGGACGTTGCCGTCGGGGTCGGTGAAGGTCGCCACCAGGCGGCCGCCACCGACGTCGTGCGCAGGCTCCTTCACGGTGGCACCCGCCGCGGTCACCTCAGCCAGCTTCGCCTCGATGTCCGCTACGTGCCAGTAGGCGACCGGCGACGTCATGGCCTGCGGTCCGCCGTTCGGCACGAGCCCGATCTGCTGTCCCTCGGCCTCGAAGCCGACGTAGTACGGCGAGTCGGACTGCGGCGCGACGCCCAGCAGAGCGGCGTACACCGCCTTCGCGCTCGCCAGGTCGGACACGGGATGCAGCACGGTCTTGATTCCCTGTGTGGAAGAGCCGGTCATGGTCGCTCCTGAAGTCGTGGGTCACAGGCGTCCGGGTCCTCATGCGGGCAAAAGGCCCCGTGAACATGAAGGTCACTCTAGCCGCGCCTCCGCGACCCGGCTTCTCGATTCCTGACCGGTCTCGACGCGTGTTTCCCGCAGCACACCGGCGTCCCCCGCCGTAGCCGGCGTCGCGGGGTGCCGCCGGGCGCCGGGCGCGCGATCGCCCCCCTGGCCGGGCTGCGTTCGCGTGCTGCGAGATGTTTCGATCGACCGGCCCGGGGGGCCTGACTTTGGTTTAGCATAGTCAGCTATGACAGACATCGAGGCGGGAGTCGTCCGCATGGGGGGACCGCTGGATCCCCGTGACGGGTGGTCGGCCGAGCCGTGCTCGATCGCCAACGCGCTCGCCGTCGTGACCACGCGGTCGGCCTTTCTGATCCTCCGGGAGGCCTTCTACGGCACGGTTCGCTTCGACGACTTCGTCGCTCGCGTCGAGATCAGCGAGCAGGTCGCTGCCGCCAGGCTGCGCGAGCTCGTCGATCACGGGCTGCTCGAGCGCGAGCCCTACCGGGATCCCGGGCAGCGCACGCGACACCGGTACCGCCTGAGCGCCAAGGGCTCGGATCTGTTCCCAGTGCTCGTCGCCCTGATGCAGTGGGGCGATCGCTGGCGCGACGACGCCGGCGGTCCGGTGGCGCTGACCCACCACGACTGCGGTGCGCCGGTCGGCGTCGAGCTGCGCTGCGCCCGCGGCCATCCGGTCGTCCCGGGCGATCTCGTGCTCAGCCTGACACCGGCCGGCAGGGCCCGGCTGGATGCAACCGCAACCCCGAACGGAGAACCCGATGACTGAACCGATCACGCTCGAGATGGTCAAGAAGGCCCAGCAGTACATGTGGTCGGAAGGCGACTTCGCGACCATGGCGACGGCGATCGTGATCGTCGGCGAGCTGCTCTGCGAGGCGATCGACGTGATGCCCGGCGATCGCGTCGTCGACGTCGCCTGCGGCAGCGGCACCGCCGCGCTCGCCGCCGCCCGTCGTGGCGGGGTCGTCACCGGCGTCGACTACGTTCCCGCCCTGCTCGACCGCGGCCGCGAGCGGGCCGCAGCCGAGCGGCTGGTGGTCGACTGGCTCGAGGGAGATGCCGAGGACCTGCCGCTGGCGGACGCGTCGTGCGACATCGTGCTCAGCACGTTCGGCGCGATGTTCGCGCCCGATCACGCCCGGGCCGCCGGCGAGCTGCTGCGCGTCTGCCGGCCCGGCGGCCGGATCGGGATGGCCAACTGGCTCCCCGACAGCCTGGTGGGCGAGCTGTTCGCGACGATCGTCAAGCACGCCCCGCCCCCGATCCCGATCGACCCTCCCGGCCTGTGGGGCGTGCAGGCCCACCTCGAGGCACTGTTCGGCGACGAGATCACCGGTCTCGAGGTCACACCCCGCGAATTCGTCATGCGCGCACCCTCGCCCGAGCTCTGGGTCGCCTTCTTTCGGGCGAACTTCGGCCCCCTGACGGTCGCCTTCGCCCGGGTCGGCGAAGACGGCGAGCAGGCGCTGACCGCGGACCTCCTGGACCTGATCACGCGCCGCAACCGCTGCGAGGACGGACGTGTCGCCGCTCCGGGGACCTACCTCGAGGTCGTCGCCCACCGCCGCTGAGTCTCCCGACCCAGGCGCGATCACGGCAACCGGCGGGCGGGTTCAGGCGCGCAGCGCGCCGCGGGCTTCGAGCAGCGCCATGACGCACTCGGCCGATTCGGCCGGCGTCTGGTGCGCCGTGTCGAGGCGCAGGCCCGGGGCGCGCGGCGGCTCGTACGGCGACGACACGCCGGTGAAGTCCGCCAGCGACCCGTTTCGCGCGCGGCGGTACATGCCCTTGACGTCACGCTCCTCGCACACGGTCAGCGGCGCGTCCACGTGTACCTCGACGAATGCGTCGCCCAACACGGCCTGGGCCTCGGCCCGGATGCGCTCGAGCGGCGAGACCAGTGCCACGATCACCACGGCTGAGCGCTCGAGACCCGTCAGAGCCTCGAGGGCGACGCGACGGCCGTGCTCGCGTCGATCCGCGGCTGAGAACGTCAGATCGGTCGAGAGGGTCTGCCGCAGCAGATCTCCGTCGAGCACCACGGCGACCGTTCCCCGCGTCTTGAGAAGCCCGGCCGTCAAGGCCGCGATCGTCGACTTCCCCGCACACGGGAGGCCGGTGAGCCAAACCACGGTGGCCGGCGGTTGCCGAACGTCGCGTTCTGCTCGGGGAGAGCTCACGCCGCGCAAGGCTACGCCCTGGCGTTCCTGACGGCGCGTCACTGCTCGGCGCGGCCGCCGGTCCCCGATCTGGCTCCGCGCGTCGGGCTTTGTCCGCCAGGGGCGTCCGGCGTCGACCGGGCGATCGGGTCGTAACCACCCGCCTTGTTGCGCGCGACGGTCGTTCCGGTCCACTCGCGTAGGGGATGGAGCTCGCTCGCTCGCAGTTGGCGGCAGATCCTGCGGACGGCGAAGAAGACGAGGATCGGCACCACGAAGGCGGCGATGCGGAAGAACCAGACCTGGCTCACGTATGGGATTCCGACGCTGACGAGGATCCGGTCGGCGGATCCGGCGGTGAAGATGATCGCCACCCAGCTGAAGAACGCCGAACCCGTGGCGGTCCGCCACGGGTTGTCGCGCGGGCGGTCGAGCAGGTCGTGGCGCGCCCGGTCCCTGGTGACTCGCCGCTCGAACGCCGGCCAGCCGTAGAGCACCGAGAAGACGACCCCGGGGAAGAGGATGCCGCCGAAGAAGGGATTCGGGATCGGCGTGTAGCCGAAGACGTGGATCTCGAGCGCGGGCATCAGGCGCAGGGCGCCGATCAGCCAGCCGAGGTACCAATCGGGTTGGGCGCCGTTCGTGCCCAGCCACGGCTCGAACGGCCCGTACTGCCAGACGGGGTTGATCTGCACGAGTCCGCCGAGCAGGATGAGCACGCCGGCGACGGCGAACAGCAGGCCGGTCGCCCGAAGCGCGTAGCCCGGCCACAGCGGGGTGCCGACGACGTTGTCCTCGCGGTGACCGGGACCGGGGAACTGCGAGTGCTTCTGACGCATGATGATCGCGAGGTGCACGGTGATCAGGCTGGCCAGGAGGGCGGGCAGGAGGAACACGTGGGCGATGAACAGGCGCGGCTCGAAGCTCGCTCCCCCGGGAAACTGCCCGCCCCAGATCAGGAACGCCACGTTGGCGCCGACGAAGGGGATCGACAGCGCCACGCCGTAGCCGATCGCCAGGCCCATCCCCGACAGCAGGTCGTCGGGCAGCGAATAGCCGGCGAAGCCCTCGAGGATCGCGAACACCAGCAGGGTCAGGCCGATCATCCAGTTGACGTCGCGCGGCTTGCGAAACGCGCCGGTGAAGAAGACGCGCATCAGGTGCACGACGATCGCCGCGATGAAGATCAGCGCCGCCCAGTGATGGGTCTGGCGCATCAGCAGACCGGCCGGGACGTCGTAGGAGAGCGAGACGGTCGACGCGTATGCCTCCGAGACGGTCTGCCCGGCGAGCGGGGCGAACGATCCGTGGTAGACGGTGGTCGACGTGCTGTCGTCGAAGAACAGCGCCAGGTACGTGCCGGTGAGGACCAGCACGATGAACGAGTACAGCGCGATCTCACCGATCAGGAACGACCAGTGGTCGGGGAAGAGGTAGCGCATCGCCTTGCGCAGCAGCGGCGACGCTCCCAGCCGCTCGTCGACGAAGCGAACCGCGTCCCCGTCGGGATCGCCTGTCCCGACGTCCCGGCGGTCCTCGTCGCTCATGACTTCGTCGGTCCTTCCCGGCGGACGCTCCACCACGAAGGTCCTACCGGCCCGGAGAATCCGCCGCCGGCGATCAGCACGCCGTCCGCGCGGACCGCGAGCGGCAACTGCGGCAGCGGCCGGCCGGCGGGGCCGAACTCGACGCCGGCGCCGCGCAGGACGTCGAAGGTCGAGTAATGACACGGGCAGACCAGCGCCGGCCCCTCTCGGGAGGTCCCCTGATCCAGCGGCGAGCGGTACAACGAGACGGCGCAGCCGGCGTGGGTGCAGATCTTCGAGTACGCCACGAGGCCACCCGGAGCCCAACCCGCCCTGCCGGCAGGCAGGCGCAGGGTCGCCGGGTCGACGTGCACGACGACGACCGGCGAGCCGAGCTCGCGCATGTCGGCGCCCTCGGGGAACGCCGTGATGAACGAACCGAGCGTGACCTCAGCCGCCGAGACCGGCCGGCCGGTCACGTCGACGAGCGGCGTCCCGACCTTCCAGGGGCTCGTGTCGAGCGTCTGTCCCACGTTCGGTCCCAGCGAGTCCAGCGGGACCAGCGCCGCTGCCCCCAGTCCCGCGCCGGCGGTGCTCGCGGCTGCCACCAGCAGCCGACGTCGCGACAGGCCCTCGCTGCCGGCAGCGAGCTCCTCGGCGACGCCGCTCTCGGCCGATCGGCGTCCCTCGGCGAGCCTCGGCCGCGGTTCGACGGCCGTCTCCCGGGGGAACACGCGGTCGGCGGCGAGGATCAGCGCCAGAGCGGTCGCCAGCAGCGCCAGGCCGAGGGCGAGGCCGAGCAGCTGGGTGTCGCCGGCGTCGAAGGCGTAGACGAGGCAGAAGACGGCGCCAAGCGCACCGGCGAGGACGAGAGCGATCGCGACCGCGAGCTCCGCCCGGGCGCTGGTTCCGGTCTCGCGGCGCGTGCCCGCGGCTCGTTCGGTCGCCGATGTCGGCTCGGCACCGTAGTCGCGGCCCGCCTCGCCCCGCGCGGCTTCGGTGCGCCTGGCGCGGCGCAGCCGGAGCAGCGTCAGCAGCGCGATCAGCGCGCGGACCAGCCGGGGCAGGGGCGGCGGATCGTCGCTCACGAGGCCCGCCTTCCGATCGCACGCGCGACGATCAGCAGCGCGCTGAGCGCAAGCAGCCACGCGACCATGCCCTCGGGGATCGGCCCGATGTGCCCGATGCCCCAGCCGCCCCGGTCGGCGGGATGGCGCGTGTAGACGATGTAGCGCGCGAGCGAGTCGAGTGTCTGCTGATCGATCTCGCCGGCCGAGAAGCGCGGCATCAGATACGGCCCGATCCGGACCGCCTCGGCGATCTCGGTCGGCGTCGCCTGCTGGAGGGCCGGCACCTCGCTGCCGGTGACGATGCCCCCGCGGGCGATGATCTGATGGCAGCCCGAGCAGTTCAGCGCGAAGGCCTGCTCACCCTGCGAGAGGCTCCCGGCGGCCGGGTCGACCGTCGGGATCGGCGGGCCGCCGAGGCTCGCGACGTACGCGACGAGCGCATTCGTCTCGGCCTGCGGATAAGCCGGCTTGGAGCGCTCGGGGTAGGAGTGGGGATCCGGGAGGGGCATCCGGCCCGTCGAGAGGTAGAAGGCCGCCGCCTGCGCGCCGGCACCGATCAACGACGGCCCGCGGCCGGCGATCCCGCGGGCGTCGAAGCCGTGACACGAGGAGCAGCCCTCGACGAACAGGGCGCGGCCCTGGTCGACCTGGCTCGTGCCGGGCACCGTGCCCGGGAGCGGGCCGGGAGCGGGCGCCGGCGGACCGGCTGTGGGCACGCGGGTGTTGCCGGCCGCGATCGCGCACAACCCGAGGCTGGCGAGCGCGAGCGCCAGGACGAGGGCCGCGCGGCGTCGGAGCCGGGTCGGATCGCGTCGGATCCGGTTGGGGGTCATGCCAACGCCTCGGACCCCGCCTGCGGTTCGGCGGTCCGCTCGGCCTG
Source organism: Solirubrobacteraceae bacterium (assembly GCA_035553395.1). GTDB lineage: Bacteria > Actinomycetota > Thermoleophilia > Solirubrobacterales > Solirubrobacteraceae > Palsa-513. The sequence goes on along the minus strand of DASZKP010000042.1, from coordinate 121,325 downwards.
GTCGACGTAGGACTCGCGAGCCACCGCGCGGCGCTCCTCGGCGACGATCGACCGCCAGGCGACGCTCAGCGCGATCACACCCATGACCGTCGTTCCGGCGACCCACATCAGCGCTCCGGCGAGACGCTGGTCGCCGAGCGCGGATATCCCGAGCCGCCGGGCCGGCGCGACGTAGGCCTCGTAGCGGGGAACGCCGTCGGTTTCGAGGATGACCCCGACGACGCTCATCAGCGGCGTGCCGAGCAGCAGGTAGACGACCTCGCCAAGGCCGTCCAACACTCGGGTCCGCGGCCCGGGCGCGATCAGCACCGACCAGAAGAGAAGGCCGCTCGCGAGGTAGAGCATGTGCTCGACGACGTGGATCGTCGGATCGGTGAGGGCCAGCTCGAAGAGCGGCGTCAGATGGGTCGCGAGCATCACCGCACCGAGCGCGGCCAGCCCGGTCGCCGGGTGAGACAGCGCAGCGATCGTGCGGCCGCGAAGGACTCTCGCGACGGCCTGTCGCGGGCCGGGCGTGAGCGTCCGCAGAGCGAGCGTGAGCGGGGCACCGGCCAGCAGGAGGGGCGCAGCGACGAGGATCAGGACGAGGTGCTGCACCATGTGGATCGACAGCATCTGCTCGGCGTAGCCGTCCAGGCCGGACTCGAGGGCCAGCGCGATCGCCGCCAGACCGGCGAGGAAGGCCGCCGTGCGACGGCGCGGCCAGCGACGGCGTGGCGCGTGCTCGGCGCGCGTGCCTCGGCGTACCCCGTGCGTGCTGCGGCTCGCGGGGTGCGTGCGGCGTACCCCGTGCGTGCTGCGGCTCGCGGGGTGCGGGCGGCGTACCCGGTGCGTGCTGCGGCGCACTCCGTAGAGATAGCCGCAGCCGCACGCGACCAGCGTCAACGACAGGCCGGGGTCGATCGACCAGGTCTCGAGCACGCGGAGCCACGAGGGTGCGCTCACGGCTCCGCGCTCTCCGGCCGCTCGCCGCCTGTGGCTCGCGGTGAGCCTGCCCGTCGGGCGCGTCGCTGTGCGCGGTGTTCGCGCACGACTCCGCCGATGCCGACGAGGAGCCCGAGGAAGCCACCGAGGATCAGCCAGGTGCCCACCGTCGCGCCGGCCAGCATCGCTGCGAGCGAGATCGCCGCGAGCGGCGTGGCGAGGCTCAGATCGGGAATCAGGCGCAGGCCGCCGGCGCGGCGGCGGAGGATCCGCGGGCCGGCCGCAAGCGCGAGGGCGATCAGGCCGATCAACCCGGCCGCGCCCGCCTGGACCAGCACGGGGAGCGACTTGCCGCCGAAGCCGGCCTGGAGCGCGGCGAGGGCGCCGAGCAGGATCGCCCAGAACGCGAGCGGCGCCGCCGCAGGACGGTAGGCCGCGTCCTCGACCGGACGGCGGCCTGGAGCCTCCCCGGTCGGCGGCCTCGTTGGGCTCATGCCGCTGATCCCCCGGCGGCGCTGTGTTGGGCAGCGGCGAGTGCCGCCGCCTCGCGGCGGTCGAGCAGCGGCGCCGGCGAGCGGACCGGCGGCAGGGCGTCGAAGTTGTGGCGGGGCGGCGGCGAGCTTGTCGCCCACTCGAGCGTGTGCCCGCCCCACGGGTCGGGACCAGCCGGCCGGCGATCGCGCAGCGAGCGGACGACGTTGAGGACGAAGATCCCCGTCGAGACCGCGATCACGACCGCCCCGGCGGTCGACAGATCATTCAGCGTCTGCCACCCGGCGGACGCCGGGTAGGAATCGATGCGCCGGCGCATGCCCTCCCAGCCGTCGACGAGCATCGGGAAGAACGCGAGGTTCGCGCCGAGCGTCATGACCCAGAAGTGCAGCTTGCCAAGGCGCTCGCCCAGGAGCGCGCCGGTGACCTTCGGAAACCAGTGGTAGACGCCCGCAAAGCAGCCGAACAGGCTGCCGGCGAACAGGGCGTAGTGGAAATGCGCCACGACGAAGTACGTGTTGTGGACGTCGTAGTTGATCGGCGGCGAGCCGAGCAGGACGCCGGTCAACCCGCCGATCAGGAACTGGACGAGGAAGGCGAGCGCGAAGAGCATCGGCGTGCGCAGTCGGATGCTGCCGCCGGCGAGCGTCCCGATCAGGTCGAAGTACTCGATCCCGGCCGGAACGGCGAGCGCCGTCGAGGTCAGCGCGAAGTAGCGGTTGGCGACCTGGCCGGTCGTGAACATGTGGTGGGCCCAGACGCTCGTCGACAGGGCGGTGAACGCGAGCAGCGAGATCGCGAACGGCCGGTAGCCGAACAGGCGCCGGCCGGAGTGGACCGTGACGACCTCGGCGACCGCACCGACGAACGGGAAGAACATCACGTAGACCACCGGATGGCCGTAGAACCAGAACAGGTTCTGGTAGGCGATCGGACCGCCGGTGGTGTCGAAGATCCCGCCGAACTCGCGTTGGACCCAGAGCAGACCCATCGCGACGACGAGCACCGGGAAGGCGACGGCGACCATCAGGCAGGTCACGAGCATCGTCCAGGTGAACGGAGCCAGGCGCAGCAGCGTCATTCCGGGGGCGCGTCGCGCGACGATCGTGCCGAGCACGCAGCAGGCCATCACCAGACAGCCCAGGGTCGCCAGCGCCACGCCGAAGATCCAGAAGTCCATCCCGATGCCCGGGGAGTGCGGCGAGTCCGACAACGGGTCGAAGGCAGTCCAGCCCGCCGCGCCGGGCCCGTCGTCGGTCAGGTAGCCCGACCACATCACGAGACCTCCCGACACGTACAGCCAGAACCCCGCGAGGCACAGCCGTGGCCCGGCGATCTCCGCGGCGCCGACCTGGAGCGGAACGAGGTAGACGCCCATCGCGATCGCGGTCGGGACGAGGAACAGGTAGATCATCGTCGACCCGTGCATTGTGAATAGCGCGTCGTATGCGTCGGCTCCGACCAGCCCGGTGTTCGGTGTGGCGAGCTGCGTGCGGATCACCAGGGCGAGGACGCCGCCCCCGATGAAGAAGACGAACGCGACGAGCGCCGTGCGCTTGGCGATGCTCTTGTGGTCGGTGGCCCCGATCGCGCCGATCAGGCCGAGCGAGCGAACCGGGACGGTCGCGGTGCTCATCGGGCGGTCCGTGCGCGTGGCTGCCGGCTGACCCAGGCGGCAAACGCGGTCGGCGTGAGGACGTGGATTTCGAAGCGCATCGCGGTGTGCCCGATGCCGCAGTACTCGTTGCAGTAGCCGCTGGTCTGGACCCCCGGCTTGGGGAAGACCAGGTCGAACCGGTTGACGATCCGCGGGATCGCCGCGCGCTGGTAATCCTCGTATGGGATGTAGAACGCGTGGATGACATCCAGCGACGTCAGGTCGAACTCGATCGTCCGATCCGCCGGGACGTAGAGCTCGGTCGGACCCTGGCCCCGGCCGACCTCGTCGATGCCCTGCGCGGGGTAGTAGAAGCTCCACCGCCAATCCGAGCCGGTCGCAGCGATCCTCAGGGCGGGGGAGGCCGCCAGGGCGTCGACCCGCGACTCCGTCCTGAACGTGATCACGACCAGGAAGGTCGCGATCCCAGCGAGCACGAGCACGTAGAGGAGCTCGAGGCGGGGGGCCGTGCTCCGCTTCGAGACGACTCGTCCCGGACGGTGACGGAACCGAACGACAACGAAGCCGAGCGTCGCCACGACGATCAGGAAGACCCCGACGGCGATTGGCGCATACACGCCCAAGAGCGCGCGAAACTCGTGGCGCGTTTCGACCACGGCCGTCTCCTCCTCGACACCCGGACACCGTCGGCCGGCGAAATACCCCGCGCCAGCGGGCGGCAAACGTCGGGTGGCCGGCCCGTGGGGAAGGCGGTGTCTTCGATCACGGCGAACTCGTCTTGGGACGGACCTCCTCGGCAGCGGCCGGGCGGCGACGACCTAGGCAAAACCGGTGGTCGCCGCCGCGCCGGACGTGAGCGCAGTGTTACCCGGGCTGCGCCAGTGCTACCGGGCTTACGCGGAAACGGCCGTCGCGCCCGCCTTGGCGACCGTGTGGGGTCCTTCGGCGAACTCCTCGACGAGCTTCGCGCAGAACGCGGGGAGGTCGTCTGGGTTGCGGGAGGTGACGAGGCCGTGATCGACTACGACCTCCTCGTCGACGACGTTCCCGCCGGCGTTGCGGATGTCGGTGCGGATGCTCGGGTAGGACGTGAGCGTCCGTCCGCGGACGAGGTCGGCTTCGACGAGAGTCCACGGGCCGTGGCAGATCGCGCCGACCGGCTTTCCGGCGAGGAAGAACGCCTGCACGAAGGAGATCGCCTCGGGGTCGATGCGCAGCTTGTCGGGGTTGACCGTACCGCCGGGGAGGATCAGCCCGTCGTAGTCCTCGACTGCCGCGTCAACGACGGCCTTGTCGACCGTGAACCTGTCTGCGGGCTCGAGGTCGTGGTTCATCGCCTGGATCTGGCCGGCCTTCAGCGAGAGCAGCTCCGTCTGAGCTCCGGCGTCCTCGACGGCTCGGCGCGGTCGCTCGAGCTCGACCTGCTCGACGCCGTCGGCCGCGAGGATCGCGATCGTCTTGCCGTTCAGCTGTTCTGACATCGGGGGCTCCTTTCGTTCGGTGACGCAGCCGCTGCCTGCTTTGGCATAGCTCCGCCAGCCTCGACTTCCTGACGTATTGGGTTCGGCGGCGACGTTGGGCCATCACCTACGAAACCGCGTCCTCCCGTGCCCATTCGCTCGGGCGACGGCGGCTTTGCGCGTCCGCTCTGGCCTGGGCCGTCATCGCCGGAACCGGACCTGAAACCCCGGTGCGATGGGCGCTCGGGGTCTCAAAATGGACTTACCCGACGGCCAACGCGTGCAAACACGCCGCGCGGTCCTCTCCCTCGGTTGCGGCGGTCCCACCACCGCTGCTCCAAGGCGCAGATGCACGAGGTAATTCAGTAAGTACCCACGTCGCGAACACGACCGCTACGGATGGCGCGGCGATCGAGTCGACGTAGCCTCGTAGAGAACGGCAAAGGAGATCTGATGTTTCGCAACGTGTTCATCGGAGTCGACGGCACGTCGCATGGGCGTGATGCGATCGCCCTGGCAACCGTGCTCGCAGAGCCCGGAGCCCGCTTCACCCTGGTCCACGTGCAACCGGGCGCGATACCTGCAAACGTCCCGCAGGTCGACCTCCGGGCGGCGGATCCCACGTACTACGCCGGCGGCCGCGAGGAGTCGCACGAGCTCCTCGAGGCCGAGCGCGCAGCGGCCGGAGTAGAGGCCGATCTGATCACGGTGCCCGGTCCCTCGGTCGGTCCAGCGTTGCACGATGTCGCTGAGCATTGGCACGCGGATCTGCTGGTCGTGGGCGCGTGCAAGCATGGCCGCGCCGGCCGGATCCTGATCGGCGACGACACGCGGGCGTCGGTCAGGGGCGCGCGCTGCCCGGTCGGGGTCGCACCCGCCGGCTACGCCGCCGATCCGCGACCGCCGACCACGATCGGCGTCGGCTTCGACTTCTCTGATCTGAGGAGAGCCGGGCCGCCCTGGAGGCAGGGCGCGACCTCGCAGCCCGGCTCGGGTCGAACCTGATCGCGCTCGATGTCGTCGCGGCAGAGCCGATTGCGCAATACCTCTCGCCGTTCGGAGCCGATCCCATCCAGTTCCCGGTCGAGATCCTTGACCGCAACCGTGCCGCGGCCGCAAAGCGGCTCGACGAGATCGAGCACGTCGAAGGCCGGGCGGTAACCGGTGCGCCGTACAGGACGCTCGCCGAGTTCGCCGACGAGGTCGATCTGCTGGTCGTCGGTGCGCGCAGCCACGGACTCGTGCGGCGCTCGATCTTCGGGAGCATCTCACTCCGCCTCGCGCGGCACGCGCAGCACCCGGTGCTCGTGATCCCCCACATCGCGATCAGTCACGATCGCCCAGCGCTGGCCGACGGCGTTGGGAGCGCCGACGTCGGTGCGGTCGCGACGCAGTGAGGCACTGCGTCGCCGGCGTTCCGTAGCAACCCGCAGCAACAAGGAAGTCCGCACGGATGGCGGACTTCCCCGCCGGGCGTATGTTCGACGGGAGGACCACAGCCAAAGGAGATCGCATGTTCCGCAACGTCTTCGTAGGAGTCGACGGCACGCCAAACGGTCGGGACGCGATCGCGCTCGCCGGGGTTCTCGCGGAGCCCGGCGCCCGCCTGACGCTGGCTCACGTCCACGGTGGTCCCGAGACGCCAAACCGCGTGTCCAACCGCCTGTTCCACGGCTTCCACGAAAGCTCGCGCGGCGACTCGCTGCGCCTGTTGGAAGCAGAGCGGGACGCGACCGGCGTCAGCGCGGACCTGATCACCGCTGCGGGGTCAGTGGGCGGCGCCCTGCACAGGCTCGCCGAGGAGCACGAGGCCGACCTCGTCGTCGTCGGCTCCTGCAGCCGCGGAGTCGCTGGACGCGTCATGCTCGGGGACCACACGCGCGACGCGCTCAACGGCGCGCGGTGCGCCGTCGCGATCGCGCCGCAGGGTTATGCGGCCGGCGCCGTCGAACTCGAGACCGTCGGCGTCGGTTACGACTTCAACGACGAGAGCCATGTCGCGCTCTCCGCCGCCCGCGACGTCGCCGCCCGGCACGACGCCCGCGTCAGTGCCCTCCACGTCGTTGCCCACCCGATCGGCTCCTACGCCTCGCCGATGCCAAGCGACTGGGGCCGGATCCTCGAAGAGGAGCGCCAGCACGCCGCCGACCGCCTGCACGCGCTCGAAGGCGTCGACGCGAGCGCGGTCTATGGCGCCCCGTTCGAGGAGCTCGCCGCGTTCGGCGATCAGGTCGACCTGCTCGTCGTCGGCTCACGCAGCTACGGGCCGCTCAAGCGCCTCGTCCTCGGCAGCACGTCGGCCCACCTCACGCGCCACGCCCACTGTGCCCTGCTCGTCATTCCGCGGGCCGCCGTGCCAGTGGACGAGCGCAGCGATCGCCAGCTCGCGGCACGGGCCGGCGCGACCTCCTGAGACGACCCGACCCCGGCGGTCGACGTAGCTGGGCGACATCGACCCGTCACACGGCGGCCGAGCAACCACGGTTTGGCGCAACCGCTCCACCGGCGACTCTTCGATGGGGCTCCTGGGGCGTATTCAAACCCGGAGATCCAGGGGCGCCTGCGCCGGCTGGTCGAGAAGCTAGACCGGTTGGTGGCGACCGATGAGCGGCCCCGGGACGAAAGAGCCGCAGCTATGCGATGCGGTTCGGCGATGAATGCTCCAGCGAGAACCGAGCAGGCAGCTCAACCATCGAGCCCCGGTACGAGCTGCCGGCGGAGTTCGCCGGCTCGGCGGCACGAGGAGGCCCCTCACTTATGGCTTCGGCAGGCCGCAGCCGATACCCTGTGACAAGCCATGTCTCGGCTCTCCCTCAGTGACGTGCAGCAGTCGTTTGTCCGTCGCTACATGACCGACTCGCGGATTCTCGGCGTACGCGTTCGCCGCTGTGACGACATCTGGACGCTGGATGTCGAGATCGATGCCGAACGCGCTGCGACAATTGATTTGCCTGGCGAGTATCGCGGTATCCCGGTTCGGGTGCGTCACGGCGTCCCGGCAGTTTTGGCGTACGCGGTCTCCTGCTCGTCCTAACGGCCGGCGATCGACTCGCGCCAGCGCGAGTCGGCGGTAGCTCCGTTCGCTGGGGCTCGTTGGGCCTCGTCGTGCGCGACCGGGAGCCGCTCGAGTCTGACGAGCACGACCTGCTGGTACTCACGGCAGCACACGTCGTGGACGGATGCAGGCCCGGTCACGCAATCGAAGCGTCACCCGCCGACGGCACCGGCTCCGCCGTCCGCTTCGGAAAGCTGCGCCGAGCCGTTCCCCTCGCGCCACTGCCTCACATCGCAGTCGATGCGGCGGTGATCAAGCCCGACATCGAAGAGTTCAGCTACGACAACGCCGCCGGGGGAGTCTGGCCGACTCTCGTGGAGGATCTATGGCAGGCGACCGACGAGGAACCGGTCGACGTCTATAAGCGAGGAGCTGCGACCGGGCTGACGCGTGGCACGCTGCTCCCGGTTGCCGCGGACCATTACATGGAGACGGTGAGGGCCCGCTACACCTCCGGCTGGTGGGTCTGGGGACGCGGAGGGCTCTTTGCCGACCGTGGTGATAGCGGTAGCGCCGTCTTTGACGATCAGCACCGCTTCGTTGGCCTGCTGGTCGCGCTCGACAGGGATCCCCGCTCAACCGGCGGGGTCGACCCTACTGTCGCCGCCTACGTGCATGGGGCTCGCCAGGTGCTCACGGCGCTCAACATCGAGCTGGAGGATGAGCCGCCGCCCAAGCGAGGTCGCTGAGTCATCGGTCATGGGCCAACCAGACCGGCGCCGTCAGTCCCGCGCTGTGCTCGGTCGGCTGCGGCAAGCGGGCCGGCGGCGGGCACCTCGCGGCGGTGACCGCGGAGGGTGGTGCGCAACGCCGCGAGACCGCGGGAGCATGAGGCGCGCCTGTGCGATTGCCGGCCGGCTTCGGGCCAAGTGGCGCGTCCTGGCACCACGCTCCGCGAGCATCGTTCAGGCCGGTGAATGCGGCGATGGCCCGCACCCACCCGTCCGCGACGACCTGCACCACGATTTCGACTGAACAAAGATGCCCATTTGCAGGACTTTCTTGATGGGCGCGGCGGGTTTCGAACCTGCGACCTCTCGCGTGTGAAGCGAGCGCTCTCCCACTGAGCTACGCGCCCTCGGCCGGTGATTCTACGGCCACCGACCGGGGGACACCTTCCGGCGCCTGCGGTCGGCTCTGCTTCCGCCGGCCGCGACGCCGCGTGCTTCGATGCGCCGGTCCGGCCTACGCCGCCTTGACCGCCGAAAGCGACAGGATGATCTTGACCTTGTCGGAGACCAAGAGGTTTCCGCTGCCCAGGGCCTGGTTGAAGGCCATCCCATAGTCTGACCGGACGATCGTCGTCGTCGCCTCGACGCCGACCCGCTCGTTGCCCCAAGGATCCGTGTCTGCCCCGTCGACAGTCGCCTTCAGCGTGATCGGCTTCGTCACCCCACGGATCGTCAGGTCGCCCTCGATCGTCAGCTCGTCGTCCCCGGATCCCGCCGTGATCGAAGTCGACTCGAAACTGATCGCCGTGTGCGTGTCCGCGTCGAAGAAGTCCGGCGACTTCAGGTGGCCGTCCCGCGCGTCATCCCGCGTCGAGATGCTGTCGACCGTCACTGTCCCCTTCGCCTTCGACTCGCCCAGCGTCGCCCCGACCTCCAGCGTCCCCTCGAACTCCTCGAAGAACCCCTTCACCGTCGCGATGCCCATGTGCTTGACCTGAAACTCGACGCTCGAGTGCTTCGGGTCGACGTTCCACGTCCCCTGTGCGATCAACTGCTCTTCGGTCGTAGGCATATCCTGCTCCTCAGGTCGACTCTCCCGGCCCCACGGCCGAGACGAAAATGGTTGCGCACGCAACATAGCAGAGAATTGCGCGCGCAACTACCTCCTAACATCTCGGCCGAGCGATCGCTCCCGCCCGCCTGGCCGCGCCCATCGACCCGTCGACTGTCGCCCCGTCGCTCGAACCGCCTGCTTGCGGCCGGGACCCGTCGCTCGACCCGGCTGCGTGAGCCCGGCGGCCCGTCGCTCGACCCGGCTGCGTGAGCCCGGCAGCCCGTCGCTCGACCCGCCTGCCTGCGCCCCGGAGTAGGATCTCCGGCGGACCGTGCTAGGCGGGGACGTAGCGGCGCCCTGAATCCGCAATCCGCTCTAGCGGGGCCGAATTCCCTCTCGAGGGGTGCTTCCTCCGGGTCGCCCCGTCGTCTGGGGCGTTGATGGTCTTGGGTCCCCTGCGGTGTCGGCCTGTGAACCAGGTCAGGTCCGGAAGGAAGCAGCCTTAAGCGGCAACCGGCAGGCGCAGCGGGAAGTCCAGACCGGAGCTTCCGGGTGACGTAAGGACCCCGGTTGAACACCTCGAAGGAGGGTGCACGGTCCATGATCTTCCGCCCACCCCGGCCGGCCAGCCCGGCCCGGGGCCGGCGGTAGACTGGGGATTCGTGTCGACCAGCCCCTCGCTCTACCGTCGCCACCGCCCCCGCAGCTTTGCCGAGGTCGTCGGCCAGGAGCACGTCGTCCGGACCCTCTCGAACGCCGTCGTCCGCGACATGGTCCACCACGCCTACCTCTTCGTCGGGTCCCGCGGCACCGGCAAGACCTCGATGGCCAAGATCCTCGCCGCCTGCCTCAACTGTCAGGACGCCCCGACGATCACCCCATGCGGCACCTGCGACTCCTGCCGCTCGATCGCCTCCGCCACCTCACTCGACGTGATCGAGATGGACGCCGCCTCGTCGAACTCGGTCGACGACATCCGCGCCCTCCGCGAGTCGGTCGCCTACGCCCCCGTCTCCGGCGGCCAGAAGGTCTACATCCTCGACGAGGCCCACATGCTCTCGACCGCCGCCTGGAACGCCTTCCTCAAGACGCTCGAGGAGCCCCCGCCCAACACAATCTTCGTGCTCGCCACGACCGAGGCCCAGAAGGTCCTTCCCACGGTCGTCGACCGCTGCCACCGCTTCGACTTCCACCGACCCACCGCCGACCAGATCGCCACCGTCCTGCGGCGAACCGCCGTCGCCGAGCAGATCGACGTACCCCCCGCAGCGATCGCCCTCCTCGCCCGCCACGCCTCCGGCAGCTTCCGTGACGCCCTCGGCACGCTCGAGCAGCTCCGGACCTACAGCGGCCCGACGATCCTGATCGACGACGTCCTCGCCGTGCTCGGCGTCGCCGACGCCGAGCTCCTCTTCGCCACGCTCGAGTCCGTCCATGCCGGCGACCCCCGCCGCACCCTCCAGTCCGCCGCCGCCGCCGTCGACTCCGGCCGCGACCCCGCCGGCTTCATCCGCGAGCTCGAGGCCCACGTCCGCGAGGTCCTCGTCGTCGCCACCCTCGACCTCGTCGTTCCCCCCGAGCTCGCCGTCACCCCCGAGCGCGACGACCAGATCGCCGACCAGGCGACCCGGATCCCCCAGGCCACCCTCGTCCGCCTCCTCGACCTCCTCGCCGCCGCCCTCGCCGCACTGCGCAACGGCGCCGACGGCCGCACCCAGCTCGAGCTCGCCCTCGTCAAAGCCGCCCGTCCCGCCCTCGACGCCTCGACCGACGCCCTCCTCGAGCGCATCGCCCGACTCGAAGCCGCCCTCGCCGCCCCTGCGTCCCACCCGGACGATCCACCGCCCGCCGCGGCTCCGACCCAGCCTCCCGCCCCCGCCGCCGCCCCGGCTACGACCCCGGTCGCCGCTCCGACCCCGCCTCCGGCCCAGGCCGCGGCTCCGGCCCAGCCTCCGGCCCCAGCCGCCGCTCCGGCTCCGACCCCCGCTGCACCCCCGGACCCTCCCTCGGATCCCGGCGCCCCCGCGGCCCCGGGGCCGTCGTCGACCGCGGCAGACGCCCCGGCCGCGCCTGCCCCCGTCTCGACGCGCACCGCCTCGCCGCCGCCGCCCGCAGCCTCGCCACCGCCGGCCGACCCCCAGAACGGTCTGTCCGGGAGGTCGGTCCAAGCGCCGGAGACCGCTCCAAAGCCAACGGATACGACCGACCGATCCCTTCCAAGCCAGGAGCCCCTCACGCTCGAGCGGATCATCGCCCTCTGGCCCGCCGTCCTCGAAGCCGTCGGCACCGCCAACAGGATGCTTGCCGCCGTCGTCGCCGACGCCCTTCCCGTCGAGCTCACCGACCGCCGGCTGATCCTCGCCTTTCCCGCCGACGGCGAGTTCCTCCGCCGCAAGGCCGAGGACTCCCCCAACCGGGTCGCCGTCGCCGACGCGATCCGCGCGGTCACCGGACGGGCCCTCACGCTGGCCTACGATCTCCGTGAGCTGGAACAAACGACCGACCCGCCCGCCACACTCACCGATGCCGAGTGGGTCGACCGTCTCAAGGTCGAGTTCGACGCCCACGAGCTCGACGCCTGAGAAACCCTGAACAGGAGCCGTCATGCCTCAGCCCAACATGCAGAAGATGATGAAGCAGGTCCAGAAGATGCAGGCTGACATGGCCCGCGCCCAGGAGGAGCTCGCCTCGGCCGAGGTCACCGCGTCGGCCGGCGGCGGCATGGTCACCGTCAAGGTGACCGGTGCTCTCGTCCTCTCCGAGGTCAAGATCGCCGCCGAGGCGATCGACCCCGACGACCCCGAGATGCTCGCCGACCTCGTGCTCGCCGCCGTCAACGAAGGACTCCGCGCCGCCCAGGAGCTCGCCTCCGAGAAGATGGGTGGCGCCACCGGCGGCCTCGACCTCGGCTCACTCGGCATCCCCGGCCTCTGAGCCGCTCGGCTCCCTGAGCTGTCCCCGCCCGCGTCGCCCCGATGCATGCCCCGCCGATCCAACGGCTCGTCACCGAGCTCTCCAAGCTGCCCGGAATCGGCAACCGCACGGCCCAGCGGCTGGCGTTCTTCATCCTCCGCTCCACCCCCGAGGACGCCGCCGCCCTCGCTGACGCGATTCGCGAGGTCAAGGAGCGGATCGGCCTCTGCGAGATCTGCTTCAACCTCGCCGAGGGCCCCCACTGCCGGATCTGCGACGACGACCGCCGCGACACCTCCCTGATCTGCGTCGTCGAGGAGCCCTCGGACGTGATTCCGATCGAGCGGACCCACGAGTACCGCGGCCGCTACCACGTCCTCGGCGGCGCCCTCTCCCCGATCGACGGGATCGACCCCGACGATCTCCGGATCGCCGAGCTGATGCTCCGCGTCGGAGGTCCCGACTCCCCCGTCCGCGAGGTCGTCCTCGCCACCAACCCGACGACGACCGGCGAGGCCACCGCCCTCCACGTCGCCGCCGGCCTTCGCGTCCGCTCCCCCGAGATCCTCGTCACACGCCTGGCCAGCGGTCTCCCCGTCGGCTCCGATCTCGAGTACGCCGACGAGGTCACGCTCGGCCGCGCCTTCTCCGGTCGCCGGACCGCCTCATGACGACGTCGTCGACCCGAAGTCCTCCGTGTAGGTGACCGGACCCGAACGGTATTCGAGTGCGAACGGTGTTCGCGTACGAACGGTGTTCGGATACGAACGGTGTTCGGATACGAACGGTGTTCGCGTACGAACGGTGTTCGCGTACGAACACGAACAGTCTTCGGTCTCCATGTAGTCCCGCCCAAGGTCCAACCTGCCCCCCATCGCAGCGATCACATTCCTCCGCTCGCAGGCGAACACGCGCGCCGCGGACCAACCACGCCTACCGACGCGACACCGGGGCCTAGCCGGCGACCTGGAAGGCCTGCTTGAGCGCAGCCACCTTCGCGTCGGCACCGGCCAGCCGGCTGCGGCCGATCTGGCCACGACCGACGGCTCCCAGCACCGCTTCGTACGCCGCCTCGGCGTCGGCGGCGTCGCCTGGCAGGTAGAGGAGGTCGCAGCCGGCCTGCACCGCACTCACCGCCGTCTGGGCGACGCTCTCGCCGGTCGCCGACGCCGCCGCCTGGAGATCCCCGCTCATCACGGCCCCGGCGAAGCCGAGCTTCCCCGTCAGGAGGCTGATCGCCCCGGGCAGCAGGGTCGCCGGGCTGGCCCCGTTGTCGAGCGCCGTGTAGAGGGCGTCGGAAACCTGGATCACCGGCGCGTGCGCGGCGACCGCGCGAAACGGCTGCATGTCGCCGGCGGTCAGGCTGGCCAGGCTCAGACCGACGGTCGCCGTCCCGAGCTCCGGATCGCGGTCGGCGCCTCCCTCGCCGGGGAAGTGGCCGACCGCCGAGATCAGCCGGCCGGTCTGGTATCCGGCGACGGCCGCCGCGGCAAGCTTGGCGACGGTCGCCGGATTCGCCCCGTACGCCCGGGCCGCGGCCGGCCCGTTCGGGTCGGCGAGGTCGGCATCCGGGGCGAGCGTCCCGTTGACGCCGACCGCGCGCAGCTCACGGGCGGCGAGCTGAGACTGGCCGTTGACGAGGTCGGTCCGCCCGATCGCGCCCAGCTGTGGCTCGCTGTCGGGCGCCATGTCCGTGAACGCGTTGCTCTCGCCGCCGCCCTGCCGGGCGAAGATCAGGGGCGGGGTGGCGAGCTCCGCCCGGATCCCCTGGGTCAGGCCTGCGACCTGGGAGGGGGAGAAGTAGTTGGCCTTGCCGAGCACCACGCCGCCCCAGTCGTGGGCCTGCAGGCGGGCTGCGGTCGCCGGGGTCGCGTCGATTCCGATCAGGAAGAGCTGGGCGACGTCCCGGGCGAGCGTCGGGCTGACCGGGCCCCGGGGTCCGCTGACGGGGGTCGGCGTCGTCGGGCTCGCGAAGCGTGAGCCGCCCTGGGGGAGCGTCTTGGGGTGGCTGGGTCCCTGGATCAGGGCCAGCAGGGCACCGGCGAGGATCGCGACGACGACGAGGACGATGACCAGTCGCCGGGACGGGGCCCGCCCCATCAGGGCGTATCCTCCCGGCCTGATATGGACAACATCATCGTGATGAAGTTCGGCGGGACGTCAGTCGCCGACGCCGACCGGATCAAGCGAGCCGCCCGGCGGATCGTCGAGAAGCGGGAATCCGGCCACCGCGTCGTGGCCGTCCTCTCGGCCAGGGGCAAGACGACCGACGAGCTGATCGCGATGGCCGCCGAGGTGTCCGAGGCGCCCCACCCCCGGGAGATGGACATGCTCCTCTCGACCGGCGAGCGGATCTCATGCGCGCTGTGCGCGATGGCGATCAACGACATGGGCCACCACGTGATCTCCCTGACCGGTTCACAGGCCGGCATCGTGACAGACACATCCCACACGAAGGCCAAGATCCTCGATGTCCGAGCCGAGCGGATCATCCGGGCGCTCGACGACGAGCGGATCGTCCTCGTCGCCGGATTCCAGGGCGTCTCGACCGCCAAGGACGTCACGACGCTCGGGCGGGGCGGCTCGGACACGACAGCCGTAGCCGTGGCGGCCGCGCTCGGGGCCGAGGAGTGCGAGATCTACACCGATGTCGCCGGCGTCTTCTCGGCCGACCCGCGGATCGTCCCGAACGCCCGGATGCTGCAGGCCGTCTCCTTCGAGGAGATGCTCGAGATGGCCGCGTCGGGGGCCGGCGTCCTGCAGCTGCGGTCAGTCGAGTACGCCCGCAACCACGGCGTGCGCATCCACTGTCGATCGAGCTTCGACGACGGGCCGGGTACCGTTGTCCTTGCGGAGCAGGAGACCATGGAGAAACCACTCGTAACAGCCGTCACCCACTCGACCGGCGAGGCCCGCGTCACGCTGCTCGGAGTCCCCGACACGCCCGGCGTCGCCGGGCAGATCTTCGGGGCACTGGCCGACGCGAACGTCAACGTCGACATGATCATCCAGAACGAGCCGGTCACCGACGGCCGGCGGGCGGACATGTCGTTCACCGTGCCGGCCGAGGACCTCCGCGAGGTCCGTCGGGCGCTCGACGAGATCGTCGGCGAGCTCGGCATCGAGCAGGTCGCGACCGACGAGGCGATGGGCAAGGTCTCGATCATCGGCGCCGGCATGCGCAGCCACCCCGGCGTCGCCGCCAAGGTCTTCAGGGTGCTCGGGGAAGCCGAGATCAACATCGAGATGATCGCGACGTCGCCGATCAAGATCTCGTGTGTGATCGCCGTCGACCGCGTCCCCGAGGCCGTCCGCGCCCTCCATTCGGCCTTCGGCCTCGACGCGTCGGACTCAGAGCGCGAAGACCCCTTCGGACGGCCGGTCGTTCCGTGAGCTCTTCATTTCGGGTGGCGGTGGTCGGCGCGACCGGCGCCGTGGGAACGGTGATGCTGGATGTCCTCGGTCGGCGGGGCTTCCCGGCGAGTGAGATCGTCCCGTTCGCGTCAGACCGGTCGGCCGGGCGCCGGCTCGACGGGGGTGGCGTCGTCAGGGGGCTGTCGGACGAGACGATCGCCGGCTTCGACGTCGCGATCTTCTCGGCCGGGTCGACCGTCTCCGCCGAGTGGGCGCCCCGCTTCGCGCAGACCGGCTGCCTGGTGATCGACAACTCGTCGCAGTGGCGGATGCGGCCCGAGGTTCCCCTCGTCGTCTCCGAGGTCAACCCCGAGGCGATCGACGGCCACTCGGGGATCGTCGCCAACCCGAACTGCTCGACGATGCAGATGGTCGTCGCCCTCAAGCCGCTCCACGACGCCGCGGGGATCGAACGGCTCGTGATCTCCACCTACCAGTCGACCTCCGGCACCGGGGTCCGCGCGGTCGCCGAGATGCTCGAACAGTCCCGGGCCGTGCTCGACGGCGTCGACGTGCCGGCGGCGGAGATCTACCCCCACCAGATCGCCTTCAACGTCCTCCCGCAGGTCGAGACGTTCAAGAACGGCGACGACTACACGACCGAAGAGCGCAAGATGATCGGCGAGACCCGCAAGATCCTCGACCTCCCCGACATGCGGATCAGCGCGACCTGCGCCCGCGTCCCGGTCCGCGTCGGTCACTCCCAGTCGGTCAACCTCGAGACCGCCGTCGACCTGACGCCCGAGCTCGCCCGGGCCCTGCTCGCCGGGGCGCCCGGCGTACGGGTGCTCGACGATCCGGCGAACGCCGTCTACCCGCTGGCGAGCATCGCCGCCGGCGGCGACGACGTCCTCGTCGGCCGGATCCGCCGGGACCCGTCGAACCCGAGGACATTGAACCTCTGGATCGTCGGCGACAACCTCCGCAAGGGGGCGGCCCTGAACGCCGTCCAATTGGCCGAGCTCGCGGTCGCCCGCGGGCTCCTGCGCGGTGGGGCCGCGGTCGCTCGAGGATAGGGTCGCTCGGTCGCTGGGAAGCCGAAGCCGGGCCTTCTCAGGCCGGTCTGACCGCGGCCGGCGGCTTCATCAGCCGCTCGAGCTGACTCGTGTCGATCAGGAGGGCTCGCGCGACCCGCGTGACGAGGTCCCGGAGCTCTGGATGCTCGCCCGGCTCCCACCCGTCGAGCATCTCGTCCAGGCGGCTGCGCGCCGTGCTCACGAGGCGGTCGAGTGCGTCGTGGCCGGCTGGCGTCAACGCTCGACCACCCGGATCGTCCGCGGCACCCGCGAGCCCGAGCCGGGCGAGCTGATCGGCGATCTCGACGACCCTCGCCTCGTCGATCCCCCGCCGGCCGGCGAGCACGCCGAGATCGACCGCGGGGTCGCGATCGAGCTGGGCGAGCAGCAGGCACTGGGCCGCCGACAGGTCGACGCCCGCCCGCTTGGCGACCCGCTCGATCATGCTCCGGCCGGCCTCGCGCCGCGTCAGCGTCGACAGCTTGCACTCGATCTCGGCGAGCGACGTCGCCCCGGTCGGGACCGCGAACGCCTCGCCGACGCCGGCCGTCGCGACGGTCTCGCGGAGGGGGACCTGCTTGATGAAGAACGTGAGGACGAACGCGAACGCGCCGATCCCCGCGGCAACGAGGAACACGACGTTCAACGAGTCGGTGAACGACCCTATGTACGCCGTACGGAGCGCCGGCGCGAGTCTGTGCAGCGACGCCGGGTTGACCTGTCCCCCGGCGCCGAGCTTCGCGGCCGAGGCCGGCGGCAGCTTTGCCGCGAGCGAGCTCGTCAGGTGGCCGGCGAAGATCGATCCGAGCACCGCTGTGCCCATCGACCCGCCGATCGACCGGAACAGGGTCGCCGCGGACGTCGCCACGCCCAACTGTGAGTAGTCGACGGCGTTCTGCACCGCGAGGACCAGCACCTGCATTACGAGGCCGAGGCCGAGACCGAGCACGACCATGAAGATCGACGCGGTCACCGTGGTCGTCTGGGCGTCCATTGTCGAGAGCAGGAACAGACCGACGACCATCAGGCCGGTCCCGGCGATCGGGAACGGCTTGTAGCGGCCGGTCCGGGTGATCAGCTGGCCGGACCCGATCGACGTGATCAGGAGACCGCCCATCAGCGGGAGGAGCTCGAGCCCGGACGCCGTCGCACTCGCGCCGTTGACGACCTGGAGGAAGGTCGGGAGGTAGGTGATCGCGCCGAACAGGGCGAAGCCGACGATCAGGCCGACGGCGCTCGTCACCGAGAAGACGCCGATCCGAAACAGCGGCAGCGGCACCACCGGCTCGGCGGCCCGCCGCTCGACCAGGACGAACACGGCCAGCCCGACGACGCCGACGACGCCGAGGCCGATCACGACGCCCGATCCCCAGGCGTACTGGTTGCCGCCGAGCGTGCACATCAGCACGATCGCGCTGAGCGCCGCCGCGAGGACCGCCGTCCCGACGTAGTCGATCGCGTGATGCACCCGCTGGGTCACCGACGGGAGCGTCCGCGCCAGCACGACGAACGCGGCGATCCCGAGCGGCAGGTTGACGTAGAAGATCCACCTCCAGCTGAGGTTGTCGGTGAGAAATCCGCCGAGCAGCGGGCCGGCGACGCTCGACACGCCGAACACGGCGCCGAAGATCCCGGTGTAGCGTCCCCGCTCGCTCGGCGGCACGACATCACCGACGGCGGCCTGGGCGGAGACCATCAGACCGCCGCCGCCGAGGCCCTGGATCGCGCGGAAGGCGATCAGCTCGGTGAGGCTCTGCGCCTGCCCGCAGAGCGCCGAGCCGACGAGGAAGATCACGAGGCCGGCCTGGAGGACGACCTTCCGCCCGTAGAGGTCACCCAGCTTCCCGTAGAGCGGCGTGACGACCGTCTGGGCCAGCAGGTACGCGGTCACCACCCACGAGAGATCCTTCAGGCCGCCGAGGTCGCCGACGATCGTCGGCAGGGCCGTCGCGACGATCGTCTGGTCGAGCGATGCCAGCAGCATGACCAGGATCAGGCCGCCGAAGACGACCCGCACAGACGCGTTGGAGGCCGGCCTCCGGGCTGCGGCGGCGCTCGCCGCCGTGGCTATGGGAGGGCCCGCTCGATCGCCGCGATGACCTCGTCGGACTCGGGATCGACCTGCGGCCGGAAGCGCGCGACGATCCCACCTTCCGGGGAGACGAGGAACTTCTCGAAGTTCCAGGCGATGTCGCCGGCCTGCCCGTCGGCGTCGGGGACCGCGGTCAGGCGGTCGTAGAGGGGGTGGCGGCCGGGTCCGTTGACGTCGAGCTTCTCGGTCATCGGGAACGTCGTCCCGTAGGTCGTCGAGCAGAAGGTCGCGATCTCGTCGGCCGTCCCCGGCTCCTGGCCGGCGAACTGGTTGCACGGCACACCGAGCACCGAGAAACCGGCCGCCGAGTACCGCTTCTGGAGCCGCTCGAGGCCGGCGTACTGCGGCGTCAGTCCGCACCGGGAGGCGACGTTGACGACGAGCACGGCGTGGTCCTCGAGGCTCCCGACGTCGAGCGGCGTCCCGTCGAGCCGGGTCAGGCCTGCGTCGAAGATGCTCACGCGGACCCGACCTGACCGGCGGCCCCGACGACCGTCGTCGACCAGTCGATCACCGAGCTCGGCCGCACGACGTGGCGGTTCATGCCGAGCTCCTTCGGCTCGAGGCCGAGCGCGAGGCCGACGAGCTGGGGAAGGTGGAGCACCGGCATCTTCAGCTCCCGGCCGACGACCCGCTCGGCGAGCGGCTGCTGGAGGTCGAGGTTGAGGTGGCAGAGCGGGCAAGGCGTGACCAGGCAGTCGGCCTGTGCGTCGACCGCGTCGCCGAGGTGCCGGCCGGCCTGGGTCAGGGAGGCCTGCTTGTTCATCGTGATGATCGGGAACCCACAGCACTTGTGGGAGCCGGCATAGTCGATCACCGTGCCGCCGAGCGCGTCGATCACCTGCTCGAGGTACTTGTCCCGCGGGTGGGCCGCGTCGATCCCGACGCGGTTCCTCGGGCGGACGATGTAGCAGCCGTAGAACGGGCCGACCCGCAGACCGCTCAGCGGCCGCTCGACCCGGTCGCGCAGCGCGTCGAGGCCGAGCTCCTCGACGAGCAGCCAGAGGAAGTTCTTGTTGGCCAGGCCCTTCGTGTAGGCGAGGCCCTCCGGCGCCAACGTCTGGTTGACGTGTTCGCGGTACTCCCGGTTGGCGTCGAGTCGCTCCTGGCACTCGCTCTGTGCGCCCTGGCAGGTCGAGCAGATGTTCATCATCAGCTCACCGTCGGTCTGCTGGGCCATCGCGAAGGTCCGCGCGTTGAGGGTGTCGGCGAGCTCCTGGTTGTGCTCGGCGATCACCCCGGCACCGCAGCAGTTGGCCCGGTCGAGCTCGATCAGCTCGATGTCCAGGAGCGGCGCGACCTTGGCCATCGAGCCGTGGAGCTCCGGCGTGAAGCCGCGGCTGACGCAGCCCGGCCAGTAGGCGACCTTCATCCGGAGACCTTCTTTCCGGCCGGCGGCGGGTCGTCCTCGTCGCGGCCGCTGACGTAGAGGTTGAGCTCGTAGCGGTCGGTCTCGCCCTCGATCTTCTTGAAGATCTCCCTGACCGCCTGCGGCGCCCTGTGGTGGTGGAGCAGGGCCTTCGCCGGTGTGACCTTGCCCCGGCGCATCGCGCTGAGCACGGCCGGCGCCGACGCGAGGAGCTCGGGCAGCACCCGGGGGTGGAGCTTTCCGCCGAACGAGTCGGTCAGGAGATCGGCCTCGTGGAGCACGCCGTTGCGCTCGATGTTCTTGACGAACGCCTCCTCGTGCCGGTGGCCGTTGTTGCGGTCGTCGATCCCCTCGTCGTTGCCGGCGATCCGCCGCAGGCGCATGATCTGGCCCATCGGGTCGACGCCCTTCGGGCAGGCGTCGACGCACTTGAAGCAGTGGGTGCACGTGTAGAGGCCGTGCTCGTCCTCGGCCAGCTCCCGCAACCGAGCCTCGTGTTCGGAGTCGCGGGGATCACCGACGAAGCGGTATGCCTTGGCGAGGGCTGCCGGACCGATGAACTCGGGGTCGACCTCCATCGCAAGGCAGTCAGAGACGCACGCGCCGCACTGGATGCAGGCCATCGTCTGCGTGATGTCGACCATCGTCTCCCGCGGCACGACGTGCTCGCGCTCGGGCATCGGCTCGCGACCGACCAGCCACGGCGTGACCGCGCGGATCTTCTTCCAGTGGACGGCCTCCATGTCGACGATCAGGTCCTTGATCACAGGCATGTTGCCCATCGGCTCGACCTCGATCACACCGTCGGCCGAGCTCGCGCTGGCAGCGTCGAGGTGGGTGTGGCAGGCGAGGCCCGGCTCGCCGTTGACCCGCACGCCGCACGACCCGCAGATCGCCGCCCGGCAGGAGCAGCGGATGCCGATCGAGCCGTCGAAGCGGGCGCGGGCCTGGAGGATTCCCTCGAGCACCGAGCGGTGCGGCTCGAGCTCGATCTGATGCTCGTCCCAGTACGGCGGCTCGCCGGACTCGGGGTCGAAGCGTCGGAGGCGGAGCGTGAACTGCGCCATCAGTACTTCCTCTCCTCGGGCTGCCACCGGGTGATCGTGACCGGCGAGTAGGTGACGGCCGGCGCGCCGTCGGAGTCCGCGGCGATCACGATGTGCTTGAGCCAGTTCGCGTCGTCGCGCTTGGGAAAGTCGGTTCGGAACTGGGCGCCGCGTGACTCCTTGCGCTCGATCGCGCCGACGACGATCGTCTCGGCGCAGTCGATCATGTAGCCGAGCTCGATTGCGCCGAGGACATCCTGGTTGAAGACGGCGCCGCGGTCGTCGACGTAGCAACCAGCGGCCTCCTCCTTGAGCCTTCTGACGACCTCGAGCGCCCGGTCGAGGCCGGCTGCGTCGCGGTAGACGGCGACCTCGGTGTTCATCGTCGTTCCCAGCTCCTCGCGGATCTCCGAGATCCGCCGACCGGCGTGGGGCCGGGCGATGATCGCGTCGATCATCGCGACGTCGTCGTCGCGCTGGGCGTCCGAGACCCGCGGCATCGCCGTCGCCTTCGCCCGGGCGGCCGCGTGCTCGCCGCTGCGGCGGCCGAAGATCAGCGTGTCGAGCAGGGAGTTGGCCCCGAGACGGTTGCCCCCGTGGACCGAGACGCAGGCGACCTCGCCCGCGGCGTAGAGCCCGTCGATCGTCGTCGCCCCGTCGTTGTCGGTCTTGACGCCGCCCATGATGTAGTGCTGGCCCGGCTGGATCACGATCGGCTCGCGGGTGATGTCGACGCCGGCGAAGTCCCGCCCGATGTTGACGATCTCCCGCAGCGACTCGAGGATCCGCTTCCTCGGGACGACGGTGATGTCCAGGTAGATGCCCTTCCCGTCGACGCCGACGCCCCGGCCCTCGAGGATCTCGGTCTGCTCGGCCCGGGAGACGACGTCCCTGGACGCCAGCTCCATCTTGTTCGGTGCGTACCGCTCCATGAACCGCTCGCCGTCGCTGTTGAGCAGGTGGGCACCCTCGCCGCGGGCGCCCTCGGTGATCAGGAAGCCGTTCTCGGCGAGCGTCGTCGGGTGGTACTGGACCATCTCCATGTCCATCAGCGGGGCTCCCACCCGGTAGGCCTGGGCGATCCCGTCGGCCGTGCAGATCAGGGCGTTGGTCGTCGGTCGGTAGCACTGGCCGGCGCCGCCGGACGCGAGGATCACGTTCTTGGCCCGGAAGGTCTCCATCCGCCCGCTGCGGATGTCGCGGGCGACGACGCCGACGCAGACCCCGGCATCGTCGAGCAGGATCGACGTGACGAACCACTCCTCGAAGCGGTCGACCGTGGCGGAGTGGCGCATCAGCTGCTCGTAGAGCACGTGGAGGAGCGCCTGTCCGGTGATGTCCGCGACGTAGGCCGTCCGCTTCTTCGACGCCCCGCCGAACGCCCGCAGGTCGAGCAGGCCGTCGGCGTTGCGGTGGAAGGTCACGCCGATGTGCTCGAGATGCATCACCTCGGCCGTCGCCTCGCTGCACATGATCTCGATCGCGTCCTGGTCGCCGAGGAAGTCCGACCCCTTGACCGTGTCGTAGGCGTGCTCTCGCCAGTCGTCGTCGGCCGCGATCGCCGCGTTGATGCCGCCGGCCGCGGCCACCGAATGCGACCTGACCGGGTGGACCTTGCTCATCAGCGCCACCGTCACGCCCTCACCTGCCGCGGCGAGGGCTGCCCGCTGTCCAGCGAGGCCGGCTCCGATGATCAGGACGTCGTGTTCTGGCATGCAGGCTCGGTCTCTACTCGGGCGTGCCGGCGTGCCGGCGGGCGGCGGGCGGCGGGCGGCGGTCAACTCTATACGCCGCCCGCCGGCCGCAGGGCACGGTGGACCTGGGCCAGGGTGACCAGCCCGGCGAGGGTCCCGTCGGGGTCGACGGCGACGACGACCCCGAGTCGGCGAAGCCCGTCCGAGCCGAGCAGGTCCTCCAGCGTCTCGCCCGGCCCGATCCGCCAGGGCCGCTCGTCGTCGGAGACCTCGCCGGCCGTCAGCGCCGGCCGGCCGCCGTGGAGCTCGGCCTCGAGCCGCTCGGACCGCAGCAGGCCGACGTAGTGGCGGGCGTCGTCGACGACGGCGAACCACGGCTGGCGGTAGCGGAGGAAGAACTCCTCCTCGGCGTTGACGAGCGTCGTCGCCGACGGGATCGTGACCGGCTCGCGATCCATGATGTCGGAGACCTTGATCGTCTTGATCCGCTCGCTGAGGATCGTCTGGGCGAGCGTTCCGCGAGCCGCCTGGTAGAGGAACGTCGCGCTGATCAGGGCCCAGATCGCCGTCGTCACGGCGCCGTCGCTCAGCGCGAGGAGCCCGAGGCCGCCGAGCAGCATCGCGAATATCTGACCGGACTTGGCGGCCGTCCGGGTCGCCCTGACGCGGTCGCCGGTCAACCGCCAGGCGATCGCCCTGGCGATCCGCCCACCGTCGAGGGGGAGCGCGGGGACGAGGTTGAGGACGAGCACGAAGGCGTTCATCGTCGCGACGAAGCCGAGCAGGACGAGCGCCGGGCTCGCTCGGACGCTGGTGTCGAGCGCCGCCGCGTGGACGAAGCGGTCGAGACCGGACGGAGCAGCCGCGGCGACGCAGATCAGGAGCACGACAAGCGTGACGAGCGGCCCGGCGACGGCGATCTTGAACTCGTCGCCCGGGGATGTCGTGTCGGTGCGGGTCTTCGCGAGTCCGCCGAAGAACCACAGGTCGATCCCGTCGATCTCGATTCCGAGGCCCCTGGCGACGACGGCGTGGCCGAGCTCGTGGAGGATCAGCGAGACGAAGAACAGCAGCGTGCTCGCGACGGCGACCAGGTAGCCCTCGGTGTTCGAGCCGAGCACCTGGCCGAAAATCCCGGAGAGCACGTAGATGAAGAAGAACAGCACGACGAACCAGCTCGTCCCGACGCCGATGCGGATCCCGAAGATCCGCGCCAGCTGGATCGTCCCGCCGCGGCGCATCCACCTATGGTCGCAGTCGCCGGGGCCGGGCGCGTACGCCGCGAGCCGGTCACGGGTACCATCGTCGACCGAGACGGCCCTCCCCCGGCAGGCAAGTGACCAAAGGATCCTCCGTGGCTCACGAAGTGACACTCATTCCTGGTGACGGAACCGGCCCCGAGTTGACGCTGGCCACCCAACGCGTGCTCGAGGCGACCGGCGTCGAGTTCGTCTGGGATGTCCAGCAGGCCGGAATCGACGCCTTCGAGGCGACCGGCAATCCGTTTCCCGACGAGACGCTCGCCTCGCTGCGGCGCACGACGGTCGGCATCAAGGGACCGACGACGACGCCGGTCGGATCCGGCTTCAGGTCGGTCAACGTGCTCCTGCGCAAGGAGCTCGACCTGTACGCGTGCATCCGGCCGTGCAAGGCCTACGCCGGCGTCCGGACCCGCTTCCCCGAGACGGACCTGGTGATCGTCCGCGAGAACACAGAGGACCTCTACGCGGGGATCGAGTTCGAGGAGGGCACGGCCGAGAACGCCGAGCTCCGCGACGCGCTCGCCAAGCTCGGCGCCACGGTGCGGGCGGACGCCGGCATCTCGATCAAGCCGATCTCGGTGTTCGGCTCGGAGCGGATCGTCGAAGCCGCGTTCGCCTACGCGAAGGAGAAGGGCCGGACGAAGGTCACGGCCGTCCACAAGGCCAACATCATGAAGTTCTCCGACGGCCTCTTCCTCTCGGTCGCCCGGCGCGTGGCCGAGCGGCACCCGGAGATCCAGTTCAACGACCGGATCGTCGACAACCTCTGCAACCAGCTGGTCACCCACCCTGAGGACTACGACGTGCTCGTCCTGCCGAATCTCTACGGCGACATCGTGTCCGACCTGTGTGCCGGGATGATCGGCGGCCTGGGCATCGCCGGCGGCGCCAACATCGGCACGCACGCGGCCGTCTTCGAGGCCACCCACGGTTCGGCTCCCAAGTACAAGGGCCTCAACAAGGTCAACCCGACCGCGCTGATGCTCTCGGGCGTTTACATGCTCGAGCACCTCGGCGAGCGGGACGCCGCCGACCGGATGGAGGCGGCCCTGGCGGCCGTGATCGCCAGCGGTGAGAAGGTCACCTTCGACCTCAAGCCGAAGCGTGATGACCCAACGGCGGTCGGTACCTCGGAGTTTGCCGACGCAGTGATCGAGGAGCTGAACGGATGACGAAGACCCCAGTCCGCGTGGCCGTGACCGGTGCAGCCGGCCAGATCGGCTACGCGCTGCTGTTCCGGATCGCGAGCGGAGCGATGCTCGGCCCCGAGACGCCTGTCGAGCTCCGACTCCTGGAGATCCCGCAGGCGGTCAAGGCGGCCGAGGGGACGGCGATGGAGCTTGACGACTGTGCGTTTCCCCTGCTCGCCGGAGTCGACATCTCAGACGACCCGGAGGTCGCCTTCGACGGCGTCAGCTACGCACTGCTGGTCGGTGCCCGGCCGCGCGGACCGGGGATGGAGCGCAGTGACCTGCTCGAGGCCAACGGCGGGATCTTCAAGCCGCAGGGCAAGGCCCTGAACGCGCGGGCCGCGAGCGACGTGCGGATCCTCGTCGTCGGCAATCCCGCGAACACGAACGCCCTGATCACGCTGAGCAACGCGCCCGACATCCCCCGCGACCGGTTCACCGCGATGATGCGCCTCGACCACAATCGTGCGAAGGCCCAACTCGCGGCGAAGGCCGGGGCGAGCGTCGCCGACGTGACGAACATGACCGTCTGGGGCAACCACTCGGCCACCCAGTACCCGGACATCTTCAACGCGAGGATCGCCGGGTCGAACGCGGCCGAGGTCGTCGCCGATCAGGAATGGCTCGAAGGCGACTTCCTCCCGACCGTCCAGAAGCGCGGCGCCGCGATCATCGCCGCCCGTGGCGCGTCGAGCGCGGCATCAGCGGCCAACGCGGCGATCGACCACGTCCGGGACTGGGCGCTGGGGACGCCCGACGGGGATTGGGTGTCGATGGCGATCGCCTCCGACGGGAGCCACTACGGCGTGCCCGAGGGGATCGTCGCCGGCTTCCCGGTTACCTGCGCGGCCGGCGAGTTCACAGTCGTCGAAGGCCTCGAGATCAACGACTTCTCACGCGCGCGCATCGACCGCACGGCGGCCGAGCTCGGCGAGGAGCGCGACGCGGTGGTCGAGCTCGGGCTCCTGTGACGCGCGGGCTGCTGTGAGGCCTCGGGCAACTCTCGCGCTCGGGTCGTTCTGACGCCTCGGCAGCCCTGACGCTCGGGCCGTTCTGACGCGTCGGCAGCCCTGACGATCGGGCCGTTCTAACGCCTCGGGCAGCCCTGACGCTCGGGCCGTTCTGACGCGCGCGGGCTGCGGCTGCCTACTCGACGACCTCTGGCGTCGTGATCGCGTGCCACCCGCGGTCGCGCTTGACGACCTTGCCGTCGTCGGCCAAGGTCGGCAGGACCCTGTAGAGGTAGTTCTGCTTGATCCCCATCTCGCTGGCCATCTCGGGGATCGTGATGCCGGGCCGCGAGCCGACGAGCTCGAGAGCCTGGCGCGCACGGGTGCCACTGCCACGCGGGCGGCCGCGACGCTTGGATGCGGTTGTACGGCCGGACGAGCCGTTGGTGCTGGGGCGGCTGCGGGCGACCCGCGTCCGCGGTGCGCTCGAGGCGGTCGGCGCGACCCCGGCAAGCGCCTTGACGGCCGCCTCGAGTTGCCTGTACTCCTCGATCAGGGGCTCCAGCTCGCGCATGCGCTCGGTGATCTCGTTGCGCTTCTCTTCCAAAAAGTTACTCACAAAGGACTCCTTGACCGGAAATGAAGAGTAACAGTGTATGCACACTCGCAGGACAGCAGTGCCCGTTCCGGCGAAGGTGGAAACGTCACTTCCCCGACGGCTGGATCCCCGGCGCCTCGAGCAGGGCCTTCAACCTCGTCAGCGAGTTCCTGGCCTCCCGCTCGGGGATGCCGCCGACGAGCGCCCGGCTGGCGACGGCGCCGAGTGGGCCGAAGGGTGGCCGGAAGTCATTGCGGTAGTGGAACCTGGTGCCCCCGGAGTGGGGTGCGAGAACGTACTCCGTGCGGGCGGTCGACATCGCCGGACCGCGACCGTCCCACGCGGCGTGGCGCGCGAACTCACATTCGGTCAGCACCCACCGGACCTTGAAGTTCGCACCACGCAGGTGAAGGGTCTGCGCCATCCTGAAGCCGTTGCGCACCGGGCCGCGGGACACGTCGGCCACGCGTCGGTGGATCGTCACCCAGTCGCCGAGGCGGCTGGGGTCCATGACCACCGCCCACACCTCCTCGGGCGTGGCGCGGATCAGAGTTGATACCTCGACGGCGCTCATCCCGCCGCGACACGCTAGCGGGCGCGCAGCGGCTCGCGCAGCTCCCAGTCACGGAGGGCGTGCTCGACGGCCGCGTCGTATCCGTGGAGACGGACACCGAGCAGGTCACGCGCGGCCGCGTCGTCGGCCAGCAGGTCGCCGTCGAGGCTCTCCATCAGCGGTCGGACGAGGGCCAGCTCGGCCCCGGCTATGCGGGCCGCCACGGCGCTCGTCGACGGCGTCTGCGAGAAGCCGACCCGCAGCGCCGGTCGTCTGACCAGCATCAGATCGGCCAGCCGCGTGATCATCTCCCCGTAGGAGAGCGTCTCGGGCCCGGCGATGTCGAGCGTACGTCCGCCGACGTCGCGTAGCCCGGCGGCGACCAGATACTCGAGCATGTCGCGCTCGTCGATCGGCTGGGTCCTGTAGTCGCGCCAGATCGGCAGCGCGAGGACCGGCAGGCGCTCGACGAGTCGCACGAGGAAGCGAAACGACGGCGAGCCGTCACCGACGACGATCGACGCCCGGAGGACGACCGATCCGGGCACCGCGTCGATCAGCACGCGCTCCACGTGCCGGCGGCTGCGCAGGTGGGCGGATGCCTTGCGGCGGGGCGGGACAAGTCCGCCGAGGTAGACGATCCGCGGCACGCCGGCGGCCGCGGCCGCCGTGGCGAAGCGCTCGGCCGCGCGGCGATCGCGCTCGGCAAAGCCGCCGTCGGCCGCGCCGCTCGAGGCTTCCATCGAGTGGATCAGGTAGTAGGCGAGCTCCACCCCGTCAAGCGCCCGGTCGAGGCCGACGCCGGTGAGCGCGTCGACCCGATGCATGACGACGTCCTCGGGTGGCGCGATCCGATTCGGGTTGCGCGACGCGCCGTGCAGTTCGTGACCCACCCCGGTCAGGCGCGCGGCGAGCTTCCCACCCACGAAGCCGGTGATTCCGGTGATCATGATCCGCACCGTTCCACAGTAGTGTCACCTCGTGGACGACCCGCCCGAGCGCTCGGACCTGACGGTCGTCGGAGCCGGCGTGATCGGCTTGGCCGTGGCCCGCGAGTTGATCGCCAGACATCCAGGTCTGCGGATCTGCGTGCTCGAGCGCGAGTCGCGCGTCGCCGCCCACCAGAGCGGTCACAACTCCGGCGTGATCCATGCGGGTGTCTACTACGCGCCGGGGTCGCTGAAGGCGCGGTTGTGCGTCGAGGGCGCGCGGGACCTGTACGCGTTCTGCGTGGAGCGCGAGATTCCCCACGACCGCTGCGGCAAGCTGATCCTGGCGACGTCCGCGGCCGAGCTGGGCGGCCTCGACGAGCTCGAGCGGCGGGCGCGGCGCAGCGGAGTCCCCGGCCTGCGCCGAGTCGGTCCGGCCGAGGTCACCGAGCTCGAGCCCCACGCCCGGGCGGTTGCCGGCCTCCACTCGCCGACCACGGGCATCGTCGACTTCGCCGCGGTCGTTCTCGCCCTGGCCGACGAGGTCCGCCGTGACGGCGTGAGCATCGGGCTTGGCTGCGGGGTCCTCGACGTGACGAGCGCCGGGGGGCGGCTGGGGCTGCGGCACGCTCGCGGAACGCACGAGACGCGGGCGGCCGTGTTCTGCGCCGGCGCGTGGGCCGATCGGCTGGCGGTCCGGGCCGGGGCCGACCCCGACCCGCGGATCGTCCCGTTCCGTGGGGCGTACCTCGCGCTCGTCGAGCCGCGCCGCCACCTCGTTCGTGGGCTGGTCTATCCCGTCCCCGATCCCCGGCTGCCGTTTCTCGGCGTTCACTTCACGCGGACGATGACCGGGACCGTCCTGATCGGGCCGAGCGCGCTCGTCGTCGGCGCGCGCGACGCGTACCGGGTGGGTCGGGTCCGCGCGGCCGACCTCGCGGACACCTTGAGCTGGCCGGGGTCGTGGCGGATGCTGCGTCGCAACCGGCGGGCCGCCCTCGTCGAGCTCGGCCACGCGGCGCTGCCCCGGACGCTCGTGCGGGCGGCGGCCCGCCTGATCCCCGGCCTCGTCCTCGCCGACGTGGAGGTGGCGTTCGCCGGCGTTCGGGCGCAGGCGGTCGGTCGTGACGGACGCCTCGTCGACGACTTCGCCTTCTCGCGGACCGACCGGGCCCTGCACGTGCGCAACGCGCCGTCGCCGGGTGCGACATCGGCTCTTGCGATCGCCCGCCACGTCGCCGACCGCGTCGATCGGGAGCTCCTCTGAACGGTCGGCCGCCCGCCCGCCGGGCGACGGTCGCCGCCCGAGAATCAATTCACGGGAGTTTGCGGAATGCGGCCTTGTACGACCGGTCGAGCATTGCTTTGATGGCCGCGGTCGACGGATACGGAGAGGTCAGGATGTCCAGGGGACGCACCAGCAAGCCGACGTGTGACGAGTGCTATTTCCGCTGCAATCAGCTATGTGCGCTGGTTGACGCCGAGCCGTGCGCGACGTTCCGTCCGGACCACCCCGACGGCCTCCGTCCGCCCCAGCAGCTGCGGTTCGTGTTCCGGTCCGAGCGGCGCACCCGGGCGGCGTGGGCGTTCCCGACGGCGCAGGAGCAGGCCGCCCTCCACGCGCGCCGGTAGCCCGGCCGGCCTCCACGCGCGCCGGTAGCAGGCCGCACCGGCGGTGACGGCGCCGGGTCGGCCGAGGATGCCCGGCTCGGCGGTCCGTGGGCTCGGCGTGGAGCTCGTGTCGGTCGTCGACTCGAACTCCTGCCGGCTGTGGCCTCGAACTCTTGTCGGCCAGCCTCGAACTCCCGTCGGCCAGCCTCGAACTCCTGTCGAGCCGGCTCGAGCCGATCCTTCCGGCTGCCGTAAAAGATGCCTATCGGCCGGTCTTGGCATTAGATTGAATTTTCGCGTTGACACATCGAATATCCGTTGAGGTTGATGTGAAGGGCCTGCAACACAGGCCCGGCGAGGTCGATTCGGCAGCATGGGAATCGACCACGACAACACTCTCCGGAGCCCGGCCCGGAAGCTCGCCGGAACCGTCGCGATCGGCCTCGCCGCCGGGGTCTGCGCCCTCGGCATCGGCCCGTCGGCGGCCCCCCGGGTTGCCCCGATGGTCCAGGGCGTGGCGTACTCGGTGTCGGGTGCTCCGGCCGCCGGACACACCTTCCAGGCCAA
The DNA here is from genome assembly GCA_035553395.1 of Solirubrobacteraceae bacterium. GTDB lineage: Bacteria > Actinomycetota > Thermoleophilia > Solirubrobacterales > Solirubrobacteraceae > Palsa-513. Next base: position 90,847 of record DASZKP010000042.1, on the reverse strand, counting down.
CGACGACGGCTTCACGGTCAACGACACGTCGGGCAACGCGGCGGCTGACGACGCGCAGTTCGCCGTCGGCACGCTGGCCCTCTCAGACGCCGAGACGATCGCCATCCACTACTGGGGCGTGATGCCGTGCAACGGCAACGTCGACGTCTCCTGGCAATCGCTTGACCCGTCGATCAACGGCGTGGCCACCTGGTGGAACCCCGTCGAGGCGTACGGGAATGCGGGTGCCAACAGCGACTGCAGCATCTCGATGAACCTCGCACAGGACTACTCGTGGCCGATGCTCTGCACGGTCGTCACACACGAGATCGGCCACCTCACGGGGCACGATCACGTGACTGACCAGACGAACGTGATGTACCCGGTGTACGTCGGCCCGATCCCCCAGTGCGAGGCGCCTCCGATCGGCGTCCCGACGCCGGCGGGCAGCGTCGCGTCGAGCGCGGCGCCCCAGCGGGCCAGCACGACGTCGGGGAGCCACACGGCGAAGGCGGCCACACACAAGAAGGCGACCAAGAAGCACAAGACGAAGAAGAAGACGACGAAGAAGAAGAAGAAGTAGCAGGCCGGCGGCCGATTGCGCCAGTCGTCGTCAGGTCGGTCGGATGCCGCGCGGGTAGAGTCCGTTGGATGGCACGCGAGCGGGACCTCTTCGCAAATTTCGAGCGGATGCGCCGCGAGATCGACGAGCTCTTCGGGGACGTCACCGAGCGGCCGATCGGACACCACCGGCGGGCAGGCTTCTCGCCGCCGGTCGACGTCTCCTACGCCGAGGACCCGCCCCGGGCGATCGTCACCGCGGCACTGGCCGGGATTCGCGTCGAGGACCTCGACATCCAGGTCCAGGGACGTGAGCTGGCGATCTCCGGCCACCGACGACCCGCCCCGGCCGAGGGGCTCGTATACCAGCAGATCGAGATCGAGCACGGTCCGTTTCGGCGCGTGATCGGCTTGGGCGTCGACGTCGTCGTCGAGGAGACGCGGGCCAGCTACGAGGACGGAATCCTCCGTGTCGAGCTGCCCCTGGTCCGTCGGGAGGTCCGTCGGCGCAGTGTTCCGATCGAGGTCGGTACCCGCCCGGATCCGCCGACGGACGCCGAGCCTTGATCGAGATCGCCTCGTCGTCGGGCGGCTCGCGGGAGATCGAAGTCGGCCGCGAGCGGCCCCTGCCGACCGAGCTGCCGGTGCTGCCGCTGCGGGAGACCGTCACCTACCCCGACACGCTGACGCCGATCGCCGTTGCCAAGGACCGGTCGATCAAGCTGATCAACGACGTGCTCGGCGGCAACCGGATGCTCGTGATGGTCACGTTGAAGGAGCCGGATGTCGAGAATCCGGCGCCCGAGGATCTCTACGAGGTCGGCGTCGTCGGGATCGTCGCGCGGATGCTCAAGGTGCCCGACGGAACGCTGAGGATCCTCGTCCAGGGCGCCCAGCGGGTTCGCCTGACCGACTGGGTCAGCCAGGAGCCGTACCTGGTGGCCGGGATCGTCCCGGCGCCGGACGTCGTCGAGGAGACGCCTTCCCTGCTGGCGCTGACGCGCAACGTCCAGGCGACCTTCTCGTCGATCGTCGAGGGCGTCCCATATCTGCCGGAGGAGCTGCAGGTCGCGATCGCCAACGTCGAGGATCCGAGCGCCCTCAGCCACCTGATCGCCGGGTCCCTGCGCCTGAAGACATCCGAGAAGCAGGAGCTCCTCGAGGAGCTGGATGTCGCCAAGCGGCTGCGCCGTCTGTCGGAGATCCTCGCCCGCGAGCTGGAGGTCATCTCGATCGGCTCGAAGATCCAGTCGCAGGTGCAGTCCGAGCTGACCCGGTCCCAGCGCGACTACTTCCTGCGCCAGCAGCTCAAGGCGATTCAGGAGGAGCTCGGCGAGGACGACGAGATGGCCATCGAGGCCAACGAGCTCCGCGAGCAGCTGGATCTCATCGACCTGCCGCCGGACGTCCGCAAGCAGGTCGATCGAGAGCTCGGCCGGCTCGGCCGGCTGCCGGCCGCGGCGGCCGAGCACGGGGTGATCCGCAGCTACCTCGAATGGATCGCGTCGCTTCCGTGGGACAAGTCGACCGTCGACAACCTGGATCTCGAACACGCCCGGCGGGTGCTCGACGAGGACCACTACGGGATCGAGCGAGTCAAGGAACGGATCATCGAGTTCCTTGCGGTCCGCCGTCTCAAACCGGACGCGCGGGGTTCGATCCTCTGCTTTCTTGGGCCACCAGGGGTTGGCAAGACGTCGCTCGGGCGCTCGATCGCACGGGCCCTCGGGCGGCGATTCGAGCGGATCAGCGCAGGTGGCGTGCGCGACGAGGCCGAGATCCGCGGACACCGGCGGACGTACATCGGTGCGATGCCGGGAACGATCATCCGCGCCCTGCGCGACGCCGGCGCGAACAACCCGCTGTTCATGATCGACGAGATCGACAAGATCGGCGGGTCGGCCTGGTCGGGGGATCCGGCGAGCGCCCTGCTCGAGGTGCTCGACCCGGAGCAGAACTCGAGCTTCCGCGATCACTATCTCGACCTTCCGTTCTCGCTCGGCGACGTCATGTTCATCACGACCGCCAACAGCCTCGACACGGTCCCCGGGCCGCTGCGCGACCGGATGGAGGTGATCCAGCTGAGCGGGTACACGGAGGCCGAGAAGCTCGAGATCGCCAAGCGGTTCCTCGTGCCCCGCCAGATCGAGCGCAACGGCCTGCGGCGATCCCGGCTGCAGATCTCCGATGCCGCGCTGCGGGCGGTGATCTCGCAGTACACCCGCGAAGCCGGCGTCCGCGACCTCGAGCGCCAGATCGGCACGCTCGCCCGCAAGGTCGCCCTGCAGGTTGCCGAGGGGACCGCGCCGAAGCGGATCTCGATCTCTGAGCGCAGCGCTCGCGAGCTGCTCGGGCGGGCCCGCTTCGTCTCCGAGGCCAAGCGACGGACCGCCCAGCCGGGCGTCGCGACCGGCCTTGCTTGGACGCCGGCCGGCGGCGACGTGCTGTTCATCGAGGCGACGGCGATGCCCGGCAAGGGCGAGCTGACGATCACCGGGCAGCTCGGTGAGGTGATGCGCGAGAGCGCGGTCGCCGCGCTGTCCTATGTCCGGGCGAACGCCCGCAAGCTGGCGCCGTCGCTGGAGACCGACTGGTTTGCGACCCATGACCTGCACATCCACGTGCCGGCCGGGGCGACGCCGAAGGACGGGCCGAGCGCGGGGATCACGATCGCCACGGCCCTCGTCTCGCTGATCTGCGGGCGGCGGGTCCGCGACGACGTGGCGATGACCGGCGAGATCACGCTGACCGGACAGGTCCTGCCGATCGGCGGTCTCAAGGAGAAGGCCCTGGCCGCGCAGCGCAACGGCCTGCGGACGGTGATCGCGCCGACGCTGAACGCGGCCGACGTCGACGAGATACCCGAGCATCTGCTCGCCAAGCTGAACTTCGTCTTCGTCGGCGAGATCGACGAGGTCCTCGCGCACGCGCTCGAGCCGCCTGCGCCGTCTTCGGGCACGGTCAACGGCCGGGGCGCCCGGGCGCCGGGACCGGCGTCTCGCCGCAAGGCTCCGGCGCCGGCCTGACACGGCCGCCGGCCGGCCGCAGCGTCTATGTTGAGGCGCCTGATGGCCCTCCACACCGACACGCGCAAGGTCGTCGTCGTGATGCCGGCGCGCAACGCCGCCCGCACGCTCGCGGTCACCTTCGGCGAGATTCCGCCGGGTTGGGTCGACGAGGTGATCCTCGTCGACGACAAGTCGACCGACGGGACGGTCGACGTGGCCCGGGGGCTCGAGCTCCACACGACGTGGCATCCGCACAACGTCGGGTACGGCGGCAATCAGAAGACGTGTTATCTCGAGGCGCTCCAGCGGGATGCCGACGTCGTCGTGATGCTCCACCCAGACGGCCAGTACGAGCCGACGCTGATCCCGGAGCTGGTCGCGCCGATCCTCGCCGGTGAGGCCGACATGGTGCTCGGGTCGAGGCTCGCCGAGAAGGGCATGGCCCGGGCGGGGGGCATGCCGCTCTACAAGTACCTCGGCAACCGGTTCCTGACGAGCGTCGAGAACCGCATGATGGGCACGTCGCTCTCCGAGCTTCACACCGGTTACCGGGCGTACTCGCGCGAGCTGCTGATGACCGTGCCGTTCCTGCGCAACGCGCTCGACTTCAGCTTCGACTCGGAGATGCTGATGCAGGCCGCCCACTTCGGCTTCCGGATCGTCGAGGTTCCGGCGCGGACGATCTACTTCGACGACGCGTCCTCGATCGCCTGGCGCCCGTCGACGGTCTACGGGTTGAAGACGCTCTGGGCCGGCGTCCGCCTGATCCTCCACCGCCGGGGCATCTGGCGCTCGGCGAAGTTCCGCCCGTGACGCCGGCCGCCGTCACCGGCGAGCGGGTGACCACCCGCAAGGGTGGGTTCAACCCGACCTGGCAGCGCCACGTCGCCGCATATCGATCGGCCGCGCCCCTCTTCGGGCCCGGTCGCGTCCTCGACCTCGGCTGCGGGATCGGCCACAGCTACGAGCTGCTCGCGCCGCGGGAGACGGTCGGCCTCGATCGCGACGCGACGGCGCTGGCCGGCCAGCAGCGGGTGACCGTGCTCGCCGACATGCGCTCGCTCCCCTTCCCACCGGCGAGCTTCGCCTCGGTGCTCTCGGTCCACTCGATCGAGCACGTGCCCGACGCGGGCGTCGTCGTCGCCGAGGTGGTCCGCGTGCTGGAGCCCGGCGGGACGGCCGTCTTCGTCACGCCGAACCGGTTCACGTTCGCCCGGCCGGACGAGATCATCGATCCCTACCACTACGTCGAGTACGGCCCCGACGAGCTGGCCGACCTGCTCGGATCCTGCTTCGCTCACGTCGAGATCCACGGGCTGTTCGGATCGCCGCGCTACGTCGAGCTCGTCGCCGAGCAGAAGGTCAAGCTCGACCGTCTGCTCGCGCTCGACCCCCTGCGTGTCCGGCGACTGGTCCCCCGGCGGGTGCTCCAGCGGCTCTACGACAGCCGCCTGACCCGCGAGCGGGCCGTCGACGACCCCCGGACCGAGCTGATCACCCCGGACGACTTCGAGCTCGGCTCCGAGCGGATCGCGCAGGACGCGCTCGACCTGGTCGCCGTCTGCCGGTAGCCGACCGTCGCCGGCCCTGCAGAGCCGGCCGGGTAGGGGGGCGGGCGCCAGTGGGCCTCGATAAAGAGGCTGTGTGTGGACGCGAAACAAACCAGCTGCCTGAGTCAGGCAGCTTGTTTGACAGAGACACACGACACACCCACCCGTCGACCAGGCGAGCCGTCGCCCGCCGGACGGCTATCGTTGCCGGGCAACGCCCCCAGCTCGATCAACCGAGGGAAGTGACGACAATGGTGCGCAAGATCCTGATTCTTCTGGTCGTATCGATCCTTGCCGTGGTGCTGAGCGAGCAGGTTCGCAACCGCGTGCTCGACGCGCTGTTCGGCGCCGAGGAGGAGTTCACCTACAGCCCGCCGACCGCCCCCGCGAGTCCCCCGCCCGCCGAGTAGGACCCGCCCCGCCAGCCCTCCAGCCCGCCCGCCCGCCGCGGCCCCCTACGACAGGCGAAGCGTCGTCTTCGACGTCGCGGTCTGGCTGCGGCCGGTCGCCGCGTCGTAGGACGAGGCCGACGTCGAGACGCCGACCGTCCCGGCCCGGCGAAGCTCGGCGACGACCACCTGCTTGGGTCTCACGCTCAGCTCGGCCTTCGACCCGCCGGGGATGATGAAGAGGCTGGTGCCGAGCACGATCGCCCGATGGAGGGCGGCGACCTTGGAGTGGACGTTGGCCACCGTGGTCACGCTCATCCGTCCCCGGCACAGGTGGGCCGCCGCCGGGCAGCTGACGCCGACCACGACGGTTCCGCCCCGGGCGAGCACCGGCTTGCTCAGGCCGAGCTTGAGCGGCTTCCCGGTCGTCGGCTTCGTGCTCGGTGGGAGCGAGGTCACCGGTGGCGGCGTGATCGTCGGCGTCGCGAGCGATGTCGCCGTCGCGCTGGCCGAGATCTGGTTGCCGCCGACGTCGTGGACGGCGACCGAGAACTTGAACGCCCCGGTCGCCGTGTAGGTATGCGTGCCGGCCACCGCGAAGCCGCCCGGGACCGCCGTGATCGTCCCCGGCGCGGTCGTCCCGTCGCCCCACGAGATCGTCGCCGTGAAGTCGCCCGGCCGAGCGAGCGAATTCGCGTCGCCGACCGTCGCGACCGTCGTCGTGAAGCTCGTCCCCTTGGTCGCCGAGAAGTCGATGCCGGCGGCGCTCAGCGGAGCGTCGGCGATCGACGCCGTCCGTGCCCCCGTGTTGATCGTCCCGTCGGGCCCGGCGATCGTCACGCTGTACGTGTACCCGCCGGCCTCGGCGTACGTGTGCGAGGCGCTGACGGTGTAGTTGCACGCCCCGAGCAGCGCGGTCGGCGCCTGGCTGACCCCGCCGGCCGAGGTCGACCCGTCGCCCCAGTCGATCGTCGCCGTGTAGCTCGACGCGGTCGTGCACGCCAGCAGCAGGGTCCCGTCGGTGAACGTCGCCACCGTCCCGCTCAGGGTGGCACCCTCGGTGCCGTCGAACGCGGTCGTCGTGCCGGCGAGCGCCAGCGCCGAGGACGCATGGGCGCCGCAGAGGACGACGGCCAACCCGAGGCAGATCGTCGCCCGCCGGATCGCTGCCTGCCAGAGTCGCACGGTCGGGAGCCTAACCGCCATCAGGTCACGCGGAGCTTGATCGAGAGGCCGCGGGAGTCGTAGAGCATGCCGGGTCCGCCGGCCCTGACCAGGAGCGTATGGGTGCCGGGGGAGAGCGCCGGCAGATGCAGCACGCCGGGTCTGCAGCCGAACGGCAGCTGGCGATCGATCCGGCACTCGAACAGGGTCGCGTGGCTGTCGTCGGCGCTGACGACGACTCGCGGGCGCCGGGCGGGACCGGCCGGTGGCGCGCTGCCGACCAACTTGCCGCGCGGCGGGCTGAGCAGCCGGATGAAGGCCTGTGTCAGGCCGGAGCCGCTGCCGGTCAGGTTGGACGCGCTCGAGACGAACGTCGCGATCGTCCCGTTGGTCGACGAAAGCGTCGGCCGCTCGAGGACGACGCCGCTCTCCTTCCCCGGCGGCGCCCCGTTCTGGGCGACGTCGACCACCGACGTCGTGCGCAGCGTGAGATCCCGGACGAAGACGTTCTCCTGCGATCCTCCGCCGCTCGCGAGGTTCCTGGCGAACGACTCGAAGCCGACGTAGAGGCCGGTCGGCGTGATGAACGGGGCGAAGCTGTCGTTGTTGCCCTCGTAGCCGTCGTTGCCCTCGCTGACCAGCGTCGTCGTGTGCCGGGCGCGGTCGCGGAGGAAGACGTTGCTCCGGGGGGTCGGATCCTCGCCGTGGACGAGGTTCGTCGCTGTCGAGTCGAAGACGACGAGGCGTCCGTTGGCGCTGAGCGACGAGACCTCGTCGAACCCCGCGGTCGCCGACCGGTTCTGCTCGGCGCCGCTCGTCGAGATGCTGACCCGCTCGGTCGTATCGGTCGACGGAACGCGGACGAAGACGTCGGCGACGCCGTTGGCGTCACCGCCGACCAGGTTCGTCGCGCTCGAGTCGAAACTGACCGTCGTCCCGTCGGCGCTGATCGCCGGCCCGGTCGACGCGGCGTTGGCCTGGACGCCGCCGTGGGCCACGCTGACCCGCGTGATCGCACCGGTCTCCAGATCGGCGAGGAAGACGTCGCTGACCCCGTTGGTGTCGCCGGCGACGAGGTTGCTCGCTGTCGATGCGAACGCCACGTAGCGCCCGTCGGCCGAGATCGCCGGTTGCACGGACGCCCCGTTGGCCGGCCCGCCGGTACCCACGCTGACGAGCCTGATCGGCCCGCCGGCTCGCCGGACGTAGACGTCGCCAGCCCCGCTGACCGGCGTCGTCACGAGGTTCGTCGCGGTCGACGCGAAGGCGATCACGCCGCCGTCGCCTGAGATCGCCGGAGCCGACGACGCGCCGTTGGCGACGGCGCCGTCGAGTCCGGCCGACACGAGGCTGCTGGAGCCGGTCAGGACGTCGGACGAGTAGACGTTCGTCGGCGCCGAGCCGGTGCTGGCGGCGTCGAACGCGACAGTGCTCCCGTCGCTCGAGATGACCGGTGCCGAGCTGGCTCCCGACGTCCCGGCGCTGACCGGGAAGGTCCGCTGGGGGAAGCTCGTCGCCGCGCCCGAGCCGGTCAGCCCGAACGCCCCCACGATCAGTGCCGAGAGGCCGGCGAGGCCCCTGCGGCGCCCCCGTCCGGAGCGGATCATCCGCCGGCCTGGAGGCCGGACGGACCGGCGAGCGAGGACGGCTTGGTTGCCGAGGCGGCCGGCGGCGGCGTCGAGTGCTTGACCGGCGTGGTCGGCCGGGAGACGTGGATCGGCGTGACGACGTTCGTGACGACCGGCCTCGCAACCGGCGTCGGCGTCGGCGTCGGCGTGGGCGTGGGCGTCGGCTTGACGACGACCTGGGGCTTTGACTGATGCTTGGCCGCGGTGTGCTTGGCGGCCGGCGTCGACGCCGGCTTGGTCGGGGTCCTCGAACGGGCGGGCGTGCTCGCGGGGGCCTTGTGGGGAGCCGCCGCCGGGCCCGTCGTCCCGGTCGGCGTCGTCGCGCCGGTCGCCGCGGTCGTCCCGGTCGCCGCCGTCGTCCCCGCGGAAGTCGTCCCGGCGGGGATCGTCGAGACGGCGCTCGGCGACGGGGGAGAAGCGGTCTTCGGCGGCGGGATCACCTGCACGTGGGTTGCGAAGGCCGAGCTCGGCGCGGCGTTGGCGAGGGCCGCCGTCTGCCGGTTCTGGTGGTTGCCCGAGCCGCCGAACGCCCCGGCGATGCTGAGCGTGATCAGGACGCCGATCAGGACGACGCCGACCGGGACGAGGATGCGCAGGATGAATCCTTTCATCGCCGGCCAACCATAGCCCAGCCCGGCGTTTCAGGCGCCCTTTGAGGCGGGCCTTGCAGCGAGCTTCGGGGTGTGCCAGTCACCGGTCAGGCGTCGCTCGAGCTCGGTCGCCAGATCGGCGATCGCGACCCGCTCCTGGTCGAGTGAGTCCCGGTCGCGGACGGTCACCGTGGCGTCGCCGAGGCTCTGGTGATCGATCGTCACGCACCACGGTGTGCCGATCTCGTCGTGACGGCGGTAGCGCTTTCCGATGTTGCCGCTGTCGTCGTACTCGGCCTGCATCCTGCGGCGGATCGATTCGTAGACCTCGCGGGCCAGCTCGGGCTGGCCGTCCTTGCGCAGCAGCGGCAGCACGGCGACCTTGACGGGAGCCAGCTTCGGGTGGAGGCGCAGGACGACGCGCAGGCCGCCCTCCAACTGCTCCTCGTCGTACGCGTCGACCATGAAGGCCAGCGTCGCCCGGTCGGCGCCGGCGGCCGGCTCGATCACGTGGGGGGTGTAGCGGCGACCGGTCGGCTGATCGAAGTACTCGAGCTTCTCGCCGGAGTGCTGCGTGTGCGCCGTGAGGTCGAAGTCCCCCCGGTTGGCGATCCCCTCGAGCTCCGACCACCGGCCGTCGGCGGCCCCGCTCGACGGGAAGAGGTACTCGATGTCGCTGGTCGCCGACGAGTAGTGCGAGAGCTCGTCGGGGTCGTGTGCCCGCAGCCGGAGGTGGTCGGGTCGAATTCCGAGCTCGAGGTACCACCGCTCGCGCTCGGCCAGCCAGTGCTCGAACCAGGCGTCGGCGTCCTCCGGCGGGACGAAGAACTCCATCTCCATCTGCTCGAACTCCCGCGTCCTGAAGATGAAGTTCCCCGGTGTGATCTCGTTGCGGAACGACTTGCCGACCTGGGCGATCCCGAACGGCGGCTTCTTGCGGGCGAACTGGAGGACGTTCTTGAAGTTGACGAAGATCCCCTGGGCCGTCTCCGGCCGGAGGTAGACGGTCGCGCCCGAGTCCTTGACCGGGCCGACGGTCGTCTCGAACATCAGGTTGAAGTCACGCGACGCCGTCAGCGAGCACTGCTCGGCCTCACCCGGGTGCTTGGACGGCTTCTCCGGGCACGCGAGCTGGTCGAGGTGGTCGGCGCGGAAGCGCTGGCCGCACTTGCGACAGTCGACGAGCGGATCGGTGAACCCGGCCAGGTGGCCGCTGGCCTCCCAGGTCCGCGGGTGCTGGATGATCGCCGAGTCGAGCGCGACGATGTCGTCGCGCTCCCAGAGCATCGCCTGCCACCACTGGGCCTTGACGTTGTTCTTCAGGAGGACGCCGTAGTGGCCGTAGTCGTAGGTCGACCCGACTCCGCCGTAGATCTCCGACGACGGGAAGATGAAGCCCCGCCGCTTGCAGAGGGCGACGATCTTCTCCATGGTTGCCGTGTCGGTCACCCGCCGGATGCTATTCGAGCCGGGGACACGGCTTTCTATACTGGGACGCAAATGCCGATCTACGAATACCGCTGCGAAAACGGGCACACCTTCGAGGTCCTTCGCAAGATGACCGACGACCCGATCACCGTCTGCGAGACCTGCGAGCTCCCGGTCGAGCAGGTCTTCCACCCGATCACGGTCCACTTCAAGGGCAAGGGCTTCTACAACACCGACTACGGGACCAAGAAGCGGGCCCGCGAGGTCGAGTCCAACGACCGCAGCAAGAAGGCCGACGCGAAATCCGAGTCGAAGTCCGAGGCGAAGGTCGAATCGAAGACGGAGACGAAGACCGAGTCGAAGACGGAGACCAAGTCCAAGCCGGCCGGCCCGAAGAGCGCCGACTAGCGCTCCGCCGAAGCGGCCGGCTAGCCCTTCAGGAAGCGGGCGGTCGCGGCGGCCCGCTCGGCCGAGCTGACGACGAGTCCGCTTTCCCCGTCGGGAAGGGTCACCCCGCCGGATGGTTGGAGCAGCTGCGTCGGCGGCGACCCGGTCGTCTCGAGCGCGGCGAACAGGCCGAGCAGCGTCGCCGCTCCCATGTCCGTCTGGATCGCCCGCGGCGCGGCCCACGCCACCCAGGGGAGCCTGATGAAGGCGGCCGGCGAGATCACGCGGTGCTCGATCGAAGAGAACAGCTTCTGCTGGCGCCGGGCCCGATTGAGGTCGGTCTCGGCCGGGTTGCAGAGGTTCTCGCGAGTCCTGGCGAGGGCGAGCGCCTGGGCCCCGTCGATGTGGGTCGTCCCGGCCTTCAGGCGAAGCGTGAAACCGCCGTTGGAAAACCCGCCGCTGATCTTCGATACGACGCAGCTGCCGGTGTAGTCGACGCCGCCGAGGGCGTTGACCAGGCCCGGGAAGTTGGTGAAGTTGACCTCGACGACATGGTTGATCTTGATCCCGAGGTAGTCCTCGACCGTCTGGATCGCCAGCGACGCGCCACCGTAGGCGAACGCCGCGTTGATCTTCGTCGTGCCGTGGCCCGGGATCGGGACGACCGTGTCCCGAGGGATCGACAGCCGCGACGTGTGGCCGGCGCCGATCCGGATCAGCAGCATCACGTCACTGCGGCTCGGTCCTGACGTCGTCGCTCCCGCCTCGTGCGTGCCGACCGGCCGCTGGTCGGACCCGAGCACGAGGATCGTGTTGGCCGACGTCAGCGGCCATCCGCTCGAGCTCAGCGCGGCCTTGGCCTGGGACGAGACCCCCGGCGCGAGCTGGGCGCTGACGATGAAGAGGACGACCGACAGGCCGAGCCACACGCCGATCGCCACGGCGATCCAGCGGACCACCCGGCCCGGCGTGATCGGCTTCCGAGCACCCGGCGGCCGCCCGGACGAGCCGGGCCGCCGTGACCGGCCGGGCCGCCGGAGGCGGCCGAGTCGGCCCGCGACGGCGTCCGGAAGCCCCGGCCGGGGGAGGCCGGAGCCCCGATAGAGCGTGTACTGCGGCGGCCCGGCGTCGGACTCGTCCCCCGGATCCACCGGATCCCGCCGGTCCATCGGGTCCCCCCGCTCCCCCGCGCCTCTGGGGTCGCCCGGTGCGGCAGGGGGCCAGCCGCCGCTCGGGTCCCCCGGGTCGGCCCGGCCCGGCCGCGGCGGGAATCGCGGGCGGGGTGCGGCCGGCGGATCGCCCGGGCTTTGGTCTTGATCGTCGGCCATCGAGCGTCTCTATAGTGGCGAAGCGGTCGCGCCTGCGCGCCTGTGCCACGACCGATGCATGACCCGGTCCGCCGGCGGACCGCCACGCTGGCCCCGTCATGCACGCCGACCGCCCGACACAACCCGACCGCGGATCCGCCTCGCACGAGCGCGGGCGGGTGATCGGGGTCGACCTCGGTGGAACGAAGATCCTCGCCGGTCTCCTCGACGGCGAGTTGGGCGTCCACCACCGGGCGCGCCGGACGACGCCGACAGACGACGTCGACGCCCTGCTCGACGCCGTCACCGACGTCGTCGAGGAGGTCAGGGCGGCCGCCGGCGGCGAGATCCGGGCCGTCGGTTTCGGGATCCCCTGCGTGATCGACGGCGGCCGGGCGGCGGTCTCGGTCCACCTCCCGTTGACCGACTTCCCCTTTGCCGAGGTGATGTCCCAGCGCCTGGGGCTTGCGGCGTTCGTCGACAACGACGCGAACCTCGCCCTCCTGGCCGAGCACCGGGCTGGGGCGGCGGTCGGAGTCCGGGACGCGGTGATGCTCACGCTGGGGACGGGTATCGGCGGCGGCCTGCTGGTCGACGGGCGGATCTACCGCGGCAGCCGGGGTGGTGCCGGCGAGCTCGGGCACATGGTCGTCTGGGCCGATGGCCCCGCCTGCGGACCGGGCTGCCCGAGCCGGGGATGTCTGGAATCGGTGGCCTCGGGGACGGCGCTCGTCCGCGAGGCCCGGCGCCTGGCGACCGACCGGCCCGACTCGGGTCTCGGCCGAGCCCTGGACGGGGGGACGCCGATCACCGGAGCGCTGGTCACCGAGCTCGCCGAGCAGGGCGACCCGGCGGCGCTCGACGCGCTCGACGCGGTTGGGAGGTGGCTGGGTGTCGGGATCGCGAACATCGCGAACATCTTCAACCCCGAGCTCGTCGTGATCGGCGGCGGTGTGATCGCGGCCGGCGAGCTCGTCCTCGGACCGGCGCGGGAGGTCCTCGCCCAGCGGGCCCTGGCGCCGGCGGCGAGGGCCGCGCGCGTCGCCGCAGCGCACTTCGGCGCCGACTCCGGCATGCTCGGGGCGGCCGTGCTCGCATTCGAATCGATCAACAGGAGGACAGCCGGATGATCGCGGGGACCCGCCGATGAAGGGCCGGCTCGTCGTCTGCCCGACGCCGATCGGCAACCTCGAAGACGTCACGCTCCGCGTCCTCTCGAGCCTGCGGGAGGCCGACATCGTCGCGTGCGAGGACACCCGCCGGACGCGGACGCTGCTCGACCGCTACGGGGTCAGGGGGAAGCTCGTCAGCTATCGGGAGCAGAACGAGCGTGAACGGGCGCGGGAGCTCGTCGAGCGGATGGTCGCGGGAAACGTCGTCGCCCTCGTCTCGGATGCCGGCATGCCGCTGATCTCCGACCCGGGGTTCCTGCTCGTCCAGGCGTGCGTCGCCGCCGGCCTGGCGGTCGAGGTCCTGCCGGGACCGAGCGCCGTCCTCGCCGCCCTCGTCGCGTCGGGCCTGCCGTCGGCCCAGTGGCGCTTCGCCGGCTTCCTCCCGCGCAAGAAGGGCGAACTGGAGGCCGTCTTCAAGGCGAACGTCGAGACGCTGGTCGCCTTCGAGTCGCCCAAGCGGACCGGCAAGTCGCTGGCAGTGCTGGCCGCGATCGACCCGAACCGGCCGGTCGCTGTCTGCCGTGAGCTGACGAAAGTCCACGAGGAGGTCCTGCGCGGGACGGCGTCCGAGCTGGCCGCCCGCTATGCCGACGAGGACCCCCGCGGGGAGGTCGCCCTCGTGATCGGCGCCGGCCAGCCCGTCCGCTCGGAGGATGCCGCGGCCCTCGACGCCGTCCGCCGGCTGGTCGAGGCCGGCGCCAAGAAGCGCCCGGCGGCGGCAGTCGTCGCCAAGCTCACCGGCGTCCCGGCGAACCGTCTCTATCGTGGGCTGACCGAGCCCGACTAGCCGCCGAGCCGACCTGCGAATGCCCTTCTACGTCACCACACCGATCTACTACGTCAACGCGGCGCCCCACCTCGGGCACGCGTACACGACGATCGCCGCGGACATCCTCGCCCGGCACATGCGCCAGCGGGGGGAGGACGTCTTCTTCCTGACGGGAACCGACGAGCACGGCGAGCCGGTCGCGGTGGCGGCCGAGAAGCTCGGCGTCACGCCGCAGGAGCTGGCCGACCGCAACGCCGAGCGCTTCCGCGCCCTGGCGCCCCGCCTGGACGTATCCAACGACTTCTTCATCCGGACGTCCGACCCCCGCCACAAGGCCCGCGTCCAGGAGATCCTCAGCCGCGTGCGGGACAACGGCTACGTCTACAAGGGGACATACGCCGGCTGGTACTGCCCGCGGTGCGCGGACTTCAAGACGGACACCGAGATGGGTCCGGACTGCACGTGCGCGATCCACCACATCCCGCTCGAGCATCACGAGGAGGACAACTACTTCTTCAAGCTCTCAGCCTTCCAGGACCGCCTCGAGCAGCTCTACGCCGAGCGGCCGGACTTCGTTCTTCCGGCCCACCACTTCAACGAGGCGCGGTCGTTCATCGGCCAGGGCCTCCAGGACATCTCACTCTCACGGTCCAAGCTGACCTGGGGAGTGCAGGTCCCGTGGGACGAGACACAGGTCTTCTACGTGTGGTTCGACGCCCTGCTCAACTATGTCACCGCGCTCAGCTTCGCCCGTGACGGGGAGGACCTCACGGACCGCTTCTGGCCGGCGGACTTCCACCTGATCGGCAAGGACATCCTCAAGTTCCATGCCGTCTTCTGGCCGGCCCTCCTGATGGCCGCCGACCTCGAGCCGCCGCGTCACCTGTTCGTCCACGGGTTCCTCCTGATGAACGGCGAGAAGATGTCCAAGTCACAGGGCAACGTGCTCGACCCGTTTGAGGTGATCGACCAGTTCGGGACCGACGCGCTGCGCTACTACTGCTTCCGTGAGGTGTCATTCGGCCGGGACGGATCGGTCTCCCGCGACGGGTTCGACGCCCGGTACGAGGGCGAGCTGGCCAACGAGCTCGGCAACCTCGCGAGCCGGACGATCGCGATGGTCACGCGCTACCGCGACGGCGTCGTTCCCCCGGTCCTCACCGAGCCGGCCCTGGCCGGCGACTTCGCGGGCCTCGCGCGGGAAATCTCAGGCCTGCTCGACCGCGCGGAGATCAGCCAGGCGCTCGAGGCGATCTGGCAGCGGGTCCGCCGGCTGAATCGCTACGTCGAGGAGCAGGCGCCATGGAAGCTCGCAAAGGACCCTGACCGGGCCGGCGAGCTCGACGGCGTGCTCGCGTCGCTGGCCGAGGGGCTGCGCGTCGTGACCGTCCTGCTGGTGCCGTACCTCCCGGCATCGATGGGGATTCTGCTGGCCGCGCTCGGCGAGTCCGACGCGGGTTTCGCGGCAGCCGAGTTCCGGGACTCGGGCAGTGGGGCGGGCGTCGGGACGATCGCGCCGCTGTTCCCCAAGCTCTAGGCGGTGGCGTGGTCGACAGCCACACCCATCTGCACCTCTGCGAGCCGCCCGACGACGAGCTCGTCGAGGCCGCCTCGCAGGCCGGCGTGAAGCGGATCCTGACGGTCGCGATCGACGACGAATCATGTGTCACGGCACTTGCCGCGGCTCACGCCCACCCAAGTGTCTTCGCGGCGATCGGCCGTCACCCGAACGCGGCGGACGCGTTCGACGTCGAGCTGCTACGACCGTTCGCGGCCGACCCCCGGTGCGTCGCGATCGGCGAGACCGGGTTCGACTTCCACCACCGCTCCACAGAACCAGCCCAGCAGCGCCGGGCGTTCATAGCTCAGATCGAGCTCGCGCGGGATGTGGGAAAGCCGCTGGTCATTCACACGCGCGAGGCCGACGACGACACCCTCACAGTGCTGCGCGAGCGGGCCGGCGACCTGCGTGTCGTGCTCCACTGCTTCTCGATGGCCGACCGCCTGGCCGAGTGTCTCGCCGAGGGGTGGTGGATCTCGTTCGCCGGGAACGTCACCTTCCCGAAGGCCTCCGACCTTGCGGCCGCGGCCGAGCTCGTGCCGGCTGACCGCCTGCTCGTCGAGACCGATGCGCCCTTCCTATCACCCGTGCCGCGACGGGGTCGGCCCAACCAGCCGGCGGGTGTGATCCACACGGCTCGGTTCATCGCCGGCCGGCGGGGTGTGTCATACGACGAGCTCGAGCGCGACATCGACGCGACGGCGGCCGAGCTGTTCGGATGGTGAGCGCACGTCAGCCGTCCCTGCGGCGGATCGACGAGTTCGACGTCCGCCCGCGGCGCGACCTCGGCCAGAACTTCCTGATCGACTCGAACGTGCTCGGCGTGATCGAGCGGGCCGGCGACGTCGGTCGGGAGGACGTCGTGCTGGAGATCGGCGGCGGCCTCGGCGTCCTCTCGGAGCACCTGGCCGCCCGGGCGGCCCACGTCCACGTCGTCGAGATCGACCGGCGGCTCGAGCCGGCCCTGCGGGATGCGGTCGACCCGTTCGAGAACGTCACGCTCCACTTCGCCGACGCGATGGCCCTCGACTTCGCCGGGCTGGACCCGCCGGTCGGCAAGGTGATCGCCAACCTGCCGTACGGGATCGCCGCCGGCGTGATCCTGCGGACGATCTTCGAGCTCCCCGACGCGCAGGTCTGGGTCGCGATGGTCCAGCGGGAGGTCGGCGAACGGTTCGCCGCCGGGCCGGGGAGCGGCGTCTACGGGATCCCGTCGGTGCTTGCCCAGCTGTCGTGCGACGTGCGGGTCATCCGCCGGGTCTCGCGGACGGTCTTCCACCCGGTCCCCAACGTCGACTCCGTCCTGCTCGGTCTGCGCCGCACGGCGGCCGCCCCGCCGGACGGCCTGCGGGCGCTTGTCGCCGGCGGCTTCGCCCACCGCCGCAAGGCGCTCGGCCGGTCGCTGGCGCTCAGCACGGGAGCCGATCCGGTCGCCGTTCGCGCGGCGCTCGTCGAGCTCGGACATCCGGCCGACGCGAGGGCCGAGCGGCTGGCGCCGGCCGACTTCGCGGCGTTGTGGAGACTCCTGTGAGCACCGGCAGCCGGTGGCCGGCGGCCCCCGCCCACGAGCTCGTCGAGCTGGCTCCCGCGAAGATCAACCTCTGCCTGTACCTCGGTCCGACGAGGGCCGACGGCCGGCACGAGCTCGTATCGATCATGCAGTCGATCACGCTCTTCGACCGTCTCCGCCTGCGGGCCGGCGACCCGGGTGCCGGGGGAGACGAGGTCCGCTGCCCGGGCGTCGACGGGCCGAACATCTGCGCGGACGCGCTCGCCGCGTTCCGGGTTGCGACAGGCTGGGACGGGCCGCCGGTGGTGCTCGAGATCGAGAAGCACGTACCGGTCGCCGCGGGCATGGGCGGGGGTTCGGGCGACGCGGCCGCGGCCGTGCGCCTGATCGCCCGGCTCGCCGGGATCGACGACCTCGATCTCGAGCTGGAGCTCGCGACCGGCCTCGGCGCCGACGTCCCCGGTCAGGTCCGGCCGGGTCGGGTGCTCGCAACCGGGGCCGGCGAGCGGATCGTCCGGCTGCCGGACCCCGAGCCGTTCGGGATCCTCGTGCTCCCGTCGGCCGCCCGCCTGCGCACGCCGGACGTCTTTCGCCAGGCCGACCGGATGGGCCTCGGCCGCGACGCCGCCGGGCTCGAGGCGCTCGACCCGATCGGCCGGCCGGAGTTCGTCAACGAGCTCGAGCCGGCTGCCCGAGCCCTCGAGCCGACGATCGACCACGCGCTGGCCGAGGCCGGGCGACTCGGGGCCCACACGGCGATGGTCAGCGGGTCGGGCCCGACCGTGTTCGGACTCTTCCGGACGCCGGCCGGCGCCGTCGCCGCGGCCGGCGCGGCCGGTGACCGGGACCCGGCGCCCGTGGCCGCAGCCCCCTTCGTCGGCTCGTTACGGCACAATCAGATGCTGCGGTCATGAGCAACACCGCGTCCATCTACCTGATTGCCGGAGTCTGCGGGGTCCTGGGCCTCGCGGCTTTCGTGGGTCTGATTCTCGTTCCGGCGTGGAGCTCCTACAGCCGCCTGTGGCAACGTTTCACGGCCGCCTTCCTCTCGCTCTACGTGCTCGCCGCCCTGCTGGGGATCGGCCTGCTCGGGGCGGGCGGAGTCCTCTGGCTCTACGATCGTTTTTCCACCTGATTTGCGACCGGAGGCCGCGATCGGGGAGGATCACCAGATGGCGACCATCTCGACAGGCCTCGATCTCGAGGCCCTCGATGCGATAACCGAGGCCGTCGAGTCGGGCGCCGGCCTGCCCGAAGTCGTCCGGGCGGCGGCGCGGGCGCTCGACGCGAGCATCGCCGTGCTGGACCGCAGCGGCCAGACGATCGCCGTCGCCGCGCGCTCGCCGGCCGACGAGCGCTCGCTCCAGGCGGCGGGTCCCGAGGTGGAGACGGTCGAGCTTCGCGTCGCGGACACGCCGGTCGGTCGCCTGCGCCTGCGCGTGCGCTCAGGGCCGAACCCGGCCCTCCTGCGTCTGGTGATCACGCTCGTCGCCTCCGAGGTCGAGCGCCTGCGGGCGCCCGACCTGGCGTCCGAGGCCGCGGCGGCGTCGTTTCTCTGTGCGGTCCTCGGACGCGAGATCACCGACCGGGAGGAGCTGCTCGCCCGGGGGCGTGCGCTGGGTCTGGCCGACATCGAGCGGGGCGGGTCGATCCTCGTCGCCCGCGCCAGGTCGCTCGTCCCGGCCGAAGAGGGCTGGCGCTCACGGCTGCGTCAGGTCGCCGAGCGCGGCGCCCGCGGGGCTGCTCCGGCGGCGGTCGGCGTGCTCTGGGCACGGGACGCGCTGGCTGGGGCCGAGGTCGTCCTGCTGATCGCCGGGGCCGACGAGCCCGTCGCGCAGCGGGCGGCCGACGGCGTCCTACGGGAGCTCTGGGCCAACCTCCCCGGCTGTACGTTCGCCCTCGGCCGCAGCCGGGTCGCCCACGACCCGAGGGACCTCCCGCGGGCCGCCGACGAAGCACGCCTCGCGGCCAACGTCGCCGACGGCGACGCCGACCGGGACATTCTCGCCTTCGAGGAGACGGGCGCCTACCGGCTGCTGCTGAGCGCGATGAGCGAGAACCCGGCCGAGCTCCACCGTTTCTACGAGGAGACGGTCGAGCCGCTGGTCTCCTACGACGAGCAGTACGAGACCGACCTCGTCAACACTGTCGAGGCCTTCCTCGAGGCCGACGGCAACGTCGCCGGGACGGCCCAGCGGCTGTTCACCCACCGGCACACCGTCCGCTACCGCCTCGAGCGGGTCCGCGAGCTCTCCGGCCTGGATGTCGGGTCGAGCGACGGACGGGAGAAGCTGAGCCTGGGTTTGAAGGCGATGCGCGTGCTCGGGATCGCGTCGACCCGCGGGCCGGCAAGCGAGGCCGGGACCGGGGCCGGCCGGGTGCCGGCGAGGGGCTCGAACTCCGCGTAAGGGGGCCGGGGGGGTCCGGAGGGGTCGGCGGCTTCGGGAGGCCGGCGGACGGGTTTCGTCTCGGGAGACCGGTCCGGCGGGCTCGGCGGCTTCGGGAGGCCAGCAGACGGGCTTCGGTAGACGGGGCCTGGAGGGCTCGGCGGCTTCGGGAGGCCAGCAGACGGGTATCGTCTCGGGAGACCGAGTGGCGGAGACTCTCCAAAAACAAGTTGCATGCCGCAGGCAGCTATTTTTCGAGAGGACGACTCGAGTGTCCCGATTCGGGCGTCGTCGGCTCGAGCCGACATCCCGGACGCGCCCGGGGCGCCACGCCCGGGTCACTGCGGGCCTGTCAGCTGGGGGGCAGGGACTCGAACCCCGATAGCCGGCGCCAAAGGCCGGAGTCTTGCCATTAGACGACCCCCCAGGGCGTGATCGGAGTCGATTCTAGGCCGGCCGGCGGCGATCGCGACCAGCCGCCCCGGATCGTGATTTGACCGACCGCGGGAACCCGCGCCCGGCGGATCTTGCCCTACGCTCCAGGCGTGCCCCAGCCGACCGTCGTGATCCTTGCTGCCGGCGTCGGCTCACGGATGCGCTCAGGCCGCGCGAAGGTGCTCCACGACCTCTGCGGCCGGCCGATGGTCGCCTGGCCGATCGCCGCCGCCCTGGATGCCGGGGTCGGGCGGGTCGTGGTCGTCGGGGGTCCGGGCCGGGAGCTCGACGGTCATCTCCCGGCCGGCGTCGTCCTCGCCGTCCAGGAGGAGGCCCGCGGGACCGGCGACGCAGTCCGCGCGGCGGCCGCCGAGATCGATCGGGACGGGGATGTGATCGTGCTTGCCGGCGACGTGCCACTCGTCACGGCGGAGTTCATCGCCGGGCTCGCCGGCGCCCACGCGACGAGCCGGGCGGCGGCGACGATGGCGACGATGGTGCTCGCCGACGCGACCGGCTACGGGCGGGTCGTCCGGGACGCGGCCGGTCTCGTCGATCGGGTCGTCGAGACCAAGGCACCGGGTGACGCAACGCCGCAGGAGCTCGAGATTCGCGAGGTCAACACCGGGATCTTCGCCTTCCGCGGCGGCGATCTCCTCGACGCACTCGATCGGGTGACGGCCGACAACGCGCAGGGCGAGTACTACCTCCCGGACGTCCTCCCCCTGCTCCGGGCCGCCGGCGCGCCGGTCGGGACCTTTCGCGTCGACGATCCGGCCCTCCTGCTCGGCGTCAACGACCGGGTCGGCCTCGCGGTGGTTCGCGACGAGGCCCAGCGGCGGATCCACGAGCGGCACATGCTGGCCGGCGTGACGATCGTCTCGCCCCAGACCACGACGGTCGACGTCGGCGTCGAGATCGGCCGGGACACCACCGTCGAGCCGTGCACCCAGCTGCTCGGGTCGACCAGGATCGGCTCGGGGGCGACGGTCGGCCCCCACAGCACTGTGATCGACGCCGTGCTCGGCGACGAGGTGACCGTCGTCCACTCGCATCTCGTCGGCTGCGAGCTCCTTCCCCGGACGACGGTCGGGCCGTTCGCATACCTGCGGCCTGGAGCCGTCCTGCGAGAGGGAGCGAAGGCCGGGACGTTCGTCGAGATCAAGAACGCGGACATCGGAGTCGGCGCGAAGGTCCCGCATCTCTCATACATCGGCGATACCGACATCGGCCCGGGAACGAACATGGGCGCCGGGTCGATCACCGCGAACTACGACGGCCGGGACAAGCACCGGACGAGGATCGGTGCCGGCGTCCACGGCGGTGTCCACGTCTCCTACGTCGCCCCGGTCACGGTCGGCGACGGCGCGTGGACGGCCGCCGGGTCGGTCGTGACCGACGATGTCGAGGACGGCGCGCTGGCCGTCGCCCGCGCCCGTCAGCGCAACATCCCGGGTTACGATCGTCGCCGTCCGGCCGACCCCGCCACGTAGACTGCGGGCCCGATGAGCGCCCTCGAGCCGCGGACGGCACTGACCAGCCTTCCGATCGACTACGACAAGCGCCTGATGCTGTTCACCGGCCGGGCGAACCCCGGTCTCGGGGCGACGATCGCCGAGAAGCTCGGCGTCAGCCTGGGCCCGGTGACCCTGAAGACGTTCTCCAACGGAGAGGTCTACTGCCGGTACGGCGAGTCGATTCGCGGGGCCGACGTCTTCATCGTCCAGCCGACGTGCGGCAACCCGGGCAACGGGATCACGGCGAACGACGCCCTGATGGAGCTGCTGATGATGATCGACGCCGCGGTCGGCGCGTCCGCCCACCGGGTGATCGCCGTGATGCCGTGGTTCGCCTACTCCCGCCAGGACAAGAAGTCCGCGCCCCGCGAGCCGATCAGCGCCCGCCTGGTCGCCCACATGCTCGAGGCGGCCGGGGCCGATCGGGTCCTCACGATGGATCTCCACTCGGGCCAGGTCCAGGGGTTCTTCAAGAAGCCGGTCGACCACATGACGGCGCTGTTCATGCTCACCCAGTACTTCCACGACCTCCATCTCCCCGACCTCGTCGTCGTCGCCCCGGACGTCGGTCGGGCGAAGCTCAACCAGAAGTTCGCCGAGAAGATCGGCGCCGACCTGGCGATCCTTACCAAGGAGCGCCCGGCTCACTCGGAGGCCGAGATCGGCTACCTGATCGGCGACGTCCGGGGGAAGACGGCGGTCATCGTCGATGACATCATCGACACGGCGGGGACACTCCGGGCCGCGGCGCAGACCGTCATCGCCCAGGGGGCGTCGCGGATCTTCGTCGCCGCGACCCACGGGATCTTCTCGGGCGACGCGTTCGACAAGCTGTCGTCGATCCCGTTCGAGCAGATCGTCGTCACGGACACGATCCCGCTCCGGGCCGGCGCGCCCGGCAACGTGGTCGTGCTTCCGTGCGCCGACCTCCTGACCGACTCGATCCGCCGGATCTTCACCGACGGGTCGGTCAGCGAGGTCTTCGGTGGCGAGAACCAGCTCTTCTGAGCTGGCCAGGCTGATCGGCCTGCTCGGCCTGACCGACGAGGAGACGCTGGAGATCTTCGCGGTCGACCCGCTCAGCCTGATCTCCGGCGAGCTCGACCACCGGCCGGAGCTGCCGATCCTCGTCGTGCTGGCCGACGTCGCCGCCCAGGCGGCAGGCGAGGCCGGACTCCGCCGCTGGATGCGGGTCGCCGGGCCGGCCGGGCGCCCCGTCGAGCTGCTTGTGGCCGGCGACTTCGCCGGCTTCGAGGACGCCCTCGCCACGCTCGCCGATCGCGGCCTGGTCGTCCGGTCGTCAGCCTCCCTCGGGCAGACGGACGCCCGATCGCCCGGCGGCGACGCCGGTCCGACCGGCGGGCCGTCGCCGGCAGACTGACGGGCTCTAGCTTTCCCCCGTTTGGTCGATTAACTTCTCTGTGAGGTGCAGGTTCGCAGCCTTCGGCGGCGGGTAGTCCTGAAGATCAGCCAAGCGGAGATCAGCCAAGGAGACCAAGTGGACGATCACGATTACGGTCACGAAGAGATTGCGGACGGCGACGGCGCCGAAGAGCTTCTGCGCCGCGCCCTGCTCGACTCCGACGGCTCGGTCGCCGTCGCCCTGCGAGTCGGAGGGCTCGCCATGTGCGACGCGCTGACCGTCGTCTTCCACGGTCGCCGCGACCTCGGGACGATCCAGACCTACGTCGCCCACGGCGGCCGGGGGGCCGGTTCTGCCCTCGCGCCCGACGAGCTCCTCCGCGTCCCCTGCGACCTCGACCTCGCCGACGCGGCCGACCGCCACGACGCCGAGCACCTCTACGCCAGCCAGGCCGGCGCGATGCGTGACGCCCTGCTCGCGGCCGACACCGTCCTCGCGGTCTGGCGCGAGCCGCTCGAGGAGCTGATCGGAGCCGACGTCACAATCGACCGGTCGATCGCCCTCGCGGCCCGCCTGCCGGCCGCTCGCCTGATGCCCGTCGCCCTGGTCGCGCCCGACCGGCGAATGACGGTGACGCCGGTCTGCGGGGCGCGGACGCTCGCCGAGGGCCGTCCGCCGCTCGGGATCGCCTGCGCCCAGCAGGACGTCGTCCGGGTCTATCCGCTGCCCGACGATCCCCAGCGCTGCCTCGAGGACTTCCTCGACCTGACGGCCGTCCGTGCCCGAGCCCTCGCCGAGCAGCTCGATCATCAGGAGGCGTCGGTCAGGCGGTTCCTCGAGCTCAGCGACTGACCCGCCGCCGGATCGCGCGAGGCGCCCGCCGACCGCCGCGTCCCGGGTAGGGGGCGCCGACCCGGCGTCGTCGGCAGGGCTTGCCGACCGCCGCGTCCCGGGTGGGGCCTCGTCGTCGCGACGTCGCCGGCCGGCGACGCCGGCCGGCTACTCTCCCGGCCGTGGCCAGACCCCTCAAGCTCGCCCTGATCGGCCTCGGCGTCGTCGTCTTCCTCGTGATCAGCGGCCTCCTCGCCCGGTTCCTGTCGGTCGAGAACCTCGAGCGCGACGACGTCATCGCCCTGCTCCAGGCCGAGGCCGCCGGCAACCCGACGGCGATGCTCGCCCAGCTCCACGCCTGCTCGGGAACCTGCCCGGCGATCGTCCGCTCAGACGCGACCAGGCTGCGGGGGTCGGGCGTGGTCAAGGTCCTCGCCTACCAGTCGGGCACGGCGTTCGCCCTGACCGGGAAGACCGGCCAGACCAGGGTCGCCTGGAAGCTGGGAACGCGCCTCCCGGATGTCCAGTGCGTCACCCTCCGACGCTCGGGAAACCCGGTCTCCGGGATCTCGGTGACCCTGCTGCGGATCAGCCGGCCGATCCCGCTGACCAGCGACTGCTGACCCGGCCGGCGAGCTTCGCGGCCGCCAGCCGGAGGTCCGCGGCGGGGTGGGCGGACCGGGCCGGGACGGCCACCTGCGCTAGGATTCCGGATCCGATGGCCGTCAGCCAACCCACCAAACTCGAAGTCACGCGCCGCGAGGTCTCCGGATCTCGCGCGGTCCGCCGGCTGCGCCGTTCGGGGATGGTTCCCGGCGTGCTCTACGGCGGCGAGGGCGAGCCGGTCGCATTCGCGGTAGGCGAACGGATCCTCCGCCACGCCCTGGCCGGGACCGGCGCGGTCCTGGATCTCCGCATCGACGACGATCCGCCGACGCCGGCCGTCCTCAAGGACGCCCAGCGCCATCCGGTGCGCGGGCAGACGCTCCATGTCGACCTCGTCCGTGTCCGTCTCGACATCGCGATCCATGCGATCGTCCCGCTCGAGCTGACCGGCGGCGACGATGCCCCCGGCGTGAAGGACGGCGGCGTGCTCGAGCAGATCACCCGTGAGCTGAACATCGAGGCCCTGCCGACGGCAGTGCCCGAATCGATCGTCCACGACGTCTCGGCGATGGAGATCGGCGACACGATCACGCTCGCGTCGCTCGTCGCACCCGACGGCGTCCAACTTCTCGACGACCCCGAGCACACGATCGCGACGCTGTCCCCGCCGCGCGTCCAGACCGACGACGCGCCGGAGATCGAAGGCGAGACCGAGCTCGTCGGCGGCGGCGGCGGACCGGCCGCGGGCGCCGGCGAGTAGTCACTGCACCTGGCGGTCGACGATTTCCGGGTTCGCCCGCGTCGAGACGGCCGCAGCTCCCGAGCGATCCCACGTTGAACCTCCGTCGCGGCGCACCGATCGCCTGGCTGATCGTCGGGCTGGGCAATCCCGGCCGGGAGTACGCCAGGACACGACACAACATCGGCTTTGCCGTGATCGACGAGCTCGCTCGCCGGTGGGAGATCGACCGGGGACGCGATCGCTTCCGGGGTCGCCTGCGTGAGGGTCGCGCCGGTGTCGGTGGGCCCCGGGTCGGGCTGCTCGAGCCGCAGACGTTCATGAACGACGCCGGCCTGTCGGTCGGCCCCGCCCGGGGTGCGCTCCACGTCGAGCTCGACCACCTTGTCGTCGTCCACGACGAGATCGACATCCCCTTCGGTGAGGTCCGCAGCCGGCTCGGCGGAGGGTTGGCCGGGCACAACGGGCTGAAGTCCCTCCGCCGGGAGCTCGGCTCGGCGGACTTCGTCCGCGTCCGGGTCGGCGTCGGCCGGCCGGACTCGACCGACCCCGAGATCGTCTCGGCGCACGTCCTCGGCCGCTTCGCCGAGCCGCCTGAAGCGGTCGCCGACCTGGTCGGTCGGGCGGCCGACGCGGCCGAAGCGGTCATCTCCGGTGCCGTCGTCCTCGGCGGGTAGCGGCCGGATGCCACTCCGCCAGCTGCTCAGCCACATCGCCCGCGACGACGCCGCCGTCAGCCTCGCGCGGGATGGCGGGGTCGCGTTCTGCGCATCGTCGCTCCGCCCGTTCCTGCTCGCCGCCCTGATCGACGGCGTTCCCGGCGCCCCGGCGACCCGCGGCCCGGCGGTCGTCGTCGCCCCGGACGACCGGACCGCCCGCGATCTGGCCGGCGACCTGGCGGGCTGGCTCGGGCCGCGGCCGGTCCGCTACTACCCGTCGCGCGGCGTCACGTACGAGTCCCACCTCGCCCCGCCGCCCCACCTCGTCGGCCTGCGGATCGCCGCCCTCGACGCCCTGCTCGGGTGGGAGGCCTCCGCGAGTCGGGGCGAGCCCGGGTCGCCTGCGGGTGGAGCGGCGCGGGGCCCGGCGGGGGGAGAGGCGCGGGGCCCGGCGGGGGGAGAGGCGCTCGGCCCGGTCGTCGTGGTCTCGGCCGGCGCGCTCGCCGAGAAGGTGCCCGACCCGGCGCTGCGCCCGCATGGCTTCGAGCTGCGGGTCGGAGACCTCCTGGATCTCGACGAATGCGCCGAGGCACTCGTCGGGTGCGGCTACGAACGGGTCGAGCAGGTCGACGACAGGGGCCAGTTCGCCGTCCGCGGCGGTCTGCTCGACGTCTATCCGGCAACCGGTGACCGGGCGGTCCGGGTGGAGCTGTTCGACATCGAGATCGAGTCCCTACGGACCTTCTCGACCTTCACCCAGCGCTCGCTCGACACGCTCGAGTCCGTCGAGATCGCCCCGGCCGCCGAGCTGGCGCCCGAGCACAGGCCGGCGGAGCTCGACGTCCTCGAGTCGGGCGACGATCGGCCCGACATCGCCGAGCTGCTCCCGGTCGACCGCTTCGGCCCGCTGCTCGACCTGATCGGTCGGGCCACGACGATCCTCGTCGCGTCGGTCGAGGAGCTGGGGCCGGTGCTCCGCGACCAGTGGACAGACGTCTGCGCGGCGTTCCACGACGCCGACGCCCACCATCTCTACGTCCCGCCCGACGAGATCGAGCGGGAGCTGGCCGAGCGGGCGCACGTCCGCCTGTACTCGACGACCGGGACGGCCGCGGTCGAGTTCCACGCCCAGGCGGCCGGCAGCGCCGCCCGCTCGCTGGCCGAGGCGGAGGCCGGCCTGGAGAAGCTGCTGCGGTCGTCGTACCGGACCGTCGTCACCTGGTCGCGCCGCGGCGAGGGCGAGCGCGCGGCACACAACCTCGCCCGCCTGAGCGCCGGCTGGCTCGAGCCGGGGACGCCGGAGGCGACGCTGAGCTTCGTCGCCGCAACCCTCCGCGACGGGTTCGTCGCGCCGGGGTTCGGCCTCGCGGTGATCCCCGACCACCGCCTCTACCGTCGCCGCACCGACCAGCGCTCGGCCCCCCAACTCGGCCGGCGGGGCGCGTTGCGGTCGTTCGCCGATCTGCGGACCGGGGACATCGTCGTACACGAGGCCCACGGGATCGCCCGCTTCGCCGGTTTCGACACGCGGACGATCTCCGGCGTCACGCGGGACTACCTCTACCTCGAGTACCAGGGCGACGACCGCGTGTACGTTCCGACCGACCAGCTCGCCCGGATCTCCCGGTACGTCGGCGCCGGCGGCGACCACCCACCGTTGTCGAAGCTCGGCGGGACGCGTTGGGACGCGCTCAAGGCGAGGGCCCGGCACGCGGCCCAGGAGCTCGCCGGCGAGCTGCTCCAGCTTTACGCCGAGCGCCGGCGGCGGGCTGGCCACGCGTTCGCCGCGGACGGCGACTGGCAGCGGGACTTCGAGCAGCGCTTCCCGTACACCGAGACGCCTGACCAGCGGGACGCGATCGACGCGGTCAAGGCCGACATGGAGGCCCCTCGGCCGATGGACCGGCTGATCTGCGGCGACGTCGGCTACGGCAAGACCGAGGTCGCCCTCCGCGCGGCCTTCAAGTGCGCAGCCGACGGTCGCCAGGTCCTGATGCTCGTGCCGACGACGATCCTCGCCCAGCAGCACTACGGGACGTTCAAGGAGCGGCTCGCCGACTACCCCTTCACGATCGAGCACGTCTCCCGGTTTCGCAGCACCGCCGAAGCCCGGGCGGCGATCGACGGCTTCAAGACCGGGAAGGTCGACATCCTGATCGGGACTCACCGCCTCCTCTCACGCGACGTACGGGCCAAGGACCTCGGCCTGCTCGTCGTCGACGAGGAGCAGCGCTTCGGCGTCAAGCAGAAGGAGCTGCTGCGCCAGCTCCGCCTCCAGGTCGACGTGATCGCGATGTCGGCGACCCCGATCCCCCGGACGCTCCAGATGTCGCTGGCCGGCCTGCGCGACATCTCGGTGATCGAGACGCCTCCCGAAGGCCGCCGGCCGGTCAAGACGTACGTCGGCGAGTACGACGAGCAGCTCGTCCGCCAGGCGCTCGAGCGCGAGCACGCCCGCGGCGGACAGGGCTTCTTCCTTCACAACCGGGTCGACACGATCGACGAGACGGCCGCCCGCCTGCGGTCGCTCTGCCCGGAGCTCCGGTTCGTCGTCGCCCACGGCCAGATGGGCGAGGCCGAGCTCGAGAAGGTCATGCTCGGCTACCTGCGTGGCGAGGCCGACGTCCTCGTCTGCACGTCGATCATCGAGTCGGGAATCGATATCCCCCAGGCGAACACGCTGATCGTCGAGCGGGCCGACACCTTCGGCCTGTCCCAGCTCTACCAGATCCGCGGGCGGGTCGGCCGCAGCCGGGAGCGGGCGTACGCCTACATGCTGTTCGACTCGGCCGCCGCCCTGACCCCCCTCGCGGCCCAGCGCCTCGCGGCGCTGTCGGACTTCACCGAGCTCGGCGCCGGCTTCCAGGTCGCGATGCGCGACCTCGAGCTGCGGGGGGCCGGCAACCTGCTCGGCGACGAGCAGTCCGGCCACGTCGCGGCGCTCGGCTTCGAGCTCTACATGCAGATGCTCGACGAGGCCGTCCAGGCCGCCGGGCCGGTCGAGGGGGACGAGCCGACGTGGGAGCCGGTGCGCCTCGACGTCGACGTCGACGCCTACGTGCCGGGCGACTACGTCCCGTACGAGCAGGCGAAGATCGACATCCACCGGCGGGTCGCCGGGGCGGTCGAGCTGGCCGACGTCGAGAAGCTGCGCGACGAGCTCGAGGATCGCTTCGGGCCGGTGCCCGAGCCCCTGGCCAACCTCCTGTCCCTCCAGCGGGCGCGGATCCAGCTCGGCCAGGCCGGCGCCCGGTCGGTCACGTTCCGGGCCGGTCGTCTGACCGTCGTGCCGATCGAGCTCGACTCCGTCCGGGTGCGGGCGCTGCGAACAGCCCTGCCCGGGGCGCTGTATGAGTCCGGACGCTCGCAGGTGTCGATGCGCGTTCCCGAGGATCCGGGACTCCGCTTCCCGGCCGTTCTCGCGGCCGCCGACGCGGTCCTCGCGGCGGTGCGAGCCGCGGCCTGAGTCCGCTACCATCGTCGACTTCGTGGCCCGCCCTCATCGTTCCACTACAGCGCTCGTCGCCGCTGCGGTCTCAGTCGTCCTGCTGTCAGCCTGCGGCAGTTCCGGCGTGCCGTCGAACGCCGTCGCCGTCGTCGACGGCTCGCCGATCACGAAGGCGTCGTTCGACCACTGGCTCCAGATCGCCGAGAACTCGATGGCGACGACGGCCACCGCGGCGCACGCCCCTCTGCCGGTTCCCCCGGACTTCACGGCGTGCATCGCCTTCCACCGGACGAACGATCCCCAGCCGGCCAAGGGCCAGCCGGCGCCGACCACGGCGGCTCTGAAGACCGAGTGCCAGCAGGCCTACACGAGCGGTCTCCAGCAGACGATGCCGTTCCTGATCACGGCCGACTGGCTCCAGGGCGAGGCCGCGGCCCAGAAGATCTCGGTCAGCGCGTCGACCGTCGCCAGCCAGCTCAAGCAGATCGAGGCGGCCCAGTTCCCGACGCCGACCGCGCTCGCCCAGTTCCTCCAGCAGTCGGGCGAGTCCAACAACGACCTGCTCTACCGCGTGCGCGTCGACGCCCTTTCGAACGACCTCCGCACGAAGATCACCAACGGGGCGCCGAAGGTCACGCCGGCCGCGATCCAGGCCTACTACAACGCGCACAAGTCCTCCTACGGAAAGCCGGAGACCCGTGACCTCCGAGTGGTTCTGACGAGCACGCCCGCTGCGGCCAACCGAGTGCTCGCGCTCCTGAAGGCCAACGTCAGCTTCACCAAGGTCGCCAGGCAGTTCTCGATCGACACGACCACGAAGAAGAGCGGCGGCGCCCTGATCGGCCAGACGCAGGCCGGGCTCGAGGTGAACCTCGGCACCGCCGTCTTCGCAGCGCCGCTGCACAAGGTCGAGGGCCCGATCAAGACGACGCTCGGCTACGAGATCTTCAAGGTCCAGAAGATCACTCCCGGCACGCAGCCGACGCTGGCCCAGGAGACTGCGTCGATCACGACGACGCTGACGACGACCAACCAGAACAACACGCTGAACGCGTACGTCAAGAGGTTCAACGCCAAGTGGACGGCTCTGACGAACTGCGCCACCGGCTTCATCGTCACCGACTGCAAGAACGCGCCGAAGACCTCCACCACGGCAACCGGCGCCACCGGCGCTACCGGCTGAGCCGACCCGGTGGCCCAGTCAGCGCGGCCAGCCGACGCGCTGCTGCGCCTCGACGAACTGACTCGCCGACTCCGCCGGGAGTGCCCATGGGACCGCGAGCAGGACGAGAAGTCGATCGTCCCGCACACGGTCGAGGAGGCCTACGAGCTGGCCGAGGCCGCGCATGCCGGCGACGACGTCAAGCTGCTGGACGAGCTCGGCGACGTCCTCTTCCAGGTCCACTTCCTCGCTCTCCTGCTCGAGGAGCGAGGTGCCGGAACGCTGGCCGAGGTCGCCGACCACTGCTCCGAGAAATTGATCCGTCGACATCCCCACGTCTTCGCCGACGTCGAGGTGGCTGACGCCGCCGAAGTCGGCCGCAACTGGGACGAGATCAAGCGCACGGGCGAGGGCCGCGCCGAGCTGTTCGGAGATCTGCCCGAGAACCTCCCGGCCCTGCTCCGCGCCCGGCGGGCCCAGCGGCGGGCGGCGTCCACCGGGTTCGACTTCCCCGGTCCCGAGGGGCCGCTCGAATCGGTCCGCGACGAGCTCGTCGAGCTCGAGCACGCCGACGGCCGCGACGAGCGCTTTCACGAGGTGGGGGATGTCCTGTTCGCCGCGGTGAACCTCGCCCGCAAGTTGAAAGTCGACCCCGAGCTGGCACTCCGAGCGGCGACCGACCGCTTCCGCGGGCGCCTGGAGGACGCCGTGGCCGAGGCCACCCGCGCCGGCGAGCGGTGGTCGGAGCTCGGGTCCGACCGACAGTTGCAGCACTATGCCGCGGCCCGTCTGAGGGCCGCCCAAGTCAGAGGAGCAAGATGAGCAAGATCGAGACCGTCCACGCCCGCCAGATCCTCGACAGCCGCGGAAACCCGACCGTCGAGGTCGAGCTGACGCTGGTCGGCGGCGCTCGTGGCCGCGCGGCGGTTCCGTCTGGCGCATCGACCGGGGAGTTCGAGGCGACCGAGCTGCGCGACGGCGGACAGCCGTTCATGGGCAAGGGAGTTCTCAAGGCCGTCGCCGGCGTCAACGGCGAGATCGCGGCCGCCCTCGAGGGTACGTCGGCTGACGACCAGGAGGCCCTCGACCAGACGTTGATCGACCTCGACGGGACGCCGAACAAGTCCCGGCTGGGGGCGAACGCCGTGCTCGGCGTCTCGCTCGCCGCGGCCCACGCGATGGCCGCCTCCCGCGGCCTGCCGCTGTGGCGCCATCTCGGCGGCGACGACGCCCACGTCCTCCCGGTGCCGATGATGAACGTCCTCAACGGTGGCGCACACGCCGACAACAAGGTCGACTTCCAGGAATTCATGGTCGTTCCTTGCGGGGCCACGAGCTTTTCGGGGTGCCTGCGGATCGGCACCGAGGTCTTCCATCACCTCAAGGCGACCCTCCACAAGATGGGTCTGGCGACGACCGTCGGCGACGAGGGCGGCTTCGCCCCCGACCTCGAGTCCAACGAGTCGGCGCTCGAGATCCTGGTTCGGGCGATCGAGACGGCCGGCTACCGCCCGGGTGAGGATGTCGCGATCGCCCTGGATCCGGCGACCAGCGAGATCTACGGCGACGACTCGTTGTACGACCTTCACCACGAGGGACGCAAGCTCGACTCCGCGAAGCTCGCCGACTACTGGGCAGACCTGTGTGGCAAGTACCCGATCGTCTCGATCGAGGACGGCATGGACGAGGAGGACTGGGACGGCTGGAAGGCCCTCACCGACCGGATCGGCGACCGCGTTCAGCTGGTCGGCGACGACCTCTTCGTGACGAACACCGAGCGGCTCGACCGGGGCATCAAGGCCGGCACGGCCAACTCGATCCTGATCAAGGTCAACCAGATCGGCACGCTGTCGGAGACGCTCGCCGCGATCGGCATGGCCAGGGAGGCCGGCTACACGGCGGTCATGTCGCATCGATCGGGCGAGACCGAGGACGTCACGATCGCCGATCTCGCGGTCGCCACCGGCTGCGGCCAGATCAAGACCGGCGCGCCGTCCCGGTCAGATCGCGTCGCCAAGTACAACCAGCTCCTGCGAATCGAGGAGCAGCTCGGCGACCGGGCGACCTTCCCCGGCCGGTCGGTCTTCCGCTGAGGCGGGCGAACCCGTGCTCCGGGTTTGCGTCGCAGACGGGCGATCACCGGCAGGAATGCGCTCGGCTCGGGCGAAAGGCGAGGGGATGGCCAGTTCAGGCACGACCAGTCGCACCCCGCGCACGGCGTCCCGACCGGCCCCCGGCTCACGCCGGCCCGGGACGGCCCGGATCCGCTGGGATCGGCTCGGACGGGTGGCGATGCTGTTCGTGCTGCTCGTCCTCCTCTACCTCTACATCAGCCCGGTCCGGTCGTTGATCGCGGCCTTTCACCAGTCGGCCGCCCAGCGTGCCCAGGTCGCCTCGCTCCAGCGGACGACGAAGACACTGCTGGCCGAGCGGGCGGCTCTGAAGAGCTCGAGCACGCTCGAGCTCGATGCCCGCAAGCAGGGCCTGGTCAAGCCTGGCGAGAAGGAGTTCGTCGTGTTCGGCCTGCCGGCCAACTAGCTTGAGCCTCGAGACTGCGGTTCACCGGTGGCAGGACGGCGAGCGGACCCTCCGCGAGGCGCCGCCCGACCGCCGCGCGGTTCTCGAGTTCGTCTGCGAGCAGATCCTCGCCGAGCTGCGCCGCCGACTCGGCGGGTCGTTCGGTTCGGCCGAGCTCGTCGACTTCTACGAGGCCGGGACGGCTTGGATCCTGCCGCTGGCCGCGAGCCTCGCACCCGACTCGCCGTGGGCATGGGAGGCGACGGTCGGCGACGCGGCGTTTCACCGCTACCTCCGGGACGCGCACGACTGCGCCGGAGGCCGCCTCGAGCGGTGAAGCGGCGGCGGTCGGGTGCGACACGGCCCCGACTGACTCTGTCGAGCATGTTGTCGATGTGCCTCCCGTCGACACGAACGCTGTTCGCAACCGAACGCTGTTCGCAACCGAACGCCGTTCGCACCGAACGTCGTGCGGTTAGTTGTTCGCTCGAGACGGGACCTAGATCACGGCGATCAGTCGGGAGCACGCCCCAAGCTGCGCGCTCCCCGGAGCCTGGTCGCGCCAATCGACCTGCGCTGAAGATCCCGCGGCGCGACAAGATCGTGCCGCGACCTCGCGACAGCCGCGAGGCGGGCTAGGTCGCCGGTTCGGCTTCGGCCGTCTCGGCGGCTTCGGCGTCGGCCTCGACGCTTCGGCGAATCACGATCTGGTCCTCTTCGATCGTGACCTCGACCGGCCGGTGCCCGGCCCAGTGCTCGGCGTAGATACGGTCATCGACGACGGCCGGGTCGAGCCAGAGCCCGTAACCCTCCTCGCCGTGGTCGAAGGTTCCTTCGAGTGGGCCGCTCGCGCGACCCCGACGTCCACGGCCGCCCCGCCGTCCCCGCCGACGTCGGGCGGCGACCTCGGTCTCCGTCTCGGTGGGCTCGCCGGCTTCCTTGGCGGCTTCCTTCGCGGCGGCCTTGGCGGCCGCCTCGGCCTCGGCCTCGAGGGCGCGCTGGGCCTCGGCCGCCTCGAGCTCGGCCGCGATCAGCGCGTCGTCCTCGGCCCGAAGATCGATCTCGTCGTCGAAGTCGAGCTCGCCGGCCACGCCGTCCGGCTGTTCGCCGTCTCCGGCGAGACCGTTCTCGCGCTTGAAGGCCTGGATCTGCTGGACGCTGACCTCGAGCTGATGGGCGACCCAGGCGTCGGTGCGCCCCTGGCGGGTCCACGCGCGAATCTGATTGAGCTGCGGTCGGAGGGATTTACGGGCCATGAGCGGTCTGAGACTAGCGGAAAGAGGGCCTCGCGGACCCCTGACGCGGACTGGGCGCGGCGGCTCTGGGGGCGCGGGGAGGGGGCTGGTCCGAATCGTCGGCCGTGCATCTTGTATTCCGGGCTGTCAGGATGCTTAATGGAGTTACACCAAAGGGCTAGGGAGGTGCTGGGTGCTGGTATTGACGCGAAAGTCGAACCAGAGCATCATGATCGGGGACGAGATCGAGGTTTCGGTGCTGTCCGTCATGGGGGACAAGGTGCGCATCGGTATCCAGGCTCCCCGGTCGGTTCCGGTGTTCCGGCGCGAGGTCTATCTGGAGATCCAGCGTGAGCAGGCCGAGGAGCTTCTCGGCGACGTCCCGGCTCCGGTGATCGACCCCAGCTAGACGCCGGCTGGGCATGGTCGCGCGGCCCGGCGACCGGCCCAGCGCCGGATCCGGCAAGCCGGGCCGGGCCACTCCTCCGACGCCGCGTCAGCCGCCAGCCGGTCGACGCGGGACCGGCCCGAGGGTGGGCGGGTCAGCCGAGGACGAGGAAGAGCAGTTTGAACATCACGATCGTGACGACGACGGCCGTCGCGACAAGCGTCAGACAGAGCATCGCGAACCTGAACGAGCTTCGCTTCGTCTCCCGGCGCACCGCCCGCCGGTGGCTGCGGGACTCGGCCGTTCGGTGGAGCGAGGCTCGCCGGTCGCGGTCCTGATGGACCTCTTCGACGAACGCCCGCTCAAGCTGGGCGAGGCTCTGGCGCATCCGCATCGTCGTTGGAGCGTAGCGATTTCGGGCGACATAATCACACCGTAAGCTTCTGCCTGGGCATTCTCCGGCCTGACCGGCGGGGGCGTCTCAACAGCCGCGTCCGAGGACCGCCGCGGTCCGGCCGGCCGAGTGGACTGAGGCCTTGGGGGGACCCCCTAGAATCTGGCTGGATGCCACGGGCCGATCTGTTCGTCGTCTGCAAGAACCCCGACTGCGGGGCCGAGGTGAGTCCGTACATCACCGAGTGCCCCTACTGCGGGGCCCGCCTGCGCAAGCGGGCGCCGAAGCTCGATCGGGGCCGCCCGCGGACGCCGCGGACGCCGCGCGTCGCGGCGCCGAAGCTGGGCAGGCTGCGCCGCGACGAGATCCCGGGGATCCGCCACGATGCCGGACCGTATTTGACCGGTGGGATCGTGCTCGCGACCTGCGTGATCTGGATCGCGACGCGCGGCGGGTACCTCGATCCGGCGAAGCTCGTCGTCCTCGGTCGACCGCACACCGACTGGTGGCGGGTTCTGACTGCCCAGTTCACCTACTCCTTCTCGATCGGCGGGTCGCTCACCGGGCTGGGCATCTACCAGTTCGTGACGCTGCTGGCGATCGCCATCTTCGGCTGGCTGCTCGAGCGCCGCCACGGTCCCCTGGTCGTCGCCGCCCTGTTCGTGTTGGGCGGGGCCGGCGGCGCGGCCGTCGCGACGCTGATCGACTCTCAGGCCGTCGTCGTCGGTGCGAATGGTGCGGCCCTCGCCCTGCTCTGCGCCTGGGCCGTTCCCGACCTCCTCGAGCGGAGGCGGGGTCTCGACTACGACGGGGACCTGCTCGGGGCTGGCGCGATCGCGCTCGTCATGCTCGCGATGCCGGTCGCCAGGCCCGAGGCGAACGCGATCGCCGGGGGATTCGGTGTGCTCGCCGGGTATCTCGTCGGGCTCGGCCTCGTCCGCTTCGGCGGATCCCGTCGTCGCGGCTGATCGTCCGGCCCGAGGGCTCCGCGGTCTCGTCGCGCCCGGGAGGACCAGTCCGGCCGCCGGTGGGAGGTCCGTATCATGGGGAGCGTGGGACCGCGCTCGTACACCGCAGCCGAAGTCGACGCTGCGGTCGCCCGCCTCCAGGATCCAGAGCGTTTCGCGCATGCGTCGGACGTCGTGACCCACGCGGCCCCGAGCCTTGCCCGGGTCCTCGACGAGGCCCTCGACCAGGGTGGTTGGTTCGGGCCGGCCCACGACGATCTCCTGCGCGCGGCAGCCTCGCGCGAGGATGCCGAGGAGCGGCTGGCTGCGGTCGGTTCGCTGGTCGCCGAGCAGACTCGGATCGGCATGCTCGTCGGCGTGGCCGTCGGCTTCGAGCTTGCCAACGAGCTCGCGGCGGCCGATCGGGGCACGACGGACGACGATTGAGATGACACACGCCGTCGTTCTGATCGAGGCCGAACGCGACGCCCTGCCGACGCTCGGCGGAGCGCTGGCCGAGCTCGACGGGGTCGCCGAGGCGTATTCGGTGACGGGCGAGTGGGATTTCGTCGTGATCGTCCGCGTTCCCCGGCATGAGCAGCTCGCCGACATCGTCGCCGGTGGGATCTCCAGGCTCGCGGGGGTCGCCCGGACGCAGACGATGGTCGCGTTCGAGGTCTTCTCCAAGCACGATCTCGAGTCGATGTTCTCGATCGGCGAGTAGCCGGCCGGCGACCAGCGGGCCGGCCAGGCGGGTCAGGGCTGGGTTCCGGCCCCCCGCTCGAACCAGAGCGCGTGATCCTTCCAGTCATGCGCCATCAGGGCGCCGGCGGCACCGGCGAGGACGATCGCCGGGGACGCCGAGTGCTGCGGGCGCCGGGAGTCCTGGGCTCTCGCCGTCGTCGGCTCGGCGGCGATCCAGGCCCACGCCGTCGCGGCCAGAAGAGCTCCGACGGCTCCGTGATGGCAGCGCTGACCGAGGATCCAGAGGCGATGACGGGCGAAGTCGTAATGGACGGCCGGCTGACGTGGGTGGTCGATTGGTTGCATCGTCCGGATCCTGTTCGCGGGTGGCTCCCTCACGTGCCTAATCGGCGTTTCCGGCGCTCGGCTGAAACCTGTTGGGACGGCCGCCTGCGAGGCGACCGGGGTGACCGCCCTAGACTGGGCCGCCGATGCGCGCGCCCACAGTCAAGCCCCAGTACGGCCCGACGCTGGCCGACCTGGTGGGACCGCGGTGGCGGGGCGTCTCGGCCGGTCTTCGCGGGCTGATCGCGCTCGGCGCCGCGCTCGTGGCGGGCGCCCTCGTGGTCATCGTCCTGCGGTCCGGGGGCACGTCGTTCGTCTACCGCGGCTCATCGGTCGCCTTCAACCTGAGCTACCCCGGACCGCTCCACGTGGTCGCGCCGCCGGCGGGCGCTGACATGAGGATCGAGGCCCGGACCTCGACGGGCCGCCTGCGCGAGTGGTTCGAGGTCGACCCGCTGGAGCTCGGCCCGTACTCCGGCGAGGTCAGCGGTCAGCTGCCGGTGTTCGCGACCAACTACATCGCCGGACTCGCCCGACGCGTCCCCGGCTTCGTCCTCCAGTCGGAGACGAAGACCCGGATCAACCTGGTCGCCGGCTACTCGGTGACCTACAGCGGGCGGATCGAGGGACAGCTGATGTACGGCCGGCTCGTCATGCTCGTTCCCGCCCTGACCGGCCAGCGCAACGGGGTGATCCTGAACATGGGAATCCAGCCGAATGCGTCAGTGGACTACTCGCCCGACGCGGTCGGATCGGCCGACA
Source organism: Solirubrobacteraceae bacterium (assembly GCA_035553395.1). Taxonomy (GTDB): domain Bacteria; phylum Actinomycetota; class Thermoleophilia; order Solirubrobacterales; family Solirubrobacteraceae; genus Palsa-513. The sequence continues at coordinate 53,425 of DASZKP010000042.1, read as the reverse complement.
TTCTGGAGAAGCCGTTTCGGAGCTTTCGCTTCGGCGCTTGACCCGTGGCCGACGCGCGATGCGGGCCGGCGGGAGTGGCCTGACGGGGTCGTCACGACCGCGCCGCCGAGGATCTCGACCGTCGTGCTCGCCGTCGACGTGGTCGATCCGCTCGCGCTCGGAGTCACCCTCGAGCCCGTCGCTCCGCCGACGAGCTGCGTGCTGCTCGCCGGAGACGTCCCGCCCGCGGTGACCGGTGTCTGCGTCGCGCCGGGGCCGACCTGCTGGGTCGGCGAGCCCGCCGGGCCGGTGGCCGTCGGTGGGCTCGTGGTCGCGACCGGAGTCGCCGTCCCGACCGGCTGGGCCGGAGACCCGGTCGAAATCGCGCCGGTGGTCGTGGGCCCCACCGCCTGAACCGACGTGGTCGTCTGTCCGGGCGCCGGGGTCGCCGGGGTCGAGGTCGCGGTCGTCGTCGGGCCTCCAGCCAGCCCGGTTGTCGTCCCGGGTGTCGTCGGCGACCCCGGCTGGGGCGGGAGGACGGAGACGTTGGAGACCTGCTGCGTCGTCGTCGAGACCGGCGGGACCGGGGTCAGCTCGACCGGTGCAGCGATCTGGATCGGCGGGGCTTTCGCGGGGGCCGCTTTTGCCTGGGCCTTCGCCGCTGCTGCGGCCGTCGCCGCGGCGGCAGCCAGCGCGGCTGCGCTCGGCAGCGGGGTGCCGGCGGTCGTCGGCTGCGCTGCCGAGACGATCACCTGTGGTACGGGCGGCCGGATTGCCACGGGCGGCGTGCGGACCTGGGCGACGGCCGGCCGTACTGGGCGGACCGGGCGTGGAGCCTGCTGGACCTCGACCGCACCGGCCGTCACCAGCGCGGCGGCGGCAAGGCCGGCGACCGCCTTGGCTGCGACCGCCCCGGCCGTGATCGCCCCGGCCGTGCTGCCTCCGACGACGCTCACGGCCCCGGCCGCCCCGGCCGCCCCGGCTGCCCCAACGGCGCTGGCGGCCCCGACTGCGCCGGTTGCGCCGGCCGCCCCGCCGGCGGCCGCGGCGCCGCTGCTGCCGGCGGTTGCGGTCGCGCCGGCCCCGCCGGCACCGACCGAGAGGCCGAGCTTCGCGAGGGCGAACTTCTTGAAGAGGAGGAGCGGGCCGACCGGCAGCATCGCCGCGAGCACGCGGTTGTTGGCGCGGAGGTGGGCGCGGAACGCGTGACAGGGTTCGCAGTCCTTGACGTGGCGGCGGATGGCCGGACTGGCGGTGGCCAGCCCTTCGGCGATCGCGCCGAGCTCGAGCCTGACCTCGGAGCAGGTCAGTTTGCGCGCCTCGGCAGCCTCGCCGAGGGAGATCCGGGCGCGGACGAGGAGCGACTTGACGCCGGGCACGGTCGTCTCCATCGCCTCGGCGATCTGGTCGTACGAGAGAGCGTCCATCTCGCGGAGCAGAAGGGCTGTTCGCTGGGTCTCGGGGAGCCGGCGGATGTCGGCCATCAGGAGGCGGAAGTTCTCCCGGCCGGCGACCTTCTCGACGATCGACGCGCCGCCGTCGGCGAAGTGGACGTCCATCGAGTCGACGCCGATCGATGTCTGCCGGCGGAGATGGTTGAGACAGCGATTACGGGCGATCCGGTAGAGCCACGGCCTGAGGTTGATCTCCCGCCGGTCGGCGAGCATCGCGTTGAAAGCCGCGGCGAAGACCTCCTGAAGGACGTCCTCGGCGTCCTCGCGGGAGGCCACGAGGTGGCGGCAGAACGCGAGCAGGCGGGCTTGGTAGCGGGCGACGATCGTCTCGAACGCGGCCGACTGGCCACGTCGGACGAGCGCTATCAAGCGCTCGTCGGGCGCCAACCGCAAAAGCGGTGACGGTCCCCGCAGCCCGGAGAGCTGCGTTTTGGTTAGTGCGGAGGCCTCCACGAGGTTTCTTTCGGCTTACCCCCGTAGACACCGTAGCAACGGCCAAAGTTGCGCTGCGCCGGGTCGAATGCGTCGACCGGCGGATTAGCGCAAGAATGCCCGGGCGCCCGGGTGGCGGAACGGTAGACGCGGCTGACTTAAAATCGGCTGTCCCGACGGGCATGTGGGTTCGACTCCCACCCCGGGCATTGCGTCGGCCCGTGCCGGTGGGTCCAGCCGATGCCGGCCGGCTCAGTCGGCCGCGCGGCCGGCCGACGGGGAGGGTGGGTCGGCGAGCTGGAGGCCGCCGATCCGGGCGGCCGGACCGAAGGCGAGCATCGCCGGGACGATCTCGCTCGTCACGAGGCCCGTCCGGCGTGTCAGGTCGTCGACGATCTCGAACGACGTGGCGATCGTGCTCGGCCGGTCGATCAGGGTCGTGACGACGGGCACGCGGCGGCGGAGCGCGAGCAGCCGGTCGCCGTGGGGCTGGTAGTCGCCGTGGAAGCCCCAGATGCCGCGGAGGCTGGTCGCACCGGCCGCGTCGGTGCGGCGCAGGCGGCGAATCAGCTCGAGGTGGAGGGTGCGTCCGTCGTGCGTGTCGCTCTCCGACGCGTAGAGCGTCAGCTTCTGCCAGACCGGCCGTCCGGTGCGGTCGGTGTCGGGGGGCTCGTGAGGACGGGCGAGGAGGACTCCGTCGCGCTTGCACACGCGGACGTCCTCGACCATCACCGGCGAAGCCCGCGCGAGGCGCCCGAGCTCGGGGAGGAGGGACGCGAGCGCGGCCGAGGAACCGACGGCGACGATCATCATCGGGACGTCGGGGTTGCGACCGAAGAAGCGGGCTCGGGTGCGCCGGCCGTGTCTGGTGCCGTCGACCCCGAGCAGGACCGTTGCGCCGGCGATCGCCCTCTCGTGGAGGAGCTCGCAGACCGCGACGGACGCGGGTCGTCCGTCGACTCGATCCCGGCGACCGAGGACGATCGTCAACTTGGTCTCGGCGCCGGACTCCGCCAGAGCGCCGATCGCCGCCTGGGTCGTCGGGGATGGCCGGGGCTCGAGGCCGTCCGGGATCAGGCGGGTCCGCTCGAGCGTGATCAGGCCACGCTGCTTGATCTCGAGCACCTTGGCGAGGGTCGACTCGATCCGCTCGGGGACGTCGACCGCGACGGAGACGACCGGGAGGTCGATCGAGAGGCTGAGCAGCCGATCGGTGTGGAGATGGTGGACGGCACCGAACCCGGCGGCCCCGCGGAGGAGCAGGCTCGCGCGGATCCGGTCGGCCCCGTAGATGTCGAGCAGTGCGTCCGCCAGGAGACGACCGCCCGTACGGTCGCGCTCGCCGAAATACGTGCTGAGCGTGAGAGCGTCGGTCATCGCGCTAGACGATCGCGCGACCAAGCGCGGCGGCGCCGATCCCGACGGCCAGGCTGACGACGACGTTGAGGATCGCGACGGGGGTCTCGCCGCCCTCGGCGAGACGATGGGTCTCGAGCATCCAGGTCGAGAAGGTCGAGTACGAGCCGATCGTGGCCGTCCCGGCGAGGAGCAGGGCGTCGCCGGTCAGCGCGAGCCCGGTGACGAGACCGAGCAGGAGGGAGGCGGTCGCGTTTACGGCGAGCGTTCCGTAGGGAAAGCTCCGCCCGGCGCGGGAGGCGACGACGCCATCGAGGGCGAACCGGGCGATCGCGCTGAGCCCGCCGAGCACTGCGACGGCGGCCCAGACCCAGAAGCTCATCCGAGGATCGCGGCGCGGCGGACGATGCCGGTGGCGAGGGCGACGGCGAGGAAGCCGGCAAGGATGCTGCTTAGGGCGTAGGCCGCCGCGAGGCCCGGCCGGTGGTGGTCGAACATCTTGAGGATCTCGACCTGCATCGTCGAGAAGGTCGTGTACGTCCCGCAGAGGCCGGTCCCGAGCAGGGGGCGGCGATATGTCGACTGGGGCAGGCGCTCCTGGAGCCGGGTTGCGAAGTACCCGAGCAGGAAGGACCCGGTGACGTTGATCGCGAATGTCGCCCACGGCCAGGTACCCGCGGACGCCGGAAACTCGAGGTCGAGCCCAACTCTCGCGAGGGCGCCGGCGGCACCCCCGACGAAGATCGCCGCGAGGGCACGGGCGTCGATCCGGTGCAGCCAGTCAGGAAGCTTCGGCACGTCGGTAACTCCTCTCCTCTCGCGCGTGACATCTTCCCCGAAGGAGTGCGCTTGGGCCTGCCGGGGCCGTCGGGGACGACAGCAGCGCAGACCCGGGGCCCGGACCGACCGCGCGGGGGTCAGGCCGGTAGGGCGCCGGCGAGCTCGAGCGCGGCGCCGCGGAGGATGTCGTGCTCGGAGGCCTCGAAGCCGGCGAGCTCGAACGATTCGAGGACCTCGACGAGAATCGCGATGCCGGCGATGATCGTCGGTGCGCGGTCGGGATGGAGCCCGCGGATCGTCCGCCGTGCGGCGAGCGGAACGCCGGCCACGCGGGCAAGCAGGAGGCGGGCGGTGCTCAGCTCGACCGCGTAGCCGTGGACCCGGCCGGAGTCGTAGTCGCGAAGGCCCTGGTCGATCGCCGCGCACGACGTGGCGGTCCCGGCGACGGCGATCGCCGCGGTCGGCCGGCGGCGCTCGGCGGCCGGGACGTGGTGCCTGATCAGGCGGCGGACGTCACCTCTCAGCGCCTTGAGCTGGCCGGTCGTCGGCGGGTCGGCCGCGAGGTGTCGCTCGGTCTGGCGGACGACGCCGGCCTGGAGCGAGACGTGGAAGGAGATCTGGTCGGCGGCGCCGATGATCAGCTCGGTCGATCCGCCGCCGACGTCGACGACCAGCGTCGTCGTCCGGGGGTCGGGCGGGCGCTCGGACATCGCACCCAGGAACGTCAGGCGGGCCTCTTCGGCGCCGGTGATCGCATCGGCGGCGACGTCGTAGCGGTCTCGAACGAGGCGGACGAAATCCGGGCCGTTGGCGGCGTCGCGTACGGCGCTTGTCATCACGGCACGCGCGGCTCGGCACCGTCGATCACGAATCAGGTCGGCGTAGCCGTCGAGCACGGCGCAGACGCGGTCGATCGCGTCCGGCTTGAGGCGCCCGTCGGAGTCGACGCCGTCGCCGAGGCGTGTGACCGCAGAATGACGCTCGACCTCGGCGATCCGTCCGGCCGGGTCGACGTCGGCGATCAGGAGCCGCGTCGAGTTGGTGCCGATGTCGAGGACGGCGACGGGCACGTGCTCAGCGGCCCGGGCGCCGCGGGCGGTGGCCGGGGGGTCTCGCCATCGCCGGGCATCTTCGCGCGTCGCCGTGCCCGCCGATCGGATGCCGGCGATCTTGCGCCGGTCGGAGGGGACCAGTGGGCAGCGAAGGTAGGTTGCTACTCTGTAAACAGACGCCGCGGGGTGGAGCAGTCTGGTAGCTCGTCGGGCTCATAACCCGAAGGTCGCAGGTTCGAATCCTGCCCCCGCTATTTGAGAAGGTCCGCATTAGCGGGCCTTTTCTATTTTCAGAGCGTAATTCCCATAAGATTGGTGAAGGTGGAGTACCGCTCTGGAGTACCACGCAGGCTCGAAAACGACAGTTCTTGGCTCAGGCCGGGAGCACCCGGGTCGCCGCTGACTTTGGCGCCGATTAGGCGCTGGGGATCGTGTAGCCAGCGTTCTACGACTTGGCGTTGTTGTCGAGGTGGTCGCCGAAGTAGCCGATGTGGATCTTCCCGGTCGCGCCTGAGGTGTCGTCATGGAAGTAGATCCGTGGGGCGGGGCTGCCACCCGGGACGATCTTGATGTGGGCGGGCATGTAGACGCTGCTTTCGCCGCAGACCGCGGGGTCGATCGGCAGCGTCGGGAGCCGGCGGAAGGATGGGTCGTTGTCGGTGGTCTCGCTCTCGCGCAGGGCGACCATGGTGACCAGGATCGCCTCGGCGCCGCCCTGCTGGCAGTAGTCGCGGAGGTTGCCGTCGAAGCTCCCGTCGGACTTGGACCGCGCGTAGCTCTCCATCGCACACAGGGCGCGCCAGGCCCGGCGCGCCCAGGACGCGCTCGAGTGACGGTCGAGGTCGTCTGCCGTGTCCCATTGGCTCTCCGGGAAGACGATCAACGACAGCCGGGAGACGAGCTCAGTCTCGGTGGAAAGTGAGCCGTAGGTCCCCGGTGACGGCGTCGGCGAGCTTCTCGGGGACATTGGCCCGCTCGGCGTAAGCCGGCCATCGTGAGACGACGTCGGTGGCCTCTCGCAGGATGGCCTGCGCGCGTCCCCGAGGGAGCTTGGCGGTCTTTCCGGCGGCGATGAAATCCTCGACGCTGAAGTCTTCGCGTCTGCCGTTGACGCTCATCTGATGACGTGCGGTCCAGTCGCCGCTGGGTGCGTAGGCGTGCGTGACATCGTAGGCTGGGGAGAGACTGAACCGACCGCCTCGGTTCATGATGAAGCTGACGTTCTTGGTGTGGTCATCTTGGTTGCGAGCCACGACGTTGAAGACCATCCGCCGGTATTGCTGCTCAAATTCCCCGGCGGTCAGCCCGAGCCGGCTCATCACGCCGAACGCCTCCTCATAGGAGTGCACTGTGGCCTGCTTGTAGTCCAGGTGCGCGATCGCGGCGAGCGTCTGAACGTGCTTGCGCTTGCCGTACTCGTCGCGGTCAAATCGGCGGGTCATGAAGTGCCGGCGGCCGCCTTCGGAGAACAGGCGGCATTGGGTCATCTCGATGCCGAAGTCGCCGGCCATCAGCCAGTAGGCGTACTCGATGGTCCCGTACCCCTGCGGGTCGGCGAGCGCCTCGCGGTCCCGATTCTCGGCGACGCCATCGAGCTTGATGAGCCAGTGCTCGAAACCGCGGCCGAGGTCGAGTTGCCCGGAGCGGACCTCGCCCGTGTCGGGGTTGTAGGCGATGAGCGCCTTCGCGCGAGCGCCGCCGGCGCTGGTGCCGACCCGCAGGATGTCGCGCATCGCCTGGCGGCGGCTGCCATCCTCGAAGTTCGCGACGAACTTCTGACGGTCGGCGAGCGCTTCTGACGCGAGCTCAACGAGGGACGCGACGTCGAGTGGGTGGTCCTCCGCAGCATCCGGACCCTCGACAGGTTCGTACTCGAGCGCGCCCATCCCGCGCTTGCCCACGTAACAGAGCCGTTCAACAGGGGTGAAGCTGCCCGGGCTGCGGCCCTGAGAGGCCAGCCACGCATTGATGAGCGCCTCTCCGTACTTGTCGGGGAGGGAATCGGCGAGCAGGCCGGGGAGGCCGTGGAAGCTGTCAGTGTTCAGCCCGGGGAACGAGTACTCGGCACGGCGCAACGGCATCGTCAGCGGCGCGACCTCGATATTGCTCTCAACGAATCCCGGGGAGTATTGGAATCGAGCCGCGCCGCCGTCCTCGTCGGAGGTGACCGCCCCGATGCGGGTGCCCCACAGATTGACCGCGGCCGTCGTCACTGCTCATCCCCCCAGCCGGCCCAGCCGCCGGCGTCGCCCTCGTGGCGGCGGGTTTTGCGGCCACGGGCCCGACGCCGCGGCCGCCCCTGGGTCTCCAAGAGCTCGATCGGGCCTGGCCGGGCGGCGGGGACGGCCGTTTCGAGGTTCTCGAGCAGGCCTAACGCGCGTAGCAGCCGCAGCAGCGTCGTGAGGGTTACCGATTCGCCGCGTTCAAGCCGCTGCAAAGCGGTGCGGTCAACACCCGCCTCGCGGGCCAATTCGGTCTGGGTAAGGTCCCGCTCGAGGCGCTGGCGGGCGATTCGGGCGCCGAGTTCACGCAGCGCGGCGGCATCGGTGAGCTCATTTCGGATTCTCATACCTAACGCTGCCTTTTTACGGCTTAAACATATCACATCATAATGCTGCCAAATCACGGTCTCAAGGCCGAATAGGGCTACACGAGCTGTCATTTCACAGCTTAAGGGCGCTCCGTTAGATGAGCGGCGGTTACTCGGGCGCGTCCGTTGCAGAAGACGTAGTTGTCGGGCGAGGTGAAATCGTCGCGCTGTGAGAGTCGGTCGAGTGCGGCCGCGGCCTGGTCGGCCATCGGCACGCGCCGGACGTGTCTGGTCTTGGTCGTCCCCTCGACGCCAGAGGACAGCGACCGGCTGATCGTCAGCGCCGAGCCGGTCCGGTCGACGTCCCGCCAGCGCAACGCCAGGAGCTCTCCGAGTCGCAGCCCCGAGTAGGCCGCGAGGCGGATCGCTTCGCCGTCGCGGAAGTCCTCGACGTGCTCGAACTCGTCGCGGGCCAACACGGTGGGACGGTGGAACCCGGCCTCAAGCGAGCGGGCGATGGCCTCGATCTCCTCCAGCGAGTAGAACAGGCGCACCCCCGGTTCGGGCACGCGCCGGCGGCGGTCGGTGCCGAGGGCGGGATTCGTTTATTGCCCCTTGAGCCGACGGCAGCGGTCGAATGAGTTCGCCATCATTTCGGATCGGCGGCTCGGCGGCGGTCGTAGAGACGTACGGCCCAGAGGTAGCTGGCGGCGGCGATACCCAGGCTCCACGCGATGGCGGCGATCGCGTGAGGCGCGGTGTGCGCGCCGCTGAGCAGGCCACGGACGGTCTGGGTGACGGGGGTGTAGGGCTGGTACTCGGCGAACTGGCGCAGGCCGTCCGGCATCGTGCCTGTGGGGACGAATCCGCTTGAGAGCAGGGGCAGCAGGGTGAGGAACATCGGGGTGTTGCTGGCGGTCTCGACGCTCTTGGCGGCGAGGCCGAGCGCGGCGGATAGACAGACGAGCGAGAGAGCGAACAGGAGCAGCACCCCGACCGCGGCCAGCCAGGCGAGTGGGCCGGCGGTGGGGCGATATCCGATCGTCACGGCGACGCCGACCACGATCGCGAGGCCGATGACCGTCTGGATCAGGCTGCCGAGCACGTGGCCGGTCAGTACGGCGCCGCGGGCGATCGCCATCGTGCGAAACCGGTCGATGATGCCCTCGGTCATGTCCATCGCGACCGACAGGGCAGTGCCCAGTGCGGCCGAGGCGACGGTCATGACCAGGATGCCGGGCACGACATAGGTGAGGTAGGCGGTCCGGTTGCCGTGCCCGGCCTGATGCGCGCCGAGGCCGGCGCCGAGCTGGCCGCCGAACACGTAGACGAACAACAGCAGGAACACGATCGGCATCCCGACGAGCATCAGGGTGACCGACGGGTAGCGCAGCTGGTGTTTGACGTTGCGGCGGAGCATCGTCGCCGAGTCTGTGACGGTGTAGGCGAGGGCACTCATCGGGCAAGGGCCTCCTCGGTCGTGGGCTGGGCGGTCGGGCGGCCGGTGACCGCGAAGAACACGTCGTCGAGGTCGGGGGCGTGGATCGACAGATCCTGGACCTCGACGCGGGCGTCGTCCAATCGCTCGAGCAGGCCGCGTAGCGACGCGAGCGTGCCGTCGCCCGGCACCTGCAGGGCGAGCTTGTCGTCCTCGGGCAGGGCGACGTCGAGCACGGCCGCGGCCTGGCGCAGGGCAACCGGGTCGGCGAACTGCAGCTGGACATGTCCACCGGGCATGCGGCGCTTGAGCTCGGCGGGGCTGCCTTGCGCGACGATGCGGCCGTGGTCGAGCACGGCGATCCGGTCGGCGAGCCGGTCGGCCTCGTCGAGGTACTGGGTCGTGAGGAAGATCGTGACGCCGTCGGCGACCAGCTCGCCGATGATCTGCCACATCGTCCGGCGGCTACGCGGATCCAAGCCGGCGGTTGGCTCGTCGAGGAAGATCAGGCGGGGGTCGCCGACGAGGGTCATCGCCAGGTCCAGCCGGCGGCGCATCCCCCCCGAATAGGTCGACAGCTGCTTGTCGGCCGCGTCGGCGAGGTCGAATCGTTCGAGCAGGTCGCTCACCCGTCGACGTCCCCTGTCCCGCCCGAGGTGGCGCAGATCGGCCATCAGGCGGAGGTTCTCAGCCCCGGTGAGCAGGTTGTCCACCGCGGAGAACTGACCGGTGACTCCGATCGCCGCGCGCACCCCGGCTGCCTGGGTTCGCACATCGTGCCCGGCGACTCGGATCTCGCCGGCGTCGGCCGCGATCAAGGTCGAGAGGATGCGCACCAACGTCGTCTTTCCGGCGCCGTTGGGGCCGAGCATCGAGAAGACCGTGCCCTCCGCGACGGTGAGGTCCACGTGGTCGAGCACCCGGTGCTTGCCAAACGACTTGTCGACTCGGTGGGCGAGGATCGCAGGGCTGGTCATCCTTCGTCGTCCTTTCGTGATGGGAGCTGACCGGCGTCGCTGAGCGCCTGACGTTGCGCGTTCCACTCCTGCTCGAGCAGGGGCAGCCTGTCGACGAGAAAATCGGCGAACGCGGCGAACTCCAGCAGCACGGCCCGCCGCTCGACGGGGGCATCGGCGAGCACCTCCAGGCCCTCGCGGGCGAGCTCGGCCTGCTCCCGGTACTCAGAGACATCGAACCCCCATGCGCGTCGGGAGGTTCGATCGATGCTGACCCGATCCATGCGCTCCCCGGCGGCACGCGACCGCCGGACCAATCCCAGGTTCTCCAACGCGCCGGCCGCGCCGGCGATCGCGCTCCGGCTGGCCAAGAGCGCCTCCGCCAGCTCGCTGATGCTCTGCTCCCGCGGCCAGCACACCATCAAGTACCCCAGGAGGCGGCCAACCATCGGCGCCATTCCGTAGCGGCGGGCATACAAACGGCCGGCGTGGTCGGCGAACGTGATCTCGGCATCAGACGGCACGGCGCAGAAGATACCATAGATCACTCAGATAACACAAATCTGTGTGATCTCGCATGCCTTTGGTGAAGCAGGGGCCTTTTCGCCTTTAATTCGTCGGCCGGGAGGCGCCCCGTCGGGTGTCGCAGGCCCGTCGCATCGGGCCGCACGTTCGTCGCCGCCGCGTCGGCCGGGACCGTGTAGATCGACGAGCGTCGACGGCGCCGAACGGCGGTCGATCGGCCCGACCGACACCGGACGGGCGCAAGTCCGCAGGCCGTCGGCGACTGGATATGATCGCGGCCCCGGGCCACCGCCGAACCAAGCAGGGCGGCGTGCGAACGGATCTGGCATCCCGCGGCGGCGGTCGTCGTCCCCCACGTCCGGGGGGCATCGGGCTCGTCGTGAACGATCGACCGCGGGGCTCCAACGCGTCCCTCGTCACGCGGTCTTGCACGCTGCGGGACGCAGTGGAGGCCCGGGCATTGGTGGAAACGACACATACGCGCAAGCGAACCGGAAACGATCCCGGGGGGATCGGGAAGTTGCGAGAGACACTGGCGAAGGCCGAGCCGACCGTCGTTCCGGCCGTCGACGGAGAACTCGTCCGGAAGGCCGGGCATCATTGGCGGGCCAAAACTGGAGCTGACCCGAGTAGCGCGATCGAGTGTCCGATCGGCGATCTGGTTCTCGCGTCCATGTCGACCACCAATGTCCACGCCGACACCGCCGCTGAGCTGCTCGTCCGCGGGTCACGCGCCGAGTGGGCCGTCGGCAGGCGCCGGGGGGCGGACGCCACCCGCTCGGCGAATGTCTGACCTCGAGGCGATCAGACGGGCGATCGGCGAGCGGACCGCCGAGCTTCAGCGCGCTGTCGAGGTTCGCCGGGCCGAGATCGAGCTCCTCACGTCGCTCTTGGAGACCCTCGACGCCACCGGCAGGGCGGCCGATCCCCGGGCGCCCGCAGGCGTTGGGCAGCGTCCGTCGGCCGCGGGTCAGCGTCACCGGCAGGCCGTGAAGCGACAGACGCGTGCCGAACAGGCTGTCCGCCTGATCGGCGAGAACCCCGGGATCACGGCGGGTGAACTGGCCCGGGCGATGGAGATGAACCCGCAGTACGTCTACCGTCTGCTGCCGAAGCTGGCGAAGACCGGCACCGTCGTCCGGAACCGCGGCTGGGGCTACGAGTTGGCCAGGGACCCGGGGGAGGTGGAGTTCACCGGCTTGTGGTCGGTGCCACCGAGGGCGGCGTCTGCCGGGAGCGACGTGGCCCGCGGGGTTGGCGGCGGCGATGGGCAGGCGGGCGGCCTCGTGCCGGATTCCGGCGCCGACCTGCTGAGTGGACCGGCTGGGTAGTCGTTTGCACGCGGACGCGGCGCGTCGCCCGAGGGTCGAGGCCGGCGCAGCCGCGAGCCCACGACGCCGGCAACCGTCCTGGCGGAAGGCCGCGGCCGCGGGCCCGGATACGATGCGGCGACCTGGGTCGATTGGCCGAGGTGGCGCGATGCCAAGCGAAGCCCGGTGAGATTCCGGCACTGTCCCGCAACGGTGATGCCCTGAGGAGGGGATGAGTCCGGTCGCCTTGGATCCGCGTCTGACGACCAACCCTCGGCAGAAGGGCGACTCGAATGACCGGCGGACGCAGCCACGCGCGAATCGGCGATGTCTGGCGGTCGCTGACGCCGACCGAGCGACGGAAGGCCTGGGCGATGGTCGCGGCGATCGCGATCGTGAACGGCCTCGGCTGGGGGATCTTCGTCGTCGAGATCCTGCCCCGGCACTTCCAGTATGGGGGGCTGGGGGTCGGGCTCGGCGTCGCGATGACCGCGTGGACGCTGGGCGCGCGCCACGGGTTCGACGCCGATCACATCGCGGCGATCGACAACTGCACGCGCAAGCTGCTGGCCGACGGACGGCGACCGCTGGGGACGGGCTTCTTCTTCGCCGTGGGCCACTCGAGTGTGGTGATGATCGTCGGCGTCGGGATCACGATCGCCGCGAAGGCCGTCTACGGGGCCGTCGTGACGCCGAGCTCGGGCTACGAGACGGCCGGAGGGGTCGCCGGGACGGCGCTGTCGGCAACCTTCCTGTGGGTCATCGCAGCTCTCAATCTGGTCGTCCTGGCCGGGATCGTCCGCGTCTTTCGGGACATGCGGCGGGGCGTCTACGACGAGGCGGAGCTCGAGGCGCAGCTCCAGGCGCGGGGCCTGATGTATCGGTTCTTCGGCCGGATCATGCGGTCGGTCAGGCACACGTGGCAGCTGTTCTTCGTCGGCTTCGTCTTCGGCATCGGCTTCGACACGGCGACCGAGGTGCTCCTCCTCGCGGGGACGGCGGCCGCCGCGACACAGGGGCTGCCGTGGTTCGCCGTCCTCACGCTGCCGCTGCTGTTCGCGGGTGGACTGATGCTGTGCGACAGCATCGACGGCTTCTTCATGAACTTCGCGTACGGGTGGGCGTTCGCCAGACCGGTGCGAAAGGTCTACTACAACATCACGATCACGGCCCTGTCGATCGCCGTGGCGTTCGTCGTCGGTGGGATCGAGATCGTCGGCCTGCTCTCGAGCGAGCTCCACGTCCACGGATGGCTGGCCGACGCGATGGCGAGCATCGACCTCAACACGGCGGGTTATGTGGTGGTCGGCCTTTTCATCATCATCTGGAGCGCGGCTCTCGGGATCTGGCGGTTCGGCCGGATCGAGGCCAGGTGGGAGGCGGCCGCCGCCAGAGCCGTGGCCGAACGGGCGGGCCCGTGACCGGCGGGGACGTCGCTCAACCGAGCGCGTCGAGCCGCTTCTCGAGAAGGGCTCGGTCGGCCAGGCTCATCGTCGCGGAGATCGCCTTCCGGTAGGCGTCGGCGGCGTCGGCGTCGCGCCCAAGGCGCGCTAACAGGTCGGCCCGGATCGCGTGGAACAGGTGGTAGCGGTCGAGGTCGAGGTCGTCGAGCAGGTCGAGCGCGGCGGCCGGGCCGTCGAGCTCGGCTATGGCCACGGCCCGGTTGAGCGCGACGACCGGTGTCGGCCCGACCTGGAGGAGCTGGTCGTAGAGCGCGACGATCTGCCGCCAGTCGGTTGCGGCGGCCGAGGGCGCGTCACTGTGGACAGCGTTGATCGCAGCCTGGATCTGGTAGGGCCCGGGCTGGTTGCGCCGCAGGCAGCGTCGGACGATCGCCTGGCCTTCGGCGATCAGCCGACGGTCCCAGAGGCCGCGGTCCTGGTCGGCCAACAGGACGAGCTCCCCTCCGGGGGCGGTCCGCGCCGGCCGCCGGGACTCGATCAGCAGCATCAGCCCGAGCAGGCCGATCGCCTCGGCCTCGTCGGGCATCAGGTCGACGAGCAGCCGGCCGAGGCGGATCGCCTCGCGGCAGAGATCCTCGCGGATCGATCGGTCGCCCGACGTGGGCGTGTAGCCCTCGTTGAAGATCAGGTAGACGACGGCGAGGACGGCCCGGAGCCGGTCGGGGAGGTCGGCCTCGCTCGGAACCCGATAGGGGATCCCGGCGTCGCGGATCTTTCCCTTCGCGCGCACGAGGCGCTGGGCCATCGTTGGTTCGGGCACGAGGAAGGCGTGGGCGATCTCGGCCGTGCTCAGGCCGCCGAGCAGGCGGAGCGTCAGCGCGACCTGGACGCCGGTGCCGAGCGACGGGTGGGCGCAGGTGAAGATCAGGCGCAGTCGTTCGTCTTCCACGGGGCCGTCCTCGACCGGGGCGTCTGTTCGGTGGAGCAGGTCGGCCTGGGCGTGCCGGTCGGCCCGCGACGACTCGCGCCGGAGGCGGTCGATCGCCCGGTTGCGGGCGGTCGTGATGATCCAACCGGCCGGGCTCGCCGGCAGCCCGGCCGACGGCCACCGCCGGGCCGCCTCGGCAAAGGCCTCCTGGACGGCTTCCTCGGCGACGTCGATGTCACCGAAGACGCGGACGAGGACGGCGACGGCCCGGCCGTACTCCGCGCGGAAGACACGGTCGATCTCGGCTGGTGGGAGGACCACCGGCACGCCGGTCGTCAGTCCTCGGGGTTCTCCTGGAGCGGGCGTACCTCGACCGGGAGGCCGCACGCGCGCGTGGCCTTGCGGCCCCATTCGAGAGCGGCGTCGAGGTCCGACGCCTGGAGGACCCAGAAGCCGCCGATGTACTCCTTGCCCTCGACGAACGGCCCGTCGGTCGTGAGGACGTCGCCGTCGGCGACCCGGACGACGGTGGCCGTGGTCGGCGGGTGCAGGCCGCCGGCGAAGACCCAGGCCCCGGCTGCGTGCATCTCGTCGTTGAGGATGCCGACGTCGTGCACCGCGGCCTGTAGGACCTCGAGGGGAGGAGCGTCGTCATGGTGATAGACGCTCAGCAGGTACTGCTTCATCTCGTGCCTCCTTGACGTTTGCGCCGGCCGTCGGCCGGACTCTCACCCTCTATACGAACGGATTTCCGCCAGATCGACACTCCTCGCCGAACGGCTGCGAATTCGCGAGAACTAATGTGTCATGACGAAAACAAGCATTAGTTCTGCTATCTTTGGCGGCAGCCGCCGGCACGTGACCCGACCTCGACGTGACGGGTGTGGGGAGCCCGTCGGGCGGCGCGCCCGCCGCCGACCGAGGAGGACCGATGACCCGCCCGCCCGTTCCCCCATTCGACGAGGCTACCGCCAGGCAGAAGGTCCAGGCGGCCGAGAACGCGTGGAACACGCGGGACCCGGAGAAGGTCGCCGGGGCGTACACGCCGGACACGGTCTGGCGAAACCGCTCGGAGTTCGTGACCGGCCGCGACGGGGTCATCGAGTTCCTGACCGGCAAGTGGCAGCGCGAGCAGGAGTACGCCCTGCGCAAGAGCCTGTGGGCGTTCACGGCCGACCGGATCGCGGTCCGCTTCCAATACGAGTGGCACGACGAGACCGGCCAGTGGTGGCGCAGCTACGGGAACGAGAACTGGGAGTTCGACGCGGACGGGTACATGCGGCGGCGGGAGGCCAGCATCAACGACGTCCGGATCGCGCCCGAGGATCGACGGATCTTCGGGCTGCGCGGGGCCGACGAGGCGGACGCCGAGATCCCCCTCGAGTAGGCCGGCACGTCCGGGCAGGTCGAGACCAGACGATCAGGGAAGGCAGCATGCACGTAGAGCAGCTTTGGCGATACCCGGTCAAGTCACTCGGCGCGGAGCCGATCTCGAGCGCGGAGTTGACGGCCGACGGGGTGGCCGGCGATCGGCTCGTCCACATCCACAACCTCCGCGGCCCGCTGACCGGGCGCAGCCGCCACCGGCTGCTGACGATCCCGGCGTGGACGGGGCGCGACGGGGAGCCGGTGATCGCCGGCCATCGGTGGGACTCGCCGGAGGCCGGGGCGATCGTCGCCGAGCGTGGTGGCGCCGACGCCCGGCCGGCGGCCTACTCGGGGCCGGAGCGCTTCGACATCCTCAACCTTCTGGTGGCGACCGACTCGGCCGTCGCAGCGCTCGGGGAGGACGTCCGCCGGCTGCGGCCGAACATCCTGATCGCCGACGTGCCGGACGGAGCCGAGCGGACGTGGGCCGGGCGGGGCCTGGCGATCGGGGATGCGGTGATCGGGATCCACGACCTCCGGGGACGTTGCGTAGTGACGACGATCGACCCGGATACCGGCGCCCAGGACGTCGACGTCCTGCGGCGGATCAACGCCGAGTTCGACGGCCGTGTGGCCCTCGACTGCTGGGTGATCCGGCCGGGCACAGTGCGCGTGGGCGATCCGGTCGCGCTCGTCGACACCGACGCCAGGCCGGACCACCTCGGCGGCTGGATCGTGGGAGCCCCGTACCTCGCCGGCTCGACCCAGGGCGGTCGCTGAACGGCGGGGACGCCCTCCGATTCGACGGCGCGTCGGCGGCGACCCAGTGGCGCGGCGGGCCGGCGCCAGCACAGAACGCGCAGACCGTGATAACAGATGGTCGTATGTGATAACGTAAGACCTGTGACGACGCGCGACTGGAATGCGGCGAGCTACGACGCGGTCTCCAGGCCGCAGCAGGTCTGGGGGGCTGCCGTCGTCGGCAGGCTCGATCTCCGCGGCGACGAGCGCGTCCTCGACGCCGGGTGCGGGACAGGGCTCGTCACGCAGATGCTGGTCGACCGGCTTCCCGACGGGCGGGTCGTTGCGGTCGACGGGTCGCCGTCGATGGTCGGGATGGCGCGCGACCGGCTCGACCGTGACCGGGTCGAGGTGATCTGCTCGGACCTGCTCGAGCTGTCGCTCGAGGAGCGGGTCGACGCGGCGATCTCGACGGCTACGTTCCACTGGATCGCCGACCACGACCTCCTGTTCGCCCGGATCCGGGCGGTGCTCCGTCCGGGAGGCGCTTTCGTTGCCCAGTGCGGCGGCCGCGGCAACATCGATCGGGTCCGCCGGCTTGCCGGGGCGATCACCGCCGAGCCGCGCTATGCGACGTACTTCGACGGCTGGCCGGGGCCCTGGCACTACGCCGGCCCGGAGGAGACCCGCCGGCGTCTTGAGAACGCGGGCTTCGCTGTGGAGCGCTGCTGGCTCGAGCCGTCGCCGGTGACGCCGCCCAGGCCGCGCGAGTTCCTCGAGACGGTGATCTGTGCTCCGTATGTCGAGCGGCTTCCGCCGGAGCTCCGGAATCCTTTCCTCGACGCGGTGGAGGCGGGCCTGGGGCCGGAGCCCGTGCTCGACTACGTCCGTCTCAACTGGGACGCCCGCGCTCGCTGAGCAGGCCTTACGGAGCGAGACGTCGGCCCGGCCGACTGGGGTGGCGGGGGACGGAGGACCGCTCTGGACGCCAGTCCTGCGTGTGGGGAAGGCTGAGTCGAGAACGCCGCGCCCGCGGCCGGCCTTGAGGATGGTCGAGTCCGCGGCGACAGTCGGTCCGAGGCGAGTGGCCCGGGGATCACGTGGTGGGCGCTCGGGCTGGTCCACACGAACAGTGTTCGAACCCGCGTTCGAACTCGAACAGTGTTCGCAACCGAACAGTGTTCGCAACCGAACAGTGTTCGTGTTCGTGTTCGTGTTCGCGCTCGTGCTGTGCGCGTCGAGGTAAGCCTGGGAGCCGTGACCGCAGCGCCCGAGGCGGCTACTCAGGACGCCGGCACCGCCGCCTCGCCGGCCGGCCCCGGCTCCCCCGCCCGGCCGGTCGGCCCCGTCCCTACCGCGGCCCCCGATCCCCCCGCGGATCCCCCCGCGACCCCCGACTCCCCGGCGTCCCCCGCCCGGCCGGCCGGCGCGACGCGGCGGAGGATCGCGGCGCCGGCAGAGCACGCGCCGATCGAGACGAGCGCGGCGCAGAAGATCGCCGACGCCTGACCCTGGTCGATCGCGCCGGAAGGCAGGCCGAGGGCGATCACGGCGGAGGGCACGCCCATCTGGGCGCTCGCGAGCAGGCCGACGCCGAGTGGGGCGCGGATCAGCCGGGCGACGACGACGTGGACGCCGATCGCGAGGACGGCGAGGACGACCGCGAGGACCAAGGCATCGCGGCTGTGGGTCAGCGCGCGGAGGTCGAGCTTGGCGCCGAGGAGGACGAAGAACAGCGGGACGAGAAAGCCCTGGCCGAGACCGAGGACCTCCCGCGAGAGGCGCTTGGGCCCGCCGACGGCGCCGACGACGAGACCGGTCCCGAATCCGGCCATCAGGAGACTGGCGCCGACCTGCTCGGCGACGTAGGAGAGGCTGACGAGGACGATCACGGCGAAGCGCAGATCGATCGCCCAGTGGCGGAGCTTGCCCTCGTGGCGGATCGTCTGGACGATCGGCTGGCGCCGGAGGAACTCGGCGAGGAGGTAGACCGCCGCGACGAGGACGGCGACGATCAGCGCGCCGACGGCGGCGTGGCCGGCCTTCGACGGGGTCAGGGCGGGTGGAATCGCGACGGTCGCGAGGATGTCGGCGACCGTTATCCAGGCCATCGCGGTGAGCACCGGTGGGCTGATCAGGCCGGTCTCGTCGATCACGGGGAGGGCGACGGCTGCGGAGGAGGAGACGATCACGACGGCGTAGACGAGGGCCGGCCCGCCGCCGAGCAGGTGGGCGGCGTAGCCGGCGGCCAGCGAGAGGGGGATCGCGGCGGCGACGGCGATCAGGCCGCCTCGGAGGGCCGAGCGGAGGCGGGCGTCGTGGAGGGGGACGCGCATCCCGACCATGAACATCAGCGTCGCGAAGCCGAGGTCGTAGAGCAGGACGAAGTCCGGCTTGCCGGGATCGACGATCCGCAGCCAGCTCTTGCCGAGGATCACGCCGGCGAGCAGCTGGCCGACGACGACGGGGACGTCACCGCGGGCCAGCAGGGAGAGCGCCGGGCCGAGCAGGGCGGCGGCGAAGATCAGAGCGAGCAGGCCGAGGTCCATCGCCCGGCGGATCCTCCCACTCCGGGTCGCCGGCCGCCGGCGGGCGCCGGCCGGGGCTCAGGCGTCGAGCGTGTCGATCGGATCGAGCACGGCCGCGGCCGGCCCACCGACGACGAGGTTGCGAGCGAGCGGGATCTGGTGGGACGCGCTCTCGAGGATGTGCATCAGATATCCGGCGGTGTTCGGGAAGACGACGATGTCGCCGACCTCGACGCCGCGGGGGAAGGCGAGCCGGCGCCAGGTGAGCAGCTCGCGCTCGATGCAGTATGCGCCGACCAGGAAGCCCTCGATCGGTCCCGTCGGCCGGTCGCCGTGCGCGGCGCCGGTCGGGCGCAGGAGGAGCGGGTCGACGAGGAAGTCGTCGGAGGTCGACCTGCACTGGGTGCGGTTCATCGCGGTCCCGATCAGCCACGTCCGATCTCCGCGCTGCTTGCGGAACTCGACGCGGGCGGCGGTCATCCCGCAGCCGTCGAGCAGGGAGCGTCCGGGCTCGCAGCGAAGCTCGAGTCCCCGGTCGCGGGCGGCCTGCGCGACGGTTGGCTCGCCGGCGTGCGAACGGACGGACGAGCCGAGGATCTGGGCGAGCCAGGCGGCGCGGGTCGGCTGTTGGTGAAAGGGGTAGACGTGCGGAGCGCCGACCAGCTCGCCGGCGTAGGTGCTCAGGCCGAGGCCGTGGCCGTCGAAGGTCAGCGATGTCCGGCGGCCGAGGAGGGCGGATCGATGTTCGCGCCAGAAGCCGTCCCATTCGTCGGCGTCGTCGACGTAGCTGATCGGAATGCCGCCGCCGATGTCGACGAACCCGGGCTGATGGCCGGCGGCCCGCAGGCGGTCGATCAGCTCGAAGCTCTGGCCGAGGGCGGCGACCCTCGCGACCGGGTCGTACCCGTCGAGGTGGAAGTGGATTCCGGCGATCGGGAGCAGCGACTCCCGACCGGCCGGCCCGCCGCGCTCGACGAGGTCGATCAGCTGACCGGCGGGGAGGCCGAAGCGCGACTCGGCCGAGCCGGCGATCGGGTCGGGGGCGAGGCGCAGGGCGACGGGTACCGGTCGGTCGAGCCGACCGGCGACCGACGCGAGGGCAGTCAGCTCGTCCTCGTTGTCGAGCACGACGGTCGGGCCAACTGAGGCGCAGAGCTCGAGCAGGCGGCGTGGCTTCACGGCCGCGGTCACGACGATCCGCTGGGCCGGCAGGCCGCGGTCCAGCGTCTGGCTGAGCTCGCGCTCGCTGGCGACGTCGACACCGAGGCCGAGGCGGACGGCCTCGTCGACGAACGAGAGGGCCTTGTTGGCCTTGCGGGCGAAGAAGATCCCGAGCCTCACGCCGGCGTCAGCGGCGGCAGCTTCGAGGTCAGCGGCGTTTCGAGCCATCGGCGACGGGTCGATCAGGTTGACGGGCGAGCCATGGCGCTCGATCGCGCCGGCGATGCGGTCGGGGTCGCCGCACCAGTCGAGCATCCACGGCTCGAGCCGGCCGGTCAGCCTGAGCGCTCCGTGGCAGCCATCCCGGGGCCCGTGCTCGGCGAGGGGCGGGGCGTTGACGGTCAACGCTCCCCGCCATCGACCGGCACGCCGACCCCTGCGGGAACGGGGGTCGGGGCGTGCCGAGCGGCGCGGTCGACGATCCTGCGGGCCCACCGATCGGCGAGCGGGTGGAGCGTCCGGCTGAGGGTGTCGTTGCCGATCACGGAATCCTCCGTGGGTCTGCCGATCGCCGCGAGCCCGGGGGTGGTCGATCCGTCGGCCGCCCGGCAACTGCCGTCGGGGGCGACGTCGATCCCTCGCCGGCCGGGGGCGACGCGGGCGTGTCCGTCGCCGGTCAGGCCGTCGAGCAGTGGGTTGCACCCGGGGGGTGCCCCGGGGCCGGGGAGGACGGCGTCGACGACGACGTCGACCGGTCGGCGGCCGAGCACCGTGCGACCGCGGTCTGCGCGCAGTCGGGCCCGGACGTGGGTCAGGTCGACACGGCCGGCGTCGACCAGCGCCAGCAGCTTGGCCGCGTTGATCGGCGGCGGCCCGAAGGAGACCCGCTCGAGCTCGGCGGCAAGCCGGCGGAACGCCGGCCAGTCGGCCGTGTCCAGCCGGTCCGCGCCGAGGCTGGCGACGAGCGCGGGATAGATCGAGCGCCACGTCTGGCCGAGTGCCCACGGGAGGTCGGGAGCGGCCAGGCCGCCGCCGACTGCGAGCGAGCGCCGAAGCTCGTCGGCCGGACCGTCGCCGGCCGGCGTATCCAGGCCGGAGGCGGCGGCCGCGAGCCAGGAGCCGGGTGTCTCGGCCAGCCGGATGTGGGCGCCGGCGGCGAGCAGGTTGGCGCGGGTTGTGGCGGCGAGGAGCGGCAGCAGGTCTCGACGGAGATCGATCGGCGCGACGAGGGCGGTGAGCCGCCGCCGGCCGCGTTCGGCGATCTCCTCGAGCCGGGGAATCGCCGCGGCGAGGTCGGGCGCGGGCTTGGCGAGCATCGGGCGGCCGGTCCGCGAGAAGGGCAGGATCACGCGTGGATCCCCGCGCCCGGGCCGGTAGCGGAGTCGACGGGGGTCGGGCAGGACGGATCGATGTTCCTCTGGACGGTCTCGTTTCTCGTCGCCGAACGGCTCGAAGCGCCCGCCGCGTCCCTCGGTCAGCGCGAGGGCGGCGTCGATGAAGGTGAGCCCGAAGCCGCGGATCGCGACGGTCGCGCCGGCCGGGACGCGAGCCGGGGTCAGCCAGCGGTCGACCGGAAACACGGCGGGTACGAGCGGCGCCGAGCCCGGCAGGTCGCGGGCGAAGGCCGGATCGGGGGTGTGTTGGTGGCCGGTGGCGATCAGCACCTCGTCATACCGAGCAGCCCGGCGGCCGGCGTCGTCGTCGGGGCCGCCAGGTCCGGCCGCCGTGAGCTCCCAGGCCGAGTCGACGGGGCGGACGTGACGGACGGCAGTCGGGTGTACGGTGACGCGGAGATTCGGCGGTGCGTGGGCCAGCAGAGTTCGCAGGCCGTGGGCCAGGTAGCGGCCGACGTCCGCCCGCGGGGGGTAGCCGGCCGGGTCGCAGGGCGCCCCGGGGCGCGACGACCAGGCGACGAACGAGCGGCGGTCGGCGGACGGGACGGGGCTGTTCCCGGGCCACCAGATGTCGATCGCGCCGGCCGCGAAGTTCATCAGGAGGTGGGGCGGCTGGCCGGGGTCGTAGACCGGACCGGCGGCGGGAACCGGATGCGGTTCGTACGCGTGGACGTCGATCGCCGCGGCCGGGGCGCGGGCGGCGTGGTCGACGAGTCGCTCGAGCGCGAAGCTGCCCTTCGGGCCGAGGCCGACGATCGCGACGCGCAGCGGCGGGGCGGTCGGGCGGGGGTGGGCGCCGGGCGCTAACTGGTCGAGCACGTCGATGCCAACCCCCGGCCGTCGACGAGTCCGGCGAGCACGTCGGGAGTGCAGCCGAGGGCGTCGGCCACCCAGTCGTCGTCGTAGACCGTCTCGAGGTAGCCGGTGCCGCCGTCGGGGAGGATCATCGCGCACGACGTGCCCGGGGCCATCTCGTCGGCCAGGCGCTCGAGGGCGACGGCGACGCCGCCGGATGAGGCGCCGGCGAGGATCGCCTCGCGCCGGGCGAGGCGGCGGCAGCCGACCACGCAGTCGAGGTCGGAGACCCGTTCGAGCCGCTCGAAGTCGACGCCGAGCGAGAGCTGGGTCTCGACGCCGGCCCCGAAGCCGGGGAGCAGGCGGGGGCCGCTGGTGCCGCCGAACAGGGCACTTCCCTCGGCGTCGACGGCGACGACCCGGGTCGGGCGGGCGTTGTCACGCAGATAGTCGCAGCAGCCGCGGAGCGTTCCGGTCGTGCTGGTCGCGACGAAGACGTAGTCGAGCGCGCCGTGGAGAGCCTCGTCGATCTCGCGCATCGTTCCGGCGGCGTGGGCCGCGGCGTTCGCCCGGTTGGCGTACTGGTTGGGCCAGAAGGCGTTCGGAGTCTTGGCGACGAGCTCGGCGACCAGCCGCAGGCGGGCGGCCAGCAGGTTCCCGGAATCGGCGGTCACGGGGGAGACGATGCGGACTTCGGCGCCGAGCGCGCGCATCGTGCGGACGCTGGTCGCGTGGGTGCGGACGTCGACGACGCAGATCAGGCCGAGCCCGTGGTATCGACAGGCCTGGGCGAGACCGATGCCCATGTTCCCCGAACTGGATTCGATCACCGTGGTCTCGGCGGTGATCAGCCCCTGCTCGAGCGCGGCCTCGAGCATCCGGGCGGCCGGCCGGTCCTTGGCGCTGCCACCGGGGTTGGCGGCCTCGACTTTGGCCCAGACGTCGATGTCAGGGCGCAGGAGGAAGCGCCGCAGGCCGACGAGCGGCGTGTCGCCGATCGCGCCGAGCACGCCGACGACCGGGTCGCGTGGGCGATGCGCGGCGTGGGATGGAACCTCAGCCGTCGTGCTCATGAGACACCACCTCCAGGGTCAGGTCGGTCGGGCGCCGGTCGTTCACCGGGCGCGGCTGCGTGTACCCCGGGCGTGGCGTTTGCAATCGAGCGCGGCGCCCGGCAGGCGGGCATCCTGGCACGCCGACGGTGGGCCGGCGCCGGCTGTTCGAGCTCGACGGCCGGGGGCGGCCTCGGGGCGGCCGTGAGCGCCGGGTTCTCGGCCGGGCGTGGAGGTGGCCGCGGGCGGGCAGCAGAGCAATCCGGGCGCCGACCGGCTACGGTCGAAGAGGCTCGGTAGATCGACGAGCCTCCAGTCTGCCATCCGGGCCAGCCAGAGGGGTCTCTAGTTGGCCAGATGGAGATATTGACCGGGCCGGCCGGGACGGAGAATGACACGATGCTGTTTGATGAGATCTTTGATGGCGTAGGGGCTCCTCGGCCTGACGCGGTCGCCCTCGCGGCGGAGCTCGACCGGCTCGGGCCGGAACGTCTGCTGGCGGCCGGTCGGCTGCGGGATGCGATCTTCATGCAGCAGGGGATCACCTTCGATGCGACCGGCAACGACGGGGCCGTCCACGACCGGCCGTTTCCGCTGGATCTCGTGCCGCGGATCATTCCGGGCGGCGAGTGGCGGCACATCAAGCGGGGTCTGGCCCAGCGGATCCGGGCGCTGAACCACTTCGTCGACGACGTCTACCACGAGCGGCGGATCGTCCTGGCCGGCGTCGTTCCGTGGGCGCTCGTGGCCAGCCGATCGCACTTCGCCCGCGCGGCTCACGGGATCCGCCCGCCGGGCGGGGTCTACTGTCACGTATCCGGATGCGACCTCGTCCGTGACGACGACGGGTCGTGGTACGTGCTGGAGGACAACGTCCGGACGCCGTCGGGAATCTCCTACGTGATCGAGAACCGGATCGCGATGACCCGGCTCGTCCCGTCGCTGTTCGGCCGGTATCGGGTCCGGCCGGTCGACCACTACCCGGGCCTCCTGCTGGCCGCGCTGCGGGCGGTCGCGCCGGCGGCCGAGGGCGAGGCGACGGTCGTCGTGTGGACTCCGGGTCCGATGAACAGCGCGTACTTCGAGCACGCGTTCCTCGCCCGCCAGATGGGCGTCGAGCTGGTCGAGGCGTCGGACCTCGTCGTCCGGGACGACGTCTGCTACATCCGGACGACGAACGGCCTGGCCCGGGTCGATGCGATCTACCGGCGGCTCGACGACGCGTTCATCGACCCGCTCGAGTTCCGTCCGGATTCGCTGCTCGGGGTGCCGGGGCTGATCAGGGCGTACCGGGCCGGGACGGTGGCGATCGCAAACGCGATCGGGACGGGCGTGGCCGACGACAAGGCGGTCTACAACTACGTCCCGGACATGATCCGGTTCTACCTCGAGGAGGAGCCGCTGCTCGACAACGTGCCGACGTACCTCCTGGGCAAGTCCGACCAGCTCGAGCACGCGCTCGACCGGCTCGACAAGCTCGTCTTCAAGCCGACCGGCGAGTCCGGGGGGAAGGGCGTGGTGATCGGCCCGCACGCGGATGCGGCGACGCTCCGGGAGCTCGAGCGGACGATCCGGGCGGACCCGGGGAACTGGATCGCCCAGGAGGTGATCGGCCTGTCGACGGTCCCGGTCGTCGGGCCTGACGGGACGCTCTCGCCGCGCCATGTCGACCTCCGGCCGTTCGCCGTGTTCGGCGAGACGATCAAGATCGTCCCCGGCGGACTGACGCGGGTCGCCCTGCAGGAGGGGTCGATGATCGTCAACTCGTCGCAGGGGGGTGGATCGAAGGACACGTGGGTGCTGGAGGACGGGCTCGACGAGCAGGCCGCGTCACCGCGGATCGTCGACTGGGCCGGGCCGCTCCTGCCGGACCTGCGACTGGATTCGTGGAGCGCGCAGCAACAGCAGCAGCAGCAACAGCCGCAGCAACAGCGACAGCACAAGCAGCGGCCGCAGCCGCACCGGCAGCCGCAGCCGCACCAGCCGCGACAACAACAGCCGCACCCGCAGCGCCGGCAGGAGCCGCAGCTACCCGGGCTTGGGGGCTGATGCTCGCGCGGATCGCGCACGAGCTGTTCTGGCTCGGGCGGAACCTCGGCCGGGCCGAGCACACGGCACGGATGCTCGACGGCGTCTTCCACGCCGACCTCCAGGGTCGTCCGGAGGACCCGAGCGGGATAACGCTGTCGTGGGATTCGCTGCTCGCGATCATGGGCTCGAGCATGCCCGACGGGGGCGAGGCGTCGCGCGACGTGACGATCGCGTCGCTGACCCAGGACGCGACGAACGCCAACTCGGTCGCGTCGTGCGTCGCCCGGGCCCGCAACGGCGCGCGGGCCCTGCGGGACGTGATCAGCGCGGAGATGTGGGAGGCGATCAACACGTTTCACCTCGAGCTGGGCGACCAGCGGGTTACGAGCGGTCCGTACGCGTTCGTCAGCTACGTCAAGGCTCGGTGCGCACTGTTCTGGGGGGTCGCGGCGCGGACCATGCTGCGCGACGAGGCCCACGCCTTTCTCGACGCCGGGGGCCGGTTCGAGTCGGCGGACATGGTCCTGCGGATGCTCCGGGTCGCGCTGCCGCCGCCAGGAATCGCCGGGGACGACGGCGAGCCGTCGCCGACGCGCGACGGCCAGGCGCTCGCGCTGCTCCAGGCGGTCGGCGGCTTCCAGGCGTATCGCAGGGCGGTGCCGGCCCCGCCGAATGCGGCGCCGGTCGCCAGCTTCCTGCTGTTCCGCCTCAGCTACCCCGACTCGGTCGCGGCGTCGATCAACGCGGCCCGGTATGCGCTGAGCGTCGCGGACGGCAACCCCCGCGCATCCGAGCCGGTGCTCCGCCTCTCGCGACTGCTCGCCGACCTCGAGTTCCGGGGGCGGATCGCCGGCGACGGGACCGAGCTGGTCGAGGCCTGCGAGATCGTCGGGCGGGAGCTCGCCCTGGCCGACCGGGACATCGCCGAGCGGTACTTCGGCGGGACCGCGTCGAGCGGCGCCCTGCGTCGATGAACTTCGCGATTCGCTACCTGACCGAGTACCGGTACAACGCACCGGTCACCGACAACCTCAACGCCCTGAGGGTCCGGCCGGCGACGACGCCCAACCAGCGGTGCGACGACTTCCATCTGCTGATCGACCCGGAGACGCGGCTCGGCCGGCACGTCGACTACTTCGGGACCGAGGTGATCGAGTTCGGCGTCTCGCGGCCACACTCGAAGCTGACGATCGACGCCCGGGCGCGGGTCGTCACGTCGGTCCCGCCGGACCCACCGAGCGCGCCGTGGAGCGGGCTGGATTCGGCTGCCTATCGGGACGTCGGGGGCGAGTTCCTGCTCGGCGTGGGGGCCAAGGCGACCGATCGGAAGCTCGTCGAACTGGGTGAGAAGATGCGGGCCGACTCGCCGGTCGAGTCCGTCGCCCTGCTTGCGAGCCTGATCCCGACGGAGTTCGAGTACCGGGCGGGCGTGACGTACGTCGGCTCGTCGGTTGCCGACCTCCTGGCGGCGGGGGCCGGCGTCTGTCAGGACTTCGTCCATCTCGCGCTGATCCTGCTCCGCCGCCAGGGGATCGCCGCCCGCTACGTGTCGGGCTACCTGTTCGTCGCCCCGTCGGAGGGCTCGGACTCGGTCGAGGTCGACACGCACGCGTGGCTGGAGGCGCTGCTACCGGCCGACGGCGCGCCGGTCTGGGTCGGCTACGACCCGACCAACAGCAGCCGGGCGGGGGACAGCCACGTCAAGATCGGGCACGGACGCCACTACCCGGACGTCCCGCCGATCAAGGGCGTCTTCCGTGGGGGATCGGCCGAGCTGGAGACGAGCGTCGTGATGACTCGTCAAGACCCGGCGGCGTCGGCCTCGGCAGCGATCCTCGCGCCTTGAGCCTGCTCGCGTCGGGTCGCCTGCCGCGCCGGCGTCGACCAGGAATCAGCGTGACCGATCGCGTGCGGGCGTCCGCCGTCCGGGCTCGGTCCCTTCGCCCGGTGGGCGGCGGATGACCGACCGCCGCGGGAGGGCGAGGTGAGCCAGGCGGCCGGCGGCCTGCGGCACGTAGCGAGCGACCTTGGGTTCACGGCGTCCGACGATGTCGTCCTCGTCCTCGCGCTCGCGCCGGCGGCGAGCGCCGGGGAGCTGGTCGCCGAGCAGGTCAACGTGACCAGCAACGGGGGCGGTCCGCAGCCGGTCGTCAGCGAGCTGGCCGGGGCAGACGGGAGCCGGATGCACGTCGTACGAGCCGGGGCCGGCGAGCTCCTGATCTCATATTCGGCGACGGTCCGTGCGGCGCCGGCGCCGCCGGTCGCAGCGCCGGGAACCGCGCCCGACGAGGTCGCGGGCGGCCTGGTCGACGCCGACGCGATCGTCGCCCTTCGGCAGAGCAGGTTCTGCCCGTCCGACGCGCTCGCAGGCTTCGCGGCCGGGGAGTTCGGCAATCTGGAGCCGGGGACCGACCTGGCGCGGTCGGTGGCGGACTGGGTCTTCGAGCGGATCGCTTACGAGCCGGGTTCGAGCGGGCCGCTCGACACTTCGGTGGACACGCTGCTGTCGGGTGCCGGCGTATGCCGGGACTTCGCGCACCTCACGATCGCCCTGTGTCGGGCGCTCGGCGTCCCGGCCCGGCTGGCAGCCGTCTACGCCCCGGGTCTGTCGCCGATGGACTTCCACGCGGTCGTGGAGGTCCGCCGGGGCGGCCTCTGGGAGGTCCACGACCCGACCCGCCTGGCTCCGCGGAGCTCGCTGGTGCGGATCGCGACCGGGCGTGACGCGTCCGACACGGCATTTGCGACGACCCTGTCGGGGACGATCGAGCTGACGACGCAGAGCGTCTTCGCCGTCGTCGACGGAGACCTCCCGCTCGACGACCACGTCACGCCGGTCGGGCTCGCCTAGAGTCACGGTCGCTCGGCGGCCAGGTCGCGCCGGTCGGGAGTCACAGCCGCTCGGCGGCCAGGTCACGCCGGTCGGGAGTCACGGCCGGTCGGCGGCCAGGTCGCGGCGGTCGGGCTCGCCCGGAGTCACGGCCGCTCGGCGGCTAGGTCGCGGCGGTCGGGCTCGGGTGGAGTCACGGTCGCTCGGCGGTCACCGACACGAAGCGCTGGGTGAAGCAGATCTCGTCGCCGGCCGCACGCGGCCGGAACCCGGTCGGCCGGCCTCCGTCCAGCTCGTTGCGGAGGGCCGCCCGGATCTCCGCAACGACGTCCTCGCCGGCTCCGGTCTGGGCGAGCCACGGGGGCAGGGTCCGCTCGACCGCGCGGGTGTTGATCGCCAGGATCCGCATGCCCGACCTCTCGATCACGCGGGTGAGCTCGGCGATCGGGAGGATCCGCGCGTGGGAGGGATCGCGCAGCCGCTCAAGGCGGTTCTGGGTCGCGGCGGCGCCGGGGTCCTCATCGGCTGCGAGGTCGGCGATCACGACGGCTCCGCCGCGGCGGACGCACCGGCCCATCTCGGCGATCTGGACGCGCGGCTCGTCGAAGTGGTGGACGGCGAACCGGCAGACGACGACGTCGAACGACCCGTCGAGGAACGGGAGCGCTTTGGCGTCGCCACGTTGGAAGACGATGTTCCCCAGACCGGCCGCATCGGCCGCTCGTCGCCCCACCTCGAGCATCGCCGGGGTCGCGTCGAGCGCGACCACGCAGCCGACGGCCGGGGCCAGACGCCGACCGGCGTGGCCGGTCCCAGCCGCCACGTCTAGCACCAGTTGATCGGGGTGGAGCTTCAGACGGGCGAACAGCCAGTCGACGTCCTCGGTGAACGCCCCGTTGAACCGGCGGTCCTCGAAGGCCGCGGCCTGGCGGGAGAACGACTGCTCGAGGATCTCGGCCCGGTCGCCCGCCATGCCCACAAGCTAGCCTGCCGCCGGCCGGGCACGCCCGTTGGTCAGACGACGAGGTCGCCGATCAGCCAGGGCGAGTGCCAGGTTGCGGGTCGTCGTTCAGACGACGAGGTCGGCGAAAAGCCGGTCGAGCGCGGCCTGCGGATCGTCGGTCAGGCCGGTGTGCACGGCCGACGGCTGGATCATCGTCGACGTCGGAGCCACCACCCACCCGAACCGCTCGGACGGCGCCAGGCGGCCGAGGGCGCCGGACCGGGGGTCTCCGCGGACGACCTCTTCGAGCGCTCGCAGCCGCGACCGGATCGGCTCGGGGTCGAGATCCGGGGCGATCGCGGCCAGCCGCGGCGCGTCGACGTCGGCGCGCAGCCGCAGGAAGTCGTGCTGGCGGCAGAAGACGACCACCCCGACGTTGAGCTGCTCGCCCCGCTCGATCCGCGGGACGACCCGCAGCAGGGCGTACGCGAACGGCCGGGTCGTCCGGTCAGCCACGGGCGCGATCGAGCTCGGCGACGAAGTCACGGGGCTCGGCCAGGCGCTCCCGCAGGAAACCGGCGAGATCCGCCCGCCGGCCTGCCGGATCGTCGCCGAGCCAGACGTCCGGAACCAGTCCGGCGGCGTCGTCGATCGCAGCGCGCGCCCGCTCCGCCAACCGACCGTCGGCTGCCGGCAGGGATCCGGCCAGCGGGAGCAGGACGTGCTCGGCGAGCATCGGCACCGGCGTCCGGGCCGTGTCGGCCAGCCGGCCGCCGGCGTGCATCCTGAAGAAGGCGGCCCCGTGGTCGATCAGCCACGTCCGTCGGTGCCAGACGAGGAGGTTCGGGTTGCGCGGCGTTCGGTCGACGTTGGTCACCAGCGTGTCGAACCAGACGACGTCGGCCGCGAACTCCGGATCGACCGGCGGGTCGGCCGGCAGGGTGAAGCCGAGCGAGCCGGGCAGGAAGTCCATGCCGAGATTCGGTCCCGGGCTCGCCGCCAGCAGCTCCTGGATCTCGGGGTCCGGCTCGGCGTGGCCGAGCTCGGCCGGCAGGTCGACGATCGCCAGCTCGGGAATCGGCAGGCCGATCGCCCGGCCGAGCTCACCGGCGAGAACCTCGGCGACGAGCGCTCCCGGGCCCTGTCCGGCGCCGGTGAACTTCGTCACGTAGAGGCCGTCGTCGTCGGCCTCCACAAGCCCGGGGAGCGAGCCGCCCTCGCGCAGCGGCGAGACGTAGCGGGTGGCTGTGACCCTGCGAAGCTGCCTCGGCACGGATGACAGCTTCGCAGGACGTTCGTGACGTCGATTTCTCGGGCCGCGCTTCGGCGGATGTGGGTCCGGGGGAGCCGGTCGGGGTCGGCGCTCGGGCGGGCGCGGGGGTCCCGGGCTGGTGGCTAGCTCCGGGCGCCGATCGCCCGTCCGAGCAGGACGAAGCCGACGGCCGCGGCGAGGCCCTCGAAGATCCCGCGCTGGAGACCCTCCTCGAGCGAGCGTTCGGCGTGCCACACGAAGAGCGTCATCGCCAGGCCAACGCCGCCGGCGACGATCGCGCACAGTCGCCACGGCCGGTCCCGCAGGAAGCGCAGCGCCGTCAGGTCGTCGTAGATGTCGCCCGACGGACCGCTCGCCTCGACGAGGAGGCCGCCGCTGGCGTGCAGCCGGACGCCGGCCGCGCCGAGCGCGACGATCGCCAGGCCGGCGAGAGCGCCGACGAGCGCCAGCCACCAGGCCGGCTCGACCGCGAGGAAGTTGACCACGTAGAGCTCCAAGCCGACCGAGCAGGCCAGGCCGGCGCCCAGTCCGACCCACGTCCCCCGGCGGAGCAGCTGGACCTCGCGGGCCGGAAGGACCGTCTCCCGCCGGCGCCGCAGTGCCCTCAAAGCGGCGAGCGTCCCGGCGACCAGGGCGACCTGGGAGGCGACGAACAAGCAGAGGATCGCCGGCACCGCCAGCGCCACCGAGAACCCGTGGTCATAGCCGGGATACCCACCGGCCGCACCGAGCGCGAGCTGGGAGACGGCCAGCGCGACGGCCGCGAGCGCGAGTGCGCCGAATGCGGCCCAGGCCCCGCTCTTGGCGGTCTGGGTCGCGAGCTCGTCGGTGAACTCGACCGCCAGCTCCGCCGGATCGCCGAGCCGGCTGACCGAAGCCGGGTCGCAGGCGATGTGATCCTCGAGCTCGAGCACGATCGCCGCCCGCCGGCGCGCCGGCATCCCGCGACGATCGAGCTCGTCTGCCAGCTGGTCTGTCCAGGTCATCCGAGCACCGCCTGAACCGCGCCGGCGAAGGCGCTCCACTCGCGGCGGCGGGCGCCGAGCGCGGCAGTGCCCGACCGCGTCAGCCGGTAGACCCGGCGGCGGCGGCCATCCTGCGTCGACCAGTCGCTCTCGATCAGCCCGTCTCCCTCGAGCCGGTGGAGGGCCGGATAGATCGTCCCCTCCGGCAGGTCGAAGGCGCCGTCGCTGCGCTCGCGCAGCATCTGCCCGACCGCATAGCCGTGTGCCGGTCCGGCGTCGAGCGTCGCGAGGATCAGCGCGTCCAGTTGTCCCTTCACCGAGTTCCGTTTCATACCTAGAGATACTAGGCATAGACAAGTTAGGTGTCAAGGCCGGCGCGGCGACCCGGCGCGAGATCCACGGCGGCGATCTCCGAAGCCGCGCTGATCGGATCGCTGTCGAGATGTCGGGACCCACACGCCGCGGCGAACTTCTCGGTGACTCCCGGCCCGGCGAGCGCCACCGGCCAGCGGGCGGCGACCTCGCGGAGGTCCTCGACCTCGCGCCAGATGTCGGCGCACACGGTCGCGCTCACGACGATCAGCCGCGGGTGGACCTGCTCGGCGGTCGGGATCAGCATCGGGACCGGCGTCGAAGCGCCCAGGTACGTGATCCGCCAGCCGAGCCTGTGGAGGGCGATGCCGAACGAGATCAGGGCCAGCGTGTGGAACTCTCCGGGGGCGCACGCGAGGATCGCCCGGGGACCGAGCCCCCGGTCCCAGCCGCGGGCGAGCCCGATCAACCGACCGTGGAGGAAGCTGCTGGCGAAGTGCTCCTGGGCAACCGTCACGTGCGCGGCCGCCCACCGCTCACCGAGGTCGCGGAGGTACGGCAGCAGGACCTCGGCGATCACCGTCGTCGGCGAGTACTCCACGAACAATCGCTCGAGGGCGCGTTCCGCCGACGTCTCGTCGAACCGATCGAGGGCTTCGCCCATCTCGACGGCCGCCTGGTGCGCCTCCCGCTCGCCGACGCTCGTTCCCTGGCCGGGCCGGATCCGCAGCACGGTCGCCGTCACCAGCTCCGCTGCCTGAGCCGCCGGGACCTGCTGGTCGAGATAGCGCTTCATCAGCCTGACGCGCGCCTCGTCGACAGGCGAGTACCGGCGTGCGTTGCCCGCGGTCCGCCCCGGCTTCAGCAGCCCGTAGCGGCGCTCCCAGGCGCGCAGCGTGTCGCAGCTGACCCCGACGCGGCGACTCAGCTCGCTGATCGGCATCCACGCTGTGGTGGGGCCCGGCGTCGAGCTCACGGTCTGAAGCGGAGGACTCGCGCCGGCACCCGAGCGCTGGATTGCGCTGCCTCCTGCGGCGGGAACGGCGTGCGGAGCGCCCGGGAGGTTGGACAGTACATGGACAGCGGTTGTACCCATGCGCCAAGTGGGTAATCGTCCGGCGGTCGAGACGCGTCATGCCCACAGATCTTCGCAAGGACCGAGCAGATGACCGAGACCGCAGACCGCCGGCCCCGTCGAGCGCTGACCGACCGCCAGCCGAGCCAGGCGGGGAGCTTGAATCCCCGACCGCGTCCGACGTGCTCGACGAGTGGGCCGCACACGTCCGAAGCCGGCGGACGATCCGAAGCCGGCGGGCTGAGAAAGGCCCGCGAACGCCGCCGGGCGCCCGCGGCCGATCTCGCGGCTCAGGCCGACGACGACCTGATCGGGCGGATGCAGGCCGGCGACGTGATGGCGTTCGCGGCTCTCTATGACCGCTACTGCGACAAGGCCTTCCGTGTCGCCCGCATGGTCTCCGGGGATCGAGCCCGTGCCGAGGAGGCCGTCCAGGAGGCGTTTGGCGCGATCTGGAGCGCCCGGGCGACCTATCGGCCCCAGCGCCCCTCGGCCGCCGGCTGGATCCTCACCGTCGTTCGCAACCGGGCGATCGACGGCGCTCGCCATGACGCCACGCTCCACTCCCGCAGGGCCGCCGATGCCGTGATCGAAACGTATCCGGCGGCTCACGACGTCGCCGCCGAAGCACTCGACCGGGTCGCGGCCTCCGAGCTGAAGCTCCTTCTCGAGCGTCTCCCGGACGCCCAGCGCGAGGTCATCGTGCTCGCCTTCTACGGCCAGCTCTCGCACGCCGAGATCGCCGATCAGCTCGACGCCCCGCTTGGGACGATCAAGGCGCGTATGCGCCGCGGCCTCCACGCCCTCCGCGGCGAGCTTCTCGACGACGTCGCCTGAAGCTCTCCCGTGCGGGTGCGGCGGCGGTTACGCCGGCGCCGGCCCCGGCGTAACCGGAGCGATGGGTGCGAACGGCTGCGCGAGCGTCCGCGAAGCCAGGAAGTGCCAGATCTCGTACGTCCCGTCGATCGAGCTCGTGTCCCCTGAGCTGATCTCCTCGCCGACCGCGTTCGGCAGGCCGTGCTTTCCGCCGTAGATCCGCAGGTGCTCGACGACGACTCCCGACGCGCATCCGCTCCACCTGTAGAGCAGCGTGTGCCGGCCGGCGTTCGTGTGCGTCGGGCTGACGGCGCAGCGGTCCCGGGCGGCCCAGGCCACGACATACGGAAGGACCGCTCCGGCCTCGCTCGCCCCTCGCCCCTTGTAGGGGACGGTCGTGTCGGCCGTTCCGTGGATCTCGAGGATCGACAGCGGTCGATCCGGGTTGCACGCCGGCAGTGACCGGTAGCCGCCCGAGACCAGCACAAGACCCGCGATCCGCGCGCTCAGCTCGCACCCGGCACGCGCGGCCATACCCGCCCCGATCGAGACGCCCGTCGCATACACGCGTGCCGGATCGATGCAAGCCATCGACTCGACCCGATCGAGCACCGCCGACGTGAAGACGACGTCCCGCTCGCCCCCCGAGATCGCCCACTCGTCGCCCTCCGAGCTCGGGTAGACGACCGCGAAGCCCTCCTTGTCGGCGAGCGTCGACAGACCCGTGTCCCGCTCGAACTCGGCCCCGTTCCCACCATAGCCGTGGTAAGCCACGATCAGCGGCAGGCCGGTGCCCGCCTTCGAGCTCGGCACATGGAGCCGGGCCGACCGTTGCACGCCGCCCACCGTCATCGTGATCGACTGATCGCCCGCCAGCGTCCCCGACGTGCACGGCGTCGGCGTCGCCGCGACCGCCACGGCCGAACCCGTGCTCAGGCCGAGGATGATCGCCGCGACCAGGCCGAGACCGCCCCAGACCCGCCGCCCCCGGTTCATCTCGTGACGCCCCGGATCGCGTTCATCCGGCCACCGGTGTGGCCACGCGGGAGCCCCGGCCCCGGATCAGCCGCGAGCGGACGATCGGCCGCTCGAGCAGAACCCAGCTGAGCCACGCGACGAGCGTCGTCCCCGCGGCGACCGCCACCAGCTGGATCGCGTTGTTGTCCGGCAGCCACCCTCGTCCTACGATCCGTGTGACCGCACCGATCATCGGGATGTGCCAGAGATAGATCCCGTAGGAGATCGTCCCCAGCCAGGTCGCCGCCCGGTTGCGCAGGAGGTACGGCACGACCCCCGACCGCCGCAGCTCCGCGCTGGCCGCCGCCAGTACGAACATCAGGCCGATCGCCCCGTAGAACAGGTGAGCCGTGATCGATCCGCCGGCCGTCGGGTTCGCGTTGTAGGCGATCACCCCCCACGGGAGGCGCAGCGCGCCCATCGCGACGACGAGGCCGACCGCCGCCGCGCACGCCCAGGCTGGGTTGACCCGGGCGATCACGCCCGGCCTGCGGACCGCCACACTCGCCAGCGCCATCCCGATCACGAACCAGTCGAGTGTTCCGGCCAGCGTGAACGCCAGGGCCGGCATGTCCTGCGAGAAGCTGACATAGCGGACGGCCAAGGTCGCGACGACGAGGATACCTGCGACCGCCGCGCTCCGCCTGCCGCCGATCCTGATCACTCCGACCGCCAGCAGCGGAAGCAACGCATAGAAGGTCAGCTCGGTCCCGAGCGACCACGCCACGCCCAGGCCGTTGAACGCCGTGTGGATCGAGTAGACCTGAAGGAACCCGTAGTAGGTCAGGGGATCCGCTCCTGCCCGGCCCTCGCTGAGGCCGGCCGCCGCCGCGAGCGACAGCGCGACCCAGAAGGCCGGCACGATCCGCGCGATCCGCCGCCGCGCGTACCTCAGGATCGCCCGTCCGTCGATCGCCCCCGGGCCGGCGTCGACCCACGGCCGGTAGAGCACGAACCCGCTGATCACGAAGAAGACCGGCACGCCGAACTCGAGATGGTGGGTGTACGGCAGCAGCCACTTCGCCGGTCGGTTGGCCAGGAAGAAATGGTGAAGGACGATCGCGCCGGCCGCCACCGCCCGAAGGCCCTCGATCGACTCGTAGCGTCGCCGCCCGCCCGCCGTCGTCCCAGTCGGGCGGCCGCCCGCCGTCGTCCCAGTCGGCCGTGACCTGAGCGCCGTCGACCCCGTCAATGTCCGGCTCGCCTGAGGAAGCTCTTCACCGTGTCGACCGGGACGGCGAAGCCGATGCCCGTGTTGCCCGCCTCCGCGCCAAGCTGCTCGGTCCCGCCGCCGGACCCTCCGCCGCCGCCGAAGCCGAATCCGCCGTCGCCCGATCCCGAGGCGATCTGCGAGTTGACCCCGATCACCCGGTCGAGGCCGTCGAGCAGTGGACCACCCGAGTTGCCCGGATTCAGCGCCGCGTCACTCTGGATCACGTTACCGATCGGTGTCCCGTCCGGCGCGCTGATCGTCCGACCCAGAGCCGAGATCACGCCTGTCGTCAAGGTCCGGTCCAGGCCGAAGGGGTTGCCGATCGCGTAGGTCGGATCGCCGACCTGGATGTCGCTCGAGTCGCCGAGCACGACCGGCGTGAGCCGCAGGCCGCCGGCGTCGATCCTCAGCAGGGCGAGATCCTCCGATGGATCCGCGTACACCACCGTCGCCGGGCGCGACTGCGCGAGCTTCGCGCCGAAGGCCACCGTAATCGTCTGGGCACCCGAGATGACGTGGTCGTTGGTCACGATCAGGCCGCTCCCGTCGACCACGAAGCCAGACCCACTCTGCGTCTGGTCGCCGCCCCCCGACCCCGGAAAGCCCGAGCCTCCGCCGGTCGCCGCCGCCACGATCGCGACGACCGATGCCGCCGAGCGGGCATAGACCGCCCGCGCCGAGAGGCTACCCGTGGTCTCGGAGACAGGCGTCGTGCCGCCGGCGACGGCGGGTGTGCTCTGTAGGACCACGCGGGAACCGTGCGACCCCAATATCACGATCACGGCGGCCAGGCCGCCCAGCAGCGCCGCAGGCAGGGTCGATTTCACGAGTAGTCGCACGTGCGCCGCCAACAATGCACGACCGTCCTGAAGCGCCCGTAATCTCGGTTGAAAAGCGTTCTAAGAATCCCAGCCCGTCCCGCGGGTCAGTCGACGGCCGGCCGACGCGAGATCTGCGCCCCGCCGCACCCGCGCCCGCCGCCGAATCCCGAGCAGGGCGAGCACCACGGCGACCAGGCCCGCGAGGGCCACGATCGCCGCCACCGCCGGCGGCCCGCCCGGGTCCCCCCGGCGTGCTGCGTGCGGCGTCCCCGGCCGGCCGGCGACGCTCGTGTTCGACGCGGCCGGCCCGCGGACGGCATAGTCGATCCCCGGGTTCGCGCTCTGGTTGCGCCAGACCGCCACGGCGACGTCGGTTACCGGATCGATCCCCACGTTCGGCGAACTCAGCAGGCCCGG
Source organism: Solirubrobacteraceae bacterium (assembly GCA_035553395.1). Taxonomy (GTDB): domain Bacteria; phylum Actinomycetota; class Thermoleophilia; order Solirubrobacterales; family Solirubrobacteraceae; genus Palsa-513. The sequence continues at coordinate 16,530 of DASZKP010000042.1, read as the reverse complement.
GCCGGCCACCAGCTGTGGCGTGTCGAACTTCATCACGCCCGACGGCTCGCTCACGCCGCGGGCCGAGATGATCCGCTCGTCGGCCGCCTGGGGGGCTCCGGTCGACCGCGGCGCCGCGGTCCACAGCAGCACGAGGTCATCCCGCGGACCGGTCGCCACGCTGCTGAGCATCGCGTCGGCTCTGGGATCCGAGACGGTCGTCGCCGGTGTCGTCGCGTGGATGCTGACCGACGCCACGCGGATGTCGAGATGCCCGTCGAGCAGACCCGTCCACACGGCGACGACGCCCTCGTAGGCCAGGCGAACCATCTGGAGGCCGCCGGCCGGCGGCGCGATGCCCGGCGGGTCGACGAACCGGTCGAGGAGACGCGGGCTCGCGAAGTGGATGCCCGGTATCGAGATGTCGAGGTACGCGCTGGTCGTCGTCGTCCCCGCGTTCCCGACCGTCGGGCGGGTGTTCTCCCAGGCCACGATCGCCCGGTTGTCGTCACTGATCAGCGCCGACAGCCCCGGCCCCGCCGGGCTCGAGGCGACCCGCCTGGCCGGCAGGACGACTCCCGTCGAAGCCCGGACGCGGACGTAGATCGCTCCCCGCTCCGCCCAGGCGACGACCGCGTCGCCCCGGTAGTCGATGTTGACGCTCAGCGCGGTGATCGCCGCCCCGCCCGAGCTGAGGTAGACCGGCGGACCGAACGACGGCGTGCCGTGCTGCTCGATGCGCAGCTCGATCCGCCCGCCCGCGCCGACCGACGCGATCCCGACGTCGCCGCGGTAGCTCGACGTCGCCGCGATCGGCGTGCTCGGTCCGCCGAGCCTGCCGGCCGCGGCGAACTGCCCGTCGGCCAGTCCCTGCAAAAGGCCGCCGCTCGCACCCGGAGCGCCGCGGAGGCCGCCGGCGAGCACGATGCGTCCGTCCCCGGTCGCCGTCACCCCGCTCAGTCCGGACAGCCCCGACCGGCCGGCCGACGTGACAAGCCGGGGCACGCCGAGCGTGTGGTCGGGCTGAAACTCGGCGATCCCGACGCCCGGGCCCGCCGCCGCGCCGGCCTTGCAGTCGGCCGGGTCACCGCTCCAGAGGATCGCTCCCTGGCCCGCCGCGTGGAACGGGTCCGACGCGGGGAAGACGACATACGGGCCGGCGACCGACGAGCACCTGACCAGCGAGATTGCCGGCGACCACGTCGTCAGCCCGGCGGCGACCGCGGTCGCCGGCAGCGGTCCGCCGATCATCGCGACGACCGTTCCGATCCAGACGACGACGACCGACCAGACCGCCCGAGCGGTCGACCGCCCGGCAGGTCTGGCCGGGGTCGACATCAACAAGGCGTCATACCCACGTGGCCCACTGGACGCGAGCCTATTTCGAGAGACAGCCGGGGTGTCGTCCGGTGCCCGCCGTCCGCCCCGGATTGCGCGCCGGGGCGAACGTGGGTAGGGTCCGGCCGCGTGAGCAGCGAAGCGATCGAGAACGAGAAGCGGATCGCCGCCGAGGCGGCCGCCGAGCTCGTGATCGACGGCTCGCGGGTCGGCCTCGGAACCGGTTCGACAGTCGGGTACCTCCTGCCGGCTCTCGCCCGCCGCGGCCTCCAGCTGACCTGCGTCGCCACGTCGATCGCCACCGAGGTCGCCGGACGCGAGCTCGGGCTGAACGTCGTCGCGTTCGACCAGCTCGACCGTCTCGACATCGCGATCGACGGTGCCGATCAGATCGACGGGGCCGGCTGGGTCATCAAGGGAGGCGGCGGTGCCCACACCCGCGAGAAGATCGTCGCCGCCGCGGCCGACCGATTCGTCGTTATCTCCTCTTCGGACAAGGTCGTCGACGCCCTGAGCGCTCCCGTCCCACTCGAGCTCCTCACCTACGGCCTTGCGGCGACCCTGCGCGCGCTTGCTCCCTGCGAGCTCCGCGACGTCCCGCCGAGCCCCGACGCCGGCGCGATCGCCGACTACCTCGGCTCGGTCGAGGATCCCGAGCGGCTCGCCGCCTGGCTGGCCGGGACGCCCGGCGTCGTCGACCATGGACTCTTCCCGCCGTCCCTGATCTCCGAGGTTCTCGTCGCCCGGGGCTCCGACGTCGACCGAATCGCCGGTCACTGACTCGACCCCGCGGGCGGCAGGGCGCTGGGGGCGGCAGGGCGCCGCAGGGGGGCCGGGGGCGGGTGGGCAGCAGGGCGCCGGGGCGGGCGGGCGCCGTGGCGGGAGGCGGGCGCTGCGCGAGCCGGCGACTCAGGCGACCGGGCGGAGATGCTGGAACGGCCGGCCGTCGCGGAGCTCCCGCACGACCGCCTCGACCAGGCTCTCGCCGGCGGGCTTCGCCCCGTCGGTCACGGCCGCGACCACGCCGCGCTTGTGGGCGATCACCCGCGACATCGTCTCGTCGATCGTCTCCGCCGCCAGCAGGTACCACGCGCTGACCGCGTCGCGCTGGCCGATCCGGTGGCAGCGGTCCTCGGCCTGGTCGTGCATCGCCGGCGTCCACTCGAGCTCGAGGAAGGCCACGTTCGACGCCCGCGTCAGCGTGATGCCCTGAGCCGCGACCCTCGTCGCGCAGACGATCAGCTGGGGTCCGCCGTCCTCCTGGAATGCCGCGATCGCCTCCTCCCGCGCGGCGATCGTGTCCCGCCCGAGCAGGTGGAGCGCATCCGGGAAGCGCTCGAGCACGGCCTCCTGGACCTCGACGTGCCTCGCGAACACGACGAGGGCCTCGCCCGAGGCCAGGAAGTCATGGATCCAGGCGAGCGCTCCGTGGAGCTTGCCGCGGGCCGCCAGCCGTTGGAGCGTGCCGAGCTGGGCCAGCCGCTCCGCCCGCAGCGTCGACGCGATCTTCGCGTCGAGCTCACCAAGGTCGAGCGGCTGCTCCCGCAGCCAGGCGATCACGTCCTTCTCGGCCAGCCGGTAGTCCGGCTCGTTGGACAGGGCGATCGGCACGACGACCTGTCGCTTGGCCGGCAGCTGGGGGAGGACGTCCTTCTTGAGGCGGCGGACGAAGCACCGCCGCCGCAGGTGCCAGTGGAGTCGCTCGACGCTGTCGTCCCCGTGGAACTGCCGGGAGAACCGGCTGCCCGAGCCGAAGTCCGAGAGCCGGCCGATCGCCCGCAGCTGGGCGATCAGCTCGTCGGCGTGGTTGAGCACCGGCGTCCCCGTCAGGGCCAGCCGCAGGCCGTCGGGCTTGACGCTCGCAGCCAGCCGGCGGACCGCCTGGGTTCGCTTGGCCTTCGGGTTCTTGCAGTAGTGCGACTCGTCGATCACGACCGCCCGCAGACCCCGCCGTCCCAGGGCCTCACGGTGGGCGGCGACGATCTCGTAGTTGAGGATCACGATCTCCGCGGTCGGCGGGACCGCCGACCTGCCGTCGAGCACCGCGACCGACCGGTGCGGCACCCACTTGGCGGCCTCCCGCTCCCAGTTGAGCTTCAGCGACGCCGGACAGACGACGACCGCCGGGTAGGCCCGGTCGGCCTCCAGCGTCGCCAGTGCCTCGACCGTCTTGCCGAGTCCCTGCTCGTCGGCGAGGAACGTCCTGCGTGCGTCGAGCGCGTAGCGAACCGCCGCCCACTGGAACGGCTGGAGCTCTCCGCCGAGCACCGCGGCCACCTCGGGGATCGACGCGGCGTGAGTCGCCCGCGAGCTGCGCACGGCGGCCGCCGCCTCGTCGTGCTCGGCCCGCAGCCGCGCAAGATGGTCGGCGGCGTCGGGCGTGACCTCGACTCCGTGGAGCCCGACGAAGTGGTCGAGCGCCGGGACGACCCACGGGTCGAGCATCGCGCTCGACGCGCCTCCGATCCCCGGCAGGGCACCGAAGGCGACGCCGACGTCCGGATCCCAGAGCACCTCGAGCCGCAGGCGCAGGCCGTCGACCCCGTCACCCAGGGCCAGGCGGGCCGGCGGGGGATCGTCGCCGATCTCGACGCAGGCCAGGCACCGCTCGGCGCCGGCGTCGAGGCGGGCCGAGCGCTGCTCGCGCAGCTCCGCGGCCGCCACCCGCGTGATCGGGACGAGCAGACGGCCATCCGGCAGCGCGACGGACCCCGCGAGCAGCGCGTCGGGAACGGACCCCGCCCGCGTCTGGAGCGCGAGCCAGCCGCGCCCGTCGTAGCGCATCGTCGTGACCCGGCCGATCCACCGGCGGTCGATCCCCTCGAGCCACGCCGCAACCTCCGGACTCGTGCTCAGATCAGGAAAACGCGTCAGGACCTCCGCGACGTATGCGCCTGCCCAGTCGTCGACCGGCGCCCACCACTCCCGCTGCTCCCAGTCGAATCGGCGGTTCGGGATCTGGCGCACGGCAGCGACTATGTGCGGGTCGTACGGAAAGGCGAGCACGACGATCGATGCGCCGTCCCCGCTGCGGCGAAGCACGACGTTCGGGCTGGAGGCGACGAGATCCACGGCGCCTACGGTAGCGGCGCCGCCCGACCGGCTTCAGACGGCCGCCGGGACCTCGATCTCCCGCTTGAGGATCTTCCCGGTCGGGCCCTTCGGAAGATCGGCGACGAACCAGACCCGCCGCGGGTACTTGTACGCCGCGACGCGCTCCCTGACGAACTCCCGCAACTCTTCCTCGGTCGCGGCGATTCCGTCCCGCAGCGCCACCGCCGCTCCGACCTCCTCGCCGAGGGCGTCGTCCGGCATCCCGACGACGGCCGCCTCCCGGACCGCCGGGTGCTCGTAGAGGACCTCCTCGATCTCCCGGGGGTACACGTTGTACCCCCCGCGGATGATCATGTCCTTCTTGCGGTCGACGATGAAGAAGTACCCGTCTTCGTCGACGACCGCGAGGTCCCCGCTCCGAAACCAGCCGTCCGCGTCGATCGCCTCGGCGGTCGCCGCCGGCTGGCGCCAGTAGCCCTTCATCAGGTTGTGGCCGCGGATCAAGATCTCACCGACCTCCCCGACCGGCGGCTCGGCTCCCGCGTCGTCGACGAGCTTCATCTCGACCCCCGGAATCGGCGTCCCGATCGACCCGACCTTGCGCTCCCGGCCCGGCTGGTTGAACGACGCGACCGGCGAGGTCTCCGACAGGCCGTATCCCTCGAGGATCGTGCAGCCGAACGCCGACTCGAAGCCCCGCATCAGCTCGACCGGCATCGACGCTCCCCCGGACGCGCAGACCTGCAGGGTCGACGTGTCGTAGTCCCCGCGGTTGGGGATCTCGAGCATCGCCGAGTACATCGTCGGAACGCCCTCGAACACGCTGACCCGGTCCCGCTCGATGATCTCCAGCGCCTTGACCGGGTCGAAGCGCGGGATCAGGGTCAGGCAGCCGGCCGCCCGGATCGTCGCGTTCATCCCGCAGGTCTGGCCGAAAGAGTGGAACAGCGGGAGCGCTCCCAGCGTGATCGCCTCGCCGTCGAGCCCGAACAGGCCGGCCGAGACCTCGGCGTTTCGGGTCAGGTTGACGTGGGTCAGCTCGGCCCCCTTGGGCGTGCCGGTCGTCCCCGACGTGTAGAGGATCACCGCGGTGTCGTGGTCATCGACCTCGGCGACCTCGTCGACCGGCTGCTGCTCGGTCATCAGACGGACGATCTCGCCGGCGCCGACCAGCCGCAGGCTGACGCCCGCCCGCGCGGCCCCGGCCTGCGCCTCGGCCGCGAAGCCGTCCCAGGCGAGCAGCAGGCTCGCCTGCGAGTCGCCGAGGTAGTAGGCGATCTCCCGCTGCTTGAGCAGGACGTTCATCGGCACGACGACCGCCCCGAGCCGGAGGATGCCGTAGTAGGCGATCGGGAAGTGCGGCACGTTCGGGAGCATCACCCCGACCCGGTCGCCCGGCCCGATCCCGCTCCGCGCCAGCAGCCCGGCGACCCTGGCGGTCGCGGCGTCGAGCACGTCGTAGGTGAGCGTCCGATCGTCGAGCCGGACGGCCACCCCCGACCCGTTGCGCTGCACGGCGTCGGTCAGCATGTTCGCGAGGTTGCCCATCTCAACGACCTTTCGTGTTCGGACGGCGATTCGGATGCGTCGCGACGGTCCGACCGCCGACCGTATCACCACCCCGATCCGGCGGTGACGATCTACCGGTCCTCGGAGTGGATCCGAGCCCACCAGGTAAGCTGGTTGCTCGAGCAACCACTTCTTTCCAAGGAGGCGCCTCAGATGAAGGCCGTGTGGAACGGGACGACGATCGCCGAGAGCGATCAGACGCTTGTCATCGAAGGGAACCACTACTTCCCGCCGGACGCGATCCGCGCCGAGTACTTTGCGGACTCGGCCACCCAGACGACCTGCGCCTGGAAGGGCGAGGCCAGCTACAAGACGCTCGCGGTCGACGGCCAGACCAACCCGGATGCCGCGTGGTTCTATCCGGCGCCCAAGGACGCGGCCGCGGAGATCAAGGACTACTACGCCTTCTGGCGGGGAGTCGAGGTCACCGAGTAGGCCGGGGCGTCGACTGTCCGCGCGTTGTGTCGAACACCGTTCGCGTGCGAACACCGTTCGCATTCGAACACCGTTCGCATTCGAACACCGTTCGCGTTCGAACACCGTTCGCGTCGGACAGCGTTCGGGTCGCGGCCGTTCGTCTTACGTAAGCGGCGGTCCCATAGTGTCCGGGGAGTGAGCGATTTCGACGTGATCGTGCTCGGGGCCGGTCCGGCCGGTGAGGTCTGCGCCGGCCGCCTGGCCAAGGCCGGCCTCGCCGTGGCGATCGTCGAGCGGGAGCTGGTCGGCGGGGAGTGCGCGTTCTACGCCTGCATGCCCTCCAAGGCCCTCCTCCGACCGGCCGAGCTCCTCGCGGAGGTCGCCAGGGTTCCCGGCGCCGCACAGGCCCTCTGCCGAGAGGTCGATCCGGTCGTCGCGCTGACCCGCCGCGACGAGGTGATCCACGACCTCGACGACTCGACCCAGCTCCCGTGGATCGAGCATCTCGGGATCACGCTGATCCGTGGCTTCGGCCGGCTCGCGTCGCCCGAGGCGGGCGCGCGCCGCGTCACGGTCGGTGAGCGGACCTACGAGGCTGGCAGGGCGGTCGTGATCGCCACCGGCAGCGGAGCCTCGTTCCCGCCGATCTCGGGCCTGCGCGAGGTCAAGCCGTGGACCAACCGGGAGGCGACGACCGCCAAGCACGTCCCCGAAAGCCTGCTGATCCTCGGCGGCGGGGTCGTCGGCGTCGAGCTGGCCCAGGCCTGGTCGAGTCTCGGCGCCCGCGTCGTCCTGGTCGAGGCTCTGCCCCGCCTGCTCTCCCGCGAGGAGCCGTTCGCCGGCGAGCAGGTCGCCGATGCTCTGCTCCGGCGGGGCGTCGACGTACACCTCGGGGCCAAGGCGACGGCCGTGTCCCGTGACGAGGCCGGCTTCGCGTTGAGCCTCGAGGACGGCGCCGAGCTGTTCGGCCGGGAGCTCCTCGTCGCGGTCGGCCGACGGCCGCTTACGCAGGACATCGGGATCGACGAGCTCGGGCTCGAGCCGGGCCGCACGATCGACGTCGACGACCAGATGCGGGTGCCCGGTCACGACTGGCTGTTCGCGATCGGCGACGTCAACGGCCGGGTCCTGCTTACCCACATGGCCAAGTACCAGGCCCGCGCCGCGGCCGACGTGATCCTCGGGCGGGAGGCCCGCGTGACCGAGGACGGACCCCGCTCGCCGCGCGTCGTCTTCACCGATCCACAGGTCGCCGCCGTCGGTCTGACCTTCGCGGCCGCCCTCGACGCCGGGATCCGCGCCCGTGCGGTCGATGTCGAGACCTCCGGAACAGCGGGCGCGAGCTTCTACGGCCGCGGTACGCCCGGGACCGCCCGGATCGTCGTCGACGAGGCCCGCGGCGTGCTCGTCGGGGCGACGTTCACCGGCTACGAGGTCGCCGAGTTCATCCACGCGGCGACGATCGCGATCGTCGGCGAGGTTCCGGTCGACCGCCTCTGGCACGCGATCCCGGCCTTCCCGACCCGCAGCGAGCTCTGGCTCAAGCTGCTCGAGGCCTACGGGCTCTAGTCCGGCCCGGACGCGTCGGTCGCGGCCGCGCCGGGCGACGGGCGGCGCTGCTGACGGATCGCGATCCGACGTGCGGCGCCGCAGCGGGTGCTCAGAAGGGCAGGCTGTGGATCGCGACGGGCCCGTCCGGCCACGAAGACCCAGGCCGCAGCGCTTGCACCATCGTGCGTTGGGGCATCTTCTCGATGCCACCAGCCTGTTGGACCGAGACGGGCGAGCCGAGCTCGGTGAACCCGAGTCGTTCGTACAGCCCGAGTCGGTCGGCGTGACAGAACAGGACGACGAAGGCCGGGCCCATCCCCCGGGCTCGGGCCATGGCCGCACCGACGATCTGGCGGGCGAGCCCTCGCCCGCGATGGCCGGCGTTCACGATCACTCCGCCGAGCCCCACCACCGGGAAGCGCTGTCCGGCGACTTCGACCTCGGCGACGACCAGACCCGCCGAGGCGACCAGCCGACCGTCGTCGCCGCGGATCCCCACGTGGCGATCCTTCGGCCGGTAGCGAAGCGTCGAACCCGCTGCATCGAACGGATCGGGCTCGTCGCCTTCGAGGTCGGCGCGCTGGGAATCGGTCAGCCCACCAAAGTCGATGACGTCCATGAGCCCATCCAATCACACGCCGGCCGGGCGGCCGGATCCTCGGTTGGCCTCGCAGCCGGCCGGGCGGCCGGATCAGCGGTTGGCCCGCCGACGGCGACCCGCGGTCGGCCTCCGATGTCGATCGGGTCAGCTCCCGGCAATCACGGTGCGCGCGACCGAGACTGCTGCCGCCTTCCGGCGCGAAACCGGCTGGCCGCTCCAGAGGACACCCACGCTGACGAGCGCACGCGAGTTGGCGGTGAGGACACGCTGGAGCCCCGGGAACCACGACGCATCGAGCCCGAGACCGCCGACATGGACCGGCGCAGGCGTCATCCGCCGAGGACCGAAGACCTGCCCGGTCTCGACGATCTCCCGCTCGAGCCGGGCGTAGGCCTGCGGGGCGGTGTCGAGCGTGATCGTCACCACGGGCCCGCCGCGGACCTCCAATCGGCAGGCGGCGGCACCGTCCGGCGCCACGAACCGCTGGACGGCGACCCGTCCTCCGCCGAGGCGGGAGACCTGCTGCCCAACGTCGGCCGGGCAGGCCGCCGCGTCCGCGTGCGTCGCGGTCTGTGTGGTCGGCGTCGAGGTCGAAGGACCCGGGGGTGACCCGCAGCCAGACAGCCCGACGATCGCGGCCAGCGCGAGAGACCGAGTCGGCCGACTGATCAGGATCACCGTAAGAGTTCTCTCACATGGTTGTCACGACCCGCTTACCGGCGGATCCTAGACTCGCCGAGGATGAGTACCGAAACCATGGCGCCGTCCACGCCGACCAGGGTCGACTGGCGGCGCGCCGAGTTCGTCCTGACGCTGTTTGCCTTCGTCGGATTCCTGACGCTGCCGGTCCGGCTCGGGACGATCTACGCCGGCCTGCCGGCGCATCCCCTGCTGATCCACATACCGGTGATCCTGATCCCCGCGAGCGTCCTCGGCGCCCTCGCGTGCGTCGCCAGACCGGCCCTGTTCGACCGTTACGGGACCCTGCTCGCCGGGACCTCGATCGTCGCGATGGCCTCGATCTTCCCGGCCATGCAGGCCGGCTCGGCGCTCCAGGCCGACCTCCAGCTCCAGGGCGCAGCGGCCGGCCTGATCGCCCGCCACTCGCACGCCGCCCACATCCTCGCGTTCGCCTTCGTCGCGTTCACCGCCATCCTGATCCTCACCTTCGCCGCGGATCGGATCTCCGGCGGCAGCCCGACCGGCCTCGGCATCGTCGATCGGCTGCTCTCACCACGGTCGTCCTACGTCGCCCTTCGCGTCGTGCTCGTGCTGCTCGCGGTCGGCTGCGCCTACATGATCTTCAAGGTCGGCGACCTCGGCGCCAAGGCCGTCTGGCAGGGCCGCCTCCAGCATGTCGGCGGCGGCCCGGGTCCCGGCGGCTTCCCGCCGCCGCCGTCCTAGCCGGCTCGGCTCGCCGCGGACCGCCTCGGGGCAGACGGCCCGGGCGCAGACCGCCCGATCTACGGGGCGGCTGTTCGCCGTCAGTCCGTCGGCGTCAACTCCGCAGCCCGCGCCGCATGCCGGCGCATCAACTCGCCCTGGACGTCGTGGACCTCACCCTCGACCGGGATCCGCCGCTCCCAATCGCCATCCGGGCGGAGCTCCCAGGCGTTGCGCGTGTCCGCCAGGCACAACTCGACCACCTCGAGCACCTCCGCGCGGACGTCCTCGTTGTCCAGCGGGACTACCAACTCGACCCGGGTGTCGAGGTTCCGTGGCATCAGGTCGGCCGACCCCATGAACACCTTCTGCTCGCCGTCCCGCTCGAACGAGTAGACGCGCGAGTGCTCGAGGAAGCGCCCGACGATCGACACGACGTTGATGTTCTCGGAGATCCCCGGGACCCCCGGCCGCAGGCAGCAGATCCCGCGGACGTTGAGGTCGACCTTGACGCCGGCACGCGAAGCCTTGTAGAGGGCTTCGATGCACCGCTGGTCGACCAGCGAGTTGAGCTTCATCACGATCCGCCCGGGCATCTCCTCGGAATGGGCCTCCACCGTCTCGGTGATCTGCTCGAGGATTCCGTCCCGGAGGTGGGTCGGCGCGACCAGGGCCTTGCGGTAGCTCGACGGTCGGCCGAAGCCGGTCAGGTAGTTGAACAGCTCGGCGACGTCCTGGCCGAGGTCGGGATCCGTCGTGAAGAGGCCGAAGTCCGTGTACAGGCGGGCCGTCGTCGAGTGGTAGTTGCCCGTCCCGATGTGCACGTAGTTGCGCACGCCGTCACCCTCCCGGCGGACGACCAGCACGCACTTGGCGTGGGTCTTCAGCGCCGGATGCCCGTACACGACATGGACCCCCGCCTGCTCGAGGGCCTTCGCCCACTCGATGTTCGTACGCTCGTCGAAGCGCGCCTGGAGCTCGACCAGGCAGACGGCCTGCTTGCCCTGCTCGGCCGCCCGGATCAGGGCCGGTACGAGCGGCGAGTCGTCGCTCGTCCGGTAGACGGTCTGCTTGATCGCGAGGACGTTCGGATCGGCGACGGCCTGCTCGACGAAGCGGCCGACCGAGCTTCCGAACGAGTCGTACGGGTGGTGGACGAGGATGTCCCCCCGCCGCATCGAGGCCATCACGTCGGGCCGGCCGTCCTCGGCCCGGAAGCGCGGGTGGACCGGCGCGGCCCACGGCTCGTCGCGCAGCTTGGCGTGGCCCGGCAGCTTGACCAGCTGCCACAGGCCGGTCAGATCGAGGCGACCGTCGATCGGGTAGATGCCCGACTCGTCGACGTCGAGCGCGGCCATCAGCTCCGCGAGCAGGGCCTCCGACATCCCCGCGCCGACCTCGACCCGGACGACCTCGCCGAAGCGGCGTCGGCGAAGCTCGTCCTCGACTGCCCGCATCAGGTCCTCGGCCTCGTCGGAGACCGACAGGTCGGCGTCGCGCGAGACGCGGAAGACCGCGTAGTCGACGATCTCCATGCCCTGGAAGAGCGAGTCGAGGTTGTCGGCGATGACGTCCTCCAGGGGGACGAACGTGTTGCCCTCGCCGACCGCGACGAACCTCGGGAGGATCTCGATCGGGACCTTGACCCGGGCGAACGTGCTGTGTCCCGAGACCGGGTCGCCGACGATCACGCCGAGGCTCAGCGACAGGTTCGAGATGTACGGGAACGGCTGTCCCGGCCCGACCGCCAGCGGCGTCAGAGCCGGGAAGATGACGCGTCGAAAGCGGTCGCGCAGCGCTGCCCGCTCCTCGGCCGAGATCTCCGAGACCGTCGCCAGGCGGATCCCGTGGTCGGCGAGCTCCGGGTAGAGCTGCTTCTCGACGCAGTCCGTCTGCCGCCTGCTCAGCAGCAGTACCTGCTCGCGGATCCCCGCCAGCGTCTGCCGCGGCGTCAGGCCGGCGTATCCCGGTCGATCGAGGCCGGCATCGATCTGGTCGAGCAGGCCGGCCACGCGGACCATGAAGTACTCGTCGAGGTTCGACGAGAAGATCGCAGCGAACTTGACCCGCTCCAGCAGCGCCACCGACTCGTCCTCGGCGAGCTCGAGAACTCGTTCGTTGAACGCCAGCCACGACAGCTCTCGGTTGAAGTAGAGGCTCGAATCCCCGAGCTTGGTGTCCGGCCCCGGGAGCTCCGACGCGGACACCGTGGCCTTGTCCGTGGTCATCCGGATGCCTCCAATAGGCTGCCCGCATGTCCCGTCAGCTCTGGCTCCTGCGCCACGGCGAGGCCGAGCCGCACGGCCTGCGGCCGGACGCCGACCGCGAGCTGACGGCCAAGGGCCGGCGCCAGTCTGTAGTCGCCGGACGAGCCCTCGCTCGCATCGGGCTCGAATTCGACGCCGTCTACGCGAGCCCCCGCGTCCGGGCGCTCGACACGGCAATTCTCGCCTGCGCCGCGCTCGCGGTCGACCCGGCGGTTCACGAGCCGCTCGGCGGCGGCTTCGAGCGGTCCGAGGCGGTTGCCCTGCTTGACGATCTCGGCGATGACGGGCGTCTCCTTCTGGTCGGTCACGAGCCCGACTTCTCCCAGCTGGCCTACGACTTTACCGGCGGACGGATCGATCTCAAGAAGGGCGGCATCGCCGCGATGCGCGTCGCACCCGGCGAGCTCGTCCTCGTCCTACGCCCGCGTGAAATCGAAATGCTCGCCGCCGAGCGCTAGCGACTGCCCGCCCGGGAGCTCGGGCCCGCCCGAGTCCCCATCCGCCCCGTCGGGCCGGACCCGCTCGGCCGCGAACCGGTAGCCGATCCCGAAGTGCGTGTGGATGTAGCGCCAGTCCGGCGACCACCGCTCGAGCTTCTGGCGGAGCTTGCGGACGAACACGTCGACCGACCGGTCCCCCCGGACCATCGAGTAGCCCCACAGCCGCTGGTAGATGAACTCCCGCTCGAGCACGCGGCCGCCCGACCCCGCGAGCAGCTCGATCAGCTCGAACTCTCGTCGCGTCAGGTCGATCCCCTGGCCGGCGACGAACGCCTGGTAGCGGTCGCTGCGGATCTCGACTTCGCCGGCGATCAGCGGCGCGGCCTGGCTGGGCGTCTCCAGCCGCCGGCGGCGGCGGACGACGGCCTCGACGCGGGCGATCAGCTCCTCGGGGTGACACGGCTTCGAGAGCCAGTCGTCGGCGCCGATCCGCAGCCCGCGCACCCGCTGGGCGACGGTCGAGTGCCCCGTGCAGACGACGACGCCGAGGTCCGGAAGCGTCTCGCAAAGGCGCGAGAGCCAGTCCCAGCAACTCGGTCCGAGCAGCGCCAGGTCGACCACGACCGCTCCGACCCGCATCGGCGCGATCGCCTCCGGCGTGACCGTTACCGGCAGCACCCGCTGCTCCCAGCCGATCCGCTCGATCCGCTTTCCGAGCACCTGGAGGAACCCCGAATCCCGGTCGAGGACGGCGATTCGCAGGGGTGTCGAACCTGCTTGCGCACCACGCGTATCCACCGCGGCGGTCCCCTCCGAGGGGGAAAAGGAGTCCGTCATCTCGCTGGTCAGTCTAATCATGGGTTGGACGCGATCCCTCCGTCGGGCCGACCTGGGTCACACGATCTTCACACCAGAAGACCGCACTTTACGCGGATCGTGTGGCTCGTGTCCGGCCTTCTCGAGGCTCAGGCCGCCCCGTTGCCGCGGGAGTCTGAGAACTCGCGAAAAAGGCCGGTGACGACGAAGGCGGTCTGCTCGCCGATGTCGACCGCGTTGTCGCCGATCCGCTCGAAGCAGCGCGCGACGAGCGTCATCGTCATCGCCCACTCCCGGATGTCCGGGTCCTCGCCGATCTCGATCGCCCGCCGGAAGATGTCGCGCTGGAGCGTGTTGATCTCCCGGTCCTGGCGGACGAGATCCTCTGCGAGCTCGGCGTCCCGGTTGGCGAATGCGAGCTTGCTCTGCGCGACCTCCGATCTCGCCAGCGTGCCCATCCGTACGACGAGCGCGAGCACGTCGGGGACCGTCGGCGGCTCGTGCCCGCAGAGCGGGAGGAGCTTGCAGACGTTGACGCACTGGTCGCCGATCCGCTCGATGTGCTTGATCGTGTGGAGCAGCGCCGCGACCAGCCGCAGGTCTCCCGCGACGGGCGCCTGGCGTGCCAGCAGCGAGAGGATCCCCTGGTGGACCTCGAGATACCGACCGTCGATCCGGTCGTCGTCCTCGATCACGATCGACGCGAGCTCGACATCCTGGTGGAGCAGGGCCTCGACGGTCCGGTCGATCTGCCCGAGCACAAGATCGATCCCGTCGAGCGTCGAGTGCTCGAGGCCGGCCAGCTCCTCCTGGAAGTGCGGCCGGCCGGTCCCGCGGGTGCTAGCCGAACTTGCCGGTGACATATTCCTCCGTCCTCTGGTCGGCGGGGTTGGTGAAGATCTGCTGTGTCGGACCGACCTCTACGAGGTCGCCGCTGAGCATGAACGCCGTCCGGTCGGCGACGCGGGCCGCCTGCTGCATGTTGTGGGTGACGATCACGATCGTCACTCGCTGCTTGAGCTCGTCGATCAGCTCCTCGATCTTCAGCGTCGCGATCGGGTCGAGCGCCGAGCACGGCTCGTCCATCAGGAGGACCTCCGGGTCGACCGCCAGCGACCGCGCGATGCACAGCCGCTGCTGCTGGCCTCCCGACAAGCCGATCCCCGCCTGGCCCAAGCGATCCTTGACCTCGTCCCAGATTCCCGCCCCGCGCAGGGCGGATTCGACCTTGCCGTGCAGGTCGCCCCGCCCGACGCCTGACAGCCGCAGGCCGGCGGCGACGTTGTCGAAGATCGACATCGTCGGGAACGGATTCGGCTTCTGGAAGATCATCCCGATCGCCCGGCGGACCGCCACGATGTCGACCGCCGAGTCGTAGATGTCCGTGTCGTCGAGCAGCACGCGGCCCTCCGCGTGGGCGCCGGGGATCTCCTCGTGCATGCGGTTGATGCAGCGGATCATCGTCGACTTCCCGCAGCCCGACGGACCGATGATCGCCGTGACCTCGTTGGCGTGGAAGTCGAGGTCGACGCCCTTGACCTGCTCGGCCGTCCCGTAGAACGCCCGCAGCTTCTCGAGGCGTACCGAGTGGGCCTGCTTGCCAGGCGGCGTTGCCGTCGGCCTCGACGACCCGGCGCCACCCGCGGGTGCTGCGGGAGTCTGCCGGCGGACCGGGGAGGACGGGGGCTCGCGGAGCTCGTCGGACGTCACGTCAGCGGTCTGTGGAATCGATCCGTCGGAGGTCATGCAAGGCGGCTCCTTCGCGATATCAGTCGGGCGATCAGGTTGAGCAGGAGGATCATGACCACCAGCGTCAGGGCCGCGCCCCACGCGCGGTTGATGACCGAGGTGGTCGGCGAGAGGATGTCGTTGTAGATCTGGAGGGGGAGGGCGTTCATCTCCGAGCCCGGGTTTGCCGTCGTCTGGTTCGAGCTGCCGACCGTGAACAGCAGCGGGGCGGTCTCGCCGGCCGCGCGGGCGATCGCCAGGAGGATGCCGGTCACCATCCCGGGGAGCGCCGTCGGCACGACGATGCGGAAGATCACCTTCCACCGGGGTGCCCCGAGCGCGAGGGCTGATTCGCGCAGGGAGTTGGGCACCAGCGAGAGGATCACCTCTGACGAGCGGATCACCACCGGCAGCATCAGCAGTGCCAGTGCCAGCGAACCCTTGTAGCCGGCCAGGCCCCGGCCGACGAGGTCGGTGATCACGAGCGTGATGTAGATGAACAGGCCGAAGACGATCGACGGGACGCCGGTCAGGACGTCGACGAAGAAGCGCACGACGTTCGCAAACAGGCTCTTGCGCCCGTATTCGACCAGCCAGATCGCAACGCCGACGCCGACCGGGATCGCAATCGCCGACGCGATCGCGACGAGCTCGATGGTCCCGAGGATCGCGCTCTTGATCCCGCCGATCGACACGCTCTTGAAGAAGCTCGCCCCGGTCGGGTCGCTCGTGAAGAAGCTCCCGCTCCAGGAGCTGAGGCCCTTCTGGAGCAGGTAGTAGACGATCAGCACGAGCGGGACCAGCGCGAGCACCGTGAAGCCGGCGATCACCGCGCGCGCCCGCCGGTCACGGCGTCGACGGGCCCGGCTGGGCGCGAAAGCCGCGAGAACCGACGGCTGCTGCGCGGCGGCCGGCGTGCTCATACGCTCGCCGCCGTCGCTACCGCGTCGCCGCTCGGTGGGGCCGCGGGTCCCGCGGTGCCGGACGCGGCGACTCGCGTTCCCCGGGCGGCCCGCGTCACGAAGTACCGGGCGATGCCGTTGACGACCAGGGTCAGCACGAACAGCACGAGGCCGGCCGCGAACAGCGCCGACCGGTGCAGGCCCGTCGCCTCGCCGAACTCGTTGGCGATGACCGCCGCCAGCGTGTATCCCTGACCGAACAGGTGGCGCCCGAGGACCGGCTCGTCGCCGATCAGGATCGTCACGGCGATCGTCTCGCCGAGCGCCCGGCCGAGACCGAGCATCGCGCCGCCGACGATGCCCGAGCGGCAGTAGGGGATCACGGCGAGGCGGACCATTTCCCAGCGGGTCGCCCCGAGGCCGAGCGCGGCCTCCCTGTGGTCGGCGGGCACCGTGGCCATGACCTCGCGGGAGATCGCGCTGAC
>DASZKP010000041.1:0-82225 GCA_035553395.1 Solirubrobacteraceae bacterium | reverse complement strand
AAGAGCGTCAGGTGAGCGTGGATGTGGAACAGCGTCTGCTCGGACCCGAGGCACTGGATTCCGTCGACCGTCCCGCCGGTCGCCGTCGACGTCCGGTCGGCGACGGCCGGAACGTTGGGAATCGGCACTCCCTCCGGACCGCTCGAGCCCGGCGGCCCGGGTGGGCGGAGCGTCCCGAGCGACGCGAGCGAGCTTGTCGGCGGGATCGCCGTCGCCGTCGTGCCCTTCGCGGCGCTCGCCTGGCTGCTCGTCTTCGACGAGTTCGACCCGCAACCCGCGGTTGCGAGCGCACCCGCGACGACGAGGCTCCAACCGGCTCGCCTGATCACGCTTGAGTGGCCCACGAAGTCGAATTATCCATCGAGACACGCGGCCGCGGCTTCCTGGCTGTTCTCTCGATGGCTCGAGTCGGTGGTCGCGGTGTTTGGAAACGAGTGCGAACGGTGTTCGGATTCGAACGGTGTTCGGATTCGAACGGTGTTCGCGTCGTCCGGGACAAGGTAAGCCTGCAAAGGACTAGACTCGAAGTAGTTGCTGACTCAACCAAGGAGCTCGCGCATGGAAATCGAGATCTGGTCCGACGTCGCCTGCCCGTGGTGCTACATCGGCAAGCGCCGGTTCGAGACCGCCCTGGCCGGGTTCGAGCATCGTGACGACGTCCACGTGACCTGGCGGAGCTTCGAGCTCGATCCCGACGCCCCCCACGAGCGGGCCGGCGATCGGTCCGTCCGGCTGGCCGAGAAGTACGGGATCACGGTCGACCGAGCCCGGCAGATGGAGCAGACCGTGACCGACGCGGCTGCGGCCGAGGGGCTCGACTTCCGCTTCGATGTCGCCCGCAGCGGAGCGACGTTCGACGCCCATCGGATCATCCACCTCGCCGCCGATCACGGCCTCCAGGACGCGATGAAGGAGCGCCTGCTCCGGGCGTACTTCACCGACGGGGACCTGCTCAGCGACCCCGAGACGCTCGTGCGCCTCGCCGCTGAGGTCGGGCTTCCGGAGGCCGACGTACGCGCTGCGCTGACCGACGACCGCCTGGCCCGAAAGGTCCACGACGACGAGCGCGACGCCAGGGCGCTCGGCATCACCGCGGTTCCGACCTTCGTGATCGATCGCGCGCTCGGCGCGTCCGGTGCCCATCCCCCGAACGCCCTGCTGGACCTACTGCGCCAGGGCTGGTCGGCCCAGGCCCCGGCCGGAGTTCTTGCCGGCGGTGAGACCTGCGACGTCGACGGCTGCTGAGCCGATAGACGCGTCCGCCCGACGTCCGCCCGACGTCCGGCGGCGGCTCGAGCCGCACGATAGAGCACACCCGCCGCGGATTGCCGCTGGTCAGCCGGCCTGGACCCGAGTCCCGAGGATGCGGCCGACCGCGGTCGCGAGCTCCGCGCCCTCGTCGAGTGCGGGCTGCGCCCGGCCGTCCAGGGTCATCGACACGAATCCGCAGCCGTCCCCCGTGTCCCGGACGACCGCCAGGGCAGGGCTTCCCGCGGTGGTGCGAAAGTCGAGCGTCAGCCGCGACGCGTTGCCGGCGGGGCAGCTCCTGACCCCTGGCTGAGCGGCCGGCAGGGCGTTCACCGCGGAGATCAGGCCGATCACCCTGCCTCGAGAAGTGACCCGAATCCGCCGGGGCGTCCCGCGCGTGTCGCCGGTCCGGCCGAGTGCCGGGTCGACCGTGACGATCACGAGTCTCGCCCGCGCCGGCACCCGCTCGGTGCTCGGTCGCGGCGTCAGCCAGACGTCCGCGGCCTGCACGAGCAGCGCCGTGCTCGTCGGCCCGCTCGCGACGGCCGTCAGCCCCAGCGTGCGAGGACTGAGCACGCGCTTGTCGGGGAACGCGAAGGTCTCGAAGACCGAGGTCACGGTGCCGTAGACGCCGTCGCTGCCCGATTCGGATGGCCGCCCACCGGCCGGCGGGTGCGCGGCGGCGAAGGCGAGCACGCCGGCCGGCGTGCCCGGGACCGTCCAGTAGGTGACCGCCGTCACCAGGTTCGGTGTGGCCGGGGCCCCCGGCGCCACCAGGGCGGATCCGGCGCCGGCCGGCGGCCCGCTCGACGGGACGGCGCCCGGCGGGAGGTGGAGTCGAGTCAGCAGCCGGGCGACGTCGGCGGCGGCGAGCGCCGGTCGCGACGACGACGCGCCTGTCCGGGCCGCCGCGGCCGCCACGCCGGCCGAGAGGACCACGACGACGAGTGCCGCGAGGAACCCCCGGGATCTCACGGTCGCCGCTCCATCATCTGGGCGCTGTCGACGGGGACGAACCCGAACCGAGCGTAGAGGCCGTGGGCGTCAGCCGTGCCGAGCACGAGGCGCAGGCTATCGAGACCGGGGTGCTCGACGATCGTCTCGACGAGCCAGACGCCGAGGCCCGCGCCGCGGTGGCCTTCGATCACGAAGACGTCGGCCAGCCACGCGAACCGCGCCGAGTCGGTGACCACTCGGGCGAATCCGGCCTGCGACCCGTCGGCCGAGTAGAGGCCGAAGACGAGCGAGTTGTCGATCGCCCGCTCGACGACCTCGCGCGACACGCCCGGCGACCAGTAGGCCGAGCGCAGGAACCGCCAGATCGCCCCGCGATCGAGGCGGGCCGGATCGGTGCTGATCGTGTATCCGTCGCGACGGTGCTCCACGTCAGCCTCATCTTCGCGAACGCGGCCGGGCGGCGCCAACCGGCGCCGCCCGAACCCCAACTCCGCTGCGTCTGCGCGACCCGCCGGTCGCACCACGGCCGGTCAGACGACACCAGCCATCGGAAGCGCGATCCCATTCATCTCCGAGCCCGGCCCGTCGGTCTTGCAGACGTCCTTGCAGGAGGTCTCCAGCGTGCAGCAGAGCGAGCAGATCGCACCCGCGTGGAACGGACAGAGGGCGACATCCGGCATCTCGAAGTCCTCGTGGCACACGCTGCACTCGACCTGCTGGGTCGAGCGCTCGGCCGCCGGGACGGTCGGCTCCCGGGCGACGTAGAGGTTGCGGTTGCGGAACACGAGCGAGAGGACCGGTGACAGGATCATCGCGATGGTGATCGCCAGGAATGGCGACCAGGCCTTGAGGAACGGACCGAACGCGCTGAAGTACGCGGCGATCGACACCGCCGACGCGACGACCATCGACCCGAAGCCGATCGGGTTGAACATCGGCAGGTGGGCCCGCTTGAACTCGATGAACGACGGGCTCGTCTTCAGCAGCGGCTTGTTGATCACGAGGTCGGCGACGACGGCGCCGATCCAGGCGATCGCGACGTTCGAGTAGAAGCCGAGGATGTTGTTGAGGAAGCTGAACATGTTGGCTTCCATCAGGACGAGGCTGATCCCCACGTTGAAGAACACGAAGTACACCCGGCCGGGGTACCACTTCATCGCCGTGGAGAAGAAGTTCGTCCACCGCAGCGACCCGGAGTACGCGTTCGTCACGTTGATCTTGACCTGCGAGAGGACCACGAAGAAGACCGCGATCCCGAGTGCCAGGCCGTACGGAAGGAACCTGTCGAAGCCGGCGAGGAACTGCTGGACCGGCTGTGTCGCAACCGACGAGCCGACCTTGGCGACGATGTAGAAGGCCAGGAACGCCCCGCCCATCTGCTTGAGCGCGCCGAGGATCACCCAGCCCGGGCCGGCGGCGACGACGGCCACCCACCACCGCCTGCTGGACTCGGCGGTCTTCGTCGGCATGAAGCGCAGGTAGTCGACCTGCTCGCCGATCTGGGCGATCAGCGACAGGGCGATGCCGGCGCCGGCGCCGAGTGAGATCAGGCTGAACGCGACGTGTCCGCCGGTCGCCCCGCCGTAGTGCGTCCAACGCGAGTACGCACTGGGATCCTCGACGGCGATCACGATGAACGGCAGGAACATCCCGACCAGCCAGAGCGGCTGGGTCCACAGCTGGACCTTCGAGAGGAGCGTCATCCCGAAGATCACGAGCGGCGGGATCATCAGGGCCGACGCCCCGTAGCCGAGCCACAGCGGTATCCCCAACCCGAGATGCAGCCCCTGGGCCATGATCGACCCCTCGAGTGCGAAGAAGATGAACGTGAAGCTCGCGTAGACGAGCGACGTGACCGTTCCCCCGAGGTAGCCGAAGCCGGCCCCGCGGGTGATCAGATCCATGTCGATGTTGTACTTCGCCGCGTAGTAGGCGATCGGAAACGATGTCAGGAAGATCACGGTCGCCGCGAGCAGGATCGCGAAGAACGCGTTCCTGAAGCCGAACGTCACGGCCAGCGACCCGCCGATCGCGAAGTCGGCGAGGTAGGCGATTCCCCCGAGCGCGGTGTTGGCCACTGCGAACTCGGTCCACTTGCGATAGCTCTTGGGCGCGTAGCGCAGCGAGTAGTCCTCGAGCATCTCGCTGTTGGCCTTGCTCCGGGCGTCTGCCGGCCCCCCGGTCGGCGGCTGCCCGCCGGCCTTCCCGTTCGCTGACGGCCGGTTGCCCGGCTCGACTTCCAGGACCTCGAATGTGTCGGGTTTCACTACCGTCTCCTCCTGAATCGGGTGCGTTGCCTGCAAGCAGCCTCGGGCCGACCGGGGTGACTGCGCATCCCCCCGTGAGAAATTCACCCCGGGTGATTTGGCCAGTCGGCCATTGCTTCGGACGCCGGCGTGCCCGACCATCTCAGTGGTGGCCGCCACCAGCTCGGCTCGTTCCGATGTCGCCGTCTTTCCCCGAACGAAGTTCCATCGCCCGTCAGTCCGCGACGAGCACGTCGAGCGGTCGGTCCTGCTCGACGCGATCGCAGCCAGCCGGGCCCGGATCATCGTGGTGACGGCGCCGCCGGGCTTCGGCAAGAGCACGCTCCTCGCGCAGTGGACCGCCCGCTGCCCCGAACCCGACCGGGTCGTCTGGATCTCGCTCGACGCCGACGACACCGGTCCCCGGTTGTGGTCGGCGGTCCTGACCGGCCTGCGAGATCTGCTCGGCACCGGCCTGGACGCCGCGCTCGACGCCGCCGACGCGCCGGATGCCGACCTGCGGACCGGCGTCCTGATCGCCCTGCTCGACGCCCTCGCGGCGACCGCCGAGCCGATCAGCCTGATCCTCGACGACCTCCACCTGGCGCTCGAGGACGACGCCACGCGCGACAGCCTCGACTGGGTGCTCGCCCGGCTGCCGAGCGCCCACCGCGTGCTCCTGGCCAGTCGACGGGATCCCGGCCTCGACGCGCTTGGGCGCCTGCGGATCCAGGGGGACGTGCTCGACCTCCGGGCCGACGACCTCCGCTTCGCCGACGACGAGGCACTCCGCTTCCTCCGCGACCGGCTCGGCCTCGCGCTCGACCCGGCCGACGTCGCCGCGCTCGAGGAGCGGACCGAGGGCTGGCCGGCGGCGCTCTATCTCGCGGCGCTCCGCCTCCGCCTGGGCGACGAGATCGGCGAGGTCACCGAACAGCTGGCCTCGCGCGGCGAGGACCTCTTTGGCGCCCTGACCGACGAGGTCCTCCGGTCCTCTCCCGACCACGAACGCCGCTTCATCCTCGAGACGGCCGTCCTCGACCGTTTCAACGCCGACCTCTGCGTCCGCGTACTCGGCGACGACGCGACGACCCGGACGGCCTTCCGCCGGCTGACCCGGACCTCCCTCCTGCTGAGCCCGCTCGATCGCGGACGGACGTGGTTTCGCTGCCACCACCTGCTCCGCGAGGTCCTCTACAACCGGCTGGTCGAGGACGATCCCAGCCGGGCGAGGGAGCTCCACGTCCGGGCCGGCGCGTGGTTTGAGAGCGAGGGCGGCGAGAGCGAGCTCCACGAGGCGATGCACCACTATCTCGCGGCCGACGAGTGGGATCTCGCGGCCGAGCTGCTGACCCGTCACAGCATCCGTCTGGTCCAGTCCGGCGCGCTCGGCGGCCGAACCCGCGACTGGCTCGGACGGTTCCCGTCTGCGGTCGTCCGCGGCGACGCCCGGCTGTGCTACGTCAGCGCCCTGCTCGCCGCGCTCGACGGAGACCGCCCTCGGCGGGACGCCCGCCTGGCCGACGGCGAGCGGGCCGGATGGGATGGGCCGATGCCCGACGGGACGGCGACGCTCCGGCTGGCCGGACTATGCCTGACGGCGATGATCTGCTTCGACGACCTCGGCGGGGCGATCGCCGCCGCCCGCGAGGCCCTCGACGTCCTCCCCGCCGGATCGCCGGCCCGGTCGGCCGTCCAGGCGCTGAGCGCGTGGCACGCGCATCTGCTCGGCCAGACGGACGAATCCGAGCGTCTCGCACACCAGGCGCTCGCCGGTCAGGTCCACCTGCCGTCGGCCGGCCTGCCGCTGGTCGCCTACCTCCCGGTCGCCGTGCTCGCGCTCGCCGCATGCGTCCGGGGAGACATCGCAGCCGCGGCCCGCTTGACGGCGGACGCGGTCGCCGCCCGGGACTCCGGTCCGCTGCGGGGGGCCCCGCACTCCCTCCCGGTGACGTGTGCGACCGCCCGGCTGGCGACCCTCCACGGCGACCCGGCCGAGGCGCTCGCCCGCTGCCGGGCGGGTCTCGAGCTCGCCCGCGACTGGCGCGACTCGTCTTTGATGGTGCCCGCCGTCCTGCTCGAGCTCGCCCGCGCCCATGCGGCGCTCGGCGCGAGCGACGAGGCCGACGCCGCCGCCCGGGCCGGCCGGGCGCGGCTCGCCGGAGCCCGGGATCCCGGGACCCTCCCGGCAGAGCTCGAGGCCTTCGAGCTGCCGAGCGCCACCGAGCGGCCGCTCGGCTCCGCCGGGTCCGGGCCGGCCGGCGGCTTCGACGAGCTCAGCCGCCGGGAGATCGAGGTCCTCCGGCGGATCGCCGGCCCCGGGAGCCTGCGGGAGGTCGCCGATGCGCTGTACATCTCGCGCAACACGATCAAGACCCACACCCGCGCGCTGTACGCCAAGCTCGGCGTCGGTACCCGCGAGGAGGCCGTCGGGAGGGGTCGCGAGCTCGGCCTGCTCGGCGGTCCCCTCGCGCGGCCGGCGCCCGACCGGACGGCCGGCGGGGCCGCGGCCGGCGAGACCGTCTCGCGACAGTCGGAGGACGCCGGATGACACTTGCCGACTGCACCGTGATGGTCGTCGAGGACCACGAGTTCCAGCGACGGACGACGCTCCAGATCCTCGCCAATCTCGGCGCCGGAACTCTGCTGGAGGCCGCTGACGGCGAGGGCGCGCTGATTCTGCTCGGCGGCGATCCCCGCCCGGACATCGTCGTCTGCGATCTCGACATGCCGGGCATGGACGGCGTCGAGTTCCTCCGCCAGGTCTCCGAGCTCGGCGCGGGAACGGCGATCGTGATCGCCAGCGGGCTCGACGACAGCGTCGTGCGCTCGGCCGAGGCGACTGCCCGGGCCTACGGCCTCGAGGTGCTCGGGGCGATCCGCAAGCCGCTGACCGCCCGCCTCCTGCTCGCCGCGGTCGGGCTCCACCGACCGGCGTCGGCGCCGGCTCCCGAGCCGGCGGGCGAGTCCGGCGACGATCCGTGGGTCGCGGCGCTGCGCGATGACCGCGTCCACGTGCTGATCGCCCCGCGGGTCGAGCTGTCCTCCGGCCGGCTCGGTGCGGTCGAGGCACGCGGCCACCGCCTCGAGCCTGCGGCCTCGCCGGACGTGGAAGGGGGCTTTGGAGCAGTGGTCGTCGACGCGGCCGCCGACCCGCGGGGACCGACCGCGGGGGCCGTGGCGATGTCCGTGGCCGACCACATCGCCCGAGCTGGCCTGGCCGCCCAGCGCCTGCTGGGTCAGGCCGGTGAGCTGGTCGATGTCGCCCTCGTCCTGCCTCCCGGCGCGCTCACCGACCCGGCGGTCGTCGACCGGCTCGCCGCGCTCGCCGCGGACGCCGGCGTCGAGCTGGCCCGCGTCTGCGTCGCCCTGCCCGACGCCAGGGGCGCTTCTCCGGCGGCCGCGCCGCTCGACGTGCTCACGCGTCTGCGGGTTCGCGGCTTCGGGCTCGGGATCGACGGCTTCGGGACGGCTCGGGCGACGCTCCAGGAGCTCCGGCAACTGCCGCTGACCGAGGTCAAGACGGCGGCCGACGCGCTCGGCCGGGCGACCGGATCCCCGCGGGGCGCGGAGGCCTTCGCGGCGACGGTCCAGTCCCTCCGCGACCAGGGACTCGACGTCGTCTGCGACGGGTGTGACTCCCAGGCCGAGTGGGAGCTCGCCCTCCAGGCCGGTGCCCGGCGGGCCCAGGGAGCGTTCGTCGGACCGCCGCTCGCGCCCCGGGACATGCCGTCGTGGTCGCGGCTGTGGGGCGGCCTGTGACCGGCCGGGCGCACGATCTGGTGGGACGTCGCGGGAATCCTGTGAACGGCGGACCGGTCGGCCGCCGGCGCGTCGGGGGTGCCGGGTGATCCCGAACCGCCCGCCGACGATCCGCGTCCTGTTCGGGTCCCTGCTCGCGATCGTGATGCTGCTGGCGGCCGGCCTGTTCGCGGTCACCAGCCTCCAGCGGGACACGGCGACCCAGCGGACGGCGGCCGAGCACCAGCGGGTCAACTCGTTCCTGCTGTCCGATCAGATGCGCCAGAGCTCGAACGACCTGACGCGGATGGTCCGTCTCTATGTGACGACCGGCGACCCCAGGTACCGGGACTACTACGACGAGATCCTCGCGATCCGCAGCGGCAGGGCCCCCCGGCCGGTCAACTACGACAGCTCGTTCTGGGATCGGGTGCTCGCCGACGGCAACGCGAACGTTCGCACCGGACCGGCCGTCTCCCTGCCCGAGCTGATGCGCCAGGCCGGCTTCTCGGGGGCCGAGTTCACCGCGCTCGACGCGTCGCTGCGGGCGTCGGACAACCTCGCCGGGCTCGAGGAGCGTGTCATGGACGCCGTCGCCCCGCGGATCGCCAGGGGCGTCGACCGGGCCTACCTCGGCGATGTCGAGCCCGAGTACAGGCTGCTCGTCGACCAGTCCTACAACGCCCAGAAGGGGCGGATCATGGGGGCGATCGACAACTTCACGACGCTCGTCGACACGAGCGCCCGGGACCGGGAGACGTCGCTCCAGACGAAGACCGATCGGCTGCTCGTCTCGCAGACGGGCATCCTCGTGCTGCTCGGGATCACGCTGCTCGCGACACTCGCGCTCGCCGCCCGGCAGATCGCCAGACCGCTCGCCCGGCTGACCGGCGTGACCCGGCGGATCACGGGCGGCGACTGGTCCGAGCGGGCGCCGGCCGACGGCGTCGCCGAGCTGCGCGAGCTGGCCGGGGACTTCAACGACATGGCCGATGCCGTCGAGCACGACCTCGCCGGCCGGCGGCGGGCCGAGCACGAGGCGCGGGAGGCTCGGGAGGCGGCCGAGACCGCCGACCGGGCGAAGTCGGCCTTCCTGGCGATGATGAGCCACGAGCTGCGGACCCCGCTGGTCGCCGTCAGCGGGACGCTCGAGGTGCTGAGCCTCGGCGACCTCGACGCCGACCAGCGGGTCCTCGTCGATGTCGCGTCCCGATCGGCACGGTCGCTGCTCGGGTTGATCGGCGACGTCCTCGACTTCTCGAAGATCGAGGCCGGCTACCTCGATCTCGCGCCGGTGCCGACCGCGCTGGGTGCCCTGGTCGAGGACTTCGTCGCCGAGCACCGGCTGGCGGGCCCGGCCCCGGCCGCGAGCGTGGAGCTGCGGACGTCGATCGACCCGGCGCTGGCCGCCCGGCACGAGATCGATCCGGCCCGCCTGCGACAGGTGCTCGGCAACCTCGTCGGCAACGCGATGAAGTTCACGCGGGAGGGCAGCGTGTCGGTCGGCGTCGAGGTGATCGCCGCGCGCAAGGACGGCGCGATCCAGGATGTCGCCGTGCTGGTCGCGGACACCGGCATCGGCGTGTCGCCCGAGGATCAGGCCCGCCTCTTCGAGCCCTTCGAGCAGGCCAGCTCGGATTCCGCGCGCAACGGCGGCGGCACGGGCCTCGGCCTGGTGATCTGCCGGCAGCTGGTCGAGGCGATGGGCGGTCGCGTGGAGATGACGAGCGCGCTCGGGCGGGGTACGACGATGCGCGTCGAGCTCCCGCTGCGGGTCGCCGGCGCCGACCCGACGGGCGGCCGGGAAGGCGACGGCGGCGTCGCCCGGCGGGCGCTGCCGGCCCGCGAGGACGCCGAGCGGGAAGGCAGCCTGGTCCTGCTGGTCGAGGATCACCCGGTCAACCGGGACGTCCTCGCCCGCCAGCTTCGGGCGATCGGCTTCGTGACCGACACGGCGCCCGACGCCGACGCCGCGCTCGAGCTCCACGCCCGGACGGCCTACGGCCTGGTCTTCACCGACATCCAGCTTCCCGGGGCCGACGGGTACGAGCTGTCGCGGCGGATTCGAGCCCGCGAGACGCGGGCCGGGGCCACCCGTACGCCGATCGTCGCGCTGACGGCCAGCGCGGTGCGCGGCGAGCGGGAGCGGTGCGTCGAAGCCGGCATGGACGATCTCGTCGTCAAGCCGGCGACGCTCGCGACGCTCGGCCGGGCCCTGCGCCGGTGGCTGCCCGACTGCAGCTGGGCGCCACCCGGCGAGCGGGCGGGGACGATCGGCGAGCTCGAGATCGACAGCTGCGCACTCGACGAGTTGACCGGGGGTGACGAGGAGCTCGGCCGGGAGATCATGACCGGCTACGTCGAATCCCTCGCGCACGATCTCGACGCCGTCTGGCAGGCGCTGCGCGACGGCGACGTCGGCCTCCTGCGGCGCCACGCCCATCAGATCGCCGGGGCGAGCCGGACGGTCGGCGCGTTCGCCGTCGCCGCGCAGGCCAGCCGGCTCGAGCAGGCGGCCGGGAGCGCCGACGAGCACGCCGAGCTCGAGCGGCTGGCAGAGGGGCTGCGTCAGACGGCGGCCCGTTGAGGCGTGACTGGCCCGGCGGCTACCTGCTGAGATCCATGACCATGTTCGGGGTCGGGATCGGGCCGGCGCCCTCGGACTTGACGATCGCCGTGCCGATCCCGAAGAACTCGATCACGTGGCTGCCCCATCCGTGGCTCTGCTCGTGGAGCTGGACGCCCACGATCCCCTCGGCGTCGAGCGCCTCGGCCTCGGCCTGCATCCGGCCCATCGCGAGCTCGCGGGCGTCGTACATCGCCTGGGTGAAGTTCGGCATCTCGACGTTGCGCCCGGTGTTCTTGAAGGCCGTGCGCATCGACTGGTGGGCGACGTGGTAGACGCAGCTGCCCATCACCATGCCGACCGGCCGGTGCCCCGTCCGCAGCAGGGTGCCGAAGTCCTGGCCTGACAGGTCGCTGGTGAACGGCCGGCCGTTCGGAGCCCGGTGGAGCTTGCCCTCGCGGTGCTTGATCGCCGTGCCGAGCGCGATGAACTCGGCCATGTTCTCGCCCCACGCGTACCGGTTGATCGTCAGGCGGACGCCGACGATCCCGTCTGCACCGAGCTGGTCGGCCTCCTCCTCCATCCGCGTCATCGCCAGGTTGCGGGCTTCGTACATCGCCTGGGAGAGGACGGTCAGCTCCATGCTCTGGCGATACCCTGCGGCCTGGAGGCCGACGTGGTAGATCGAGCTGCCGATCACGAAGCCGACCGGGTCGAAGCCTGCCTCGCCGACGACGAGGAACTCGTTGACCGAGAGGTCGGACGTGAAAAGGCCCTTGCGGCTCTGCTCGAGCCGGCCGCGGCCGGCCTCGGGAACGCCCTCGAGCGATCCGGCGTGGTACTCGCTCGGCTCGGCCTCCGGCGCCTGTTGCAACGACGCCTCGGCCGGGTCGTCCTCGATGTTCGCCGCGTCCTCCTGCGGGTCGCCACCCTTGCGGCTCAGCAGTCCCATTCTCTTCCTCTCAGTTGCCCGTGCCAGGTGCTCAGGATAGACCCCCGGCGAGGCCGCCGGCCGAGCAGAGCTCGATGTCATCACGCGCGTCGCCGCCGAGAACCGCAGACCGCTCGAGAAGATCGTCCAAGTCCGGAAACTCTGAAACTGTGCTCCGCACGCGGGCGATCCATTCCGACACGTGCGCCTATTTGGAGCATGTCCAGCCGCCGGTTGCACTCGACGTATAGTGAATCGACAACTACATCAGGTGAGCCGCGCACGAGCGGCGACGAACCACGAGCCTTCGAGGATGACCTGGCCGCCGATCTCGCGGGCGAGCTGGTTGGCGGTCAGGTAACGCTTGAAGACACGGTGGCTTGACCCGTCGTCGAGGACCCGCTCCTCCCACTGCTCGGGGTCGACTCCCGAGCGCAGGGCGGAGTCGACGAAGACCAGCTCGCCGGCGACGCGGTCGGCCTCCGCGAGGAAGGCGGCGCGCTCGTCGGCCGGCAGGTGACCGTAGAAGTGACCCGTGAGGACGCGGTCGAAGGCGTCGGCGAAGGGCAGGTCCAGGGCATCCCCGACGATCGCAACACCCTCGGCCAGTCGCTCCTGTGTGATCGCGACCATCCTTGGGCTCTGGTCGAGGCCGACGACGAGGCCGCGAAGGTGTCGCGTCAGGAAGCCGCTCCCGCAGGCTGCGTCGAGCGTTCGCGCCGGCGCAAGCCCGCCGACCAACTCGACGACCGCTTCGACCTCCTCGTGCCAGCCTGATCGCTCACGCGCGGCGAACCGGCCGCGTCCGCGATACCAGTCGTCGTACTCGGCCGCTCGGCGGTCGTGGTACGCGGCGACCTCGGGGTCGCGTGCGAACTCTGGCGAGGCGCTCGCCACGTGATCATTCTGCCAGACGACGACCCGCTCGCCGGTCGGTCGTGTCGATCTCCGGGCGGATGGTGTGGGCGTGCCAGCGGCCGTGCAGAGTCGGCGGAGCGCTCGTCTACGCTCTCGACGATGCCCGCGTGCTTCGAAGAGCTGGTCGACGACTTCCTTGATGCCCTGCGAGCGGCCAAGCGGTCAGAGCACACGCTCGGTGGTTACCGCAACGATCTGTACGGGATCGCCGGACGCATCGTCGGGGCGGCGACGGGCGATCCGGCCGACCCACCGTCGACGGTGCCTTGCGGCGCGGCGCACGGCCGGCCGCCGGTCGATCCACGTGTCGCCCGGCTCGCGGTCGACGAACTCGACCCGCGGTCCCTGCGCCGGGGCTTCGGCTCGTGGGCGTCCGACCACGCCGAGGGTTCCCTCGTGCGGGCGTGGACTGTGTGGAATCGGTTCTTCAACCACCTCGTCGACGACGAGGTCCTCACGCGCAACCCGATGAAGTCGGTGCCCAAGCCGAAACTCCCCCAGACGGCGCCGCGATCGATCCGACACGAAAATCCGGCGGCGCTCCTGATGGCCACGGCGGCGGTGATCGATCCACGGGCCAAGGCGACCAAACGCTGGCCCGAGCGTGACGTCGCCCTGGTCGCGACGTTCTGTGTCACGGGGATCCGTCTCGCCGAAGCGGTCTCCCTCGACCTCGACAGCATCACCGGGCCGGCCGGCGCCCGACGGCTCCAGGTCACCGGCAAGGGCAAGAAGGACCGTGCGCTTCCGCTTCAGCCGGGCCTCGAGTCGATTCTCGACCGCTATCTCGCGACCCGCGAGGACCGCCACGGGCCTGGTGCGATCGACGATCCGGGGGGCCCGCTGTTCGTTCACTACGACGGCAGCCGGCTGACGCCGGCGAGGATCCAATACGTCATCGAGCAGCTCTACAAACGCGCTGGGATCCGCTCGGCGGTCCCCGACGGGGCGCTCGTCCACGCCCTGCGACACAGCTTCGCGTCGCTCGCCGTCGAGTACGGCGCCGATGTAGTCGAGCTGCGTGACCTGTTGGGACACTCCTCCCTGGCCACGACCAGCCGCTATCTCGACGCCAATGCCAACCGCCTGCGCGAGGCCGTCGCCGGCCATCCCTCACAGCGCGCGGTCGACGCCTTTCGCTGAGCCGGTCCCTCCCGGGATCAGGGTCCCTCGCGGGATCAGGCCGGCGGCGTCTTGTCGGGTTCGCTCTGGAACCCGTCGCCAGGAATCCCGGCGCCGGCCTGATGGTCCTCGGTCATCGAGAACCGCGGCGGATCGGACGTGTCGATCGACAGGATGCAGGACGGCGGGCAGCCATACGGCACCTGCATCTGGTTGGGCGCCCACCACCAACTCGTCGCCGTGACGATCGCGGCGTCGGGAATGTCGAGTTCGAAGAGGACGCACGAGTCGGCCCCCAGATCCATCGCCCGGCGCCAGGCGTAGTCACTCGCGAGGTCGCGACTCGGCGCGACGAACGAGCCGGGGCGCAGGCCATCAGCCTCGATTCCGGCTCTGCAGTCGACGGTTGTTCCGTGGTAGACGATCATCTTCTGGGGTGGACCCACGCCGGGCCCACCGATGACCTTAGCAGCGCCCCGCCGGGTGCCCGGGCGGGAGCTCGGGACGCCGGCCGGCCGGCAGGGCGCGAACGCCTCTGCCGGCCGGGGCCGTCGCCTACGCCGCTGCTGCGGACTCGGTCTCGGCCGGCGTCGCCGTCGGGTGGTAGCCCTTGCCCTGCTTTGTGATGTGACCCTCGCGCTCGAGGCGCGGGAGCACCCGGTAGAGGTAGTTCGGTGCGATCGACATCGCCTTCGCCAGCTCCGACGCCGTGATCCCCGGTTGCTCGGTGATCAGCTTCGCCGTCAACTGCGCCCGTCCACCCCCGCCGCCCCGCCGGGTCGGCTTCGACGCGCCTGAGCGCGCCCCCGCCGTCGGCTTGGCTGCCGGGCGCGCCCGACGGCGCCCCGTCTTGGCCTCGGTCGACGCGGCCGCCGCAGGCGTGCCGTTGGCATCGAACATGGCCGACACGCTGCTCAACTGCTCGAGCTCGGCGCGCAGCGGAGCGATCAGCTCCTCGAGCTCCTCGAGCCGCGCCTGTATCTGCTGGTGAATCGTCCCTGCGTCGGGCATCCGCCCTCCTCCTTGAGGTTATGTGTGTGTCTGCTGAAAGAACATCCGACTGAGCCTAACCGTAACCTGCGTCACTTATGAACCTATCACATGTGGCGGACGCAACAACGTGTTTTCGCACTGAGTACCTATCCTGATCGCTCAAGGTTTTTTTACCAATAAGAAGTGCCAACTCGGTCTGGCTTCACTCAGCGATTCTGAGCGGGTGATGGTGAGCCCGGACGGCTCCCGCGGCCGACGGGGTTGGCAGTTGTCGGGTGGCACGACACACGCATCCCGACCGGCCTCGACCCAGCCCGCGCATGGCTCCTCCGCGGCCCGCGCGGGTCGGATCCGGTCGGCCGTGTCGTTCGCTCACCGGTCGCGCCGCGCGTGGCACGGGCGGGGCGTCCCAGGCACGGTCACCGGCGGAGCCGCGCGGCACGCCACACGGCTCCGGCCGATCCGCCTGATCGGCGAGCCGGGCGGGCTCGGGCCTTATCCTGTGACGGGTGAGCGCCGCCCCGCCGACCGACGCCTGATGCCCAGACGCGCCCGGATCGCGGTCTCGATCGGCATCGCGGTGACGCTCGCAGCGTTCGTGATCGCCGGCAGGGCTCCGAAGATGGTCGCCGCGCCGGCGCTCCCGAGCCGGGCGATCGACGGGTCCGGCGTGTCGCTCGCATCACTCCGAGGCCACCCGGTCCTGGTCAACTTCTTCGCGAGCTGGTGCCTTCCCTGCCAGCAGGAGGCGCCGGCGCTCGCCCGGTTCGCGTCGAGTCCGGCGGGGCAGGGACACCTTGTCGGGGTCGACACCGGCGATACGAGCGTCAAGGATGCCAACCAGTTCGTCGCCCGCTACGGGTGGGGTTTCTCCGTGCTCGACGACGCGAACAGCACGACGGCGAACGCCTACGGCGTGGGCGGGCTCCCGACGACGTATGTCGTCGACGCCGACGGCCGCATCGTGCAGAAGCTGCTCGGACCCCAGACCGAGGCGTCGCTGACCGCGGCGCTCAGGGCCGCCTGACCTTCCCGGTGCTCGCGGTTGCCGCGACGAGCGGGTCCGGGCTGGCGCAGGACGTCCTGCTGCCCGTGTTGGCGTTCGCCTACTGGCGCCCGTACCACCGCCGGGCCCGCCTGCTCGCCGCCAACGGCCGGCCGGTCACCCGGTGGCGGCAGTGGATGTTCGCCGGAGGCATCGTCGTCCTGCTGATCGCCCTGTCGT
This sequence comes from Solirubrobacteraceae bacterium, assembly GCA_035553395.1. Lineage (GTDB taxonomy): Bacteria > Actinomycetota > Thermoleophilia > Solirubrobacterales > Solirubrobacteraceae > Palsa-513. Next base: position 66,278 of record DASZKP010000041.1, on the reverse strand, counting down.
CGCCGTTCGCCAGCCTCAGCGGCGATCTCCTGATCGCTCACATGATCGAGCACCTGCTGATCGGTGACATCGCCGCGCTGATGATCGTGCTCGGGCTGACCGGGCCGATGATCGCACCGCTGCTGCGGATCCGGGTGATCGCCCGCCTGAGGTTCCTCGTCCACCCGCTCGTCGCCGCGCCGCTCTGGCTGGTCGACTTCTACGCCTGGCATCTGCCGGTCCTCTATCAGGCGGCGCTGCGTCACGACGCGATCCACGCGCTCCAGCACGCCTGCTTCTTCTGCTTCGGCTTCACGATGTGGATGGCCCTGTTCGGCCCGCTGCCGAAGCCGGCGTGGTTCGGCAACGCCGCACGGCTGCTCTACATCGGCGGCGTCCGGCTCGCCGGCGCCGTGCTCGGCAACGTGTTCCTCTGGTCGCACACGATCTTCTATCCGTACTACATCGGCCGGGACTCGACCTACGGGATCTCGCCGCAGACCGATCAGAACGTCGCGGGGGCGGTGATGATGGTCGAGGGAAGCATCCTCACGCTCGGCCTGTTCGCCTGGCTGTTCCTGAGGGCGGCCGCCCAGTCCGAGGAGCGTCAGGAGCTGCTCGACTTCGCACTGGCCAATGCCTACACGCTCGACGAGGCGCGGGCGACCCGCGCGGTTGCGGCCGGCCGGGGCGCAGACCTGCGCGTCCGCCTCGCGGGGGCCGCAGTCCGCGAGGCCGCGGAGGCCGCGGAGGCCGCGGCGGCGCCGGAGCCCGCGCCCGCGCGCGTGCCGGACGAGGCCGACACCGGCGCGGCGCCGCGCGTGGGCATCTAGAGTCTCGCTGCCCCGCCCGACCCGATGACCGATCCGAGCACCCACCCCAGCGTTGACGACGAGCCGGCGGCGGCTGCGGCCGCCGACGTCGCGCCGCCGTCGAGGACGCCCCGTCCCGCATGGCGGACGCTGCTCCCCGTCGTCGTCCTGCTCGTCGTGATCGCCGGTCTCGCGCTGGTCCTCGTCACACCGTCGAAGCCGGCGAAGACACCGCTTCCCGGAGGTGTCGCGGCGACCGGAGCCGGAGCCGGAGCCGACGGCGCGTTCGACGGTCAGACTCTGACCCCGGTCAAGCCGGCTCCGCCGACGACGCTGCGCAACTACCTCGGGCAGACCGTCTCGCTCGCCCAGTATCGAGGCAAGGCGGTGTTCGTCACCTTCCTCTACACGCACTGCCCAGACGTCTGTCCGTTGATCGCATCGAACCTCCACGCGACGCAGGCCGCCCTCGGCCCGGAGAACGCGAAGGTCCAGATGCTGGCGATCTCCGTCGACCCCAAGGGCGACACCCCGAGCGCGGTCGCGACCTTCCTGCGGGTGCACAGACTGGTCGGCCGGATGCAGTACCTCGTCGGTTCGGCCGCCCAGCTCGGCCGCGTCTGGGCGGCGTGGAACGTCGGCTCCGAGCAGGACGCGGGTTCGCCGGAGCTCGTCGACCACACCGCACTGGTCTACGGGATCAGCGCGAAGGGAGACGTCACGACGATCTACCCGCCGAGCTTCAAGCCGTCTGATCTCGTCCACGACACGCCCCTTCTGGTCGGTCGGTGAGGACGGCGGGATGACGGCGCGGCGGCCTGACGCCGGCACGCGTCGGGCGTCGTCTGCCGGCTGATGCGTCGACCCGCCAGCCGGGCCGCGTTCGCCTCCGCCGCGCTTGCCGGGTTGGCCTTCCCGGCGAGCGCCTCGGCCCATGGGATCGTCGGCAAGGCGGACCTGCCGATCCCGGCGTGGCTCTTCAGCTGGACCGCGGTCGTCGTGCTGATCGTCTCGTTCGTCGCACTGTCGACGCTCTGGACCACCCCGCGACTCCAGGGCGCCCGCACGCGACGCCTGCTCGCGCTTCCCCCCCGGCTCGAGCTGGTCGGCAACGTGATCGGGCTGGGCCTCTTCGCGCTCGTCGTCTACAGCGGACTCGCCGGCGCCCAGGTGCCGTCGGCGAACTTTGCCGTGCCGTTCATCTACGTGATCTTCTGGGTCGGTCTGCCGGTCGCCAGCGTGCTCTTCGGCGACGTCTTCCGGATCTTCAACCCCTGGCGGTCGGCCGCCCGGCTGCTCGGTCGGGTCGTCCGGCGCCGGCCGGGCAGCGGCGTGGGACGCTATCCGTCGTGGCTCGGCGTCTGGCCGGCCGTCGCGGTGCTGATCGGCTTCGGGTGGCTCGAGCTGGTCTACGTGCCGGCCGACCGGGAGCGACCGTCGACCCTGGCGTGGCTGTCGATCGGCTACTTCGTCGTGATGGTGCTCGGCATGCTGGTCTTCGGCGTCGAGGACTGGGAGGACGGGGCGGACGGCTTCAACGTGTACTTCAGCCTCCTCTCCCGCCTGTCGGCGCTCGTCTGGCGTGGCGGCGTCGTCTCGGCGCGCGCCCCCCTGAGCGGGCTTGCGGACCTCCCGTCCCGGCCGGGGACGGTCGGGCTGATCTGCGCGATCATCGGCACGACGACCTTCGACGGGGCGAGCAACGGCGCGTACTGGCGCGATGTCGAGCCGAGCCTGATGAGCATGTGGCAGTCGTTCGGCCTGAGCCAGACACCAGCCGGCGAGCTCGCCTACAGCGTGGGGCTTGCGTTCTGCATCGTGCTGATCGCCACGATCTATCACGTCGGCGTCCGCGGGATGCGCGGCGTGAGCAGTCGATACGGGACGGGCGAGCTGACGCGGACGTTTGCGCACACGCTGGCGCCGATCGCGTTCGCCTACGTCTTCGCCCACTACTTCTCGTACCTGATCTGGCAGTCTCAGGAGATGGGCTACCTCGTGTCCGACCCGCTCGGCAACGGCGCCAACCTGTTCGGCACCGGCGGTGCGCAGATCGACTATGGGATCGTCTCGTTCGCCGCGATCTGGTACGTCCAGGTCGCGACGCTCGTCGCGGGCCACGTAGGTGGTCTCGCGCTGGCACACGACCGTGCGCTGGTGCTCTACTCGGATGTCGCCGAGGCGACCCGCTCCCAGTACTGGATGCTCGCCGTGATGGTCGCGTTCACGAGCTTCGGACTCTGGCTCCTCTCGGCGGTCGGCACGTGAACGCGCCAGCCGCCCCCGTCGAGCGCTCCGGGCACCAACCGGCGACGATCGCGGCCGGCATCGCCACGTCGTCCGGTGACCTGACCTACGATCTCCGTGTCGCGTCATGAACACCCCCGGCGAATCAACGGGCGTCAACGCCCCCCGGCGAACCCCGGGATCCGAATGACGCGTCGCCTACTGGGCGTCGCGGCGGCCCTGCTCGCCCTGGGACTCGCGCCGGCTGCCGTCGCCAGCGCGCCGAACCCGGCAACCGAGAGCGGCAATCCGATCAACGACCAGGGGTCGAACTACAACTACCGCTCGAACATCACGAGCGTCGCGCCGAGTGTGCCCGGCCTCAGCCTCCAGGTGCTCGAGTTCGCAGATCGAATGCTGCTGATAAACCACAGCGGGAAGACGGTGACGATCTACGGATACGACGGTGAACCGTATGCCCGGGTGCTCGGGAACGGGACCGTCGAGCAGAACCTCCGGTCGACGGCGGTCTACCTGAACACGAACTTCTACGCCGATGTGACACCACCGGCTTCGGCCTCGACCAACCCGGCGACGCCGCCCGAATGGCAGGTCGTCGACAAGACCGGCCAGTTCGAGTGGCACGACCATCGGATTCACTGGATGTCGCCGCAGACACCGCCGCAGGTCAAGGACAAGGCGAAGCTGACGAAGATCTTCGACTGGGCCGTGCCGATCTCGGTCGGCTCGCAGAAGGGCGTGGTCGACGGCGAGCTGTTCTGGACCCCGGAGAACTCGAAGGCGCCGGTCGGGGCGATCATCGCGCTCGTCGTCCTCCTGCTCGGATCGATCGGCCTGGTGTTCACCGTCCGCCGGCGCCGGCGGCGGACGTCAGCGGCCGGGGGGGCAGGTACCCCCACCGAGGTCTGGTAGCCGGAGCGACGGGCCGGCAGCGCCGGCGCGGCCGGCTCAGTCGATCAGTCGAGGAGCGTGAACGTCCGCCGGACCGTGCTCAGGCCGGTCGTCTTGAGTGACGCCGTCGTCCGCAGCCGGCCGCCGTGGCGCTTGAGCTGGCTCTCGCCGGTCGGCGTCAGGCGGACGCTGATGTCCTTCGTCCTGCCGGCGAGGATCGTGAAATGGGCGAGCCCGACGGTCGTGTCCGTCCTCAGGGTGACCGTCCCCGTGCACGTCCGCGTCGCGCAGGACACGCGGACCGTGGTCAACCGGCTGTGGACCTTCGCGGTCGTGCTGGCCAGCGTCGCCCGTCCGCTGGTGCTCGGAATCGCGGCCCGCGCGACGGCGGCTCCGCTCGGCACGGGTGGCGCGACCAGCTGCTGACCCGCAGCCGCCGCGGTCGCGCGGACGAAGCTCTGGATGTCGGGATTGGCGATCCGCACGTACACGCCGGGGTTGCCGGCCTGGGCACAGCCGGCGCCGAAGTCGACGAGGCCGGCGAGGGCGTAGTCGCTCGGCGAGGTGACCGGGTTGTTCAGATCCACGACGAGCGGACCGCCGCTGTCGCCCGAGCAGGCATCCTTCCCGCCGCCCGGCTCGCCGGCACAGATCATCCGCGAGGTCAGCGGGGGGACGCCGAGCGGGCCGAGCGCGGCGTAGTCGTCGGCGCAGGTCGCGTCCGGGACCAGATGCGTCTGGACCGCCTGGAGCTGTTGGGGCAGGTCGCCGTTGGGGTCCTGGGCACCGATCGCCAACGGCGAGGTCTCCCCCCAGCCGGAGACTGTGACCGGCTCGGCCGGCGTGACGTTCGGGTTGGCGTAGATCTGCGCCAGCGCGCTCGAGATCAGCGGGACCGGCGCGATCGCGGAGGTTCCGTCGTCGGCCGGCGAGCCCGAGTAGAGCGGCGTCGACAGGGTGACGACGGCGACGTCGGAGTCGGCCGTCACCGGGTTGTAGTTCGGATCGACGGTGATGCTCGCGGCGACGGGGGACGACGGCACCGAGAGCGGGAGCGTGGCCGTGCCGGTCAACGTGCTCACCTCCCCGGCCGGAACGACCTGTCCGGTCGTCTCGTCGGTCACGCAGTGCGCGGCCGTCAGGATCTGCGTCGGGTCGATCACGGCGCCGCCGCAGAAGGCCAGCGTCCCGGAGGACGGGCCGATCGGGAGGCTCGGCGTCTGGACGAAGATGGCCGCCTGAAAGGGGAACGCCGCAATCGACGCGACCCCGGTGCCGCCGACGATCCGGAGCGTCGCCCCGGCCGGCAGGGCCTGGGCGACGCCGACCGGGCTGGCCAGGGCGAGAAGCAGCCCGAGCAGGCCGGCGCGAGATCGCATAGAAGGAGGGTGCAGCACGGGTATAAGAGTGCCCTAAACCCGTCGACGGGTAGTCTGTGGATACGGCGGACCGCCTACTCGACCCGCGCGTCTCGTGCGCGCAGCCGGCCAACGCGGCGATCTTGCAATCGTCGGCCAGTCCCGGTGGTTGGGAGTGTCAAGCCGCCCAGGCAAGACACACAGTCCTGGGACGTTGTAGTTCAGAGGCGATCCATGACCGCGCGGATACGGGCGAGTCCTTCGGGGCTCGCCCGGTTCGCTTCGTGGGGCCCGACTCCCGACCGGCCGCCGAGTCGACCGGTCGGTCCGGTCCGGGGTTCGGTTGCGTGCCGCGCGCATGCACCAGACCGGCGACCAGTGCCGGTGCTCGACGGCTGGCATCGACGGCCTGCCGAGCATCGGGCTCCGCTCGCGGCGCGGCCCCGCGGCGCCGGGCCGTGGCCCGGGCGCTCGCGCTCATCGTGGAGCTCCGTCCGCTCGGCGCGGCCCGGCGGCCCGGGATTCGGCGGCTCCGCGGACCGCTGGGCTGGCACCACGGTGGCTCGGGCGGGCCGCAACCATCGCGGAAACCGAGGCCTGGCAGGGACCTCTGGGCCCGCCGACCACCTGCGCCGGGCGATCGGCGCAGCGCACGCGGGCTTCGCGACCGGCGACGTCGATCGCCCTCGTTTGGTCGGTCGCCGAGTCGGGTACCCAGAACGTGCCGCTGTTGCTCCCGATGCAGAGGGCATGATGTCACCGACACGAAGGAGCTCCGGATGACTGACAGGCATCTCGACCAGGCAAAGGGTCGGCTCAAGGAGGTCGCGGGAATCGTCACAGGCGACGAGAGGCTCCGCAGAGCGGGCGAAATCGACCAGGCAGCCGCGCATGTCAAGCAGGCCGCCGGCCGTGTCATCGAGCGCGCGAGGGTAGCTCTGAGAAGGGCGACCTAGGCCGAAGTGTCTACCTCGGCGAGCGAGTTCGCACATTCGCGTCGAAAGGTATACAATGTAAGAGCAGTGCCCATGAGTGCCTCCCCCGCACTTATGGTTCGAAGAGCCCGGCGCGCCCCACGCCAGGGCTCTTCGCTTTTCTGGGGGCGTCCTCGTCGCGGGCGAGCGCCTATCCTGCGCCCGGCATGGCCGACCTCCGACAACGGCGCCGGCCCCCCGGGAGTCCGGCGGCGCGCAAGCCGGAGCCCGGCGCCGGGCTTCGGGGGGCCGCGGCGGCCGCGGGTTTGGGCTCGCATCGCCGGGGGTATCAGGCGGCCGTGGATCGGCCGAGCCCCACATTTCAGCGCGGCGCGTTCCGTGGACCATCGTGGTCGCCGTGAGCGCGGCCCCGAATGTCCGTCTGGCGCTGACGAATCTGCCGGAGAACGTCTCACTCGTGCGCGAGGTGCTCGCCGGGCTGGCCGGGGTCGTGCCGCTCGAGGATGGACAGCTCGACGACGTCAAGACCGTCGTCAGCGAAGCCTGCAACAACGTCGTCCTGCACGCCTACGACGGCGCGCTCGGGCCGCTCGACGTCGAGATCCGGGTCGCCGACGGGACGCTCGAGGTCACCGTGCGCGACCGCGGAGGCGGCCTGCGGCCCCGACTCGGTCGCAAGGGAGAGCTCGAGGGGATCGGGATTCCGGTCATCCACGCGCTCAGCGATCGGGTCGAGTTCACCGGCGGCATCGGCGAGGGCACCCAGGTCCGGATGCACTTCAACGTGCCCGATGCCCGCGGCCTCGGTCCGGCGGGAGTCGACCCGCGCGAATCCGAGTCCGACGACCTCACCGCCTCCGGCCCGCCCGCACCAGACGAGCCCGGCGCAGCGCCGGAGGGCGCGGCGACCGCCCCGCCGTCCGTGAGGCAGACGACGGCGACGCTCGACGTCGCGCCGCTGAGCCTGGCCCGGAGCGTGCTGAGCCGGCCGCTCACCGCGCTCGCCGCCCGGGCCCGCTTCTCGATCGACCGCCTCTCGGACGTACAGCTCGTCACCGACGCGATCGCCGCCCACGCCGGCCGATCACTCCAGGGCATTCGACTCAAGGTCGTCGTCGCGACGGCCACCCGCGACCTCCGGCTGCGGATCGGCCCGCTCCTCCCGGGTTCGGCGACGCAGCTGGTCGGTGACTCCGCGGTCGGCGGCCTCCAGCCGCTGATCGAGGCACTGGCCGACGAGGTCGCGGTCGAGACCGACGGTGACAGCGAGATCCTGATGCTCCGCCTGCTCGACACCCGCTGAAGGTACGCTCGAGTCCTCGAGCCGGCGGTCCACCGCCCCCGAAGACCAGTCGCCAGCCGGACGGGCGTCCCGCGGGCGGGGGGATCACGGCACGTCGTCGATGTCGACGGCATCCCGGAGCTCGGCCAGGGCGCTTCGCAGCAGCCGCGAGACCTGCATCTGGGACACGCCGACCCGTTCGGCGATCTGCGTCTGCGTCAGCCCGCCGACGAAGCGCAGCTCGATTATCTTCCGGTCGCGCTCGGCCAGCTGATCCATCGCGCTCGACAGGGCGGAGCGGACGTCGACCAGCTCGAGCCGGACGTCGTCGGCGCCCAGCGCGCCACTGCGCAGGCCCGTCTCGTCGTCGTCGAGGGCCGCGTCGATTGACTCGGTGTCGTGGGCCGAGCGAGCCTCGAGCGCATCGAGCACCGCCTCCGTGCTGAGCCCGGCCGCCTCGCCGAGGTCCTCGACGGTCGGCGCGCGGCCGAGCTTGGAGGACAGGTCGCGCTCGCAGCGCTCGACCAGGAGGATCCGCTCCTTGAGCGCCCGCGGCACGTGCAGCGCCCAGGCCGTGTCGCGGAAGTGGCGCTTGATCTCGCCGATCATCGTCGGCACGGCGAATGACGAGAAGGCAAGGCCCCGCTCCGGCTCGAATCGGTCGACCGCCTTGACGAGCGCCATGCTCGCGACCTGGAGGAGGTCGTCGAACGGCTGCGGAGTGTGCCGGTAGCGGCTCGCGACGCTCCGTGCAAGTGGGAGGTGGAGCTCGACGAGGTGGTCGCGAAGGGCCGGCGTCGGATTCGCACGGAGCTCGACGAACATCGCCTGAGTGTCGCCCGTCGCGCGAGCCGCCACCCGGTTCGGGCCCCGGCCGCCGGCAGCGCTATCCGGATTCACCGTCGGCCAGCGCCGCCAGCGCGGCTTCCCGAGTCGGGACGATCGTCAGGATCTGATCGACTCCGGCGATCTGGAAGGTCCGGGCGACACTCCCGCCGGCGTCGATCACGATCAGCCGGCCGCCGAGACTGTGGGCCCGCTTCATCGCCAGCATCAGCACGGCGAGACCGCTCGAGTCGATGAACACGGTTCGCGTGAGATCGACGATCAGGTCGCGGATGTCATCGACCAGGGCTTCGGAGATCGCCTGCTTGAGCTCGGGCGCGGCGAACAGGTCGAGCTCCCCCCGGACGACCACCATCCGGAGGCCGGCCGAGAGCCTCTCGCGCTGGATGGCGAACGTCTGACTGGTCAACTGAGCCTTCGGTCGGGACGCTCAGGACGTACCCCGACCGGGCCGCCCGCAAAACCGCTCCACGATCGGCCGGGCGAACGGAGCCTGTCGGCGCCGGGCGGCCGGCCGCCGAGCATGCGACGAGGCGCCTGCTGGCAGGCGGCCGACAGGGGGTCCGCCGGCGACGGCTGGGTCGTCGGCTCAGTCACCGCGACCGGTCACGCGGAGCCGCTCGCCGTCCGTCGCGATCACATCTCCCGGCCGCAGCTGACGTCCGCGGCGCAGCTCGGGCTCGCCGTTCACCGTCACCTCGCCGTCAGCCAGCAGCAGCTTGCCCTCCGCGCCGGAGCCGACCAGGCCGGCAAGCTTGAGCAGTTGGCCGAGGCGGATCATCTCGCCCGTGATCTCGACATCCCGAGCGCCGTCGCCGTCGCTCACGGATTGGATGCGGTCTGGACGATCCGCCACGGGTGCTCGTCGTCGGCCGCCTCGAGGGCCAGCATCCACCGCAGGCCAAAGCGCGTCGGGCTCGACTGGGACCCCTGGAGGACGGCGGCGGTGTCGCGATCCTCGATGTAGCGACGGCCGCGCACCCGCAGTTCGACCGTGATCGTCGGCGGCGCGGTCTGGGCGTTGAGGGCGCTGATCCGGATCTGCTCGATCGTCGGCCCGCGGATCACCAGCCGTGTCTGCTCGGTCGGATCGCCCGGGTGGAGGAGCTCGGAGACGACGCCGGGACTCGCCAGGCGGCGCAGATCGGCGTCGTCGCCGTCGACCGCCTCCGCCCAGGCGGAGACCGTCCGGCTGACCTCGGCGCCGAGCACGTCGGGCGAGAATCGGCCGTCGACGAGCGCCAGGTCGAGCGCTGCCGTGCGCGCCTCGCCAGTGAACTCGGCCGCGGCGACCTCGCTCGTGGCCACTCCGTCCGGCAGCTTCGTGGCCACGGCCTGCTCGACCAACGAGGCCTCGCTGAGCCGCTCGGTGTCCGACCACGGGGTCGGCACGACCGGTTCGGAGAGCTGGTGGTCGCCCTCGGCGCGCTGCTCGATCGATAGGACAATCCAGAGGCCATCCCGTTTGCCGAGCGTCCAGTACTCGCAGACACGGCTCGTGTCCGACTTCGTGTCGCGGCGCATCACGACGCCGCCCGACCGATCGACGACGAAGTCCCGCAGCGTTGCGGTCAGTCGGACGACCGCGCGGTCGTCGCGGTCATCGGTGCGGTTCGTCAGACCGACGTATTCGACCCCGACGTCTCCGATCACCGAGACCTGATTGGTCCAGCCGCGCCGCTGGAAGTCGTCGAGCCGCCGGCCCCACTCGCGCATCAGATCGGGCCCGCAGAGCCGGCCGAGCACCGCGCGATCGCTGGCCGACCATGCCACCTGGACACCGACGAAGAGATCCCGAGCGGCCCCGCGGACGACCTCTGGTGCGAAATCCGGGTCGTCCTCGGCGGCCTCGATCGCCGCCAGGCGGACGGCGGCCGCCCGGCGGCGTCGCAGGGCCGCGTAGCGGGCCCTGGCGATCAGCCCGATGATCAGGACGGCGACCACGACGACGACGACGATCCCGAGCAGCCCGATCACGAACCCCGAGCCGATGTGAACGCCCCGGCCGATGCCGCCGCCCAGTCCGCCGATCCCGCCGCCGACGCCGCCGCGGAAGCCGCCGCCGCCGAAGCCGCCGCCACCCCCGCCGAAACTGGCGCTGCCTCCGCCGCCGCGGGCCTGCGCGGCGGCCGGGAGTGCGAGCGCCGCAATCGGAACAAGCCCTGCGAGAACCTTCAGGCGTCGATGCGCCGGGGTGGACACTTGTGCGATTCAAGCAGAACCGCCCTCCCAGCCCCGCCGGCCCGGTGTGTAGGCTTGGCTGACCTCCGCCCGGGATCCGCTCCTTGGACATTGCCGACACCGCCCAACATGAGGGGCCGCCGTCGTTCGCGCAGGCCGCGACGCTGGAGTTCCGCAACGTCTCCAAGCGCTATCCCGGCAGCAGCCAGCCGGCGATCGCCGACCTCTCGTTCGAGGTCCCCGCCGGCGAGGTGTGCGTCCTGGTCGGGCCGTCCGGGTGCGGCAAGACGACGGCGATGCGACTCGTCAACCGGATGATCCCGCTCACCGGGGGTGACATCCTCCTCGGCGGCCGGAGCGTGCTCGACCGTCGGCCGGACGACCTGCGCAAGGAGATCGGCTACGTGATCCAGCAGATCGGCCTGTTCCCCCACCTGACGATCGCCGACAACATCGCCACCGTGCCGCGCCTGCTCGGCTGGGACAGGCAGCGAATGACACAGCGGACCGACGAGCTGCTGGTGCTGATCGGGATGGACCCCGACGAGATGCGCGACCGCTATCCGGCGCAGCTCTCCGGCGGGCAGCGCCAGCGCGTCGGCGTGGCACGGGCGCTCGCGGCCGACCCGCCGTTGATGTTGATGGACGAGCCGTTCGGCGCGATCGATCCGATCAGCCGCGAGCGTCTACAGGACGAGTTCCTCCGTCTCCAGGCGACCGTCCGCAAGACGATCGTCTTCGTCACCCACGACATCGACGAGGCGATCAAGATGGGCGATCGGATCGCGATCCTCCGCGAGGGGGGCAGACTCGCCCAATTCGCAACCCCGGCCGAGCTGCTCGCCCGTCCGGCTGACGAGTTCGTCGCCCAGTTCGTCGGGGCCGACAGGGCGCTCAAGCGTCTCGCGCTGAGCACGCTGGCCGACCTCCGGCTGATCGCGCCCAACGGCACGCCGGCGAACGGCGATCGGGTCGCCCTGAAGACCAACGTCCGCGACGCCCTCTCGCTGCTGCTGGCCGCCGGCGGCCGCCCGCTGACGGTCGTCGACGACGGTGACCGGGTCGCCGGACTGGTGACGATCGACCTGATCGGACGCGTGCTCGCCGACTCGCCGCCGCCTGCCCGGCCGGTCGCACCTTGACCGTCGTCATGCCGAGCCTCCCGGCCGTCGTGATTCCGAACTTCACGGCTGGCGGTGGGGGCGCGTGCGAGAGCCAGAACCATCTGTTCTGCATCGACTGGGTGCGTCGCAACTGGAGCGGCGTGCTCGCGCCGGCACTCGGCCAGCACGTCGTGCTCACGCTGATCGCCGTCGGGATCGGCTTCGTCCTCGCGCTCGGGATGGCCCTCGCCGCATACCGGCTGACCTGGCTCGAGCGGCCGTTCGGCATCGGCACTGCCGTCCTCTACACGATCCCGTCGCTCGCCCTCTTCGAGATTCTCGCACCGTTCTTCGGCCCGACGCGGACGACCGCCGAGATCGCCCTCGTCGGCTACACCCTGCTGATCCTCTTTCGCAACATCCTCACCGGCCTGCGCGAGGTGCCGGCCGAGGTCCGCGACACGGCTCGCGGAATGGGCATGTCGCCCCGCCAATCGCTGTTTCGCGTCGAGCTCCCGCTCGCCCTGCCGGCGATCATGGCCGGCCTGCGGATCGCGACGGTCACGGTGATCAGCCTGGCCACCGTGGCCGCCTACATCTGCAACCAGGGTCTCGGCGCGCCGATCTTCACGGCGATCAACGAGAACGTCTTCAAGACCGAGCTGATCTGTGCCGGTGGGCTGGCGATCATGTTGGCGATCGTCGCCGACCTCCTCCTCGTCGGCGCGCAGCGTCTGCTGACCCCGTGGGCGCGCAGCCGATGAACAACCTGATCGGAGCCCTCCACTTCATCGGCCGGGACGGAGTGAACCAGCCGGGCGAGCCGACGCTCGTGCATCTCGCCCTCAAGCACCTCGAGATCGCCGGGGCCGCGATGCTCGTCGCCTGCCTGATCAGCCTGCCGCTCGGCGTCTGGCTCGGCCACCTCCGCCGGTTCTCCTTCCTGGCGATCAATGTCGCGAACATCGGGCGGGCGCTTCCCGAGCTCGCCGTGATCGCGATCGGCGTGGCCGTGATCGGGCTCGGCTTCTGGAACGTGCTGGTCGCCCTGGTCGTCCTCGCGGTCCCGCCGATGCTGACGACGGCCTACGTCGGCGTCGCCGGGGTCGACGCGGACGTCGTCGATGCGGCTCGCGGGATGGGGATGCGGGAGCTCGAGATCCTCCGGGCGGTCGAACTGCCGCTCGCCCTTCCGATCATCTTCGCCGGAATCCGGATCGCGGCGGTGTTCGTGATCGCAACGGCGACGATCACCTCCCTGGCCGGCTACAGCGGGACGCTCGGGGACATCATCGCCAACCAGGCGAGCTATCGCGTGTCGGGGGTCCTCGGAGCGGCGATCTGTGTGGCGGGTCTCGCCCTCGCCACCGACGGGGCGTTTGCGCTCCTGCAGCGGGCACTTACACCCCGCGGCCTGCGCCTGGACCGCCGGCGCAGGCTGCCGCAGGCCGGGCTGCCGGTGCCGGCGCCCGACTGACATGCCGGGATACTTGACGTTTCCTTGACAAACAGGAGGGGGCAGCACATGGGACTCACAGGACGACTGGGCCGCGCGGGGCTGGCGCTGACGGCGGCGATCGCGCTCGGCGCGTGCGGCAGCAGCTCGAGCTCGACCACCACGACGGGCTCGACCAGCACGACGAGCACGGGTGGCGCGGCCCTGCCCGGCAAGGGCAAGCCGGCGGTCACGTTGGGCGACAAGAACTTCACCGAGGAGCTGATCCTCGGCCAGCTGTATGCGCAGGCGCTCCGCGCCAAGGGATACACGGTGAACCTCAAGGAGAACCTCGGGGCGACGGAGCTCGTCGACAAGCTCCTGACGAGCGGGCAGATCGACATGTATCCGGAGTACACGGGCACGATCCTCTCGGTGATCGCCAACCAGAAGACTCCGCCGAAGACCGCGGCTGCCGCCTACGCCCAGGCCAAGGCCTTCGAGGAGACCCGTGGCTTCACCCTGCTGGCGGCAACCCCGTTCTATGACTCGGACGCGCTCGCCGTGCTGCCGGCCTACGCCACGGCGCACTCGCTGAAGACGATCGCCGACCTCAAGCCGTTGGGCAAGAAGGTGACGCTGATCGCGGCACCCGAGTTCGCGACGCGGACCGAAGGCCTCGTCGGCCTCAAGCAGGTCTACGGGATCAACCCGACGTTCAAGCCGCTGAGCATCGGCCTGACTTACACGGCGCTCGACAGCGGCGACGCTAACGTCGCCGATGTCTTCACGACCGACGCCCAACTCGTCGGCGGGAAGTACGTCCTGCTGAGCGATCCGAAGTTCGTCTTCGGATTCCAGAACGTCGCGCCCGTCGTCAGCAAGAAGGTCCTCGCGGCCGAGGGCCCGGCGTTTGCGCAGACGCTGAACGCGGTCAGCGCGACGCTCTCGACCAAGGCCGTCCAGACGATGAACGCGGCGGTCAGCGTCGACAAGCAGACGGCCGCGAGCGTCGCCAAGACGTTCCTCGCCGCCAACGGTCTCGGCTGACCCCAGGCCGGTGTGGCCCGGCTCCTTGGAGAGCGGCGCCCGGCGCGCGGCGGAGGTTCCGACCGGACCCCCTGACCGTGCCGCCGGGTCGCCCGCCGGCCGCTCGCGGGATCGTCGCCCCACATGCCGGAAGGCCGCGTCCCGGCCCCGAACGCGGTCAACCACTAGCCTCTTTGGGGTGCTCATCTCCCGCGAAGACCTCCGCAACGTGGCGATCGTCGCCCACGTCGACCATGGCAAGACCACCCTCGTCGACGCCATGCTCTGGCAGTCGGGCGCCTTCCGCGCGAACCAGGACGTCGCCGAACGCGTCATGGACTCGACCGATCTCGAGCGCGAGAAGGGCATCACGATTCTCGCCAAGAACACGTCGGTCCGCTACGGCGACGTCAAGCTCAACATCATCGACACGCCCGGCCATGCCGACTTCGGCGGCGAGGTCGAACGCGGCCTGACGATGGTCGACGGCGTCCTCCTGCTGGTCGACGCGAGCGAGGGCCCTCTCCCCCAGACGCGCTTCGTCCTGCGCAAGGCGCTCGAGTCCCGTCTGCCGGTGATCCTCGTCGTCAACAAGGTGGATCGGCCGGACGCGCGGATCGCCGAGGTCGTCGACGAGGTCTACGAGCTGTTCCTCGACCTCGAGGCCGACGAGGAGCAGATCGAGTTTCCGATCGTCTACACGAACGCCCGAGCAGGTTGGGCGTCGCTGACCGAGGGCGAGGAGGGCACGGATCTCGCGCCGCTGATGGATCTCCTGCTCGAGCACATCCCGGCCCCCCGCCACGATCCCGACCACCCGCTCCAGGCGCTCGTCACGAACCTCGACGCCTCGCCCTACGTCGGCCGTCTCGCCCTCTGCCGGGTTCGCCACGGCGTCATTCGCAAGGGCCAGCAGATCGCCTGGTGCCGGGCTGACGGGACGATCGAGCGAGCCCAGGTCGCCGAGCTCTACGTGACCGACGCGCTCGACCGGGTCGACGCCGCGGAGGCCGGGCCCGGGGAGATCATCGCCGTCGCCGGGATCGGCGAGGTGACGATCGGCGAGACGCTCGCCGATCCGGCGGACCCGCGCCCGCTGCCGGTGATCACGGTCGACGAGCCGTCGCTGTCGGTGACGATCGGCATCAACACGTCGCCGCTCGCCGGTCGCGAGGGGACCAAGCTGACCGCACGCCAGATCAGGGCGCGGCTCGAAGCCGAGCTGGTCGGCAACGTCTCGCTCCGCGTCGGCGACACCGACCGACCCGATGCCTGGGACGTCCAGGGCCGCGGCGAGCTCCAGCTGGCCGTGCTCGTCGAGCTGATGCGGCGCGAGGGCTTCGAGCTGACGGTCGGCCAACCGCAGGTCCTGACCCGGGAGATCAAGGGCAAGATCCACGAGCCTGTCGAGCGGCTCGCGATCGACGTGCCCGAGGACTACGTCGGCGTCGTCACCCAGCTGATCGCACTCCGCAAGGGCCGGATGGAGCAGATGGTCAACCACGGCACCGGCTGGGTCCGCATGGACTACCTCGTGCCGGCCCGCGGCCTGATCGGCTTCCGCACGGAGTTCCTCACCGAGACCCGTGGCACCGGCATCCTCCACCATGTCTTCGACGGCTGGGAGCCGTGGTTCGGCGATCTCAAGATGCGCCCGACCGGCGCGCTCGTCGCCGACCGCCGCGGAACGACCGCCCAGTTTGCGCTGATGAACCTCCAGGAGCGGGGCACGCTGTTCGTCGGACCGGGCGAGGAGGTCTACGAGGGGATGATCGTCGGCGAGAACGCTCGGGCCGACGATCTCGACGTGAACGCGTGCAAGGAGAAGCACCTCAACAACATCCGCTCCTCGACTGCCGAGGTTCTCGTCCGCCTTGTCCCGCACAAGCAGCTCTCGCTCGACCAGACGCTCGAGCTGCTCCGCCCGGACGAGTGCGCCGAGGTCACGCCGGTCACGGTCCGCATGCGCAAGGCGGTCCTCAACAAGACCGAGCGGATCAGGGCGTCGCGTCGCAGCGGCGAGCGGGCCACGTCCGGCGTCGCCTGAGTCGACCCCCAACTCGGGTCACGCTCACCGCGTGGACGCCTTCAGACGCAGCGCCGGCCGCTCGACCAACCGCCAGGAGAGCGCCGCGAGGGCCAGAATCACCGGGATGCCGACGACGATCAGGAAGACGAATGTCCGTCGGTAGAGGCCCTCGTCGGGGGCGTGGTAGGACAGCTCGGTGAGGACGCCGAGCTGGTAGAGGTAGAAACCGTAGGAGCGCGTGCCGAGCCACCGCAGCGGCCGGTTGTCGAGCCACCGCCAGCAGCCGGCTCCGGCCCGCTGGAGGAGTAGGGGGATGCCGACGATCAGGAGCGCGGCCACCGACGAGACGCTCGAGATCGACCGCTCGAAGTTGAGCCCCGGCAGCAGCCCGAACGGCGATCCGGGGTACTGCATCCAGATCAGCGTGACCACCCCGGCGGCGAAGCCGGCGAAGCCGAGCGCCCGGCCCGCACGGCTCGCAAGCCAACGCCAGGTCCCGCCCAGCTCGAGCGTCCCGAGGACGACGCCCGCCAAGAGGAGGTAGGCCTGGGCGATCGGCCGGAAATCCTCCTGCTGGGTGTCACGCGGGAAGGCCTGGAAGAGGTAGACCGAAGCTGCCGCGGCGAGGATCCCGACGAGCCAGAGACGAGCCGCCGGGGTTCGCGGGCGACCGCCGATCACCCGGGTCGCCGCGAACACGATGATCGCGAGGATCGGTACCGCGAGGTAATAACGGACCTCGACGCCGAGCGTCCACGCCTGACCGAGGTCGAAGCGCAGCGGGCTGGTCGCCCAGTCCTCGGAGAAGCCCAGCAGTCGCGGGGCATCCGACCAGGTCCGGCCGTGCGCTCCCGCGACGAGGACCACCGCGGCCAGGGCCACCCAGTAGGCGGGGACGATCCGCAGGACGCGGTTGCGCAGGTAGGCGCCGATCCGCGGCAGCGGCCGGCCGCCGGAGTAGGCGGCCACGAACGGACGCGAGATCAGGTATCCCGAGAGCACGAAGAAGATGTCGACGCCGTAGGCCCCGGCTCCGATCGGTCCGCCCGCGATCTTCCCGAACGGCGTCGGCCACCCGTTGGCCAGGTCGGCGGAGTGGCCCGAGACGAACAGCGAGACCGTTCCGGCGTGGTAGACGGCGACACCGAGCGCCGCGAGGCCGCGGAGTGGGTCGCCGGCGAGGAACCTCCCGGTGGCCGGGCCCGGCGGACGTGGGTCGGTCGCGGCTGCACGGGGCGACTCGCGTGTTGGGGTGAGCATCAGATCATCCTCCGGCAAGGACGCCCGACCGGGACGCGACGGGCGCGAACCCGCGTCGTTTGGCGCGGTGGACGCGGCGCCGTGACCGTCGCCGCGATCGAGGCCGATCTCCTCCGTGAACAGCGCCCTGCACACCGTTCGATTCGAACATCGTCCGCGTATCGAACACCGTTCGGATTCGAACACCGTTCGGATTCGAACACCGTTCGTGTGGACCGCGAGCACACGACAACGTTCTCGTGAACTCGGTCGACGTCGCGTCGGCCTCACGCCTCGGTCGACGTCGCGTCGGCCTCACGCGAACCAACCGCCGCCCCGAAGACCGCGACACCGGACTACCGGCTGCGCTTGCGCTGTCGCCGGGCTGCCTTGGCCTTGGCGCGGTTTCGCTCGACCCGCTTGGCCAGCGGCGGCACCGTCGCACGTCCGCCGCCCCGGTCAGACGCCGACGCGTTCGGAGCGTGTGTCCGGGCATCCCGACGGATCACGTAGACGATCGATCCGATCAGGACGATGGCGATCCCGAAGATCAGAGCCTCCTCGTTCTTGGAGAGGCCCCGCCCGGCGCTCGACGTGTCAGCCGTCGTCGCGGAGGTGGTCGTCGGCACCGTCGGCGCAGGCGTCGGCGCCTGCGGAATCGTCAGCGGATTCTGGGCCACGGCGCTCGCCGGTGCGAGCAGGAGCAGGAGGCCGGTCAACGCGGCGAGCAGCGGCGAGGAGACCTTCACCACGCGAATATATCCGCGCCTGGACCCAGAGGGTGGTCGGTGCGTACACTTCGCCGAGATGGCCAAGCAACGACAGGTCCGCATAGAGCAGGGACTCTCGCCGGCGTTGATGGAGGAGATGCAGGAGCGCAGCGAGGAGCAACTCGAGGCCGAGACCAAGCACCGGTCGATCGCCCTCTGCATCCTCGGCTCGCGCGCGGCCGAGCGCTACGACGCCGAAGCCACGCGAACCTACTTCCGGCGCGCGCTGGCCGCCTCACGGCCGCAGGAGCGGCCGCAGATCCGCCGCATGGCGAACGCCTCGCTCGCGCTCGCCGAGCACCGGGCCGGCGACCTCAAGGTCGCGGTCGAGAAGCTCGGCCACGAGGCGCCGCCGAAGCGGGCGTTGATGGGCCTGCGCCTGATGGGGCTGATCGCTCCCCCAAAGGGCGCTCCGATGATCCGCCGGGTGCGGGGGTTCGCGGTGATCGCGGCGATCGTGCTCGTTCTGCTCCTCCTCGGGCTCGGCGTCGTCGAGCTGATCTCCCTGCCGTTCGGCGGCGGCATCGACATCGCCCAGGGAACCCTGCTCGGCCTGCTGCTGATCGTCGTCGTCCTCGCCAGCCTCGCCGTCTTCGGCCGTCGCCGCCAGAAGGCCGCCCAGGCCAAGGCCAAGGCCGCACGGGCCCGCCCGTCGGCGGTCGCCCAGGCCCCGGCCACCGGTCGCCGGTCGCGTGGCGCCACGCCCAAGCCCGGCACACCGACGGGGAAATCCTCGTCCGGCCGGGTGAGCCCGAGCGAGGGCCGCTCGCGCGGCGCCGAGCCCGCCAAGTCGACCAAGGATGTCGCCAAGCCGGCCGGTCAGACGCGCAAGCCGGCCAGTCCGACGCGCAAGCCGACCGGCCAGGCCGCCAAGCCGACCGGGCAGGCAGCGAAGCCGGGTGGGGGCGCCAAGCCGACCGGCCAGAACGGGAAGCCGGGCGGCCCGACCGCAAAGCCCAGCCGCCGCACCCGGGGCTCCGGCCCCGCGAAGTAGGCCCCCGACCTCGCGACCCCGGCCGACCCCGGCCGGCGAATCAGAGCGGCCCGAGACCGACGCTCGTCGAGAGCCGACCCGGCGGGTATACGGTCTTCGGTCCGGCCTGCGATCCCCCGTTCAGCCGGTTGACACCCGCGGGAGACCGAAGTCCACACCGGTCAGGTCGGCCGACACATCCCACAGGCGCTCGGCCGTCTCCTCGCTGCGCGCGGCTGCCGACGCGTTGACCAGCCGGGGACGGCCGCGACGCTCCCCCGGGCCGTCGGGCCCGAGATACGAGCCGCCGGGAAGGTCAGCCGTCGCCGCGCAGAGGATCGGCAGAGCCCCGGCCGCGGCACTCTGGGCGAAGAACGGATTCGCCGCGGCGAGGACCACGGCGAGCGGACCACCCGACGCCGCCTGGAGGTTGGTTCTCGCGTAGCCCGGATGGGCAGCCAGGCTCGTGAGCCGGAGACCGCTCGCCGTGGCCCGGCGGTCGAGCTCGAACGCGAACAGGAGGTTGGCGAGCTTCGATTGGCCGTATGCCCGCAAACGGCTGTAGCGGGCGCTCGACTGGAGATCGTCGAAGTCGATCCGCCCGTTCCGATGGAGGATGCTGCTGACGCTGACGACCCGGCCGGCCGGCGCCGCGCACAGGCGATCGAGGAGGAGCCCGGTCAGTGCGAAGTGGCCGAGGTGGTTGGTCGCGAGCTGGAGCTCGAAGCCGTCGGCGCTGAGCTGGCGTGGCGGTGCCATCAAGCCGGCGTTGTTGACGAGCAGATCGACGGGTCGCGACTCCCCGGCCAGGCGTCCGGCGAACTCCCTGACCGACGCGAGGTCCGCCAGATCGAGTTGCCTGGTCTCGACGAGCGCGCCCGGCACCCGGTCGCAGATCCCCTCGACGGCAGCCGCTCCCCGCCCGGAGTCGCGGCACGCGAGGATCACCTCCCCACCCGCTCGGGCGAGCTCCTGCGCGACGACCAGACCGAGGCCGCTGCTCGCTCCGGTGACGACCGCCCGCCGCCCGGTCTGGTCCGGGATCTCCCTCGCGCTCCAGCCGGCGGCCACCTCCCGAGCATAATGGGACGGTGGAGCTCTCCCGCCTGGCCGACGCATACGACCACGTCCTGCTCGACCTCGACGGGTGTGTCTGGATCGGCGACGAGGCCGTCCCCGGGTCGGTCGCGGCGATCGCCGCGCTGCGTCGGGCAGGCAAGCGGGTCGGCTTCGTGACCAACAACGCCCGCAGCGCCGGCGAGGACTTCGTCCGCCGGCTCTGGTCGGTCGGCATCCAGGCCTCGCTGGAGGAGGTCGTCACCGTCGGCGGAGCGCTCCAGCGCGTGCTGGCCGAGCGCCACGCCGGCCAGACCGCCGTCGTGATCGGGTCGCCGGCGATCCACCGCCACGTCACCGAGGCCGGCCTGCGGATCGTGAACGGCGGCTCGTTCGTCAGCCGCGCCCAGGTCGTCGTCGTCGCCGGGCACGACGGATTCGACTACGACGAGCTCCGCGACTCGATGCTCGCCCTGCGCCGCGGCGCGATCCTGCTCGGCGCCAATCGCGACCCCAGCTATCCGATGCCCGGCGGCTACTGGCCGGGGACCGGGGCGATCCTCGCTGCCGTCGAGGTCGCCGGGGAGGCGACCGCGGAGATCGTCGGCAAGCCGCATCCCGGGCTCTTCCTGACGGCGCTGGACCGATTCGGGCCCGGCCGGACGCTGATGATCGGCGACCGCCTCGACTCGGACCTCGCCGGCGCCCATGCCGCCGGGCTCGACGGCGCGATCGTCCTCAGCGGCGCAACCGACGAGGCCGAGGCACGCGCAGCCCGCGATCCAAGGCCCGTCGCGATCGCCGCGACGCTCGCCGACCTCGTGCTCGCCTCGCACGACGAGGAACCCCCCGCCCGGTCGGAGACGGCCGGCGGCGAGCGATCCTGAGTGCGTCGGCAGACCCACCACAAGCACTCCTCGACCAAGGCCTACCGCCGGCTGCTGGACCGACTCGCCGACCACCCCGACGTCCATCGCGTCGCGACCGGCCGCGTCACTCCGCGGATGGGCTCCGGCCGGCCGACCTCGGCGATCTCCAAGGTCCGCCGTGTCGCCTCGGGTCTGTCGATCACGATCAACGCCGACGGCGCCGTGATCGACGCCTACGTCGTGACCGACCAGCCCGACAACGTGATCGCCTTCATGGCGCAGGAAGGCTGGACGTCAATACCCTAGAGCCGTGCCACCCGCCCGCCTGATCGTCAACCCATCGGCCGGCGGCGGTCGCGCCGGCCGCGTCCTGCCCGACGTCGAAGCGGCCCTCACGGCGGCGGGTGTCGACCACTCGACCCACAGGACCCGCGACCTGCCCCACGCGCGGGAGCTCGCCCGGGACGCGGCCACCGACGGGGCCGTCGCGATCGCGCTCGGCGGTGACGGGCTGGTCGGCGCGGTGGCCGCCGAGCTCGCCGGTCACCCGGGGGGCCGGCTCGCCGTGCTGCCGGGCGGCCGCGGCAACGACTTCGCCCGGGCGCTCGAGATCCCCGAGGACCCGATCGACGCCTGCTCGGTGGTCGCGAGCGGCGTCTACCGCGAGATCGACCTCGGGTCGGTCGACGGCCGGTACTTCGCGTGCATCGCCAGCGCCGGCTTCGACTCCGACGCCAACCGGATCGCCAACGCGGCGCCGTCGTGGCTCGGCGGACAGGTCTACACCTACGGTGCGCTCCGGGCACTCGCCGCCTGGAAGCCGGCGACCTTCACGATCGAGCTCGACGGCACCGCGCGGACCTACCGCGGCTACAGCATCATCGCGGCGAACTCCAGCTGCTACGGCGGGGGGATGCGGATCGCCCCGGATGCCGCGCTCGACGACGGTTTGCTCGATGTCGTCCTGACCGAGCACATCGGCCGCGTCCGTTTCCTGCTCAAGCTCGGCAAGGTCTTCAAGGGGACGCACGTCCGCGAGCCGAACGTCCACGTCCTGCGCGGGTCCGAGCTGTGGATCTCCTGCGACCGGCCGTTCGCGATCTACGCCGACGGCGACCCGATCGGTGAGCTGCCGGTCACCGTGCGCGCCCACCCAAGCGCCGTCCGCGTGCTGGTTCCCGCGACGTGACGCCGTCCCGCGTCTTCCAGGTCAAGCGGACCGTCGCCAGGTCGGCCGGCGTGCTCTCCCGCCTGCGGGGCGGCGGCGGCACGAGCATCCCCGGGGCAGTCCTGCTCCGCCTCGACCCCCGGGCGATCGCCCGGCTCGCGGGTGATCTGCCCGACGGGAGCGTGATCGTCTCGGCGACGAACGGGAAGACGACGACCGCGGCGATGCTCGCGAGCGTGATGAGCGCCGGCCGGCTCAACGTCGTCCACAACCGCGCCGGCGCGAACATGGCCGGCGGGATCGCCTCGGCGATGCTCGAAGCCCGCGGACGCGGCACGCCACCGGCCGACATCGGCCTGTTCGAGGTCGACGAGTTCTACGTCCCCCAGGTCGCAGACCAGCTCCAGCCCCGGGCGATCCTGCTCGGCAACCTGTTCCGCGACCAGCTGGACCGCTACGGCGAGCTCGAGGCGATCGCCGACCGGTGGGCCGCGGTCGTCGACCGGTCGACCGCCCGGCTGGTCCTCAACGCCGACGACCCCCTGATCGCCGACCTCGGACGCGCCGCGCCGCAGGCCGTCTACTTCGGCGTCGAGGACGACACGCTCGGCCGGGGATCGCTCGGCCACGCCGCGGATTCCAAGCACTGCCGGCGGTGCGGGACCGCCTACGAGTACGCGGTCGTCTATCTCGGCCATCTCGGCCGCTACTCCTGCCCCGGCTGCTCGGCCTCCCGGCCGACCCCGCAGGTCAGCGGCCGCACCGTCACCCTCGACGGCGTCCGCGGCGCGTCGTTTGACCTCCACACGCCGGTCGGCACGGCGAGCGTCCGGCTGCCGCTGCCGGGCCTCTACAACGTCTACAACGCCCTCGGCGCGGCCGCCCTCGCCGTCGCCCTGGAGATTCCGCTCGACGTGATCGTCCGCGGGCTGGAGGCGGTCGCCCCGGCCTTCGGACGGGCGGAGATCGTGGCGATCGACGGTCGCGAGCTGTGCATCCTGCTGGTCAAGAACCCGACCGGCGCGAACGAGGTCCTCCGGACGCTGGCTCTCGAGCCGGGCGACCACGACCTGCTCGGCGTCCTCAACGACCGGACGGCCGACGGCCACGACGTCTCGTGGATCTGGGACGCCGACTTCGAGCCGCTCGCCGCTCGGATCCGCCGGGCGACGTGCTCGGGCACGCGGGCGGCCGAGCTCGCCCTGCGCCTCAAGTACGCGGGGCTCCCGCCCGAGCGGATCACGCTCGAGCCGAGCGTCGACGACGCCCTCGACCTGGCGCTCGACGCCGCGCCCGCCGGGGGGACGCTCTACGCCCTGCCGACCTACACGGCGATGCTCGACCTCCGGGCCCTCCTCGTCGGTCGGGGCGCGGCCGCCAGCTCGTGGGCGCTCGCGTGAGCGCGGCCGGGGTCGTCTGGCACGACGTCGAGTGCGGCGGCTACACCGCCGACCTCCCGCTCTGGCTCGAGCTCGCCGCTGCCGCCGACGGCCCGATCCTCGACGTCGGGGCCGGGACCGGCCGGGTCGCGCTGTGTCTCGCCCGGGCCGGGCACACCGTCCACGCGCTCGAGCGCGACCCCGAGCTGGCCCAAGCCCTCGAGCAGCGTGCCCGGGGGCTTGCGGTCGTCTCGATCGTCGGCGACGCGTGTGCTTTTCAGACCGGCCTGCGCTTTGCCCTGTGCATCGTGCCGATGCAGACGATCCACCTGCTCGACGACCCGCCGGCCTTCCTGCGCTGCGCCCACGCCGCCCTCGAGCCCGGCGGACGCCTGGCGATCGCGCTGCTCGGCGACGGAGTCGAGGAGTTCGAGATGGAGCTGGAGGCCGACCGCGCCCGCGTGGATGGGGTGCTCTACGAGAGCCGCCCGACCGCGCTGCGCTTCCAGTCGGGAACGATCGTGCTCGAACGCCGTCGGCGGACCAAAGCAGGAAGCCGGGTCGAGAACGCTTCGGATCTTGTGCGCCTCGCCGTGATCGACCCCGACCAGCTGGCGGCCGATGCCCGTGAGGTCGGTCTGGCTAGGCTAGGGTCGCGCTGGGTGGCGCCGACGGCCGATCAGGTCGGCAGCGAGATCCTGATGCTCGTCAAGCCGGGGGCGCCCGCGTGAGGTCGGTCCGGGTCTGCGCGCTGTACCCCGACCTGATGAACATCTACGCCGACCGGGGCAACCTCCTGATGCTCGAGCGGCGGTGCGCCTGGCGGGGGATCGCATTCGAGCTGGCGGCCGCGGGGATCGGCGCGGGGATCGAGGACGGCGCGCACGACATCTACTACCTCGGCGGCGGCCAGGACTCCGACCAGCGGCGGTGCGCCGAGGACCTCCTCGAGCGCAAGGCCGGCGGCCTGCGGCGGGCGGCGGCGGCCGGGGCGATCGTGCTCGGTGTGTGTGGTGGGTATCAGCTGCTCGGCCGGTCCTACGCGCTGGGTGATGACACCATCGAGGGTGTCGGCCTGCTCGACGTCGAGACGATCCGGGAGGACGGACCCCGATTGATCGGGAACGTCGCGATCGAGCTTACTGGTGCTGTGTCAGCGGCGCACGAGGGGATGGTTCTGGCCGGTTTTGAGAATCATGGAGGTCGGACGCACCTGGCCCGCGACCAGGCGCCTCTCGGGCGGGTTCTTCGGGGGCACGGAAACGATGGTCACAGTGGGTACGAGGGCGCCCGGACGGGCAACGTGATCGGCACCTACCTGCACGGTCCCCTGCTCCCGAAGAACAGTTGGTTCTGTGACTGGTTGATCTCGACAGCCCTCGGCGTGGATGAGCTCGAGCCCCTCGACGACGGGCTCGAGCTCGAGGCACATCGTGCTGCCCGGCGGGCCGCCGGGATCGCCGCCTACTGAGCGCTCAGTGTCGCCACGTCGAGCTTCGAGCCCTGCAGCCAGCCGGCGATCGTGTGTGACCCGGCGCCACTGACCCCGAGTTGTGTGTTGTTGGCGTGGCCGCAGAGGAGCTGCTGCGTCGTGAAGGCCCCGGCGACGGCGCGCGCCGGGCCGAAGGCCCCGCCGGCCGGGCGAACCGACGCGTAGACCTGCTGGTGGCAGCCGGTGCTCTGCCCCCACAGGACGACCGTCGACCCGCCGGCCGACGCGCTCACCGGAGCGCTCGGGACCCCGGGCGGGCCCGAGAGCCGGGTCGGCGCAGCGAACGCGGCCGCGCCCGACGGCCGGACGGCCGCCATGATCTGGGCCGACACGACCGCCTCGTCGGTCGGGCTGTCGAGCTGCTCGAGCTCGAAGGCGGCGATCTGCGCGCCGTCGCCCGGCAGCGCGAGGACCGGCCCGGCGTAGCCGACCAGGCCGCTGGAGATGTCGATCGACGCGGCCGCGACCGGCGGCCCGAAGAAGCCGCTCGGGAGCATCGGCGCCAGCTCGAGCAGGTTCGGCTGGATGCCCTCGGCGCTGAACGCGACGCCGGCGCCGCCTGGACCTGCGACCGCTGCGAGCCCGTCGGCCTCGGCGTTCGCGTCACCCGGCACCGCGAAGATCTCCGGCAGGCTGGTGAATACCTGTGCCCCGGGTGACAGCGTCACGACCTGCCCCTGCTGGTTGCCGTCGGGCGCCCCACTGCCCGGGAGCTGGAGGACCGTCGGGCTGGCGACGAGCACCGTACCGTCCGCGGTCAGCGCCGCGGTCGGCGAGCCTCGGCCGGCGATTCCAGCCAACCCGGTGTGGAGAGTCTGGGCCCCCGGGGCGATCAGGCCGAAGTCGACGTTCTCGCGATACGGCTGGGCCGCCGGCGTCGGGATCCCACGCACCCAGACCACGACGACACGGCCGTCGGGCTGGACCTCGAGGCCGGTCGGCCCGCCGACGCCGACCCCGCTCGTCACGCGGACCGCCCGGCCGAAGCTGTGACCGGCCCTGGCGATGCTCACGTAGATCGTGTTCGAGCGCTTCGCCCCGAGGGTCGCCCAGGCGACCGCGGCGACCGAGTCGGAGCCGACCGCGGCGAGTGGCCCGCTCCCGCTCGTGCTGAGCGTCTGCGTGGCTCCCCAGGAGCCGCCCGTCTGGCCGAGCCTGGCGTCGATCTGCCCCTTGGGGAGATCGAAGCGCCCGCCCTGACGGTTCCACACGGCAAGTGTCCGTCCGGCCGCGCCGACGGCGACCTGGGGCTGCTCGGCCGACCCCGTGCCGGAGATCGTCCGGGCTGTTGAGAGGCCCGCCGCGGCAAGCGCGGGACTGCTGGCGGCGAGGCTCGTGGCGACGGCGAGGGTGAGGATGCTCCGTGTTGTTCCCATGCACGCTGAAACGCCGTCCGCCGAGTGAAGTTGCGCTGCGTACTTTCGAGCTCAGCACTGCCTCGCGGAGGTGGTCACTCTGGAGCCACCCGGTAATCGGAGACCGGCCGGCCCCGGTCATGCTCAGCTGACCACCGTCGCCGCGGCCGCACAGCACACCCTGGATCGAGAAGCCCGGACCGAGCCGCATCGCGGATCCGAGGGGTGACTGGACTCAGTCGAGAACCCGGCGGTCGCCCTACCCGAGCACTTGCGTTGTATCTTCACGGGCAGTGACGCGCCCGGATCAGCCGCTGGCATGACGCTCCGATCGTGGCTCGCGCCGGGTTCGATCGCCGTGTTGGCCTGCCTCGCCGTGAGCACGGGAGCGGCCGCGAGCCCGTCGACGAGCAGCTCCCCCGGGGTCCGGCTGGCGAGCGCGGCGACCGCCTGCAAGCCTCCGCACTACCCGAGCCTCGGCTATTTCACCTCGCTCACGGTCACCCGAACGACCTGCGCAGCCGGGAACAGGCTCGTCCTCGCGTTCTACAAGTGCCGGACGAAGTCGGGTCTCACCGGGAGGTGCCGGAAGACGGTCCTCGGCTTCAAGTGCACCGAGATCCGCAACTCGATCTCGACCGAGATCGACGCCCTCGACACCTGCCGGCACGGCAGCGAGAAGATCGTCTCCGGGTGGCAGCAGGACATCAACTGACGAGGGGCTTCGCCGCTTGGCGTGGGGACCTACCCGCGCAGCCAGCCGGCCTCGAGCCGGCGGACCCGGCCGAGCAGGAACCGGCCGAGCGTGGTGCTGTAGAGGTTGGTCATGTGACTGCCGTCCTTGTAGACGAGGACGCCGCCGATCACCGGGGGGCAGACCGCCTGGCCGCAGAAGAACGGTGTCATGTCGATCACCGCAGCCCGCGGCTCGTCCTCGTAGGCCGCCGTCGCCTCGGCGTCGGGCTTGACGGCCGCCGACCGGGGTAGGGCGCACGCGGCGCCGGCCGGCCGGTGTCGGGCGATCGCCTGATCGACGCATGGCGCGGTCGCCAGCCCGGGCACCGGGATGTCACGCAGCACGACGATGTGCGCGACCGACGGCGGAAGCGCTCGCCAGGCGTCGAGGTAGCCGGCGACCTCAGCGGCGAAGACGGTCTGGCCGGGCCGCGGAACGGCACCGCTGAGCTCGTTGTCGGAGACGAAGACCGTCCCCACCTGCGGGTTGGCCGCCAGCCAGACCGCGACGCCCGTGCGCCAGGACCGGCACCCTGAGGCCAGCGCGGGGGCGAGCCTTGGGGCGGCGTGGGAGTACGAGCAGCTCGACCGGGTCAGCGAGACCGCCGACCAGTGGAAGCGGTCGGCGACGACGGTCATCGCCGCCCGCCACATCTCGGCGTGGCTGTCGCCGACCAGGGCGATCTCGTCCGTCGTGCTGCTCGGCGGAGCGCCGAAGAGGCACGGGTTGACCGCGGCCGTCGGCCCGGCCGGTGCACACGGCGCGTTCGGTGTGATCAGCGCCTCGTCCGGCGTCGGGCTGACGGCCAGGCTCAGCCTGGGGTTTACACACGGCGCGAGGGGATTCGACGAGGCTGCCCCGAAGCAGCGCGGCGTCGCCGACGCCGGTGCCGGGGCCTGGGTCGAGCTTGCGGTGATCGGCCGCCCGCCCCCGGCCGGCGTGAACGTCGCCTTCGCGGTCACCCGCAGGACCTGGATGTGGCTCGCGGCCTCGGCCTCGAGGAGGTGGCGCCCGTCCGTGGTCAATTTCATCCGCAGCCGCCCGGTCCCGGCCGCCGGGAGATTCACGGCGCCTGCGGCAAGGAGCAGCGTCCTCGCCCGCGCGGCTGCGTGCGCGTGGGTCTGCGAGCCCGGCGGGACGCTGTACCAGTCGACCTCGGCACGGCCGGCAACCACAGCCTGAAGTTCGAGCGTGGCGCCCCCGGACCTGAGGATCGGGCCGATCTCCGCGGCGCGGCCGGCCGGCAGCATCCCCGTTCGCAGGAGGGCGCGAATCTCCGATCTGGTCCGGGGCGACGTGGCGGTCGGGTCGACCGGGTCGGGCGCGGACCTCGGGGCGGCGGCGCTGGCGCGGGGGACCGAGGCGGTCGCGGGTGCTGCGGCTGCGGCGCGGGAGCCGGCGGGGGTCGCGGGCTCTGCGGCTGCCACGCGGGGCACGTAGGCCGGGCCGGGGGCCGGGACCGCGAGCACAGTGACGACCGCCAGTGCCGGCACGAGCGCCCGGCGACTGCCGGCGAACCTCCTCCTCCCCGCGACCAAGCTGCCCTCCGAGTTCGTCTGCGGCCTGCCGGACCCGGGCATCTTAGGCCGGGCGCGGCAGGGCCGGCCGGCCCGCGACGGGGCGCCGGCCGAGGTTCATGGTTGTCTCCTGGAGATGGTCTCGAGCGCAGCGATCCTAGGAAACCAGCCCACGGAGGGTCGCGGCATTGCGAACGGCGTTCCCGCCGCCGTCATTGTTGAAGTACACGAAGACGTCGCGGCCGGCCCGGTCCCACTCCCACACCCGGGCGGCCCACCAGCTCAGGTCGGCGTGGGAGTAGGAGCCGCCATAGAGGTGGTCGGTGTCGGGACCGTGGAGGCGGACGTAGACGAACGCCGCCGTGGCTCGCAGGACGCACGGCAGGTGGGCGCCGCTCATCACGCAGTAGGCGACGCCGTGCCGCTCGAGCATCCCGAAGACCCGCTCGTCGTTCCAGCTCGCGTGCCGCAGCTCGACCGCCGTCTGGATCCAGTCGGGCAGCAGCTCGAGGAAGTACTCGAGCCGCCGATCGTCACGGGCGTGGTCAGGCGCGAGCTGGACCAGCAGGACGCCTCGCTTGTCGCCAAGCTCGTGCCACGACGTGGCGATCCGCTCGACCCAGGCCTCGGGCGCGTAGAGCCGCTTGGCGTGGGTCAGGCCACGCGGCGCCTTGACCGTGAAGCGGAAGCCGTCGGGGACCCGGACCCGCCAGGAGCGAAAGGTCGCGAGCCTCGGCCAGTGGTAGAAGCTGCTGTTGAGCTCGACCGTCTCGAAGGCCGTCGTGTAATGGGCGAGCCGGTCGGCCGGCGGCGTCCCGGCCGGGTAGAGAACCTCGCTCCAGTGGTCGTAGCTCCAACCGGACGTGCCGATCCTGATCGTCATCTCCTCGACTGTATTGCCTGATCGCGTCCCTCCCCGTTCGTCTCAGACGCGACCATCCGATGAAGTACATGCTGCTGATCGATCAGTGCTCCACCCCGGTCCCGCCGTCGGACGCGTGGGACGCGCTGACCACGCACGGCCCGCTCGTCGAGCTCCGACTGGCCGACCTGGGGCCCGGTCCCGGGCAGATCGAGCCGGAGTCGCCGGCGCCGCGGCCGCCGTGCGGGTGACCGGGGCGTTACGCGGGCGGACGCCGGCGGCTACGGAGCCGACAGCGTCGCGACGTCGATCGCGGACCCTTCGAGCCACCCGGCGATCAGGTACCTGCCAGCGCCTGCAAGTGACAGCTGGGTGTTGTCGGCGTTTCCGCAGACGACGTGCTGCGTTGTGAAGCGGGGCGCCAGGGCCGATGCCGGTCCGAACGTGCCGCCGGCCGGACGAACCGCCGCGTAGACGGTTTGAGTGCACCCGGCGCTCTGTCCCCACAACACGACGCTGGTCGAGCCGGCCGACGCGGCAAGCGGCGCACTTGGGATCCCCGTGGCGCCCGAGAGCCGCTGCGGTGTTCCGAACGGCAGGCCGAGTCCCGGGGGAAGAACCGCCGCCATGACCTGCGCGGACACGACGGCCTCGTCGGTCGGGTTGTCGAGCTGCTGGAGCGTGTACGCGGCGACCTCGTCGCCGCCGCCGGGCAGCGCGGCGACCGGGCCGGCGTAGCCGACGCGGCCGTTCGAGATGTCGATCCCGACGACGGGGAACGCCATGCCGAAACCGCCGGTCGCGTCGAGCGGGGCCAGCTCGAGCGCGTTCGGCTGGATGCCGTCGACGGCCATCCCGACGGCCGCGCCGCCGGACCCGGCGAACGCGCCGATCGCATACGGCCCGGCGCTCGGGTTGCCGAGCGCGGCGTAGATCTTCTGCGGGGTGGTGAACGCGCTCGCGCCAGGCGCGAGCGATGCGGCCTGGGCGTAGCCACCCGATGACGGTGGGCCGACGGTCGGCGCGTACGGCGGTGGCGAGCTGGCGAGGAGAATCGTCCCGGTGGAGGTCTCCGCGAGGCTGGGGATTCCCGTCGTGAGGCCGAGCGATCCGTGGACCTCTGCGCCGGCCGGCGAGACGAGCACGTAGTCGAGGCTCTCTTCGCGCGACAGCGGTGGTGAGACGTGGACGCCGCGCGTGAAGACGACGACGACCCGGCCGTCCGGCTGGACCTCGAGGCCGGCTGGAGCGCTGACGCCGGTGCCGGCGGCGACGGAGTGCCTGCGGCCGAAGCTGTGGCCGCTGCGGGCGACCGCGACGAAGATCGTGTTCGTCCGGTTCGCGCCCTCGGTCGCCCATGCGACGGCGGCGACGCCGTCGGCACCCACCGCCGCCAGCGGCGAGCCGCCCGAGCCGCTCAGCGTCTGGGTTGCGGCCCAGGCCCCGCCGACGCGGCCGAGGCGGGCGTCGATGCGCCCCTTGAGGAGGTGGTACTGCTTACCCTGCGCGCTCCAGGTGGCCGCGGTCCGTCCGCTCGCGCCGACCGCCACGTCCGGCTGCACGGCCGATCCCGCCCCGGAAAGGGCTTGTGCGGCTGAGAGTCCGCCGGCCGCGAGCGCCGGGCCAGCGGTCACGAGGATGGCGGTGGTGGTCGTGACGAGGAGAATTCGTGCCGGTCTCATGCCTCTCGGAACGCGCCGGCCGCCCTGGAGTTGCGGCTGACGGACAGCGCTTGCGGGTCGCCGGCCGCTCGCCTTGCGACGCCAGCCTCAGCCGCTCGACCCGAACCCCCGCGCGGCCCGCTCACTCGGAGCCAGCTCGCCGACCTCCTCGAGCTCGGGTGTGACGACGTCGACCAGCACGAGCTGGGCGATCCGGTCGCCGGCCGCCAGCTCGAACGCGGCGGTCGGGTCGGTGTTCAGCAGCAGGACGCGGAGCTCCCCCCGGTAGCCGGAGTCGATCAGCCCGGGCGCGTTGACGAGGGTGATCCCGTGCTTGGCGGCCAGGCCCGACCGGGGCAGGACGAGGCCGGCCCGGCCTGGCGGGATCTCGACGGCAACCCCGGTCGGGACCTGGGCCCGCATCCCCGGCTCGAGGCGGGCCGGCTCGGCCGCGTAGAGGTCGAAGCCGGCATCCCCGGCGTAGGCTCGGGTCGGGAGGGTCGCGTCGGGCCGCAGCCGGGCGACCTTCACCGCCGGTGCTCTGCCGCGGACCCGTTCGCCCGCCTCGCCGCGTCGACGGCGAACCGCTCGAAGCGGTCGGCGGCGGCCGGCGGGAGGAGTGCGGAGACGCGAACGCCGTCGGGGGTGTCCTCCCGCTCGAGCTCGCCGGCAAGATCGTGGAGCTCGGCCAGGCTGGCGCCGTCGGCGTACGGTAGGAGGAGATCGACCGAGCGCAGCGTGCGGAGGAACTCCTCCTCGATCCGGTCGCGGAGGTCGTCGATCCCCTCGCCGGTCGCGCCGGACACGAGCATCGCGTCGCGGTTGCCGTTGCGAACCTGGGTCAGTCGCTCGGGATCGAGCAGGTCGATCTTGTTGAGCACGAGGATCCTCGCCTGGTCGCCGGCGCCGATCTCGTCGAGCACGTCCTCGACGGAGCGCTTCATCGCCTCGAGCTCGTCGTCGCTGGCCGAAGCGTCGGCCACGTGGACGATCAGCGCGGCCCGGCGGGTCTCCTCGAGCGTCGCGCCGAAGGCGTCGACGAGTTGGTGGGGCAGCTTGCGGATGAAGCCGACCGTGTCGGTCGCGAGGTAGGCCCGGCCGTTGATCCGCAGGGTCCGGGTCATCGGATCCAACGTGTGAAAGAGACGGTCGGCGACCGGGACGGGCGCGCCGGTGAGGGCGCCGAGGATCGTCGACTTGCCCGTGTTCGTGTACCCGGCCAGGGCCAGCTCGGGCAGCCGCGCCCGGCTGCGCTCGGCCCGCATCACCTCCCGGGACGACTGGACGCCGGCCAGCCTGCGGCGAAGCGCGGCGATCCGGTCGCGGGCGAGCCGACGGTCGGTCTCGATCTGGGTCTCCCCCGGTCCGCGGGTGCCGATCCCGCCGCCGAGGCGCTCGAGGTGGGTCCAGAGACCACGCATCCGGGCGAGGTTGTACTCGAGCTGGGCCAGCTCGACCTGGAGCTTGCCCTCGGCGCTGCCGGCGTGGGCAGCGAAGATGTCGAGGATCACGGTCGTCCGGTCGACGACGGCGATCCCGAGCTCCTGCTCGAGGTTGCGCTCCTGCCGGGGCGAGAGCTCGTCGTCGCAGGCGATCACGTTCGCATCGCACTCGGCGGCGTACGCCTTCAGCTCGATCAGCTTCCCGGGCCCGAGGTAGCTGTTGGGGTGGGGGTTCTGGCGGTGCTGGACGAGCGTCCCGACGACCGCGACGCCGGCCGTCCGCAGGAGCTCCTCGAGCTCTGCGAAGTCCTCGCCGGTCGGCAGCGACGCGATGCAGACGGCGCGCTGCTTCGCCCGGCCGGGGGCGGCTTGGGCGGTCGGGTCAGTCGTCGACTTGCGTCCGCTGCGGGTTCGTTGCATACCTCAGTCTACGTACAGGAGCCGCGGCGGCGACCCCGTAGGGGTAGCGCAAGGCAAGGCGCCAAGGCCGACGAGACGGTAGGCATGATCACGAGATTCCGGAGTCATATGGCGTGGCGACCGGACCGCAAAATGCTCCGGGGCCTGGGCGGCCGTGTAGGTGACCGGGTCGCGCCGCGGACTACGTCGCAGGTTCGCCGCCGGACCAGTCCAGCCGCTCGGCGAGGTGCTCGGGCCCGGACGCGATCAGGCCGCTACCGGCGATCGGGCCGTAGCCGTCGCCGCTGCGCCCGAGCCAGGTGACCGTCCTCGCATCGGGATCGAGGATCAAGACCTCGTCGACCTGATGGGCGGCGTAGAACGCGAGTTTGTTCCAGCTCTCGTCGCCCGGCGAGACGATCTCGATCACCAGCGCCGCGGTCGGGTAGTACAGCTCGTCGGGGCCGGGTCGATGCAACCCCCCGTCCGGGATCCGGTAATCGTCGCGCTCGCCGAGGTTGAAATCCGCGAGGACCGTCAATCCGGCCTGGCTGCCGACCGGCGCGAGCAACGCGAGAAGCTGCGCCTGGATCCTCGCGTGCCGGCCGTGGGACATTGGATTCATGTGGAGCACTCCCTCCCACACCTCGTCGTGGCGGTCCGCGCCCCACAGGCGCC
The DNA here is from genome assembly GCA_035553395.1 of Solirubrobacteraceae bacterium. Lineage (GTDB taxonomy): Bacteria > Actinomycetota > Thermoleophilia > Solirubrobacterales > Solirubrobacteraceae > Palsa-513. Next base: position 32,555 of record DASZKP010000041.1, on the reverse strand, counting down.
GGCGCTCGAGAAGCCGCTCGAACTCGACGGGTGGCGGGTCGGGAAGGAGGGTCCGCATCGCTGTGATCGTAGCGCCGCCGGCGTGGCCCACGCGAGTGTCGGTAGCTCGTCCGTCGTGGCTCACGCCGGCGCCGACAGCCTCCCCAGCCGGTCGACAGCCTCGGTCAGCCGGTCGTCCGGTGTCGTCAGCGAGATCCGGAAGAACCCCTCGCCGTTGGGGCCGTAGGCCCCACCCGGGGAGATCACGACGGCCGCCTCCTCGAGGACGTGCTCGCAGTAGGCGGCGGCGTCGGCGAAGCCGGGCGGCACTGGTGCCCAGACGTAGATCGTCGCGCGGGGCGGCGTGACATCGACGCCGATCTTGGCCAAAGCACGGCAGACGAGGTCGCGCCGACGCGTATACACCGCGTTCATCGCGGCGACGTCGGCATCGACCGACGGGGCAAGCGCGGCTGCGCCGGCGATCTGGACGGCCTCGAAGAGCCCGGAGTCGATGTTCGTCTTGAGTTTCCAGTAGCTCGCGACGGCGTCCGCGTTGCCGAGGATCGCGGCACACCGCCAGCCGGTCATGCAGTAGCCCTTCGACAGCGAGAAGACCTCCACGCCGACGTCCTTGGCGCCGGGCGTCGCGAGGAACGACGGGGCGACGTAGCCGTCGTAGGTGGTCTCGGAGTAGGCGTTGTCGTGGACGATCAGGATGTCGTTCTCCGCCCCGAACTCGACGAGGCGCTCGAAGAAGCCGTCAGGAGCGACGGCGCCGGTCGGGTTGTTGGGGTAGTTGACGAAGAGCAGTTTGGCTCGCTCCCGGGTCTCGGTGTCGATCGCGTCGAGGTCGGGGATGAAGCCGAGCTCGGGCACCAACGGCATCAGCACGGCCTCGCCGCCGGCGAACAGGGGTCCGGTCGAGTAGACGGGGTAGCCGGGATCGGAGGCGAGGGCGACGTCGCCGGGGTCCAGGAAGGCGAGGTTGAGGTTGAAGATGCATTCCTTCGCGCCGATCGCGGGGATCAGCTCTGTCGCCGGGTCGAGCTCGACGCCGAAGCGGCGGTCGTAGAAGTCGACGAGCGCCTGGCGGAAGTCGGCGCGCCCGCGGTTGGATGGGTATCGGTGGGTCTCGGGAGCGGCGACGGCGGCCTGGCCGGCGGCGACGATCGGGGCGTAGGTCGGCGTGTCGGGGTCTCCGATTCCCAGGCTGATCACGTCGACGCCGGCCGCCCGCTTGGCGGCGACCTTGCGCTCCAGCTCGGCGAACAGGTACGGGGGGATCTGCGAGAGGCGCTTACTCGGTCTCATCGAGCTCCTTCTGGAATTCGTCGCTGAGCTCACCGCGGTAGACGGGGCGAGCCCAGCCGGTCAGGTTGACTTCGAGGTCCGCGCCGATCACGACGTCCAGCCGGCCACCGTCGAGCTCGACGCCGACCACCGGCGGCCCGCCGGCGAGGTGGTAGGCGATGGCCGCGCCGCTGGCGCCGGTCCCGGACGAGAGTGTCTCGCCGACGCCCCGCTCGAAGATCCGCGCGCGAACCAGGCCGGGCTCGAGCTCGGTGTACCAGGAGACGTTCGTGCGCCTCGGGAAGGACTCGTGGTGCTCGATCGCCGGGCCGATCGCCGGCAGGTCGAGCGAGTCGAGGTCGTCGGAGCGGATCGCGCACTGGGGGTTGCCGATCGAGACGTGCTGAAAGCTCCACGTCTGACCTCCGGCCGACAGCTCGCCCCGTCCGTCGGGCGGGCCGGTCGGGAAGTCGGCCGATGTCGTGGAGGCGCGGCCCATGTCGACGCTGCAGGTGTCGGGGCCCGTGATGCGCGGGCGGATCGGGCCGGCGGTGGTGTGGATCTGGAACTCGTCGGCGTCGGTGAACCCCCGGTGGCGGAGGTACATGATCGCTTCGCGGGCGCCGTTTCCCGACAGCTCGGCCTCGGACCCGTCGGGGTTGAAGATCCGCAGATCGGCGACGAACTCAGCCGACGCCGGCCGGACGAGCAGGAGGATCCCGTCGGCGCCGACGCCGGTGTGCGGGTCGCAGAGGCGGCGGATCCGGCCTGCCGTCAGCGGAAAGGGAAGCCCGGCGTCCTCGATGATCAGGTAGTCGTTTCCAAGCGCCTGCCACTTCTCGAATCGCACGTCGCCTCCGCCGCCGGTGAGTCGCGATCATCGCAGCGCGGCGGCGACCTCGTCGGCCGAGCGGTCGGTCACGTCGACGATCTCGACGCCCGCGAGCTTGCGCATCCACGTCAGCTGACGCCGCGCGTACCGCCGGCTGACCAGCTTCATCCGGTCGACGTCGCCGGCCAGCAGCTCGGTGAAACCGAGCGCCTGACGAACCCCGGGCGACGCGCCGGCGGCCTCGGCGGCGCGGACCTGGTCGACGGCGCCGGCGGCGACGATGCGATCGACCCGATCGTCGATCTTCCGGTAGAGGGCGTCCCGCTCCATCACGAGGCCGATCAGGCGTGTCGGATGTCGGGTGCCAGCGGTCCAGAGCTGGGATGGGCCGTCCGGCGGTTGGAGTGCGTTGATTTCGTGGAGCTCCAGCGCCCGGACCAGGCGATGGCGGTCAGCACGGTCGATGCGTTCGGCCGCCCACGGGGCGCGGGCGGCGAGCACGGCGTGGAGTGCGTGGGACCCGTCGCGCTCGAGGGCCTCCTGCCAGCGGGCGCGGACCTCCGGGGGGGCGGCCGGCCGAAGGCGGAGCTCGGTGAGGGCGGCCCGTAGGTAGAGGCCGGTGCCGCCGATCACGATCGGCGTCTGGTCGGCTGCGAGCAGGGCGTCGATCTCGGCGTGGGCGAGCCGGGCGTAGCGGGCGACGTCGAAATGCTGGTCGAGTCCGACGAACGAGACGAGTCGGTGGTCGAGCGCGGCCTGCTCGGCGCTGCTGGGAGCGCCGGTGAGGGTCTCGATGCCCCGATACACCTGGAGGGCGTCGGCCGAGACGGCCACCGGCCGGCCGCCTTCGGCGCGAATCGCTGCGGCGAGCGAGACGGCGACCGCGGTCTTGCCGACTGCGGTCGGTCCGAATATCGCGATCACCGACGGGGTCGGGGGGCGATCGCGTGCGCCGGGGGACATGTCGGGAGTATCGTCACGCCGATGGGGGTGCGGATCGGTTGCGGACTTTCAACCGCCGCGGGCGGCCGCTCGGCGGCGATCGCGGCTGCGCAGGCGGCCGTCGCCGGCCTCGGCGGCGGGCCCGTCGACCTGGCGGTCGTCTTTGCGTCCGGGTCCCACCTCGCGGCGCCGGAGGCGACGCTCGAAGGCGTCCACGAGGCGATCGATCCGGCGGCGCTGATCGGCTGCGGGGCGGCTGGCGTGCTCGCCGAGGAGCGTGAGATCGAGGACGAGACGGCGGTCGCGGTCTGGGTCGCGACGCTCGGCGGCGGATCGGTCGAGACCTTCCACGCGACCGCGTCGACGGACGGCTTCACCGGCCTCCCGTCGCTCGCCGGTGCGAGCGGCCTGATCCTCCTGCCGGACCCGTACTCGTTTCCGACCGACGCCCTGCTCCCCCGCCTCCACGCCGAGGCACCCGGCGTGCCGGTGCTGGGCGGGCTTTCGAGCGCGCGGACGTTCGACGAGACGGGCGCTCTGTTCGTCGACGAGACGGTCTACGAGTCGGGCATGGTCGGTGCCCGGCTGGAGGGGGTCGAGATGCTCCCGTGCGTCTCGCAGGGAGCTGCGCCGCTCGGACCGGAGCTGACGATCACGCGGTGCGACGGCCATGTGATCCACGAGCTGGCCGGGAAGCCGGCGCTGGCGAAGCTGCGGGAGATCTTCCTCGAGCTCGACGAGCGGGAACGTGGGCTGGTCGACGGCGGGCTCCTCCTCGGCCTGGTGATCGATGCGGGAAAGCCGGAGTACGTCCAAGGTGACTTCCTCGTGCGCGGCCTGCTCGGCGGAGACCCGGAGGAGGGGTCGATCGCCGTCGGTGCCGACGTCCGGACCGGCCAGGTCGTCCGCCTCCACGCGCGGGACGCGCCGAGCGCCGACCGGGATCTGCGTGAGGCGCTGGCCCTGCGGCGGACTGCGATGGGCGGGCGCGAACCGGCCGGGGCCCTGATGTTCACGTGCAACGGTCGGGGCAAGGGCATGTTCGGGATCCCGGATCACGATGCCGAGACCGTGGCGAGCGAGCTCGGTCCCGTCCCGACGGCGGGCTTCTTCGCCGCCGGGGAGATCGGGCCGGTCGGCGGCCAGTCGTTCCTCCACGGCTTCACGGCGACGATCGCCGTCTTCCCGGCCGGCGGATAGCCGGCCCCGGCCTCTGGGGCTCAGGCGCCCGCGAGGACGATTCCGACGCCGTCGGGCGCGATGATCGGCGGATGGGAATCGGACGGCACCGGCGGGGCTGGCTGGTCAGGCTGGGCGTGGCGGCCGCGATCGGCCTGGTCGCCTGGGTCGGCGGTGGTCGGGCGGCAGCTCCCCGCACGCTCAACGGCGGATCGAAGTCGGTCGGCGGCGCGGAGTCGGCAGGTGGTGGTTCGACGTCGGCCGGGGGCGGGTCGACATCGGGCGGGGGTGCGTCGGAGTCGGCGGGGGTGGTCGACCACGTCGTGGACGGCGACACGCTCGACCTGCGGGTCGGTGGGCGGTTCGACCGGGTCAGGACCGTCCAGATAGACGCGCCGGAGAGCTCGTCGACGCGGTTCGGCAGGCCGGACCGGTGCGGCGCGCCTGCAAAGGCGTACGCCGAAACGCTGACCGGGCCGGGAGCGACGGTCTGGCTGGAGCTCTCGGGCCGCGACCGGCGGGACGCCTACGGCCGTCTGCTGGCCCTGGTCCATCTCGGCCGGCCGGGCGGCACGACCTGGCAGGAGCGGATGGTTCGCGCGGGCTGGGCCGAGGTGCTCGTCTACCGGGGCAACCGGACCCGTCTGCTCGGGACGCTCGTCGCCGATCAGGCGTACGCGAAGGCGCACCGGCTGGGCGTCTACGCCCGCTGCGCGGGTGAGTTCCACGACGGGGGCGGGTAGTCTCGGAGGAGCACGATGAGACGGATTCCCGGCACCGACCTCGACGTCTTCCCACTCTGCCTGGGCGGGAACGTACTCGGGTGGACGGCGGACGAGGCGATGTCGCGGGCGGTGCTCGACAAGTACATCGAGCAGGGCGGGAACTTCATCGACACGGCCGACATGTACGCAGGCGGCAGGTCGGAGGAGATCATCGGCGACTGGCTGGACGAGCGGCGCAACCGGGACTTCATCGTGCTTGCGACGAAGGTCGGCATGTCCGCCGCCTTCGAGGGACTTCGGGCCGGGACGATCAGGGCGGCGGCCGAGGCGTCGCTCGAGCGGCTCCAGACCGATTGGATCGACCTGTACTACGCCCACCGCGACGACCCGGACACCCCGCTCGAGGAGACGCTCGGGGCGTTCGACGACCTCGTCAAGGACGGACTCGTCCGGTACATCGCCGCGTCGAACTACACCGCCCCCCGCCTGGCGGCTGCCCTGGCGGTCTCCGAGCGGAAGGGACTCGCGAAGTTCGTCGGGCTCCAACCCCACTACAACCTCGTCGAGCGCGACTCCTACGAGGGCGAGCTTGAGGACCTCTGTGCCAAGCGTGGGATCGGCTGCATGCCGTACTTCGGCCTCGCTCGGGGCTTCCTGACCGGCAAGTACCGCCCCGACGGCCCGCGGATCGAGAGCGCCCGGGCGTCCGGTGCGCTGGCCTACCTCGACGATCGGGGGATCGCCGTCCTGGATGCACTCGACGAGATCGCGGGTGCCCACCGAACCACCCAGGCGGCCGTGGCGCTCGCCTGGCTGGCCGCCCAGCCGACTGTCGTCGCGCCGATCGCGAGTGCACGAACCCCCGAGCAGTTGGCTGACCTGCTGCCGATGGCGAGCATCGAGCTGTCCGCCGACGAGCTGGCCCGCCTGGATGCGGCGTCCGCCTGACGAGCCGCCCGGACGGATGTCCGCCTCGACGGGCCTGGACGGATTTCCTCGTGACGCCCGGCACCGGCTGGCGTAGGATGGCCCGATGGCCGTCGGACACTCGATCGCACCCGGCGTGTCGATCGCAGCGGCCCAGGAGCTGTGGAGTCCGGCGGGGACCTATCTGAACACAGCCAGCTACGGCCTCCCGCCCCGGCCGGGTTGGGACGCACTCCAGGCGGCGCTGGCCGACTGGCACGGCGGCCGGACGAGCTGGGAGGGCTGGGGCGCGGCGACCGAGGGTGCGCGGCGGTCGTTCGCCGGGATCGTCGACATCGATCCCAGCCACGTCGCGGTCGGCGCGACCGTCTCGGGGTTCGTTGGCCTGATCGCCGGGTCACTGCCGGACGGGGCGCACGTCCTGGCACCGGAGATCGAGTTCACGTCGAACCTGTTTCCCTACCTCGCGCAGGCCGGCAGGGGGATCACCGTGCGGACCGTCCCGGCCGCGGAGCTGGCCGCGAGCATCGACGAGACGGTCGACGTCGTTGCCTTCAGCGCCGTCCAGATGGCCACGGGTGAGCTCGCCGACCTCGCGGGGATCACGGCCGCCGCGAGCCGCGTGCGGGCGCTGACGGTCTGCGACGCGACCCAGGCGGCCGGCTGGCTGCCACTCCGAGCCGGGGACTTCGACTTCGTCGTGTGCAGTGCCTACAAGTGGCTTATGTGTCCGCGCGGCGTCGCCTTTCTCACGGTCCGCCCCACCCGGTTGACTTCGATCGTCCCGGCGTCGGCCGGGTGGTATGCCGGAGAGGACGTCCACTCGAGCTACTTCGGCCCGCCCCTCCGCCTGGCCGGCGACGCCCGCCGCCTGGACACGTCGCCGGCGTGGTTCTCGTGGGTCGGAGCCGAGCCGACCCTCGAGCTGGTCGAGGCGATCGGCGTCGACGCGATCCACGCGCACGACGTCGACCTGGCCAACGACTTCCGCGCCGGTCTCGGTCTTTCGGCCGGCGACTCGGCGATCGTCAGCCTCGACCGTCCCGGCGCCGAGGCCGCACTGGCCAGCGCCGGGATCCAGGCCGCCGTCCGCGGGGGTCGGCTACGCGTCTCGTGGCACGTCTACAACACCGAGCGGGACGTCGAGATCGCGCTCGACGCGCTGAGTTGAGGCATCGGCAGGGGTTTCGCCTTGAAGGTGAGGGTCGCGCCGCTGCGTCCGTCCGGGACGTGACGTCCAGTCGCGCCCCTCGAAACCGGGCGGCTACTTCCGTCGCCCGAAGAATCGCGAGAAGAGGCCGCGCCGCTTCTGCCGTCGCGGCGCCTCCCTGCCCCCGGGGGCGAGGTCGTCTTCGATGTCCGCGCCGTGCATCTGCTCTCGCTTCGGCACGTACTCGTCCCACAGCCCGCTGTCTTCGACCCACGGCGGGTCAACCGACTCTTCCGCGCCTCCCTTCCAGAAAGTCACGTTGCCCATCACGGCGGGATCGCCGCGCAGGCGGTACAGCGATCGGAGCTCCGCTCCCGTGATATCGCCGACCGCATCCTGCGTCTTGGGGTCGACTTTGAGTGCGCGCTCCTCCTCCGTCAGAGGGTCGTCCTGACCCGACCAGCGGAGCTTGTGAACGACATCGGTCACGTCGAGGTCATCGAGGATGAAGTAGATCTGGTGACCGCCCTCCGTCGTGTAGACGAGGCCGGCCTTGCAGCTCTTCTTGATCCGCTCCCACGCCCGGCTGCCATCCACGAGCGGCTTGCCTCTGATCTCATGCAGCAACGGACTGTATTTCGGGTGGGCCTCGAGATACAGCTTGAACGCTGCGGCTTGCTGGGAGACGGGACCACTGCCGGCAGCGCCCGGTCGCCGCTTTCCGTAGGGGGTGCCTCGAGTGAAGGTTCCGAGGAAGACGTTGTTGAGTTCGTCGAGGATCGCGGCCGCGCGCGCGGGACTGCCGGGCGGGTCCATGGCCAGCTGCTTCGCCCGAACCGCCTTCACCGTGGGAGTTCGAGCCCCACTGAGACCGTACATCAGGTCACCGGGCTGGAAGCGATCGACGATTGTCTGGTAGGCGTACGTCTCCCGCTGAACAACTGGCGCCGCGTTCCCGGCCGCGGCGTGGTCGTGGGCCGGTTCACGAAGGAGGCGAGGCGGCAGCGGGTTGCGCGGCTGGACCAACTCGGCAACCGCTCTGTTGCCCGCGGCACGTTGCAACAGGAGAAGCGCGCCGCGCGTGCCGCCTGCGCCCGGCGCCGGTCCCGCGGTGCCGCTCCTGTGTTTCCGAGCAGGCATCGGTGTCGCCGTTCGTCCACCGCGAGCCCCGGCGCCTGATCTCGTTGTGTAGTCCATGGAGTCCGTGGTGAGTCAGAGACTTTATCCGCCCGGGGGCGATCCCCGGCCGGGGACAGCATGGCTTTCGGGGCAGAATCGTATGTACGAGTGGGCATGATCCGTACTGTGCGATGCCATCGCCGTCCAATGGTGTCCGTCGCGAAGGCCGTCTCTGTTGCCGCCGGCACAGGCCTCTCGTCCGGTCAGTGCTCGGGCGTCCGTGCGACCGTCCCCGACGGTCGGGCGGGCATCACTCGCTCGGCCGCGATCACCGTCATCAGGACGCCGGCGACCAGGCCGCCGACGACGAGCCCCGGGACGAGCGTGCCGATCAGCCCGACCCCCACGCACCCGACGGCGCCGGCCGTGCGACGACCACTCAGCGATCCGGCCAGGCGCTTGCGGAAAACGGCATGTGCTCCGAGATAGAGGACCGGTCCCCCAACGACGGCCGCAACCTGGCCGGCGGTCAGTACCGCCGTCGGTCGGGCGATCACCAGCTCGTCGCCGACGGCCGAGACGATCACCCCGGCGACCATCACGACGTGGAGGTACGTGTACGCATCGCGTGCGGCCAGCGTCCTGTCCCTCGCTGCCTCCAGGCGCCGCTCGCCGATCTCCGCGACCGCACCGAAGTACAGCCACCAGAGGCCTGCCGCCCCGGCGAACGCCAGGACGAACGCCGTGAGCCGAGCGGCATCGAGCGTCAGGCCCGATGTCGTGGCTCCGATCGCGACGATCGACTCGCCGAGGGCGATGATCACGAACAGCTGGAACCGCTCTGCGAAGTGGGCCGTCTCGACATCCCACGACTCGCCCGTCAGCCGCTTTCGCCCCGGTACCCAGAAGGTCACCAGCGGCGCCCCGTAGTCGACCCCGAGCGCCGCGATCCACAGCACTGACCGGGCCGGCCCGGACGCGGCCGCCCCGGCGATCCAGAGCACGCCGGCCGCGACGAACCACGTCAGGATCCGCCCGGCCCGCTCCCGCTCGATCGTCCCCGGACCGGCAGCCGCGAAGGTCAGAAACGAGTGGCGGCCGACCTGGATCGCCACATATGACCCCGCGAACAGCAGCGCCCGCGACCCAAACGCCTTGGGAATCGCCGCGGCCATCAACAGGCTGGCCAGCATCAGTCCGATCATCAGCAGGACGACGGCCGACGACTCGGGGTCGAGTTCGTTCGTCACCCACGTCGTGTAGTTCCACGCCCACCAGACGACCAGCACGATCACCACCGACTGACCCGCCCCCGACCAGCTCAGGTGCGTCAGGAGGAGGTGGGAGATCTGGGTGATCGCGAACACGAACACCAGGTCGTAGAACAGCTCGAGCGCCGTCGCCCGGTGCTCCTCCCCACTCTCGCGATCCCGCTGGAACCGAGCCACCGGCTGGATCATCCCGTGACCGGATGATCCCCGCCTTCCAGCCGGCCAGCAGGTCACGCGCAAGCCCTGGAAATCCGCAACTTTGCGTGCAGCTGAAGGTCGCATTGCCGGCTTCGCGACGCCGGTTGTTAGGGTCGACGCGTCTTGCCGAGCACCACTCGAACATCCCGCCGTCGGCTCGCCCGCTGGACGGTCGCCGCGGCAAGCGCACTCGTCCTCGGTCTGGTCACCCTCGGCTCGAGTGCCCACGCCGACCTCCAGGGCACGATCGACTCCAAGCGGGCCGCACTCGACCAGCTCCACGCCGCGATCGCCCAGGACACGTCCGAGATCCAGTCGGGCACGGCCGGCCTCCAGCGGGCCGAGCGCACCCTCTCGGTGACCCGGGCCGCCCTCGCCGCCCGCGAGGCCCAGCTGACCGGCGTCGAGAACCAGCTGATCGCCGCCCGCAACCACCTCACCGCGGTCGAGAACCGGTTGGCCCGGGCGACGACCGCGCTTGCCGGGAACCTCGTCGCCACGTACGAGGGCGATACGCCCGACGTCTTCAGCGTGGTCGTCGAATCCCACGGCTTCACCGACCTCCTCAACCGGCTCGACTACCTCCACATCGCCGCCCAGCATGACGCCTCGATCGTCGGCAACGCCCGAGCCGCCCGGATCGCCGTGACCAACCAGGCGGACTCGCTCGGCGCCCTGGAGCAGCGCGACCAGAAGCTCGCGGCCGCCGTCGCCACCCAGAACAACCAGGCGACCGCCCTCGAGACAGCCCTCTACGACCGGCAGTCGGCAATCCTCACGGCCCGCGCCGCCAAGGCCGGACAGGCGTCCGGCGTCGCCGGCCAGCTCGCAGCCCTCCAGAAGCGCGAGGCCCAGATCGTTGGTCAGGCGGCCCCCGGATCCGGCGCCGGCATCCAGATCAACACCGGCGGGATGGTCCAGCCGCCCCCCGGCGCCCCGGCCGCCGTCGCCCAGGTGATCGCGGCCGGCAACGCGATCGCGACCCTCCCGTACCTCTACGGCGGCGGCCACGCGTCCTTCCACGCCGACGCCTACGACTGCTCCGGCTCGGTCAGCTACGCCCTCGCCGCGGCCGGCCTCGTCAGCTCGCCGATGACCTCAGGGGCCTTCGAGAGCTGGGGCGACCCCGGGCCGGGTAAGTGGATCACGATCTGGGCGAACGCCGGCCACGTCTTCATGTACGTCGCCGGCTGGCGATTCGACACCGTGGCCCTCGCCGAGGGCGGGACCCGCTGGTCCCAGTCGGCGACCGGGACCGGCGGCTTCGTCGCCCGCCACCCACCCGGGCTCTGACCCGATCCGTCTCGGACGGCCGGAGAGCCTATGATCGGTGGCTCGATCACCCTGCCGCGGAGGTATCAAATGGCATTCAGCTCAGGCGACAACGTCGTCGCAGAGATCACCGGTCGCCGCAAGCGCTCGCAGCTCGGCGCGATGCGCCCCCAGAAGCACGGCGTGATCGAAGAGGTCCTTCGCGGCGACCCGAAGCCCCGCTACCGGATCAGGTGGGCCAGCGGCGAGGTGACGGTCTACTCGCCGGCCGAGGGCGCCCTCCGGCCGACGCCCGAGCCGAGCGCGGACTTCCAGCCGGCCGAGTAGTCCGCTGAAGCTCGCCGGTCACCGTGTCCTCTTGACCGGCGCGACCGGCGGGATCGGCGCCGCCGTCGCGCGGCGGCTCGCAGCCGACGGCGCCAGGCTCGTGCTCAGCGGAAGGCGGGCCGACGTGCTCGCCGAGCTCGCCGACGAGACCCAGGCCGAGGTGATCGCCGCAGACCTCTCGGATCCCGCCGACGTCGACCGCCTCGCCGAGCAGGCCGGGGAGATCGACATCCTGATCGCCAACGCCGGTCTCCCGGCGACCGGTCGACTCGCCGCCTACACGACGGTTCAGATCGACCGGGCACTCGACGTCAACCTCCGCGCACCGATGATCCTCGCCAACGCCCTGACCCCCGGGATGGTCGCTCGCGGCCGGGGGCACGTCGTCTTCATGTCGTCGATCGCCGGAAAGACCGCGACCCCCCGCAGCTCGATCTACAACGCGACCAAGTTCGGCCTCCGCGGCTTCTCGCTCGCCCTGCGGGCCGAGCTCCGTCCGTCCGGCGTCGGCGTCTCGGCGATCTTCCCCGGGTTCATCCGCGACGCCGGGATGTTCGCCGAAACCGGGATCAAGCTCCCCCCCGGAGTCGGCACGCGGACGCCCGACCACGTCGCCAAGGCCGTCGTCCGGGCGATCAGGCACAACAAGGCCGAACTCGACGTCGCTCCGCTCGGCCTCCGCGCCAGCGCCGTCCTCGCGGGGATCGCTCCCGAGCTCGTCCTCCAGTCCGGCCGCCTGCTCCAGACAGACCGCGTCGCTCAGAAGTTCGAGGACCGCCAGGCCGCCAAGCGCTGACTCAGGCGACCCGGGTCGGGACGAGACTCACGCGAGCTCGGCCGAGACGGTGATCGTCGTCCCGGTCAGCGCCATGCTGACCGGACAGTTGGTCTTCGCGTCCTCCGCCGCCGCGGCGAATCCCTCCGCATCGAGGCCGGGCACCTCACCGCGAACGGTGAGCTTGATCCCCGTGATGCCCTCGCCCGGCTGGAAGGTGACCTCGGCCCTGGTCTCGAGCTTCGTCGGCGGCGTGCCGCCACCCGCCAGCCCGTGGGCCAGGGCCATCGAGAAGCAGCTGGAGTGGGCCGCCGCGATCAGCTCCTCCGGGCTCGTCCTCCCGTTGGCCTGCTCTGCCCGGGACGCCCACGTGACCGGGTAGTCGCCGATCCCCGAAGAGTCGAGCGTGACCGTCCCGCTGCCCTTGAGGAGGTCACCTTCCCAGACGGTGTGTGCGATGCGGTCGGTTGCCACGCTGAATGCCTCCTCGAGATGCTCGGATGACCCTGACGAAACGGGTTGACGGCGCCCGACCCTACCCGACCGGGTCGATGACCGCCCGGAAGCGGCTGGCCGGCTCGACCTCGCCACCGAGCGCCCGGACGCGTTCGGCCAGCACCCGATCCGACGTCACGACACGGACCGACTCCGGCTGAGAGTCCGCCGCCAGCCGGCGGACGATCTCGTCGTCCGCGGCGTTCCTCCCGGTCCGCGGCGCGTGGACGACGCCGACGCGCTCGGATTCGATTCGGCCGGCCGACCGGCCCTCGAAGACGACGGTCACCTGCTCGCCCGTGGCCTCGGCCCAAGCCTCGAGCCGGCCGACGAGGTCGACCATCGCCCGCCGGCGGTCGCGCCACCATCCATCCGGGCGGCTGCCGATCACGTTCATCCCGTCGACGACCCAGCGCATCGCCCAAGACTAGGACCACCGCCCCCGGTAGCCTTGCCGGAATGCCGAGTGTCGGAGATCCGGTGGGCCGCGTCGCCGCGGCCGACGCCCGTCGAACGCCTTGACCAACCGGCGGCGCGCCCGGCGACGCAGGAAGCCGGGGCTCGTGATCGCAGCACTGCTCTCGTTCATCGCGGCTCTCGCCAGCGCCCTTCCCGCGGCCGGCGCCGCGCCCGATCCGGCCACGAACCTCCAGATGGGCTCGCTCCCGTTGGCCTGCTATGCCGGCCCGGTGTCGGCGGCCTGCGAGGCCCCCCTGGTCGGTCAGCTCGACGCCGCCCGCGAGACGTTCGGCCTCGTCGCGTACGCCCTGCCCGGCGACTTCCCAGCGCTCGCTCCCGACCGGCAGCTGTTCATCCTCGTCAACCTCGACCGCCTCGCCTACTCGCTTCCGGTGATCTCCGGGCTCAGCCCCCAGCTCGACGCAGCCGCCCAGGCCGGGGCCGTCAGCAACACGGATCCGGCCGCCCCGAGCTCCGACCGCGCGGTCTGGGCGTCATCCTGGGCCGGCGGCCTCGTCAACGTGCTCGCCGCCTACTACCAGTGGATGTACGCCGACGGATTCCCCGGCCTGAACATCGACTGCCCCGACCCGGGAGCGACCGGCTGCTGGGTCCATCGCCACGGGATCCTCTTCGCGTTCGGCCCGTCGGTCAGGCTGACGATGGGCGCCGCCACGGCGACCGACCGGGCAGGCCGGCCGGCGGTCGGCCTGCTGATCGCCGCGACCGCGAAGTCGACCGGGCTGCCCGAGGACTACACGTGGGCGGACGCCGAGGCCGACGGCGCTGGCCGCGGTCCGCTCGCCGCGCCCCGGGCCGGCGCTCACCGCCGCAGGCTCGCGGCGCCTCAGATCACCAGCGCCTCGGTCAGCTCGGCCGCACGGACGGCGACCGTGTTCTTCACCGGCGCGACCCCGCGACACTTCGAGTGCGCGCTGATCGGCCCATCCGGCACGCCTGCTCACGGGCGCGCGTACGCGAGTTGCCGGTCCCCCGCCACGTACTCCGGGCTTCGACCCGGCGCCTACGACTTCTTCGTGCGGGCTTCCGGCCCGCCCGCCCGCCGGTCGGCGTCCGCCCACGCACGGTTCGCGATCAACTGATCGGGGCGCCGGTCTCCCCGCGGGCCGCAGCCCACCCGATTGGCGCCGAGCTGAAGTGGCCGGGCGGTCATCGGGCTTCGTGTCCCGGCGGCGTGGCGTCATCGTCCACGAGCCTGACCTCTCGTGCGCGTGGTCCCAGCTCGGGATCGTCCAGGAGGTCCTCCACGAGCGCCGCCCGCCCGCCGATGCAGGTCCAGTCGTCGTCCCACAGCGTGGAGACCAGCCACGATCGGTTCGCTGGGAACATCAGGTTGGGTAGCGGCCCCTTCCAGAAGGTCCGACCACCGCTTGCCCGCCAGGACGCGGCCTGCCCCGGGCCGGCCTCGACGAGCACGTATTTCCAGCCTGTGTACAAGGTGGCCCGCGGCGCGTCCGCGAACACAACGTCATCGGCGCCGGTGTCCAGATAGCCGAGCCACCACGGCTGTCGAGCGGTGTGCCTGGTAAGCAGCTCGATGACCGCCGCGTCGTGACGACCCAGCCGCTCTTTCCAGCTCTCCGGCAGCTCCAGCGTCGCGTACGCGTCGAACACCGGTGGGATCGCCGCCGTGATCGCCTTCGTGATCGACGTGCCGTCCGCAATCCACGAGACCGTCGCGTCGTCGCCGATGCGCCACGCCCGACCGTCTTTGATGCGAGTGTCCGGCGTATGCCAATCCATCGGCCCAGGCTAACTTCATCTCAGACCGCTGATCTGAACCCCCGAAGCACGCCCGCTCGACCAGTCCCCGTGGAGGTTCCGCCGGTACCGGGCGGGCGTCGCCGTAGGCCCGCTCATCGGTACACGCAGAAGGTGCCGCCGTGCCGCTCGGTCTGATCGATGATCGCGCCGGCGAGGCGTGCGTCCTGCTGGACGGGAGCCGCGACGCCGGGAATCGTCTCGAGTACGTGGATGTCGTTTGCGGCGGCAAGGCACGCGTCATCGGGCTTGCCGGGTAGGCTCGATTCCACTGGCGGCTTTCCGGCGATCGTAATCGTGCTGGACGCGCATCTGAATGCGACGGGATATCTGGCGAGCGAGGTGATCACGGCTTCGAGCGCCGCACGCTCTGGCCCGCCGACGCGCTGCTCCGCGGCGAACGTCGAGACTGCCTCGTCGCATCCCCCCGCGTGAGCGGGTGGCGAGTGTTTGCCCGGCTGTGTCACGTGGTGCTTCGCAGCGCTCACCGATGCCCGAACGGCGTTTGTCGTCTGGGGTGGAGAGCCCGACGCGCCACACCCGGCGAGTCCCACGAGTGTCACGACAAGACAAAGACACGGCCTCACTGCCGGGCGCAGCTTCACGAGCGGAGCGTACCTGTCCTCGGGACTTCCACGAGCGGCTGAGCCCCGCAGGAAGACAAGCCGTTGCCGAGCCGTAACCGTGTTCAAGTGCCGGGCCCGGGCACCCGATGCACAGGAGATGGACAGCTGCGCTGATGGCCGGCCGGCTACGGGGGTCCGTGCCCGCGTGAGCGTCGACGGCTGGCCCCCGCGGCCGGCGGTCGTCGGCCGTTGGTTTGCTGGTGCGGTGGCGGGAGCGCTCGTCCTGCTGCTCGCGGTGTTCCTCGTCGCGGAGCTGTCCGGCGGGCGCGCCCAGACGGTCGCCGACGCCCCTCCGTTCGTCGCGGGCGACGTCAGCGACGTGACGTTCGTGTTCGGGCACAACCTGATCGTGCTGGCCCTGAACGCGATGGCCTGCGTGGCTGGGTTCATGGCCGGCGCGCTACCTCCGCCACGGAGCAGCAGGGGACGTGGCACGGCGCAGTGGCGGGAGTTCGCGACCCGCGAGGCGATCGGTCTGGTCGCCGTGGCGATCACCTACTCGCTGGCGATGCAGACCTATGTTCTCGGACGCCGACTCGGCGACATCTCCGGCTACCTGTACGTCCCCGCCTGGCGGCTCCTCGTCGGAGTGCTGCCGCATGCCGTGCTCGAGCTCGCCGCGATGATGCTGCCGCTGTCCGCGTGGGGTTGGGCAACGGCCAGAGGCGAGTCGGGCTCCCTGCTCGCCGCCGCCGTCGCGACTGTGGCGCTGGGGATACCGATGCTGCTGGTCGCCGCATCGGTCGAGGTCTACGTCTCGCCGCTCGCCTACCACGCACTCGTCTGCACCGACGTGGGCGAGGGCGTCGCCTCGCAGGGCGGATGCAGCCCGGAACCCTTCCGATGCCCCCCCGCGCTC
Organism: Solirubrobacteraceae bacterium; assembly: GCA_035553395.1. GTDB lineage: Bacteria > Actinomycetota > Thermoleophilia > Solirubrobacterales > Solirubrobacteraceae > Palsa-513. The sequence goes on along the minus strand of DASZKP010000041.1, from coordinate 16,345 downwards.
TCACCGCAGCAGTTCGAAGCGCGTTACCACATCTCACATCTCACTTCCCCGGAAAGTCGTCAACGACGCGCTCGCGCGCTGCAAATGGCCCACCTCCACACCCGGAGCACAGGACGCATCCGGTAGCTATCGGCATCCGCGAGCGCGCACCGAAGTCGACGCCTCGGACTGCGCTGACCCGCAGCGGCACCACGGCCAGCGCGGTCCCGCTGGAGGATCGTTGTGCGGGGACCTCGTAGCGCCGTGGCTGTTCAAGATCGTGCAAGCAGCGAGCGACATCATCGGCATGGGTCTCGACTACGAGCTGGCGAGCCGTGCCAGCGACGCCGCTCTCTCAAGGGACGCCAGAACCGCAACCGCGGGATATGCGTCGCGGGAGTAGCGGCTCCGGTGGTAGCAGTCCCAATAGCTGACGGCGCGGCGGCGAGTGAGCTCCAGGAGTTCGGGATTGCCTGCGACGAACGTCCCGTATACGACATTGAGCGGCGCAGGGCCGTCGTCAAGATGGAGCTCGGCGCGGATCGTCTCGATAATTTCGACGACATACTCGCCCACCAGCTGCACGACATACGGCGGAACCCAAGCCTCTGCTGACCGGACGATCCGCTCACAGGATCGCTGTCGCACGTGGCCGTCGTGATGGCGGGAGTACGCGCAATGGGCGATCAACCGCTGGGTCGGGCTGAGCGCCTCGATCAGCCGGCGTGGAGGCTCGGGGTTGTAGATCCGGCGGGCGAACGCGAGTTGCTCGCCGCTCACAGTCGCCATGACACGACCCGCAGGCAGGAGCGTGGCTTCAGGCATGAGCCGCTGAACGACCCCGACGTCGAGGCCGAGTGCCGCGGGAAACCCCGATGCCAGGCTCACGGCGTCGCGGTCATGGTCTGTGCTCGCCACGGGAGCAGCGTACGCCCGCGGGTGGAACGCTACGCTCGCCGCGAGTGCCGCCGCGCCCGACTTGGACGGCCGGACGCCGTCCGGTAGCCCGAGCCCTGACCGGCACGCCCGACGGCGTCCCGTTGGGGATCCTCTGTGGGACAACGTCCGGCTGAGGATCGGTGCGCCGTCGAGTCAGCGACGATAGACCGCGAGCCTGGCGATCTCGCCCTCCGAGTTCAACGTGAAGACGTCGACGATGCCGGCCAGCTCGCCGTCGCCGAGGTCGACCTCGAATTCGGCGACGCAGGTGTCGCCGTCGGCGTAGTAGCGAGCGTTGATGATCGGCCGGTTGGTGTGCCTGACCTGCTCGAGGTAACCCTCTCGGATCGATTCGCGTCCCTTGCGGGGCTCCATGGGCGTGATCGGGATCCAGTCAGCGTCGACGGCGAAGAGCTCCGCCATCGCCTCGTAGTCGACGGCATTCGACAGCTCGACGTAACGGCGCGCGACGTCCTCGGCAGTCACGTAGCCCATGATCGCGACAACGCTGGGACGACGGAGCGCCCGGGGCCGTTGAGCTCGGGGGTAGCTCGGCCGTAGTACTCGAGGATCCCCCATCGGCACGGCTTTGGAGGGACGCTCCTCGCGCGAACACGCGGACGAGCCGGAGTCGAGGACGCGGGCAGCTCACCCAGCGACGAGCGGCGCCCTCGCGGCCCCCGCCGGCGATCACCGCTGCCCGCGAACACCCCAACGCCGACCTCGCGGTCATCACAGACCGCCCCGACCACCCGACACACCGACAAACCGGGCCCGCGGCCGACGATCGAGCGCGCCACACCAGTTTCGATCCGATTCTGGGCTCTCGACCCGCCGTATCGGTGGATCCGGGCTTAGCGGCACATTTCGTACCGATGTTCCTCACGGGCCGCTTATGCTGTGAGTCGGGCGAGGGCGTGACCGAGGGCAGTTTCGAGCGCGGCGAACTCCGGGCCTTCGGAGTCGGCGATCAAGCTCCGCAACGTGCTCAGCCCGTCGGTCAGGTTCTCCAATGCCCGGCCGAAATGCTCACCTGCCCACTCGCGGAGCGCCGCGTGGAGACTCAGGAGGTCCGGCGCCTCGATGACGCCCTCGGCCGACCCACGCGGCGCCGGGGCGAACGCCGCCGGGCCGACGTCGACCGCTGCGTCGAGCCCGGCGTCCGCCGGCCCTGTGGCGGTCGCGTCGACGAGTACATCCGCGAGCGTCGCCCGCAGGGCGTGACGCTGGTCCCGGGATGCCCCGGCCACCGCCCGGGCTCCTGCCGCGGAGTCCGTGAGCTTTGCCATCGGCGGGACGACCGCTCCGACCCGGTCGGCCACGTCGACGACATGCGCGTGCAGAGCCTCAAGTGCCGCGTTGCGCTCTTCCCCCAGCGCGTCGAGCGTCCCGATCGCCGAGATCGCCCGCGAGCACGCCTGGATCACGGGGAGTACGTCCTCTTCGCTGAAGGTCAGCGCCATCCGCCAAAGGTACTCCGGCCCGCGAATCCAGTGACGGGACGGCCGCCGTCGCTTCAGCCGACGGGATCAGCATCTCAGAAGAGGCTCGTCTGGGCTGGCGAGTCGCCGGCAGCGCGCGCGGCACGCACGATCGTCTCGGACCGGCGCCGCAGGAAGCGCTCGGCGCGGACGTGTCCGGGCGCCCGCCGTTGCTCGTCGCGTACAAGGCCGGTGAGGCGCCGCCGCTCCTCGGCCGGTGCGTACGACCGTCGGCCGTAGAGCTCCCCGTACCGATCGACAAGGTCCGGTCGCTTGGCCGCGAGCCAGTCCATGAAGACCTCCCGTACGCCCGGACGCAGGTGCAGGGCGATCGGCGTGACGCTCCGCGCGCCGGCTTCGTTCGCCAACTCGAGGATCCGCTTGACCTGCTCCGGCTCGTCGTTGATCCCCGGCATCAACGGTGCCACCAGGACGCTGGTCGGCACGCCGGCCCGGTTGAGCTCGGCGACCGCCTCGAGCCGCGCCCGCGGGTGTGGCGTGTGCGGCTCGGTCGCCCTCCACGCGCGTTCGTCGAGCGTCGGCACCGACAGCGCCGCCGATACCAGGCCCTCCCCCGCGAGCTCGACGAGCAGCCCGAGATCCCGCAGCACCAGCGGTGACTTGGTCAGCACCGAGCACGGTGTCCCGCTGTCGCGGAGCGCCTCCCAGATTCCCGGCATCAGCCGGTAGCGGGCCTCGACCCACTGATACGGATCCGTGTTCGTGCCCAGCGCCACGTGCTCGTGCGTCCAACTCGGGCGGGCCAGCTCGCGTCGCAGGACCTCGGGGGCGTTGACCTTGACAACGATCTCCCGCTCGAAGTCCCGCCCCGCATCGAACCCGAGATACGTGTGGGTCGGCCGCGCGAAGCAGTACACGCATGCATGGCTGCATCCTCGGTACGGGTTCACCGTCCAGCTGAACGGCATCTGCGACGCGGCCGGTACCCGGTTGAGCGCCGAGCGCGAGTGCACTTCGTAGAAGCGCATGTCGAGGGCCTCGGGCGCGTCGAACCTGCGCACGACCGCGTCATCGCGGTAGCCCGGCAGCCGCTGCTGGTGATCGGCGGATTCGGTAAGGCTGCTCCATCGCACGAACGTATGTTCGCACAGCCCGCGGATGGATCCGCCGTGGCGTCGTCAGCCGGTCACGAAGGCGATCTGTCCGACGGCTTTCGAGTGCTTCGACCCCGCGTACGTGACGAGCTCCGGGGTTCCGCTCGGATCGGCCGCCGTGACCGGCGCGTCGCCCAGGTACGCGTGCCCCAGGCCGGGCTCGACCGCGAGCGGCCGCGGTGTCGTGAACCGCGTCCCGTGGGCCTCGGCGACGAGCGCCCGGGACTTCGTCGTCCCCCGCGCCGACGCCGGCGAGTCGACCCACGCGAGCAGCGTCCGGTTCGCCCGATCGATGCTGACCACCGGCATGTCCGCGTAGCGACCTGCACCGCCGACCCGCTCGGCCGGACCGAAATGCGACAGCCGCGACGCGAAGCGGACCGTCAGCGGGCCCGTCCGCCGCGGGGTCAGGACGGCCACCGCGTGCCCGGACGCGTTCAGCGCGACTACCGGCCCGTCCCCGCCGACGTCGGCCGTCGCGCCGAGCGCCTGGACCGGGCCGAACACGCCGGCCGCCGAGCGCCAGGCCGCGTAGAGCTTCCTCCCCGACCCGGGCGGACGCCACGAGTAGAGCTGGTCTCCTGCGCCATCGACGAGAACATCGAGCTCGCCGAGGGCCGCCTCCGAGACCGCCAGCGGCGCCGTGAACTCCGCGGCCGGCCCGACCGTCCCGTCCGCCGCGATCGTCCGCTGCGTGAACGCCCCGTCGTCCTGCTCGATCACCACCAGTCCCCCACCGGCCAGGCCGGCCCCGACGAAGCTCTCCTCCGCGTCCAGCGTGACCGGCACCGGTGCTCCCCCCGCCGGCACGATCGCCGCCCGCACCGTCGCAAGTCCGTCGGCGTCGGTCTCGTTCCAGATCACGACTGCCGTCCCTGAGCCGGTCACGAACGCCCGCGCTCCCGATACGGCCGCGCCCGCCGCGCTCAGCACCGTCGCCGTCGTCGGCGGCGACCCGAACGTCCCGACGGCCATCTCGAGCACATCGGGCGTCGATCCGGTCGTGGTATTCGTGTCCCAGGCCGCCGCGACCACCCCCGAGTCGGAGATCGCGACCGACGGGTCGTCAAAGCCGGCGACGGTCGTCGCGAGCTCGACGGTGCGGATCCGCCCGTGCGCGCTGGCCAGTTGGAGCGCCGGGCCGGGCCCGGCCCCCGGTCGCAGGGTCACCGCCTCGCCGGCTCCGCTGACGGCACTCGGCACGTTCGGCGTGCTCGCGATGATCCGCCGCGGCTTTGTGAAGGTGGGTCCCGGGGCGCCGGCTCCGAGCGCTCCGCTCGCGGCCCCGGCGCAGGCCAGGAGGACGATGAACGAAGCGGTCGCAGCGGCTGAGCCGGGCAGACGGCACCCGTCCCGGTCGACGCGTCGAGTCCAGCAAACGGAGCGAGGCATCGGTCTCTTCCTTCAGCGGTCCGGGGCCGCGAACGTACCACGTAGGAGTCGGTCGGGCCCGCCCCGGTCGCGGCCGCCTACCCGGCGCTGGGGGCGCCGACCAGCTCCGACCCGGTCAGCGTCTGACTGGTCGCCCCGGTGATCTGAACCCCGACGAGTTCTCCGGCCTGCGCCGTTCCTGCGAAGTTGACGGCCTTGTTGTGGCGCGTTCGTCCTCTCAGCCGGTTCGGATCGGTTCGCGACGGGCCCTCGACGAGCACCTCGACCGCTCGGCCGACGAAGCGCCCGGCGCGTTCGTGCGCGCGGCGCCCGACGATCTCCAGCAGCCGCCCCATCCGCTCGATCTTGACCTCGTGCGCGACCAGGCCATCCTCGATGCCCGCCGCCCGCGTCCCCCGTCTCGGCGAGAAGACGAACGTGAACGCGCTGTCGTAGCCGACCTCCTCGACGACCTCCAGCGTCTGCGTGAAGTCGTTCTCCGTCTCGCCCGGGAAGCCGACGATCACGTCGGTGCTGAGCGAGCAGTCCGGAACGTGCTCGCGGATCTGGGCCACCCGGTCGAGATACCGCTCGCGCGTGTAGGTCCTGCGCATCGCCTTGAGAATGCGCGATGACCCCGACTGGAGGGGCAGGTGGATGTGCTCGCAGACCGACCCGAGGTTCGCGTGCGCGAGGATCACGTCCTCGCGCATGTCCTTCGGGTGCGGGCTGGTGTAGCGCAGCCGCTCGATCCCATCGACCCCGTCGAGCAGCTCGAGCAGTCCGGCGAAGCTCGTCCGCTCCGCCAGGTCGCGCCCGTACGAGTTGACGTTCTGCCCGAGCAGCGTGATCTCCCGCACACCGTCGCCGGCCAGTCGCTGCGCTTCGGCGAGCAACTCGGCCGCCGGCCGGGAGACCTCCCGCCCGCGCGTGCTGGGAACGATGCAGTACGAGCAGACCGAGTTGCAGCCGACCGACACCTGCATCCACGCCTGGAACGGCCGCTCCCGCTTGGCCGGCAGCCGGCCCGTGAAGCCCTCGAACTCGAAGAAGCCCTGCGCTGTGAGCGAGTCGCTGACGAGGAACTCCGCCAGCTTGTGGACCTGGCCCGGGCCGAACGCGACATCGACGAACGGGAACCGCGCGAAGACCTCGTCCTTGACCGATTGCGCCCAGCACCCCCCGATGCCCACGACTCGCTGAGGGTCGAGCTTCTTGAGGCGCTTGGCCTCCCCCAGGTGCGCGAGGAACCTGCTGTCGGCCGACTCCCTGATCGAGCACGTGTTGAACAGGATCAGGTCGGCTGCCTCCCGGTCCGGCGCCTCCCGATAGCCGAGGGACTCGAGCATCCCCTTCATCCGCTCGGAATCGTGGACGTTCATCTGGCAGCCGAACGTCGTCAGGTGATAGCGCCTCATCGGCCGTAGGGTAACGCCGGTCGCCGCGTCCGAGCTCAGCAGTCGACGAGATCGATGCTCGGATCGAGACGCCGCAGGTCGTCCGAGTCGCTCGTCACGGTCACGCCGTCGACGCTCCGAGCAACGAGCACGACAGACGCGTCGACGACGTCCGCCGTTGCCGTTGCCGCGCACAACTGGCCCGCCGCCCGCGCGCTCAGAGCGTCGAGCGGGTGGACGACGATGTCCTCCGATGACATGACCCGTCCCAGCCGGACCTGGCGCGCCGGGTTTCGCCACGCCTGCGCCAGCGCGCCGGCCGGCACGTGGACCTCTCGGGCCAGTTCCAGCAGCCGGATCACCCGCCGGTCGGCCCGATCGACACCGATCAGGCCGCCCGCGTCGAGGATTACAGGCCGAGGACGCTTCGCGCCCACGCGGTCTCTTCGTCGGTCGCCGGGCCGAGCTCCTCCCGGATCCCTGCGAGGACGTCTGCCAGGCTCTCGCGGCTCGCACGCTCAGCCATCGCCGACGCAACCCACGCGCTGACCGAAGGCGCGCGACCCGCGGCGACGGCGGCCTCCGCCGAGCGGACGGTCTCCTGATCGACGGTCACTGTAACCCGCGCTCGCATACTCCATGCATACTATCGCCGCCGATCGTATGAAGTTGACGTCCGCGGACGGGCGGGTCACGCGAAGAACCGCCTGACCGCCGCGTACGCGAGCTCCGACTCGAAGCCTCTTCTCACCAGCAGCCCGACCGCTCGGTTCCGCGCCCGGTCGTCTCCCGGCCCACCCGGCGGGATCCGTTTCGCCAGGAGCGCCGTCGCGGCCTCGAGCTCGTCCTGCGCGTCGCGAACGCCGAGCGCCTGCTCGATCAGGTGATCCTCGACTCCGACCTGCTCGAGCCTCGCCCGGATCCGTTCCGGGCCCCACCCGTCGAGCGCCCGCCGGTCCTCGGTGTAGCGCTGTGCGTAGCCCGCGTCGTCGACGTAGCGCCGCTCACGCAGCTCGTCGATCGCCGCGTCGATCGTCGCCTCGTCGACCCTCTCGCGGGCCAGCCGCCGCCGCAGCTCGGCCTCGGTCTGCTCGCGTCGACCGAGTTGGCGAAAGCAGACCGCCAGCGCGTCGTCGAGTCCGGTGGTCTCGCTCAGGCCGCCCGCTCCTGGCCGTTGCGTCCGTTCACCGCGCGCCCGTTGACTGCCGGGGCGGCCGGCGGACCCGTCGCGGCGTCAGCCGCCGGCTCGACCGTCGTGCCGAGGTCCTTCGACAGGCCGAGCGCCGCGTAGATCTTGTCCTCGATCGCCTTGGCCAGCTCCGGATGCCCCCCGATGTAGGCCTTCGCATTGTTGCGACCCTGTCCGAGCCGCTCGTCGCCGTAGGAGAAGAACGAGCCCGACTTCGTGACGATGCTGTGCTCGATGCCGAGGTCCAGCAGGCAGCCCGCAGTCGAGATGCCCTTGCCGAACTCGATATCGAACTCGGCCTGACGGAACGGAGCGGCCACCTTGTTCTTGACGACCTTCACCCGAACCCGGTTGCCGACCGCCTCGGTCCCGTCCTTGAGCGTCTCGATCCGCCGGATGTCGAGCCGCTGCGACGCGTAGAACTTCAGCGCCCGGCCACCCGGCTGGGTCTCCGGCGACCCGAACATCACGCCGACCTTCTCGCGAATCTGGTTGGTCAGGATGCAGAGCGTCTGCGTCCGGTTGAGGTTCGCAGCCAGCTTGCGCATCGCCTGCGACATCATCCGCGCCTGCGCGCCGACCGTCTGGTCGCCCATCTGGCCCTCGAGCTCGACCCGCGGCGTCAGCGCGGCGACCGAGTCGATCGCGACGACGTCGACCGCCCCCGACCGGACGAGCATGTCGGCGATCTCGAGCGCCTGCTCTCCGTAGTCCGGCTGGGAGACGAGCAGCTCGTCGATGTCGACGCCGATCTCCTTCGCGTAGAGCGGGTCCATCGCGTGCTCGGCGTCGATGAACGCACAGATCCCGCCGAGCTTCTGGGCCTCCGCGAGGACGTGGTAGATCAGCGTCGTCTTACCTGACGACTCCGGCCCGAACACCTCGACGATCCGCCCTCGCGGGACGCCGCCGATCCCGAGCGCCAGATCCAGGGAGAGCGCGCCGGTCGGGATCACCGAGCAGCGCACCTGCGCCCCCGGGTCGCCCATCCGCATGACCGATCCCTTGCCGAACTCCCGCTCGATCTGCGAGAGCGCGCCGGCGAGGGCCACGTCGCGGGCCTTGGCGGCCTTGTCCTCCAGTGTCACGGTCATGCTCAAGCTCCTGTTTCGCGAGTCGGGGCCGACTTCGGGAGGCTCACGGTATGCGGCGATGCGGACGGAACCCGTCGATCGGCCCCGAGCCGGATCCCGAGCTGGATCCCGAGCCGGATCCCGAGCCAGGTCGGCCTGGGAGGTGGCCGCCCGATCCACGAAGCCTCCCCACCGGCCGGAGGTAGGCTCCGTCGAATGCACCCGGCTCTGGTCTTCGGCGCGTTCCCGCTCGGCCTCGCCGGAACCCCGGACGGTCTGGCCAGCGGCGCGCCAGACGACTTCGGCAAGATCTTCGAGGCGGTCACGCTGCTCCAGGGCGACGGGCCGCCCCTGCTCCCGCGGATGTACGTCTCATTCGACGGCCCGGCCGAGCTGGAACGAGCGTTCGCCGGCGTCCAGCGGATCGCCTCACCTGATCTGGCCTGGGACCTCGCGCTCTCCTATCGGGACCCGGCCGGAGACGTCGACGGCTGGGCGGATTTCGTCGGCGAGGTGATCGCCCGCCACGGCCATCAGCTGGCGGCCGTCCAGGTCACCGGCGAGGCCAACCTCGCCGGCTTTCCGGCAGCGGCTGACGGGGCCTACCCACGGGCCACGGAAGCCCTGATCCGCGGCGTGCAGGCCGCGGCTGCGAGCAAGCGGGAGACCGGCGCGACCGCGGCGATCGGCTTCGCCGCGGCCTTCGATCCAGACCCCGAAGCCGAGTTCTGGGCCGAGCTCGGCCGGGACGGCGGCGAGCCGTTCGTCGAGTCGCTCGACTACGTCGGGGTCGACATGTACCCCGACGTCTTCGGTCCCCGGATCCCGCCCGAAGAGCTCGATCGGGCCGTCGGGTGGGTGCTGCGCCACTTTCGCGAGCGCAGCCTCTCCGCCGCGGGCATCCCCGCGTCGGTGCCGATCCGGATCTGCGAATCCGGCTGGCCGACCGGGCCCGGGCGCAGCGAGCAAGACCAGGCCGTCGCGTTCGAGACGATCATCCGCGCCGTCCATCGCCTGCGGGGCGAGTTGAACATCACCCACTGGGAGCTGTTCACGCTCCGCGACGCCGACACGGCGCACGACGACATGTTCCGCCACTTCGGCATCCTCCGCGACGACTACTCCCGCAAGCCGGCCTTCGATGTCATCCGCCGTCTGATCGCCGAGCTCGGCGACCGTCCGGGCGCCCCGCCCATGCGCGGCTGAGGCGGGGAGATGGTCGCCCGCGGACCGTCGACCCGCGTCATCGTCCGCGTCTTCGCGACGATCGTCGGCCTCTGCGCCTTCGTCTATCTCCTCTACCGCGTCCGCTCGGTGATCGGGCTGGTCGCGATCGCAGCTTTCCTGGCGATGGCGCTCGGCCCGGCCGTCGACCTGCTCGACCGGCGGTGGTTCCCCCGCGCCGCGGCGATCGTCGCCGTCTACCTGGCGATCGCCGCCGGCATCTTCGGGGTCGGAACGCTGTTCGTCCCGCCGGTCGTCTCCGGTGTCACATCGCTCTCCCAGAACGCGCCGGCCTACATCGCGAAGCTCCGCAGGAACAAGGAGTTCCGCAAGTACGACAACCGGTACAAGATCACCGAGAAGATCAACCAGGAGGCGGCCAAGCTCCCCGCGCAGCTGAGCAAGTCGGCCGGCGCCCTCGGCAGCGTCACGGTTGGCGTCTTCACGACGATCGCCCAGCTGATCACCGTCCTGACGATCGCCTTCTTTCTCCTGCTCGACGGCGAACGGCTCTTCCGCCTCGGGCTGCGGACCTTCCGTCCGACCCAGCACGCCGCGCTCGAGACGATGGCCGGGCAGATCTACAGCTCGGTCGCCGGCTACGTGGCGGGGAACCTCGCGATCAGCGTGATCGCCGGGAGCGTCGCCCTCGCGACCCTGTTGATCCTCGGCGTCCCCTACGCCGCCCCGCTCGCCGTGCTGATGGCCTTCTTCGATCTGATTCCGCTCGTCGGCGCGACGGTCGGCGCGATCATCATCGGCCTGGTCACCCTGTTCACCGACTTTCCGACCGCGACGATCGTCTGGGTCATCGTCCAGCTCGTCTACCAGCAGCTCGAGAGCAGCGTGCTCGTCCCCGTCGTCTACCGGCGGACGGTCAACGTCAGCGGCCTGCTGACGATCGTCGCCGTCCTGATGGGCGCGTCCCTGCTCGGGATCCTCGGCGCGCTGGTCGCGATCCCCGTCGCCGGGGCCGTCCAGATCGTCACGCAGCAGGTCTGGCGCTCTCGTCACAACCCGGGCGGAGTGCTGGCCCCGGGGGCGGAGGAGGGTGCGACCGCGTCGACGACGACCGGGGTGGTGTCGACGACGATCGACGACTTCTCCTGACCGCTCGAGGTCGTCCGGGCGGTGCTCGGTCCGTCGGCTCACGGACCGGATCGGTGGTTTGACGCCGCGTTCGCCGTTCAGTCGCAGGTGCCCGGCGTCGTCAGTGCGCCCTTCGGGTGGCCGCGCGGCGTGTTCGATCCCGTCCCGGTGGCCGTCGACCAGTAGACATGGGCGCCGCCGACGGCCGGGTCGGTGACCCCGGCCGGCGCGACGACGTGGACGCCGGTCGCGTCGGCGACCTCGAGCGTCGAATCACACTCGTCGACCACCGCCAGTCCGCCGCTCGTGCTGACGCCGACGAGCGAGCCACCGGACACGGTCGCCGTGCGGTGGCCGACGGTCGTCCCAAGCGGGAACTCGTAGACGTAGTCGAGCGTCGCCGTCCCGCCGACGTATGCGCAGTCGATCGCCAGCCACGACTCGTTCGAGTCCAGGGTGGCCGGGGCGCACGTGTAGCCGCCGTCACTGTCGTCGTGCTCGACGACGAGCAGGGTCCGCGCCGTCCTCCCCGGCTTGCACCAGTAGACGCTCACCACGGTCTTCGGCGTCGGCCGGACCGGGACGGACACGGCGTAGACCCTGAGCACGCCCTGCATGTCGAGCAGGGTGTCCCCCGGATAGGTCAGACACGTCGTCCGCACGGTCGACCCGCTCGCAGGTGCGACGACCGCCGCCACCGCAGCGCTGGCGGCGAGCAGGCTGATCACGAGCCGCGGGCGCATCCCCTAGAGCACGGCCGGTGCCAGCGACAAGCCGGTGACGCCGGCCGCGAATGCGCTGCGGGCCGACGCGGAGCTCTCGATGCGCCAGTCGGTCTCCTTGTTGAAGTTGAACCAGCAGAACCCGCGGATCCCCGAATCCGCGTGGAGGGCGGCGAAGAAGGCGCTGATCCAGGCCGACTTGCTCCCGCCGGCCTCGGCGCTCGCCATCTCGTTGATCAGCAACGGCTTGGCCGAGAACGTCCGGATGTCCTTGTACGTCGGATCGAACATCTGGCTGAACGTCAGCCAACCACCCATCGAGACCGCGGTTCCCCCGTTGTAGACGTCGACGCCGTCCCAGTCGACGTACGCATCCCCCGGGTAGAGCTCCGCCAGCGGCGTCGAGCCGGTGTAGTCGCGATTGACGCTCCAGATCCAGCTGATGTTCCGTGCCCCGGCGGCTGCCACGACGTCGTGGACGTGACGCCACGCCCGCACGAAGTCACCCGTCCGGTTCCCGTTTACCCCCTCCGACCACGGATACCAGTTGCCGTTCATCTCGTGGGCGAAGCGCACGAACAGCGGATGACCCCACGCGGCGGCCGCCGTCGCCCACGACCGGATGTAGCTGTCGTACGCGCCGCTGATGATCCGACTCAACGAGTAGAGCGGCTGATTCACGGTGCCGACGCTCGCGTTCCACGGCTCCCACGTCACGACCGGCGTCGCCCCGAGCGCGCGCACCGAGTTCGCCGTGGCCGTGTCGAAGCCCTGCTGCCAGTCGCGGAAGTACTCGACCAGACCGACGCTGTGTCCGGCGTCTGCGGCGAACTGCGCGACGCCCGGCGTGACCGTCTGCGGCGCCACGCCAAGCCAGGTGGTGCCGGCCGGCGGAGGCGCGATCGCGGCGTCCGCCTGCGCGCAACCAAGGCTCAGCCCGATCGCGACCAGGACGCTCACCAGGAGTCCCCCGCCGTGGCGCACTCCGCGATCCTAGCGTCAACCGCGGATGACCCGCGATCCGGGCCCGGTGGCGATCCACAACTGGGTCCCGACTCGATCCGGCCTCAATCCCCGGGATCCCGCCCACGCCCGCCGAGCCCGACCCGGGCGAGCGCCTGGTAGGCGGCCCCGTCGGGCTCGAGCCGCGACCGGTAGACCGTGACTGCCTCCGCCTCGAAGACCAGGGCCGGCGTCGGCTCGGTGCACGCCGGCGGGGGTGCCCACGACCGCAGTCGGGCGACCGTGATGTGCGGGCGCAGGCGCCGGCGCTCCGGCTCCCAGCCGATCGCATCGCCGAGCCCGCGGCGGAGGTCGTCGTAGAGCGCGAGCAGGCCGCCGGACTCGTCGTGGACCTCGAGCGCCAGCGCCCGCGGCCGGCTCGGCGGGAGCCAGACCGGCGCGCCGATCCCCAGGCGGTCGAGCTCGACCCCGCTCGACGCGAGTTCGAGGACCGCACCCCGGACGAGATCGGCGATCTCGTCGACCAGGTCGAGCGGCTGATCGCCCAGGAAGCACAGCGTGATGTGCAGGGCGCTCGCCTGCACCCGCCGGATCCCGTCCGACGGCGCGCGGCCCGGGCGGTCGCGTCCGCTTGACCGCGACCGGGGGCCCGCACCCGGCGAATCCGTCGCTCGCGCCGCCCGCGGCCTGCCCGGCTCGAGCGCCCACCTCGCCCAGCGGGCGAGCTCGGCCTGGACCCGGGCGGGCGGGTCGAGCGCAACGAAGAGCCGCGCGTCCCCGCTCAAACCGCCGGCTCGGCCTCGCGTTCGCCGTCGATCCCCTGCGGACCCGAGGCGTCCGCCTTCGGCAGCAGGAGGAGCCGCCGGAGCAGGTGCAGGGCATGCGTGGTCGTCCGATCCCGGATGTCGGCCCGCCCGCCGCCGAGGCTGAGCCGTCGGGTCAGGCGGCGGCCGTCGGCGGTCGACGCGGCGATCCAGACGAGGCCGACCGGCTTGTCCGGCGTGCCTCCGCACGGACCGGCGACCCCGGTCACGCCGACGCCGACCGACGTCCGCAGACTCGACCGGGCTCCGTCGGCCAACGCGACGGCCACCTCCTCGGAGACGGCGCCGAAGCGGTCGATCACGTCGGACGGCACGTCGGCCAGGCGTGTCTTGACGTCGTTGGAGTAGGCGACCACTCCGCCGTCGAAGTAGGCCGACGCCCCGGCCAGGTCGGTCAGCCGTCCGGCGAGCAGGCCGCCGGTGCACGACTCGGCGACACCCAGGCTCAGGCCGGCGTCGACGAGCAGCCGGGCGACCTGCTCGTCGACGGTCGAGCCGTCGTCCGAGAACAGCGTGTCGGCGTGGCGCTCGCGAACGACCCGCTCGAACGCGGCGTAGATGTCGGCCGCCTGCGGCTCGTATCTCGTGACGATCTCGACCTCCCCGCGCCGCAGGCAGGTCGTGACCTCGAGACGTTCGAGGTCGACCCCCGAGCCGGTGGCCACGCGCAGGGTCGCCGCGATCTCGGATTCGGGCAGCCCGAACAGGCGGAGCATCGTCTGGGTGTACGTCGTCGCCCCGGCGATCGCCCCGACGAACGCCGGCTTGCCGACCGCGTCGGCCCACATCGGCTGGAGCTCGCGGGGCGGCCCGGGGAGGACGACGACGGTCGGTGTCCGGGAGACCGGCGTCACGATCAGGCCCGGAGCGGTCCCGATCGGCTCGAGCACGGTCGCCCCGACGGGGACGAGCGCCTGCTTGCGGTTGGACGCGTGGATCGCGTCGATGTCGAGGTTCGGCCAGCGGGCCGACATCGGCCGGAGGATCTCCCGGATCCGGCCTTCGAGCGCCTCGTCGAGGAACATCTCCCGGCCGCAGAACTCGGCTACGACGGCCGCCGTCATGTCGTCGGCCGTCGGCCCCAGGCCGCCGCTCGTGACGATCAGCTCGACCCCGAGCGACTCGCACCACCGCAGGGCGGCCAGCATGTCGGCCGGCCGGTCGCCGACGATCGTGATCTGCGCGAGGTCGACGCCCAGCTCCCGGAGGCGGTCGGCCAACCACGGGCCGTTGCGGTCGACCACCCGGCCGCCGAGCACCTCGGTCCCGGTGACGACGATTCCCGCGCGGACGCTCATCGCCGAAGGGCCGGTCCCACGCGCAGGTCGCCCAGAGGTCCGCCGGCCGGTCTCACGCGCAGGTCGGACGCTTGGCGGCCGAGAGGACCTTGTGGCCGGTCGTCGTCAGCTCGTAGCCGATCCCCGCGCTGACGTCCGGGACCTTGAGGATCTTCCCGCTGACGTGGAGCGAGACGGCGTTGTTGCCGAGCGTGAGGTCGAACTTCCGCGCCCGGTAGAGCGGCGTCTTCTGGCCGGCCGTGAGGTCCTGGCTCTTGATCAGGATCTTGCCGTCGCCGACCAGGCAGACGTTGACCAGGCCGGTCGGGATGATCCTCAGGGCCACCTTCTGCTGGACCGCCGGTCGGGCAGGCGTCCGCGGCGGCGGGGTCGACGCCTTGGCCGGCGAGGTCGTCCCGGCCTGGGTCGGTGTCGTGACCGGCGGGGCGGGCGGGGTGTTCGTCGTGTTGTTCTGGCCGGTCCCGAGGACGTACAGGGCGATCACGAGAGCCAACACGAGGAGGACGCCGACCGCCCACCGGGGAACGATCGGCCCGCGGACCTTGCGTCGCTCACGCCCGGCGTTGGTCGCCCGGATCGGTTGGAGGTCGAACTCGGACGGCCGCTCGTGGCGGAGCTTGAACTCCTCGACGATCAGCTTGGCGTCGAGCCCGAGGGCCTCTGCGTACGTCCTCAGGAAGCTCTTGACGAAGGTCGGCCCCGGAAGCAGGTCCCATTCCTCGTTCTCGAGCGCCCGGAGGTACTTCGCGCGGATCTTCGTCTCGGTTTCGATCTCCGAGATATCGATGTGCGCCCTCATCCGGGCCTCGCGCAGCATGACTCCGATCTCGGGCATCTTCAGTCCAGGCTACAGCGGTGGTGGCTCGTCGACGGCGTCTGGCACGCCGGTCGGCCCGACGCCGTCGTCCGCGTCCTCCCCGGGCGCCGGATCGCCGCCGCCCGCCCGCCCCGACGGACTCCCGACGTCACCCGCGGGCCGCTCGACGACCGCGTCGAGAGCGGCGGGCTCGACGACCTCGTCGGCCGGCGGGATCGCCGCCGGCGGCCTGACCGAGTCGTCGGGCGGTTTCACCAGGCCGCCACCCGCGCCCGCCGATCCGCGTTCAGCAAGAGCAGCAAGAACCCTGGGAACGTCGGCCTCCGCCACGAGTACCTGGCGGGGCTTGGATCCCTCGTAGCCGGAGATGATGCCCCGCCGCTCGAGCATGTCGATCAGCCGGCCGGCCCGCGTGTAGCCGAGCCGCAGGCGGCGCTGGAGCATCGACGTGGACGCCGTCCCCATCTCGGCGACCATCACGATCGCGTCGGCCAGCAGGGGGTCCTCGTCTGGGTCGAACTCGTCCGGAGCCTTCTCGTCGGACGCGTCGGGCTCGACCTCCTCGAGCATCTCCTCGCGCATCTCCGGCTCGCCCTGAGCCCGCCAGAAGTCGGTCAGGGCGAGGATCTGCGGCTCGTCGATGTACGCGCCCTGGATCCGTTGGAGCCGGGAAGTCCCGACCGGTGAGAACAGCATGTCGCCGGCGCCGAGCAGTGACTCGGCGCCGTTCTGGTCGAGGATGACACGTGAGTCGGTCTGTGATGACACTGCGAAGGCGATCCGCGACGGGACGTTCGCCTTGATCATCCCCGTGATCACGTCGACCCGGGGTGACTGTGTCGCCAGCACGAGGTGGATGCCGAC
>DASZKP010000040.1:0-6177 GCA_035553395.1 Solirubrobacteraceae bacterium | reverse complement strand
GGCCGGTCCCCCGGCGACGTCGGCCGGCGACACCGGGGCGATCGGTCCTGCGATCGGCGCGACCGGCGTCGGCGTCGACGTCGCAGGCCCGGTCGGCCACTCAGCTGCGACGGCGGACGTCTCGATCTCCGCCTGGAGCGTCGTGAGCTCGCCCATCGCCCGGCGAAGCCGCTCCCGCCAGTCCGACAGCTGGTAGCCGGGAACCGCGACGTAGGCCGGCGGCGCCGCCGGACCCGCCGCCGCGCCCGCCGGGACGGCCCACTCCGTGCGATCGAGATCCTCAGCTGCCGGCCCGTCCGGCTCCTCGGCCACGAACTCGGACGCGGCCACTGGCGGCGTCGACTGCTCGGCGAGCGCCGCCCCCTCCGCCCCGTCGGTGATCGCCCGCCGCCATAGCCCCCGCTCGGTCCGCGACCGGGCGGCCGCCTGGAAGTCGGCGACGACGACATCCTCGCGCTCCGACGCGACACCGGCGGCCACCGGGTGCTCGCCGGCGAGCCGGCCGCCGGCCGCGCTCCCCTGCGCGGCCGCCATGCCCCGCTCGAGCGCCTCAAGCTTCGCATCCAGCTCGGCCAGCGTCGCCAGCACATCCTCCGGCGCTGCGACCCGCGAATCCCGTTCCCTAAGCATCGACCGCTCCCCTGCATCCGTCTTGGAATGGCGCCTCTCGGCAGGCAGCACCCCGATCAGTAAATCCCGCGAGCTCCGCCGTGGCCCCGGCGAAAGCCCCGCGAGTCTTGCAAACTCTGTACACAGTTTCCAGTGCGGCCGGGCACGGGCCCGCCTGCCTCCTCATGCCGTGTACATACGGCGCACGGAGCCCATCGGACGCATCCCCAACCACTCAAATTCACTCCACCGATCGAATACCCGTGACCGCCCCCGCTCCCACTCCCGCCGGAGACGGCGGCCCTCGCCCGGCCTACCCCGCCGCCCCGAGCGACGTCGGCAGGACGGTGTCGAACTGGAGGCCCGAGTCGACGACCAGAAAGCTCCCGTAGCGGTTGAGCGTGGTGTCGCCGTCGGCGTCGATCGAGTACGTCCCCAGCGGGCTGACCCGATTGTTGATGTTGAAGAACGCGTCGACGATCGCCGCCCGGCTTCTGCTCCCGGCCGCGTCGATCGCGCTCAGCACGGCGTTCATCGCCTCGTAGCCGAAGATCGCCGACGAATCCGGCGGACCGCCGAAGCGGAGCCCGTAGGCCTCGTAGAAGGCATCCCCCGACTCGCCGTAGAAGCTCGGGTCGAGCGTCGGCGCCGTCAGGTGGGTGGCGACGTGAGCGCTCCCGAGCGACGCGGCGAAGGACTGGGTCGCCAGCGCGTCGGTCCCGAACAGCTTGAGCTGCGGCCCGGCCGCGTGGAGCGCGCCGAACAACGCCGCGACGCCCGGGGCCGGGTCCCCGATGAACAGGACGCAGTCTGCGACTCCCGCCACCCCGGCGGCCAGCGTGCCGTACTGGGTGCCGGCGGTCGAGATCGCCCGCGACCCGACGATCGCCAGCCCGACGGCTTTCGCGTCGGTCGCGAAGCTCGCCGCGAGGCCGCGTCCGTAGAGCGTTCCGTCATCGAGGATTGACACGTGCGTGCAGCCCAGGGTGTGCTCGTAGCTGGCCTGGGCTGCCGCCTGGGCGTTGTCGGACGGGACGACGCGGGCGAACGTCCGCCGGCCGCTCGGGTAGTACTTCGCCGGCTCCGAGGGATCGGCCGACCCGCGGGTCAACCCGCCGTAGGTCGCCGTCGGCGAGACCTCCAGGATCCCGGCACGATTGAGGATCGGCAGGGCGATCGCGGTGTCGTCGGACGTCTGGTCGCCGAGGTAGGCGACCGTCGTCGGGTCAGACGCGGCCGCGTGGGCCGCGGCGGCGACGGCCGCCGGGTCCGCGGCGCCGTTCGCGTTGCTCTCGTCGAGCACGACGAGCCGGATCGACGTCTTGTCCGCCTGCCCGCCGGCCTGCTCGAGGGCAAGCTGCATCGCGTCTGCCAGCGACGGGCTCGCGTTCGGACCGTCGAGGTCGACGCTCGCATAGATGCTCATCTCGCCCGACCGCGCCGCCGGCACGCTGACGCTCTCCACAGCCGTCGTCGTGACGACCGCTGGGTGGGTCGTCCCGCACCCGGCGAGCAGGACGAGCCCGGCCAACGCGGTCGCCAGGCCGGCCGCCGCGCCGGTCCACCCCCGAGCCTCCGGCCGGCTCATCCGCCGCCGAGGCTCCGGCCGGCTCGTCCGCCGCCGAGGCTCCGGCCGGCTGATCCGCCTTCGAAGCTCCGGCCGGGTCATCCGCCGCCGCCGGTCGCCGGAGCACTCGCGTCGACGCCGGTTATCCGGCTGGTCGGGGCGGCCGGCAGCGTCACGGAGCCCTCGCTTCCCGGGGTGGTCCCCGTGGCCGGCGTCCCGCTGACGCCGGATCCCGCGGTCGTGCCCGACGAAGTCGACGCCGTCGGGCTGACCCCGCTGCCCGGCAGCGGCCGGCCGGTGATCTGCTCGTACTCGAGGTTCTCGGTCTGGAGGTCGAGCGGGACGAGGCGCTGCGCCGACACGAGGTTCTGGCCGGCGGCCGAGATCACGTAGGCGAGGTAGTCGCGGACAGCCTGTCGCGCAAGCGCCTGCCTGGAGACGAAGGCGAACATCCGCACCGACAGCGGATAGACGCCGGACTCGACCGTCTGAGCCGACGGGAACACGCAGTCGGGCGTCGTGTCGACGTTGACCGGACCGCCCGCCGGGACCGTGACCCCCTGGCCCGCCGGCGTCACGTAGTGCGCGCCCGGGGTCGTCGAGGTTGACGGGAACTCGACGACCCGCCCCGTGCTCAGCTGACCCCCGACGTCGCTCTCGATCGTCCGCTCGGTCGGTCCGGCGGTTGTCACGTTCGTCGCGACGCCGCTCGCCGCCAGCGACGCCGCCTCCTGGATCGGGTCCCAGATCTCCATCGGCCGGAGCTTGTCCTCGTAGAGCTCGTAGTACGTGAACCGGAAGTAGCCGACGTCGCCGATCGCACTGAGCGCCTGGCCGCGGGCGGCGGTCACTCCCGCGGTGATCGTGGCGATCAGCTTCGTCCCGGCCGCCGCCTCCGCGGTCTGCTTGGCCGTGGCGTCGGCCAACGCGTTCGCCCGGGCGATCGCCGCCTTCTGGGCCGGCGTCAGGGCCTTGCTGGCCTTCGCACGCTGGGCGTTGGCGACCGCGATCTCCGCCAGAACCCGCTGGTTGGCCGCGGCGCCGGCGGCGGCCTCGGCGACACGGATCCGCCGCCCGGCCTTGGCGAGCGCCGCTGCGACGGCCGCCGACAGCGCCTGGCGGGCCGAGCCGGTCTCGACCTGGTCGAGTACCTGGAGGTCGGTCGGGTGGACGACGAGGTCACGGCGGGCGTCGGTGATCGGCGCGTTGCCGCCGGCACCGAAGACGAGGCTCGCGAACAGCTGGTAGGTGTCGTTGTCGGCCCCGCGTCCGGTCGTCACCAGCCGACGATCGTCGAAGCCGACCTGGCTCCAGTTGTCGATCGGCGAACCGGCCTCGAAGATCTCGCGGACGGTCGATCGGCGCAGGCAGTCGCCGCCGACCGAGTCCTCGTTGCGGGTGGCGACCACGATCGCGTCGGCCGCGAGTTGGAACGGCTCGACCTGACCGTCGGTCGACCGGACGAGCGTGATCCCGTTGGCCGCGCACGCAGACTCCTCGGTCGACGTCGGCAGGCTCGTCGCCATCGCGATGTCCGTCTGGCCGTCGCAGAGATCCTCGAAGGCCTTCGCCGGCGAGACGACCGCCGGTGTCGCCGCGGCCGACGACCCCGTCGCGAACCCCGCGTCGATCACCGGCAGGACGCCGAGGTTGGTCGAGTCGTCGATCCGCACCGCCCCTGCCGGGATCTGCGCGAGCGTCCCGCGGATCGCGGCGGCCTGGGCCGCCTGCTTCTGGTGGAGGAGTCGTGTCTGCTGGGAGACGCTCGTCTGCGAGACGGGGGACGTCTTCGTGTAGTACCTGTTCACCGTCACCCCGCACCCGGTCAGCCCGATCGCCACCAGGACGGCGCAGACCCATCTGCGGTTGACGCGGCGCACGGTCATGCTCCCGGCGTCGCCGGTGGGCTCGGGGTCAGCGGGGCGCCGGACGTGCCCGGGACGCCGGCGGTCGCGGCCGGCGCCGTCGCCGCCGTCCCGCCGGGCAGCGCCTGGGGGCTCGCCCCGGGCAGGGTGGCCGCCACATCGCCGTTGTCGACCGGCGGATCCTTGAGCTCGGTCGGCAGGCGGATCACCTCGAAGTCGCTCAGGCGCAACCCCGAGACCTCGCCGCCGCGCAGCAGCGGCGTTACGAAGCGGCGGTTGTTGCGCTCGTCGGCCGGCAGCTCGGTGCTCCCGTCCGGCGCCGTGGTGATGCCGCTCGCATCGCGAAGCGGCGTCGTCCAATCGGTCGTCAGCTGGGCGTACAGCGTCGGCACGGCGGACCGGTCGACGACGATCGCCCCGTATGTCCTGAGTGTCGTGTAGATCGTCCTGCTCGCCCTCCGGTCGGTCCCCCCGGGAATGCTGCGCAGCAGCGACGCGATCGAGACGCTCGCCTTGAGGCGCAGACGTGCACCCTCGGGCAGCGACGTCACGGCACCGTTTCCGTCGGTCAACGACGCCGGCTGGACGAAGTTGAGCGCCGCCGGCCCGGGAACCGAGATCGCCAGCGCGTGGTTGATGATGCCGGCCTGGATGTCCTCGGGCGTGATGATCCCGGCGAACATCGGCAGTCCCGAGCCGCGGGCCGACGGAGCCGTCGGAGGAAGGTAGCCGGATCCGGTGAGACTCCACCGGCGCATGTACTGGTAGGACATCGTCGCCGCTCCGCTCACCCCCCGCCGCGCCCGCCAGAGGTCATAGCCATAGCCGGCGGCAGCATCGATGACCGTCAGCCAACCGTCGTACTGGGGATACGGGGCGATCGCCGGCGGGATCCTCAGGGTCGACACGAGGTAGCCGTCGCCGCAGAGGTTGTCCGGCGGCGGCAGGTTCGGCTGGCGGCAGAGCAGGGCGGTCGGGACGGCGTTCGCGGCGTCGGCGTCGAGGACGGGCGGCGTCCACTTGAGCGTGTTGATGTACAGCGGCGCCGTGATCCGCCGCCGCTGGAGCGACAGGGCCTCGACCCGGGACCCCTGCTTGACGCCGAGACGCAGCTGGGCCGCCGCGATCATCGCGTTCGATCTGGGATCGACCGCGGCCGACGGGATCGACGTGTTCCACGGGCTGGCGGCCGAGAACGGATGGTCGATCGCGGCGACGAAGCCCTTGTCCGACGGGACGCTGACCGTTGGCAGGACCGTCGTCGGCGCCGCCGTCGTCGTGCCCGTCGCCGTCGGGGTTGGCGTGGTCGCGCTCGAGCCGGACGATTTCTTCGGCGAGATCAGCTGGACCTGGGGAATCGTCGCCTGATTGGAGGCCGGCTTGGGCGCCTTCGACCCGCCGCAGCCTCCGACCACGACGGCCGCGGCGACCGCGGCCGTCGTGAGAGCGACGATCGCGAGCGAGCTGGCGACCTGGTGACCGTCTGGCCGGACGCCCCCGACGCGCATCCGGGTCGCCGGCCGCTGGCCGGCCCGAGCGCCGATCCGGTCGTCCTCGTCCCCCGTGAAGCCCGCCGTCAACTGCTCTCCCTCAGCATCGATCGCTCCACCGAATCGGGCTCGCGACCTGAGCACCGGGAGACGCACCGCCACGGTCGGGATCGCCAATCCGCCGACGACGGCAGGCGCGAGTCCTGCAAACTCTGTACATGATTTCCAGCCGCGTGCGACGACGCGCCGGCCTCCTGACCCATGACGTGTACATACGGAGGCCGCAGCGCGCCGGACGCACCGAACTCCGATCAAATCTGCTCCACCAATCAGCTTTCGCCCGCGCCGCAGTCGGCCTGGCGGAGCCTCGAGGTTGGTGAGATCAGCTCCCCGCCGAGAACTTCAATGTGTCACGAGCCGACTCGTCTCGCCGGCAGGCGGCAGGCGGCAGCGGCAGGCGGCGGGCGGCAAGGGCCAAGCGACAAGCGGCAGGCGGCCGGTGGCCGGTGGCCGGACGCTACAAGCCGAGCTCGGACGCGTAGTCGGCCCGGTATCTGCGCTCGGCGCTTTCGACCTTGGCGACGTAGCTGCGCGTCTCCGGGAAGGCGATCGCCGCCAGGGTGAACGGCTGGCCGGCGGCGTGGGC
>DASZKP010000039.1:0-98840 GCA_035553395.1 Solirubrobacteraceae bacterium | reverse complement strand
GAACCTGACGACGTCGCAGGCTTCGAAGAACGTGGTGCAGGTCGCGCCGCCGTTGACGGGGATCGGGGCCGGCGAGTCGGCGGCGGGGTGCACGCAGCCGCAGGGGATCGCCGAGGATTCGGGTGCCGGTCATGTCTGGGTGGGGTGTTACGGGTCGGGGTCGGCCGGCCGTGTCGCGGTCCTCACGCCGGCTGGTGGCGTGGTCGGCTCGTTCGTGCTCGGGTCGGGGCATACCGCGCCGACGGGTGTCGCCGGGGACGGGACGGCGGGGCATGTCGCGGTCGCCGATGGCGTGCAGAACGCGCTGTTCACCGTCGATGCGTCGCATGTCGTGGGCTCGGTCGGCTTGCCGGCGGGGGCGACACCGGCGAACGTGGCGTTCGCGCGGGTCGGCGGGACTCCGTTCGATTATGTCGCCGAGCCCGGGGCCGGGAAGGTGTCGGTCGTCGACGAGACCACCGACACCGCGCCGACTGTTGCGGCCACGATCGTGCTGCCGGCGGGCGCGAAGACCTCCCAGCCTTATGGTGTCGCGACCGACGGCTCGTCGGTGCTGATCGTCTCGGATGCCAACAACGCGCGGGCGCTGGTCTACTCGTTGAGTGCGAGCGCGCCGTACGCGACGCTCCTCTACACGATCGCGCTGCCCGCGTCGGCGGTCCCGGACGGCGTCGCGTATGCGTCCGTGCCGACGCCGTCGATCGCCGGGAGCCCAACCATCGGGCTGGCGTTCATCGGTGACGAGTCAGACAACTCGGTCACGATCATCGACCCGCCGTCCAAGGGAGCGGCGGCCGGGCCGGTCGCGCGCGCGCCTCGCGCCGCGCTCGGCACGGCGACGGCTCGCGGCCCCCTCGGCGCTCCGGCCGCGGTCACGCTCGGGTCGCTGGCGCGCGACCCGCGCGGGACGGCGCTGTCGCCGGTCAGGGCAGCGGCGCTCGGCGACGCACTCGCACCGCCACCTGCCCCGGCGCTCGGCAGGTCCGCGTCCCCAACCAAGCAAGCCAGGAGGCGACGATGAAGGCAGCACACGAAGAGCGGCACGGCCCGCCGAGACGGGCCGAGGGCCTTGTCGTGGAGCGCGTCGGCGCCGAGCTGCTCGTCTACGACCCGGTCTCCAGTCTCGCCCACTGCCTGACCGCCGACGCGGCGGCGGTCTTCGACGCGTGCGACTGTGCCGCTGATCGGGCCGCCCTGTGCGCGGCGGCCGGCCTGCCGGTCGAGACCGTCGACCGGGCACTCGGCGAGCTCGCCGAGCTCGGACTGGTTGATGTGGCCGGTGAGCCGATCCCGCCGATCGCCGGGGAGCGCGTCCGGCGCCGCGAGGCACTCAAGCGGCTGGCGAAGGCATCGGCCGCCGCCACGGCGGCGCCCTTGATCTTCTCTGTGGTCCTCGGCACACCCGCAGCGTTCGCGTCGGGCGGGTCGCAGGGCGAAGGCGACCCGTGCACACCCAGCGGAGTGGCCGGCGTCGACGACTGCGCGACCGGATTCAACTGCGACCCCGCCTTCAACGTCTGCGTCTCGCAGAACTGCGACCTGGTCGCCGGCCCGTGCGCGAACGGCGACACCTGCATCAACGGGACCTTCTCGGGGAACATCACGGTCGTCGGTTACGGGACCGGCTGCCTCTGCTGCTGAGGTGGCGAGCGCGAGCCGCGGCTGGCGCTCAGGACGGCGCGTGGGCGAGCTGGGCGCCGGCGATCAGCTCGACCACGGCGTCCTCGTCCCCGGAGCGGATCAGCTCGATCGGGTCGGGCTGGCCGTTGACGATCCCCTCGAAGAAGTCCTTGCGGTCCTGGTAGGTCGGAAGGGTCGCCTTGGCCCAGCCGCGGGCGTCGTTGAGCATCACCGCGAGGCGGGCGTACGGCTCGCCGAAGAGCTCGGAGATCTCCCGCTTCATCCGCTTCGCAAGGGCCGGTGACGCGCCGGCCGTCGAGATCGCGATCGCCAGCGGCCCGGTCCGGACGATCGCCGGGAGGATGAAGTTGCACAGTGGCGGGACGTCGACCACGTTGACGAGCATCGCCCGGGCCTCGGCGTCGTCGTAGACGCGGATGTTCGTGTCGGTGTCGTCGGTCGCCGCGATCGCCATGAACGTCCCCTCCAGGTCGGCTGGGACGTACTCCCGCGCGTACCACTCGATCGACCCCTCGGCCGCCAGTGCCTCGAGCTCCGGCACGGCATCCGGCGCGACGATCCGGACGGTCGCATCGCACGCCAGCAGGCCCTCGACCTTCTCCAGCGCGATCTCCCCGGCCCCGACCACGAGGCACCGCCGGCCGGTCAGCTTGAGGCACGCGATGTAGAACGGCGTCTCCAGCATCCCCCGGACGCACGACTGGTCGCAGATCCCCAGGCGCAGCTGGCAGACGCACTCCTTTCCGGCGTAGGCCTGTGCGGGCATCCAGAAAGCTTAGGGCTCACGCCCGGTGGCCGCCAACGGCCACACTCGATGTATCAGGCAGGCCATCCCGGCGCTCTACATATCGACAGCGGCCGAGCGAGCTGGCTCGGCCTCCGGGGTCCAAGCACACAAGGGGCGACGAATGGCGACTTGCACAATGCCGATCAACGGCCGGCCGACCGATGAGGCCGGCGCCGCACACCCGCTGGTCGGCCACGACCGTGACCGTGACCGCGATGCCGGCGCCGCGATGACCGCGGCGTCCATCGAGCCGCCCGAGTCCGATTACGACGTGATCGACTTCTGGGAGCCCTGCGACTCGCTCGGGTTCCTCGCGTCCTTCGGCTGAGTCGGCCTCCCGGGCGGGAGACGACCCTCCCAGAACGCCACCGCCGGACCGAGGGCGCGGAAGCCCTCCCAGAACGCCACCGTCGGACCGAGGGCGCGGAAGCTCAGCTCCGCCGGGCGCTGGTCAGCGAGCGGCGGGCGAGGCGGATCAGGGCCATCGACCCGTCGCGCAGCGCGCGTTCCCGGTCGGCGTCGCGGACCGACCGCAGGTCGGCGAGGGCCCGGGCCGCCCGGCTGCTGTCGCGGTCGTACGGATGCCACCAGAGGCCCCGGCCGCGGGGCGGGTCCCACGTGATCAGCTTCGGCTCGACGCACGCCCGCAACCCCTCGAGACCCTGACTGCGCCAGATGCTCCCGCCGCTGACGGCGCCCCACGGGGCGCGGCCGAGGCCGGGACTCGGCAGGTGGTCGTTGATCGGGACGGTCGCCGCCCGCAGCCGGTGGGCGATCCGCCGGCCGTGGCGCAGATCGGCCGTCCAGACCGACGCGGCGAGCCCGGGGGCGCCGTCGTTGGCCAGGGCGATCGCCTCGGTCGCGCCCGACACGCCCATCACGGCGATCACCGGGCCGGGGACCCGCTCGCGCATCACGCGCATCCCCGGGCTCGCACCCGTCAGGACGTACGGCGAGACGAAGCCTCCCGCCAGCCCGACCGGCTCCACCGGGCCGCCGCAACGCAGCTCTGCGCCCGCGGCGAGCGCCTCGCCGACGGCCGCCTCGAGCCGCGCCCGGCGCTCGAGGCTCGCCAGCGGGCCGAGCTGGGTCCCCTCGCGGAGCGGGTCGCCGACCCGCAGCCGGCCGGCGGCCGCCGCCAACTCGCCGACGAAGCGGTCGTGGAGCTCACCGACGACGTAGACCCGCTTGACCGCACCGTGGGTCTGCCCGCCGCCGGCACACGCCGCCCACAGGGCGCCGGCGACCGCCCGCGGGAGGTTGGCGTCCTCCAGCACGATCATCGGGTCGGCCCCACCCTGCTCGACGACGGCCTGGCGGCCGGCGGCCGCGCACTCCCTCGCGACGACGCCGGCGACCCCGGCGCTCCCCGTGAAGAGCACCCGGCCGACCCCCCCGGCACGGCTGACCTCCCGGCCGAGGCCGGCCCCGCCGTGGAGCACCCGGACGAGCCCCTCCGGCAGACCGGCCCGCGCCAGCAGGCGCGTGATGCGCGCCGCGGCCAGGCTGGCCCGCGGGGCCGGCTTGAAGATCGCCCCGTTGCCGCCCATCAGGGCCGCCGCGATCTGGCAGAGCGGCTGACCGAGCGGAGCGCTGCCGGCGCCGATCACCGCGACCACGCCGACCGCCTCGTGCTCGACCCGGGCCCGCTTGAGCGGGTGGAGCGCCCGCGGTACGCCGACCCGCTCGGATCCGAGCAGGTCGGCCCCGCGCGAGCCGAGCCAGCGCAGCGTGTCGATCGCCGGCAGCAGCTCGAGCGCGGCAACCTCCGCCGGCGGCCGCCCGGCCTCGCGGGCGATCAGGTCGACCAGCTCGTCGAACTCGTCGATCACGGCCTGCGCCGTCCGGCGCATATACCTCGCCCGGTCCTCGAGGCGCAGGGCCGCCCACAGCGGCTGGACGCTCGCGACCTGGGCGACGATCCCCGGAAGCAGCGACTCGGCGGTCACAGCGACCGTGCCGATCGGCTCGAGCGACGCCGGGTTGCGCGCCTCGATCGTCGCAGGTGCGCCCGCCGCGCCCGGGGCGTCCGGCCGGCCGCTCATGACGCCGGCTCGTCGGGCAGGCGCCGCCCGAGTCTGATCTCCTCATGGCGCCTGCGCAGCGGCTCCTCCTGCCCGTCAGCGGTCCAGAAACGCACCCCAGTCAGACCGATCGGCATCACGTCCTGGGGGGAGAGGTGGCCCGGATGGCTGTGCGGGTAGTCGTACCCCTGCCCCCGGCCGAGTGCCTTCGCCCCGGCGTAGGAGGCCGAGCGCAGCCACGGCGGCGGGGGAGCCGCGCCGTGGCTCGCGATGTGCTCGCGGGCCGCGCCCAGCGCCTTGCCGGCGGCATTCGACTTCGGCGCGAGCGCGAGGTAGATCGTCGCTTGGGCGAGCGCGTACTCGCACTCCGGGAGGCCGACGTGCTCGACCGCCCCGGCCGCCGCGACGGCCACCTGGAGCGCCTGCGGATCGGCGTTGCCGACGTCCTCGCTCGCGAAGACGATCATCCGCCGGACGATGAACCGCGGGTCCTCGCCGCCGTCGAGCATCACCGCCAGGTAGTAGAGCCCGGCGTCTGGGTCCGAGGCCCGGCAGGCCTTGATCCACGCGGAGATCAGGTCGTAGTGCTGGTCGCCGCCCTTGTCGTAGCGGACCGCCCGCCGCTGGAGGGCGTCCTCGGCGACCGCCAGCGTGACGTGGCCGCTCTCCGCGGCCAGCTCGAGCGCCCCCAGCGCGGTTCGCGCGTCGCCGGCCGCGCGCTGCGCGATGAACGCGATCGCCTCGTCGTCGGCCTCGACGCCGAGCTCCCGGTCGAGCCCGCGTCGCAGCAGCGTCTCGATCTCGGCCGCGCTCAGCAGCTCGAGCTCGTAGACCCGGCAGCGCGACAGGAGGGCGCCGTTGACCTCGAAGTACGGGTTCTCCGTCGTCGCCCCGATCAGCGTCACCAGCCCCTCCTCGACCGCCGGCAGGAGGGCGTCCTGCTGGGCCTTGTTGAAGCGGTGGATCTCGTCGAGGAAGAAGATCGTCGGCTCGCCCGTGCTCTGGCGCCGGTGCTGTGCCCGGGCGATCACCTGGCGGACCTCGGCCCGGCCGGTCTCGACCGCGCTGAGCTCCTCGAACGCCCCGCTGGCCGCCTTGGCGACGAGGCGGGCGAGCGTCGTCTTCCCGGTTCCCGGCGGCCCATGGAGGATCATCGAATGCGGGTGGCCCTCCTCGAGCGCCCGGCGGAGCGCTCCCCCGCTATGGAGCAGTTTCTGTTGGCCGACGATCTCGGCAAGGCTCTGGGGTCGCAGGCGCACGGCCAGCGGCGCCTGGTCGACCCGCACGCCGGTCCGGGTCCGCGGCGGGCCTTCGTCGGGCGGGAACAGTTGGCCCTCCATCCACTGGAGTATCAACCGATCGCCGGGCGACTCGCGCGCGAGCGCCCTGCGACCGATGCATATCCTCGATGGTGCCGAGCCTTCGAGCCTGGTGTGCGATCGCCCTCGCGGCGGCGCTCTGCCCCTGGCTCCCCGCGCTCGGCGGCGCGACCGCCTCCGCGGCGCCCGCCTGGCTCGCCCCTGTCGAGCTCCCCGCCGGCATTCCCGGCGACTCCCAGTCGGCCGGGGACTCGAGCGTCGCAAGCGACGCCGACGGCGACTCGTTCGCCGTCTGGCAGCGCGTCGACGGCCCCGTGCTCTCCGTCCAGGCCGCCGTGCGGCCGGCCGGCGGCGTCTGGCAGGCCCCGGTCGAGATCTCCACGCCGGGCACCAACCCGTTCGACCCGGTCCTGAGCGTGGATTCGGAGGGTGACGCGGTCGTCGCGTGGACGGCCGAGCCGGGCTTCGCCTCGGGCGACGACACGCAGGCGGTCGACGTCGCCCTGCGGCCGGCCGGTGGCGCCTGGCAGGTGCCCGTCGCCGTGTCCGCCCCCGGTGAGCCCGGCAGCGGACCGACGCTCGCGAGCGACTCCGGCGGTGGGGCCGCCGTCGTCTGGTATGTCGCCACCCCCACCGGCTCGATGCTCGAGTCCTCCGTGCGACCGGCGGCGAGCGGTGTCTGGGGGCCGGCCGAAGCCGTCGCCCCGCCGGTCCTCGGCACCGACCCCGCGCTCGCCGGCCTGAGCGTCGATCCCTCCGGCAACGTCCTCGCCCTCTGGAATCTGGCCCACGCCGACCGCACGCCGGACATCGTCCAGAGCGCCGAGCTCCCGGCGGCGACCGGCGGCTGGCAGGCGCCGGTCGACCTGACGATCCCCGGGGACGCCGCCGACGCCGACAGCGGACTCGCCGTCGACCCGGCCGGCGACGCGCTCGCCCTGCTCGAGGACACGACGACGCTGACCCTCGACGCTGTGATCCGCCCCGCCGCGACCGGTCTCTGGCAGGCGCCCGTCGTCCTGTCCGCGCCCGGTCAGGACGCCGTCGAGGGGTCGGTCGGCCTCGATCCCCAGGGCAACGCGATCGCCGCCTGGGCCGTCTTCGACGCCTCCCACGACAGCGTCGTCCAGAGCGCCTCGCGGCCGGTCGCGACAGGCGTCTGGACCACGCCGGTCGACATCTCGCCAAGCGACGTCGGCGCGACCGAGCCCGCCCTCGCCGTCGGCCCGACCGGCGACGCCGTGGCGCTCTGGCAGGCCCAGGGCCCCAACAACGGAGCAGTCGTCGCGGCCGCGGTCAGGCCGGCGACGCTCGGCGCCTGGCAGGCGCCGGTGCAGATCGGCTCCTCGACCGGCGGCGTCGAGCGTCCCAGGGTCGCGCTCGACGGCCAAGGCGACGCGGTCGCCGTGTGGGACGACAGCGGCGCCGACACGGTCTACGCGGCCGGCTACGACGCAGCCGGGCCCCTGCTGGACGGGCTCGCGATCCCCGCGACCGGCACCGTCGGCGTCCCGGTCAGCTTCGCGGCCACGCCGCTCGACGTCTGGTCCCCGCTCGGGGCGACCAGCTGGACCTTCGGCGACGGGGCGGGCGCCGGTGGCGCCCAGGTTGCTCACACCTACGCCGTCCCCGGCACCTACGCCGTCTCGCTGACGAGCGCCGACGCGCTCGGCAACACGACGACCGCGACCGGCCAGATCTCGATCGGTGCCGCGACGTCGGCGCTGTCGACCGCTCCGCCCCCGGCGTCGCCGAACGCGCCGGCGCCTGCGCCCGTGGCGAGCCCCGTCGCCGGTCCGCCGATCCTCACGCAGGTCAGACAGTCGAGGTCGCGCTGGCTCGAGTCGGGGTCCACGGCGCGGGGCGGCAAGATCGGTCGTCCGGTCGGGACGACCTTCTCGCTGCACCTCGACCGCCCGGCCCTCCTGCGCCTGACGTTCACCCTGAGGACCGACGGCCGGGTGGTCGATCACCGCTGCGTGCCGGCGAGCGCGGCGAACCATGCGAAGCCGTCGTGTTCGCGCGGGTCGCGACGTGGCGCCGTCTCGCTCGCCGCTCACGCCGGGACGAACCGCGTCTCGTTCGACGGGCGCGTCGCCGGTGGCCGCCTTCTGAAGGCCGGCGTCTACACGGTGGCGATCGTCGCGACCGCGGCGCACGGCCGAAGCTCGGCTTCCCGGCAGCTGACGTTCACGATCGCCGCGAGCGGCTGACCGGCTCCCGCCGGCGACCGGCGACGCTCCATCCGATCGGCGGTCTAGCTTCAGGATCGATGGCTCAGCCCGGCGTGCTCAGCGCAGACGAGCTCGAGGCGATCGCCGGCGGCGCGCTGCCGAGCGCGGCTCGGCGGCGGCTGGAGGAGCTCGCCGGCCTCGCCGGGGTCTCGTCGTCGTTTCTCTCCGCCCAGGACGACTCGCTCGCCGCCGGGCTCGGCGTGGTCGTGCTCGGCCAGGTCGTCGGGTGCGCCGCCGGCGGTCTGCGGGTCGGCGTGATCCGCGCCGTCGGGCCCGGCTCGCAAGCCCGGCACAAGCCGGGCGAAGCGCGCTGGCTCGAGCGCTCGGGCGTCGTCGAGACGTGGACCGGCGCCCGCCTGCGGGCGGTCTCCCGGATCCAGGAGCAGGCGGCCATCCTCGGGGCCGACGCGGTGCTCGGCGTGCGCGTGTCGCGGCGGCAGGCCGAGTCCGTCGCCGAGGTCGTCCTCACGGGTACGGCGGTCCGGATCGGCCGGTCCGGGTCGGCGGGCGCAGGGCGTCCGATCGTCACCGGGGCGTCACTCGGCCAGCTGGCGAAGCTGCGGGCCTGCGGGGCCGAGCCGGCCGGCCTGGTCGGCGGATGCGCGTCGGTCGCGGCGCTGCCGTCGACGGCGACCGGGAGGGCCCTGCGCCGCCGCCGGCGGGGACGGCGCAGCCGCGAGCTCGACGAGTTCACGTTCGCCTTCGGCGAGGCCCGTCGCCGCGCGATGGAGCGCCTGCGCCGGGAGGCCGCCGGGTTGGGCGCGAGCGGCGTGATCGGGATCGACCTCGACGACCTGGCGGCCTTCCGCGGCGGCGGCGGCGACTACCAGGTCGTCCTCCACCTGCTCGGGACCGCCGTCCGCCGGGATCCGGCCGCGACCCGCGCCGGCGGGGTCATCGGCGTCGGCGGCGGTGGCCGCGTCGGCGTCGGCGTCGGCGGCGGCGTCACGCTGCGTACGGGACGGGTCGCGGGATGACGGCCTGCGCCGGATCCGCGGCGCTGGGGGCGAGCGCGAGATGAGCGGTGCCGACGACGTTCCGGCGAGCGGCCATGACCGGCTCGCCGAGAACCGGGAGGGCCTGTTCACGTCGGACCTGACCGTCAACGAGTACCTGCTGGTCGAGGACGCCGGATTCGAGCCGCTCGGCCTTGTCGTCGGCAGCTCGATCTACCAGGTCGGCTACCAGCGCCAGCGGTGGAACCGCAGCCAGGAGCTGACCGTCCTCTCGGAGGCGATGTACCACGCCCGCGAGCTGGCGATGACCCGCATGGAGGAGGAGGCCGACGAGCTCGACGCCGACGGGATCGTCGGGGTCCGGCTCCAGATCGGCCGGGTCGAGATCGGCCGGCACATCAGCGAGTTCGTCGCCGTCGGGACCGCGGTTCGCCACCGCGACGGCCACGCGTACCGGGCACCGCACGGCCGGCCGTTCACCAGCGACCTCTCGGGTCAGGACTTCTGGACCCTCCTGCGGACCGGTGCGCGACCGGTCGGCCTCGTGATGGGCAGCTGCGTCTATGCGATCGGCGCGCTCGCGGCCGTCGGGACGCGGTTCCGGGGCGCCTTCGTGACCCGCGAGCTGCCCAACTACACCCAGGCGCTGTACGACGCCCGCGAGCTCGCGATGGGTCGCATGCAGCACGAGGCGACCGCGCTCGAGGCGAACGGGATCGTCGGCGTCGCGCTGACCGAGCACCAGCATGGCTGGGAGCACCACGTCACCGAGTTCTTCGCGGTCGGTACGGCGATCATCCGTACGCAGACTCAGCGAACGCCGCTGACGCCGACGCTGACCCTCGACCTCAACGACCCGCCCGAGACGCACACGATCCGCTAGCGCCGGTCGGCCCGCGGACGCGGCGGCCGGCCGCCGCCGCGGACTTTCGAGGCGCAACTCACCCAAATGCAACACGATCGTCCCGAAAACCCGGGCAATCGCGTGGAAACTGGGTTAGAGTGAGGGCCTGTCCCCACCTTGGAGGAGGAAGGATCGTGAAGACTCTCCGTGTCCCGTCCGGCGTAGTGCTCGCCCTCGCGACCGCCGCCGTGCTGAGTGCGTGCGGAAGCTCGTCGAGCAGCACGTCAAGCAGCTCTTCGACAGCGAGCACCTCCGGCTCGTCTGGGGGCACGGCGAACGTCGTGATGGGCACGGCGCCCGACTACCTGGACCCGCAGCTCGGGTACACGACCCAGTCGGCTGAGGCGACCTACCCGACGTACACCGGTCTGGTCACCTACGCCCACAAGAACGGCGCCGCCTCGCTGACCGTGATTCCCGGCCTCGCGACCGCGGTTCCAACCGTGTCCGCCGACGGCAAGACGTACACGGCGACGCTGCGCCCGGGCCTGAAGTACTCCAACGGCGCGGCCGTCAAGGCCAGCGACTTCACCTATTCGATCGAGCGCGCCCTCAAGCTCAACTGGGGCGGCGACACCTTCTACACGGCCAACATCGTCGGTGCGTCGGCCTATCAGAGCGGGAGCTCGCCGACGATCTCGGGAATCACGACCGACGACGCGACCGGGAAGATCACGATCAAGCTGACCGCCCCCTACGGCGCCTTCGACAACGTGCTCGCGTTCCCGTCGTCGGCCTTCGTGCCGTCCGGCACGGCGATGAAGAACCTCTCCAACAGCCCGCCGCCGGGTGTCGGGCCGTACGTGATCACCGCCGTCGTGCCGAACCAGTCGTGGACGATGAAGATCAACTCGATCTACAACGCCGAGGCGATCCCGGGAATCCCGCCGGCCCACGTCAACGTCGACGTCAAGGTCGAGGCCAACAACCAGACCGAGGCCGAGGACGTCCTCAACGGCACCGCCGACGTCTTCGATCCGGGCGACACCATCCCGCCGGCCCTGATCTCCCAGATCAGCGCGTCGAGCCACTTCACCAAGCAGCCGATCCAGCAGACCTTCTACTTCTTCCTCAACACCAAGCGAGCCCCGTTCAACAACCCGCTCGCCCGCCAGGCGGTCACGATGGCGATCAACGAGTCGGCGCTGTCGCGGCTGGACAGCGGCAACTTCGCGCCCGGCTGCTACTTCCTCCCGCCCGGCATCGTCGGCCACCCGACGGCGCCCTGCCCGTACGGCGACCCGAGCGCGGGCGGCAGCATCGCGAAGGCCAAGGCACTCGTCGCCAAGGCCGGATTGACCGGCACCCCGGTCGACGTCTACGGGGAGACCCGCTCGCCGCGCAAGGAGTTCATCGACTACTACGCCAGCGTGCTCAACCAGATCGGCTTCAAGGCGACCGAGAAGATCCTCGCCGACGCAACCTACTTCCCGACGATCGGAAACCTGAAGCTCAGCCCGCAGACCGGGTTCGCCGACTGGAACCAGGACTTCCCGAACCCGATCGACTTCTACCTGCTGCTCGACAGCTCGTCGATCCAGTCGACCAACAACCAGAACTTCAGCCAGGTCAAGGACCCGCACATCGACAGCGAGCTGAAGGCGCTCGGGAGCGTCCCGGCGTCCCAGCTGGCGAGCGTCGGGCCCCGCTGGCAGGCGCTTGACGAGTACGTCGCCAAGCAGGCCTACGAGGTCGTCTTCGGCTACCAGCAGTGGCCGAAGTTCGCGTCGTCGCGGGTCAACTACGCGGCGCTCGACTTCATCCCGCTGTACGGGATCGACTGGAGCTCGATCCAGCTCGGGCAGTAGGGACGGCGTCCCGGGGCCACGGCCCGGCGTCCCGGGACATCGACGGAAAGGACACGGGTCATCGACCCTCAGGCGACGACAGGGACGGCGTTCTCCGGAGACCTCGCGCCCGAGCTCCAAGGCAGCTCGGAGCTGGCGCTCGCGCCCGAGATGGGGCCCTACCAGATCGCCTGGCGGCGCTTGCGCCGCAACCGCGTCGCACTCGCCTTCGGCCTGCTCTTCGTCGTGATCGTCGTGCTCTGCCTGCTCGCGCCGATCTACGCCAACGACATCGCCCACACGACGCCGAGCGCCAACCACGAGACCGAGACCGTCCGGCTCGGCGGCAAGACCGTCGACGTCGTCTCCCTGACGGGTCTGCCGATCGGCCCGACCTGGCACGGGCGCTTCTTCCTCGGCGCCGACGCCGAGGGCCGGGACGTCGCCGTCCGGCTGCTCTACGGCGGGCGCAACTCGCTGGAGATCGGTGCCGTCGCGACCCTGATCACGATCGTCTTCGGCCTGCTCGCCGGGATCGTCGCCGGCTACTTCCGCGGCTTCACCGACGGCGTGATCAGCCGCCTGCTCGAGGTGATCTGGGCCTATCCGGTGATCGTCTTCGGCGCCGCCGTCGGGGTGATCGTCAACGTCGGCGGGCTCAACCTCGGCTTCGTGAAGCTGACCGGAGGGACGCTGCTCGTCCCGGCCTTCATCATCGGCATCGTCTTCATCCCGTACGTCGCCCGCCCGGTCCGCGGGAAGGTGCTGTCGGTCCGTGGGCTCGACTTCGTCGACGCCGCCCGCCAGCAGGGGCTCGGCCACGCGCGGATCATGTTCGGGGAGATCCTCCCGAACGTGACGACGCTCGCGATCGTGATGATCCCCCTCCAGCTGGCCCAGTCGATCCTGCTCGAGGCCGCGCTGTCGTTCCTCGGTGCCGGCGTCCAGCCGCCCAGCCCGTCCTGGGGCACGATGATCGGCGACGGGACCCGGCTGATCCCCGGTGCGATCCACCTCACGCTCGTGCCGGGGACGATGCTCGTGCTCTGCGTGCTCGGGATCAACATCTTCGGCGACGGCGTCCGCGACGCCCTCGACCCGCGGGCCAAGCTCCGGATCGAGCGTTGATGCCCGCACTCTGCGATCAGGTCGGTCGGCTGATGGCCCGTTTCGCGGTCAGGTGGGCCGGCTGATGGCCCGTTTCGCGGTCAGGTGGGTCGGCTGATGGCCCGCTTCGCGATCAGGCGGATCGGCTGATGGCCCGCTTCGCGATCAGGCGGATCGGCTCGGCGCTGCTGGTGATGTTCGCGACGTCGGTGCTGACCTTCCTGATCTTCCAGGCGATCCCCAGCGGCGACCCGGCCTTCCGGCTGGCGGGCAAGTACTCGACGCCGGCCCAGGTCGAGTCGATCCGCAAGGAGTGGGGCTTCGACAAGCCGATCTACGTCCAGTACGTCAAGACGATGGGCAAGATCTTCGACGGGTCGGTGATCTCCTACACCCAGCAGCTCAACGTCGACCAGACGGTCATCCACGACCTTCCGGCGACGCTCTCGGTGACGATCGGCGGCGCGGTGATCTGGCTGCTCGTCAGCGTGCTGTTCGGCGTCCTCTCGGCGATCCGGGCCGGCCGCTACCTCGACCGCGTGCTGACCGTGCTCGCCTTCGTAGGCCTCTCGATGCCGGCCTTCTTCCTCGGTGACATCGCCCTCTACTACTTCGGCTACAAGGCGAAGATATTTCCCCTCGGCGACTATGTCCCCCTGACCCAGAACCCCGGCGCCTGGTTCTCGCACCTGCTGCTGCCGTGGATCACGCTGGCCGTTCTCTACATCGGGATCTACTCGCGGATCCTCCGTTCCAGCCTGCTCGACACGCTCGGCGAGGACTACGTCCGGACCGCCCGGGCCAAGGGGATCTCCGAGCGGCGGGTCCTCGTCCGCCACGCCCTGCGCAACAGCATGATCCCGCTGATCTCGCTCTGGGGCCTCGACTTCGCGTCGCTGCTCGGCGGCGGGACGATCCTGATCGAGGAGGTCTTCAACATCAACGGGGTCGGCAAGTACGTCGGCGACTCGATCGGCCGCCTCGACGTCCCGCCGATCCTCGTCGTCACGGTCTTCGCCGCGTTCGCCGTCGTCGCCCTCTCGGCGATCGTCGACATCCTCTACGCCGCGCTCGACCCCCGGATCAGGCTCTCCTCGTGAGCGGTCCGCCGCGCTCGCCCGAGGTCGATCCGGCCGCTCCGGCGACCAGCCCGCCGCCGTTGCTCGTGGTCGATGGCCTGACCGTGTCGTTTCGCACCGAGCAGGGCGTCGTCCACGCCGTCGAGGACGCCTCTTTCACGGTCGCCCGGGGCGAGGTCGTCGCCGTCGTCGGCGAGTCGGGGTCCGGCAAGTCGGTGACCGGGCTCACGCTGATGGGCCTGACCCGGTCGCCCAACGCGACGATCGGCGGTTCGGCGCTGCTCTCGGGCCGGGAGCTGATCGGCGCGAGCGAGGCGACCCTGCGCGCGGTCCGCGGTGCCGAGATCGCGATGATCTTCCAGGATCCGATGAGCTCGTTGAACCCGGTGCTCCGCGTCGGCGAGCAGATCGTCGAGCAGATCCGCGCGCACGACGACGTCACCCACGCGGCGGCGCTCGACCGGGCCGTCGAGCTGATGGAGCGGGTCGGCATCCCCCGGGCGCGTGACCGCAGCCGGGCCTTTCCACACGAGTTCTCCGGCGGCATGCGACAGCGCGTGATGATCGCGATGGCGCTCTCCTGCTCGCCGAGCCTGCTGATCGCCGACGAGCCGACGACGGCCCTCGACGTGACGATCCAGGCGCAGATCATGGAGGAGCTCGGCGTCCTGCGGCGGGAGACCGGCGCCGGGATCCTGCTCGTCACGCACGACCTCGGCGTGGTCGCCGACATCGCCGACCGGATCATCGTCATGTACGCCGGCCAGATCATCGAGCAGGGGACGCTCGACGAGCTGTTCTACGACCCCCAGCACCCGTACACGTGGGGCCTGCTCGGCTCGATCACCCGCGTCGACCGCGTCCGCACGGCGCGCCTCCCGGCGATCCCCGGCCAGCCGCCGTCGCTGCTCAACGCCCCGGCCGGCTGCCACTTCCGGCCGCGCTGCCCGCACGCGTTCGCCGCCTGCACGCAGCCACCGGCGCTCGAGGCCCGGCTGCCGGACAGCACCGAGCACCGCGACCGGTGCTTTCTCGAGCCGTCCGACAAGCGCCGCATCCGCACGGTCGACGGCGCGATCGGCCTCGCGACCGGGGAGACCGTGATCTCGTGAGCACGGCCCCCGCCCCGGCGGCCGAGCCCGCGCCGCCCGCGGGGGCGGCCACGCTGCTCGAGGTCGAGCACCTGAAGGTCTACTTCCCGATCAAGTCGGGCGTCCTCGTCAACAGGACGACCGGCAACGTCCACGCCGTCGACGACGTCTCGCTGAAGCTCGCCGAACGCGAGACGCTCGGCGTCGTCGGCGAATCCGGCTGCGGCAAGAGCACGCTGATCCGCGCGATCGTCCGCCTCAATCCCCCGACGGCCGGGGCCGTCCGCTTCCGCGGCCGCGACATCACGGCGGCCGGACGGCGGGAGCTCCAGCCGATCCGCCACGAGATGCAGATGGTCTTCCAGGACCCCCAGGCCTCCCTGAATCCCCGCAAGCGGATCGCCCAGATCATCGCCACGCCGCTCCGCGCCCGGGGCGTCGCCCGCGACCAGCTGGAGGCCCGCAGCCGAGAGCTCGTCGCCCAGGTCGGCCTCAACCCCGAGCACCTCAACCGCTTTCCCCACGAGTTCTCCGGCGGTCAGCGCCAGCGGATCGGGATCGCCCGGGCACTGGCGGTCGAGCCCCGCCTGATCCTCCTCGACGAGCCCGTCTCAGCGCTCGACGTGTCGATCCAGGCCCAGGTCATCAACCTCCTCGAGGAGCTTCAGGAGACGCTCGGACTGTCCTACATCTTCGTCGCCCACGACCTCTCGGTCGTTCGCCACGTCTCCGACCGGGTCGCCGTGATGTACCTCGGCAAGATCATGGAGCTCTCAGCGGCCGACGACCTCTACGACAAGCCGATCCACCCGTACACGGCCGCGCTGCTCGCCGCGATCCCGATCCCCGATCCGCGCGAGAACCGCGCCCGGACGCGGACCGTCCTCTCCGGCGAGCCGCCCAACCCGATCAACCCGCCGAGCGGCTGCCGCTTCCACACGCGCTGCCCGCGTGCGACCGACGTCTGCCGTGAGATCGAGCCGCCGCTCGCCGAGTACCGCGGCGGACACCTCGCCGCGTGTCATCACCCGCTGAACGTCGGCGCGGCTGAGCTGCGCGGGGCGACGCGCTCCGACGCGTCTCCGCTGAGCGCGGGCGACGGGCTCCCCGAGGCCGCCGAGGCTGCCGGGGACTAGCCGGCGCGGCGGCGCAGCAGGGCCGCCGGCAGCTGTGCGTCGGCCTCCTCGCGGGTCAGCGGGAAGTGGCAGGCGGCGAGCGTCTGGTTGCCCTTGTCCTCGAGCGGCGGATCGTCGACCGAGCACTTCTCGCGGGCCTTCGGGCAGCGCGTGTGGAAGCGGCAGGCCGATGGCGGATTGGCCGGGCTCGGGACGTCCCCCGTGAGAATCGACCGCTCCCGCCTGGCGCCGCTCGGGTCGGCGACCGGGACGGCGGAGAGCAGGGCGCCGGTGTAGGGGTGGCGCGGGAAGTGGTAGAGCGAGTCGCTCGGGGCGAGCTCGGCCGCCCGGCCGAGGTACATCACCATCACCCGGTCGCACATGTGCCGCACGACGGACAGGTCGTGGGCGATGAAGATCAGGGTGATCCCGAACTCCCGCTGGAGCGTCCGCAGGAGGTTGAGCACCTGCGCCTGGATCGACACGTCAAGGGCCGAGACCGGCTCGTCGGCGATGATCAGCTTCGGCTTGAGTGCCAGCGCCCGGGCGATCCCGATCCGCTGGCGCTGGCCGCCCGAGAACTCGTGCGGGTAGCGGTTGTAGTGCTCGGGGTTGAGCCCGACCGTGTCCATCAGCTCCTGAACCTTCCGCTTGCGCTCGTCGGCGTCCGGTTCGAGCCCGTGGATCTTGAACGGGTCGGAGATCACCGACCCGACCGTCTTGCGCGGATTGAGCGCCGAGTAGGGGTCCTGGAAGATCATCTGCATCTCCCGGCGCAGCTTCTTCAGCGCGTCGCCCTTCAGCCGCGTGATGTCCTGACCCTCGAAGTGGATCTCCCCGGCGCTGGCCTCGAGCAGGCGCATCACGAGCCGTGCCGTCGTCGACTTCCCGCAGCCGGTCTCGCCGACGATGCCGAGCGTCTCGCCCCGCCGCACGTCGAAGCTCAGGCCGTCGACGGCCCGGACCGCCCCGACCTTCCGCTGGAGGAGGATTCCCCGCGTGATCGGGAAGTGCTTGACCAGGTCGCGGACCTCGACCAGCGGCGGGTCGACGGCCGGCGTGCTCACGCCTCGAGCTCCTCGGGGGTCGGGACGTCAGCCGAGTCGGCCTCGATCTCAGCGACCGACAGCTGCGGGTCGGCGTCCGATTGCACCTCGGAGACCGCGAGGCCGGCCGTCCCGGCCGCTCGCTCCGCGTCGCGTCCCTTGCGCAGCTCGCCCCAGATCTGCCGCCGGGCGTCGGCCGGGAGCAGGCAGGCGACGCCGTGGTCGGATCGGCCGGGCACCTGCGCGATCTGTGGATCGATCCGCGTGTGCTCTGGCTGGGAGTACGGGCACCGGGGGTGGAAGTGGCATCCCGACGGCCGGTGGATCAGGCTCGGCGGCCGCCCGGAGACGGGAACGAGATCCTCGTCGCGGTCGCGGTCGAGCGACGGGATCGAGCGCAGCAGCCCCCACGTGTAGGGGTGCTCGGGCGCGCGGAAGATCTCCGCGGTCGGGGCCGACTCGACGATCCGTCCGGCGTACATCACGGCGATGTGATCCGCGACCTCCGCGACGACCCCGAGGTCGTGGGTGATGATGATGATCGCCATCCCCAGCTCTCGCTGGAGCCGGGCCAGC
Source organism: Solirubrobacteraceae bacterium (assembly GCA_035553395.1). Lineage (GTDB taxonomy): Bacteria > Actinomycetota > Thermoleophilia > Solirubrobacterales > Solirubrobacteraceae > Palsa-513. Next base: position 81,174 of record DASZKP010000039.1, on the reverse strand, counting down.
AGGGCGAGGATCTGCGCCTGCACCGTGACGTCGAGCGCGGTCGTCGGCTCGTCGGCGATCAGCAGCTTCGGCTCGTTGGCGAGGGCCATCGCGATCATCGCCCGCTGGCGCATCCCGCCCGAGAACTCGTGCGGATAGCTGTCGACCCGGCGCGCGGGATCCGGCATGCCGACCAGCTCGAGCAGCTCCACCGACCGCACCTTGGCCACCTTTCTCGGCACGTCCTGGTGGGCGCGGATCGCCTCGACGAGCTGCGCGCCGACGCGGTAGAAAGGGTGCAGCGCGGAGAGCGGATCCTGGAAGATCATCGCGATGTCGTTGCCCCTGATCCCCCGCAGCGCGTCGTCCGGCAGCCCGACGAGATCGCGGCCCTCGAAGCGGATCTGCCCCGAGACACGGGCGCCCTGCGTCCGCGTGAGGCCGATCGTCGTCAGCGAGGAGACCGTCTTGCCCGAGCCCGACTCGCCGACGATCCCGAGCGTGTGTCCCTGGCTCACCGAGTAGGAGATCCCGTCGACCGCGTGGACGATGCCGTCCTCGGTCGGGAACTCGACGCGCAGATCCTCGACCTCGAGCAGCCGGGCCCCGGTCGGGCTCATCTGGGACGCCACGCGCTGGGCCGCGGTCGGGCTCATGTGGGACGCACCCGTGGGGCGGCGGTCGGGCTCATCTGGGACGCACGCGTGGGGCGGCGGTCGGGCTCATGTGGGACGCACGCGCGGGTCGAGGTAGGCGTAGCCGATGTCGACGACGATGTTCGCGATGATGATGAAGAGCGCCGCGACGAGGACCGTCCCCTGGACGATCGGGAAGTCCGAATGCGTGATCGCGTCGTAGTTGAGCCGGCCGATCCCGGGGATGTCGAAGACCGTCTCGGTCAGCACGGCGCCTCCCAGCAGGGCCCCGATGTCGAGCCCGACGATCGTCACGATCGGCGTGATCGCCGAGCGCACGCCGTGGCGCATGATCACCCGTCGCTCACGCAGGCCCTTGGCCCGCGCCGTGCGGATGTAGTCCTCGCCCATCACGTCGATCAGCGAGCCCCGCAGGATCCGGGCGTAGACGGCCGCCGAGCCGGCGGCCAGAACCAGCCACGGCATGATCAGGGAGCCGAACCAGTGGCCGACATTCGTCGTCAGCGGGACGTAGCTGCCCGAGCCGTCGAAGACCTTGAAACGCCCGATGTCCGAGGCGAACAGGTAGATCGCGATCAGCCCGAGCCAGTACGTCGGCGCGCTGACGAAGACGAGTGACGTGCCCATCGAGATCCGGTCGAAGAACGAACGTCGCCTGATCGCGGAGATGATCCCGACCGGAAGCCCGGCGAGCAGGGTGATGAACACCGAGCCGAGCGCCAGTGAGATCGTCGCCGGCAGGCGGTCGGCGATCAGGCCGCGTACGGGGGCATCGCTGTAGAAGCTGTAGCCGAGATTGAAGTGAAAGACGATGTTCTTCACGTAGTCCCAGAACTGCGTGTAGATCGGCTTGTTTATGCCGAGCTCGGCGCTGATGTAGGCGATCGTCTTGGGGCTCGCGTTGCGACCCGCCCGGAGCACCGCGGGGTTCGCCGTCGGCAGGACGTAGAACAGCACGAAGGTCACCGCGATGACGATCGCCATCGCGAGGATGCCCCAGAGGATCCGGCGGATTATGAAGGTGAGCATTGCCTTGGGAGGAGGGAGAGGGGGTCCCCGTCGCCGGGGACCCCCCTCCGGATCGGTGTCAGGTCAGACGCCTACTTGAGCGAGCTGAACGAGTAGTCCCACGAGCCCTCGTTGAAGAGGTCCGTGATGCCCCGCACCTGCTTGCCCTCGACGTTCGGCTGGGCGTCGAAGTCCTCCGGCACGGCGACCGCGTCGTTGACGAGCATCGTGTCGATGTTCGCCCACGCCTGGGCCCGCGCCGCCGCCCCGACGACGACCGACGCCTTGTCCATCGCCGCGTTGATCGTCGGGTCGTTGACCTGGCCCCAGTTCGAGTTGTTCGTCGCCACGATCCCCGGTCCCCAGAACGGCACGTAGAGCACCGTCTGCGGGTCGGCGAAGTCGCGGATCCAGCCGACGCTCGGGCACGCGTCGATGTTCTGGGCCGGGACGCCGCAGTACTTCGAGTACATCGTCGCCTGGTCGACGAACGTCGTGTGCACCTTGAAGCCCAGCTCGGTCAGCGCCTGGACGTCGACCTCCGACCGTGCGACGTCGGTCGGCGCGTTCTCGCCGACGAGCTGGATCGTCGACGAGCCCGTGTACTTGCCCGACGGGTATCCGGCCAGCTTCATGTACTTCTCAGCGGTCGTCAGGCTGCCGGCTGTGTTCTCGTTCCACGGCACCTGCGGCCCGGCCGCACCGCCGGCCTGGTCGTAGCCGGCGACGCCCGGATAGAGGAAGTGCGTCGCGGGTGAGTAGGCCAGCGTCCCGCCGAGCACGCGGATGATCGCGTCGCGGTCGACCGCCGCGAAGACCGCCCGGCGGATGTTCACGTTCTTGAACGGGCCGTGCTGGTTGTCGAGCGCCATGTAGTGGTCGCCCGCACCCGGCGAGAAGACGATCTGCGACGGGTACTGCTGGTAGGCCAGCTTGACGATCGTGCTCGACGGCGTGTCGTTCTGGAGCGTGTCGCTGCCCGCCAGCGCCTGGCGGCCGATCACCGTCTGATCACCGCCGATGTTGATGTTGATCTGATTGAGGTAGGCGGGTCGGTAGTCGCTCTTGGGATTCCAGTTCGGGTTGCGCACGAGCGTCGCCGACTTGCCGGGGAAGTAGCCGATGTTGAGGAACTCGCCGGTCTTCGGGTTCGCCTTGAACATGTACGGACCCGTCGCGACGACGTACTTCGAGCCGTATGTCGTCGGCTTCTGCGCGTCGAGTGGCTTCGCGAAGCTCTCCGGCACCGGCGCCGACAGCGGCAACGAGAGCGCGCCGACCAGCAGCGTAGCCTCCGGCTGGCTCAGCTGGAATACGATCGTCGTCGGGTTCGGCGTCGTGATGCCGGCCAGCGGCCCGCCGTTCGCGATCACCGTGCCCTTGGCGTTCTCGGCTCCGACGATCGCCCCGAAATACGGCCCGAAGTACGGATTTGCGACGTTCGGGTTGGCTCCCCGCTCGATCGCGTAGGCGACGTCGGCGGAGGTGACGGCACGGTTGACGGGTGGGCCGAAGAAGACGTTCGGCTTGATGTGCACCGTAACCGTCTTCCCGTCCGCGGAGATCGTCGGCGCCGCGGTGGCCAGGTCCGGGCTGACCGTCGTGTCGTTGTTGGGCATGTAGGAGTACAGGGGCCGCTGGGTCGCGTACATCGCCTCGTAGTCGATCGCGAAGTACGACTGACCCGGATCGAGATGCTCGAAGTCCTCCTGGTCGTAGACCTGGAGCGTTCCGCCCTTCTTGCCGGTGTAGAGCTGCTGGCCGACCGGCGACTCCCCGGGCTTCAAGGGGATCTGCTTGAGGGCGTTGGGATTCGAGCCCGAACTCGAGCTCGATCCGCAGCCGGCCAGCGTGACCGCCGCTGCCCCGAGCACGAAAATCGGCGTGACCCATCGCTTCATCGGATGCGACATCTCGCTTATCCCTCCTCTAGAACCTCCCGATCGCGACGAGACCCCGTCATCGACCGGTCCTTGGGTTGAGTGCGTCCTGAAGTCCGTCTCCCAGCAGGTTGAAGGCCAGCACCGTCAGCAGCAGCGCGACCCCCGGAAAGGTCATGTACCACCATGCCGTCTGGAAGATGTTCGTCGCGTCGGCGATCATCTGGCCCCAGCTCGCCGTCGGCGCCCTGATCCCGACGCCGAGGAACGACAGGCCGGCCTCGAGCAGGATGTTCAGCGGGATCAGCAGGCTCGAGTAGACGATCAGCGGGGCGATCAGGTTGGGCAGGATCTCGCGGAAGATGATCCGCCGGTCGGAGGCCCCGAGGGCCCGCGCCGCCTCGACGAAGTCCTTCTCGCGCAGCGACAGGACCTGGCCGCGGACGATCCGGTAGACGTAGGTCCAGTTGACGATCGCGATGATGAAGAGGACCGTGCCGAGGCCCGGCTGGATCAGCCCGCCGGCACATCCGCGCACGCCGCAGGCCGCCCCGAGCCCGAGCCCGAGGACGAGCACCGGGAACGACAGGACGATGTCGGTGAAGCGAGAGAGCAGCGTGTCGATCACGCCGCGGTAGAAGCCCGCGATCAGGCCGAGCACGGTCCCGATCACGGTCGCGATCAGCGTGCCGAAGATCCCGACCTCCAGGGAGATCCGCGTACCGTAGATCACGCGGGCGAGGACGTCCCGGCCGAGCTCGTCGACGCCGAACGGATGCGCGCTGCTCGGACCGAGCGGCGCGCCGAAGGCGTCGGTGAGGCTGAGGTTCTGGACGTCGGGCCCCGGTACCCCGACGATGCTCACGACGAGCGGCGCGGCGACCGCGATCACGATCAGCAGGCCGATGAACCCGAGCGAGACGATCGCCACCCGGTCCCTGCGAAAGCGCCGCCAGAACAGCTGGAGCGGCGACCGCGCGGCGATCTCGGCCCCCTCCGTCTGGAGCCCCGTGACGCCGAGCTCGGCGTCGGCCATGATGCTCGTGCTCAGCTGAAACCTCGCCAGCGAGCTCGCGCGGCACACCGATCGAGAGCTACGGGCGCTGCGACCAAGCGTCCTCCTCAAACATCCCTGTCCGTCTCGACCCTAATCTATTGAAGTCCGGCCGGAGACGCGGAAATTCCGCGTAACCTTTGCCCGGATGGCCGAGGATCTCCAGAGCGCCGCGACGGAGCTTCTCCAGCGGTTGATTCGCTTCAACACCGTGAACCCGCCCGGCGACGAGCGCGCGGCCCAGGAGTATCTCGCCGGGCTGCTCGGGCAGGCGGGCTTCACGTGCGAGCTGCTCGGCCGGACCGAGCCCCGCCCGAATCTAGTGGCCCGCCTGGACGGCCCGGCACCGGGGCCGACGCTGTGCCTGCTCTCGCACGTCGACACGGTCCTCGCGACGCCGGACGACTGGACGCACGACCCGTGGTCCGGCGACCTCGACGACGGCTTCGTCTGGGGCCGGGGGGCGCTCGACATGAAGTCGCAGACCGCGGCCGAGGCAGCCGCCGGGATCTCGCTCGCCGCGTCCGGCTGGCGCCCCGCCCGGGGCACGCTGCTGATCGTCTGCGTCGTCGACGAGGAGACCGGCGGCGCCGAGGGAGCCCAGTGGCTGACGGCGACGCACCCCGACAAGGTCCGCTGCGACATGCTCGTCAACGAGGGCGGCGGGGGGATCCTCGAGTACGAGGGCCGGCGTCTCTACTGCCTCGGCTGCGCCGAGAAGGGCGTCTTTCGCTTCACGCTGACCACCGAAGGCGTCGCCGGGCACGCGTCGATGCCCCGCCTCGGCGACAACGCCCTGCTCAAGATGGCCCCGCTGCTCGACCGTCTGGGCGCCCGTCAGCCGGACTACGACCTCGGGGCGGAGCCGCGCGCCTTTCTCGAGGCGATCGGCGAGGCGCCTGACGGCGACCTCCACGCCGTGCTCGACCGGATCCGCGTCGCCGAGCCGCGTCTCGTCCCGCTGCTCGAGCCGATGATGGGCGTTTCGCTCGCGCCGACGCGGATCCTCGCGTCGGCGAAGATCAACGTGATCCCGGCCGCCGCCCAGCTCCAGGTCGACTGCCGGGTCCCACCGGGCCTCGGTGAGGTCGAGACGCTGGAGCGGATCCGCGAGGTGCTGGGCGACGACGGCTACCGCCTCGAGTTCACCGAGCAGGTGATCGGCAACCGCTCGCCCGTCCGCTCGCCGATGACCGAGTTCATCGGTCGGTGGATCGCCGAGCGCGACCCCGACGCGCTGCTCGCTCCGGTCGTCCTGCCGGGGTTCACCGACTCGCGGACCTTCCGCGATGCGTTCCCCGAGTGCGACGCCTACGGGTTCTTCCCCCACCGCCACGAGAACCGCTACGCGACCGACCCTCTGATCCACGGAGCGGACGAGCGGATCGACGTCCGGGATCTCGCCTTCGCGGCCGAGTTCTTCCGCGATCTCGCCGTCGAGATGCTCGGCGACGACAGCCGGTCGTGAGCCCGGGCGTCTCGTCGACTGATGGGAGCGCCTGCGCGAACTCGTCCTACAGTCGTCGGCACACCCGGCCGATGAGGTCCACCTAGTGGTGATCTCCGGAAGCTTCCTCAACGGCATCCAGAACGGCGCGGAGAGCTGGATCCCGCTCGCGACGATCGTCTTCATGTTCGCGATGGTCGGCCTGATCGCACGGACGATGACCTTGATGCCGAAGACCAAGCCGCAGGAGATCAAGCCGGCCTCCGACATGGCGGTCGGTTGGGCCGACATCGCCGGCGTCGAGGACGCCAAGGCCGAGCTCGAGGAGATCGTCGAGTTCCTCCGCGATCCGAGCCGGTTCGCCAAGCTCGGCGCCCGCGTCCCCCGCGGCGTCCTGCTCCACGGTCCTCCGGGGACCGGAAAGACGCTGCTCGCCAAGGCCGTCGCCCACGAGTCGGGAGCCCGTTTCTACTCCCAGTCGGCCGCGTCGTTCGTCGAGATGTTCGCCGGCCTCGGCGCCTCCCGCGTCCGGCGCCTGTTCCGGATCGCCCGCAAGAACGAGCCGGCGATCATCTTCATCGACGAGCTCGACGCCGTCGGTGGAAAGCGGGGGATGGACATCTCCGGCGAGAAGGACCAGACCCTCAACCAGCTGCTGATCGAGATGGACGGCTTCCACTCGACCGGTCGGGTCGTCGTGATCGCCGCCTCCAACCTGCTCGACAAGCTCGACCCGGCTCTGCTGCGGCCCGGCCGCTTCGACCGCCAGATCTACGTCGCTCCGCCGGACGTCCGCGACCGGGAGCTGATCCTCGAGGTCCACACCCGCGACAAGCACGTCGACTCGGTCGACTTCGGCCTGATCGCCCGCCAGACGAGCGGCCTGACGGGAGCCGACCTGGCGAACATCTGCAACGAGGCGGCGATCTTCGCGGCCCGCCGATCGGCGCAGGAGATCGAGATGGTCGACTTCGACCACGCGCTCGAGCGGATCATCGCCGGGGCCCAGTCCCGGCGCGTCCTCTCAGACCACGAGCGGTCCGTCGTCGCCTACCACGAGGCCGGTCACGCCCTCTGCGCCGAGCTCCTGCCGACCGTCGATCGGGTCCACAAGATCTCGATCGTCCCGCGCGGGCGGGCTCTGGGGTACACGCTGAACCTTCCCGACGAGGACCGCTACCTGAAGACCCGCGACGAGCTCGTCGACTACATGACGATGCTGATGGGCGGCCGGGCGGCCGAGCAGATCGTGTTCGGCGACGTGACGACCGGTGCGTCGGACGATCTCCGCCGCGTCGCCGACATCGCCCGGGCGATGATCGCCGAGTATGCGATGGGCACGTCCGGCGCGGTGATCGGCACCGACACGGCCGGCACGGTCTCGGACATCACCCTCCGGATCCGCGACGAGGAGCGCGAACAGGTCGTCCACGAGGCCCGCCAAGCCGCCCGCGAGCTGATCGAGGACAACCGACTGAAGCTCGAGGAGCTCGCGCAGGAGCTCCTGCGCAACGAGGTGCTGGATCGGCCGACGATCGATCGGATCATGTCCGAGGTTCCCCGCCGGCCGTCGATCGCCGCGTTTCGCCGCAGCGGCGGCGCCGCCGCCGCCGGGCCTCGGACCGAGTAGCCGCCGGCCCGAGGGCCGGCACTTCGACCCTTGACGGGCGTCGGGGCCGCAGGGCCGTGCGGGGGCCGGGAACCTGAAGGAGTTGCTGTGTGAGTCTGTTCGGCAGGTAGCTGCCTGAGTCAGGCAGCTACTTTTGAGACGAACGTGCGACATCCACGCGTCGGGCGCCCGGCCCGATGACAGACCCCCTGAGGATCTGACGGGTCGCCGGTCTGCCGGCACGGTTACGAGAGCGGGCGCTTCGCGACTCAGGGAGGCCGCCAACTAGACTCCCCGCGGTGTTCGACCGCATCGACCATGTCGGAGTAGCCGTCGCCGACCTCGACTCGGCCGTTGCGCTGCTCTCCGGAACCTTCGGGATGACGCTCGCCCATCGCGAGATCGTCGAGTCGCAGGGCGTCGAGGCGGTCCTGCTCGACATCGGCGACAGCCACGTAGAGCTGCTCGCGCCGACCGGCGAGGACACCCCGATCGGCCGGTTTCTGGCCCGCAAGGGCCCCGGGATGCACCACGTCGCATACGAGGTGACCGACATCGAAGCCGCCCTGGCCAAGCTGACCGAGGAGGGCGTCCGGCTGATCGACGCAACTCCCCGGGCCGGCCTGCGCGGCTCGCGCGTAGCATTCCTACACCCCGCCGCCTGCGGCGGAGTCCTCACCGAACTCGTGGAGCCCGCACACTGATGGCAACGCCAAAGCCCCAACGCATCTCGATCGGCTTCACCGGTGGCCAGGTGCTATCCGCCCGCGTCCAGGTCTCCGAGCGCGAGGCCCTGGAGACTGCGCTCGAGTCGCGCGACAGCTGGTACAAGCTGGTCTGTGAGGACGCGACCGTGCGGCTCGACCTCGCCCAGGTCGTCTTCGTCCGCACCGACTCGGACGAGCCCCGCGTCGGTTTCGGCGCCTGAGACCGACCGGCCGGTCTCGATGCCGGCTGCCGGGGCCATCGACGCCCGCTTGGCGGGGGTGCTGCGAGCCGGGCCAGCGGCCCGCTGGACGGCATGCTTCTCGCGGGTCGGTGATCACGGGGGGATCTGGTTCGCGCTCGGCGCGACGATGTCCGTGCTCGGAGCGCCGCAGCGGCGGTCGGTCTGGCGGGCGGCGACCGGCAGGGTCGCTGCGGCCTACGCCCTGAACACCGCCGTCAAGCTCGCCGTCCGGCGGCGCCGGCCGGCCGGCGGACTCGTCTCGACACCGACCCAGCTGAGCTTCCCAAGCGCCCACGCGGCCACGTCGTTCGCCGGTGCGCGGGCCTACACGCGGGCCGGCGGCCCGCCGGTCGTGCTCTACGCCCTGGCGGTGAGCCTGGCGCTCTCGCGGCTGCGACTCGGCGTCCACCACCCGTCGGACGTGTTCGCGGGAGCCGTGCTCGGACTGCTGGTCGGCGGCTGCGGCCCGACCCTGAGCGCCGGCGACGCCGGCCAGGAGGGCTCCGGCCGATGAAGATCGGGATCGTCGGGATGCCCAACGCGGGGAAGTCCTCGCTCTTCAACGCCCTCACCCAGGCCGGTGCCGAGGCGGCCAACTACCCGTTCACGACGATCGAGCCGAACGTCGCCGTCGTCCCAGTCGTCGACCACCGCCTCCAGCGGGTTGCCGAGACCGTGGGGGCGAGCGAGCTCGTCTACGACACCGTCTACTTCCACGACATCGCCGGCCTCGTCGCCGGCGCGTCGTCCGGCGAGGGCCTGGGCAACAAGTTCCTCGCGAACATCCGCGAGACCGACGCGATCATCCACGTCGTCCGCGCCCACCGGGACGACAACGTGATCCACCCGGAGGGCCGGGTCGACCCACTGGCCGACATCGAGACGATCGAGACCGAGCTGATCCTCGCCGACCTCGAGCAGGCCGAGCGGCGGATCGACCGTGTCGTGCGGAGCGCCCGCGGCGGCGACCGCGCGGCAATCGCCGAACAGGCGTGGCTCGAGGCGCTGATCGACGCCCTCCAGTCCGGCCGCCCGGCCCGCAGCGTGGCTGCGCCGAAGGATGCGCCCGACGCGATGCGGCTGCTCGGCCCGCTGACCGCCAAGCCGGTGCTGTTCGTCGCCAACGTCGACGAGGGATCCGACGACGTGCCTGCGGCGATCGCCGACCACGCCGCCGCCCAGGGGGCCGGAGCCGTCGCCGTCTCCGCGCGGATCGAGGCCGAGCTCGGCGAGCTCGACGACGAGGAGGCCCAGGCGATGCGCGAGGGACTCGGCGTCGGCGAGTCAGGACTCCAGCGGGTCGTTCGGGGCGCCTTCGACCTGCTCGAGCTGATCGCCTTCTTCACGGCCGGCGAGGCCAAGCCGGCCCAGTCCTGGCACCTGCGGCAGGGATTGACCGCGTGGCACGCGGCCGGCCAGATCCATTCGGACATCCAGCGCGGCTTCGTGCGGGCCGAGGTGATCGGCTGGGCTGCGCTGGTCGAGGCCGGCGGGTACGCAGGTGCCCGTGACCGCGGGACGCTCCGCCTCGAGGGGCGCGACTACCCGATCGCCGACGGCGACGTGATCACGGTGAAGTTCACGCCCTGATCGAAGCGCGCCAGCCGATCGGCCGCCCGGACGCGGCGAGCAGGGCCAGGCGGCTGCGCGACGAATACCCCCGCGTGCGGGGTCTACGTCGTAATCCTCGGTGTTCGTGCCGGTCGTGCACCGGGCCGCCCCGCGACCTCCGGGTCGGCCAGCTCGTCAAGCGCCCGTTCGCCGTACTCGCCGGCTTCGTCGTGCCGCTCGCCCTGGTCGGTCACTCCCGCAGTCCTCGCGCCGGTCACGCACCTCCGGCGAGCGGGATGGCGGTCGAGCGCGACGGCGGCGTCGCCGCGCCTGATCAGGCGTCGGCTCCGCCGGGTCCAATCGGCCTCGAGGTCGCGGCCCTCACCAGAGCGGCGGTGCTCGACCCGGCGTCCACAGCCTCGGTCGACGCCGACCCGTCCGCCGCGTCGACGCCGTCCGCTGGCTCGACGCTGTTCGCCGGCTCGACGCCGTCCGCCGGCTCGACTCAGTCCGTCGGCTCGACACCGTCCGCCGGCTCGACGCCATCCGCCGGCTCGACGCCTTCCGGGGGCCTCCCAGCCCGGCTGGCCCTGGCGATCGTCGCGGCCAACAGGATCGCCGGGCTCCCGTACGTCTGGGGCGGCGGCCACGGTTCGTTCGACGCGGCCGGCTACGACTGCTCGGGCTCGGTCTCCTACGTACTCCACGCCGCCCTCGCCCTCGCCACGCCGGAGGACTCCAGTGCGCTCGAGGGCTACGGAGCGCCCGGGCCGGGCCGGTGGATCACGGTCTACGCCAACGCCAGCCACGCCTTCATGACGCTCGGCGGCCTGCGCTACGACACGATCGGCCTGTCGAGCACCGGCTCCCGCTGGCAGTCGCTCGGGCCGATCCCGGCCGGCTACATCGTGCGCCACCCAGTCGGCCTCTGACGGGTCTCCGAGCGTCGCGCTCGGTTTCACGGTCCGGACGGATCCCGCAGCCGCCCACCCGATCGATTCGCCGGCGCAACGAACGTTGCCGGCCGCGGGGGATTGCTCGCCGCAGCCGATGGGCTCCCAGCCCCTCTCCCGCGGCTTCGACGATCCGAGCGTGAAGCGACCCCCCAAGACACCCGCACTGGCCGGACTCCTCGCGGCGCTCGTGCTGGCCCCCGGCGCCCGCGGCGCGGTGGCCGCGGCGCTCGTGAGCACCTCGACGGCCGCGCCGGGCAGGGGCGCGTCGGCCGCAGCCCCGACGACGGTCGCGCCCTCGGCATCGGTTCGCCTGCTCCAGCGCCGCCTGGGCCTCGCGCCCGACGGCATCTTCGGTGCCCGGACGACCAGCGCGGTCGAGCGCTTCCAGGCTGCACACAAGCTCACGACGGATGGCGTCGTAGGCGCTCGGACCTGGGCTGCGCTCGGCGTCCGCGGCAGGCACCCGGTCCTCGCCGCGCTTGCTCGCGCCCCGAGCCCGGACCCGATCCCGATCCCGACCCCAGCCCCGGCCCCAGCCCCGGAGCGGACAGCGGTCACGCAGGCCGGCGTCGTCGCGGGGGCCTCGCTCGCCCCCGAAGCCCTCGACCCGTCGACACCGACTCGCGACGTTCCCGCGCGGATCGCCTCGGCGGTCGCCGCCGCCGACCGGATCGCGACGCTCCCATACATCTGGGGCGGCGGCCACGCGGCGTGGGACGCGGCCGGCTACGACTGCTCGGGCTCGGTCTCGTACGTCCTGCACGCCGCAGGGCTGCTCTCGGCCCCGGAGGACTCCACCGGATTCGAGACCTACGGTGCGGCGGGCCCGGGGACGTGGATCACGATCTTCGCGAGCGCGGCCCACGTCTTCATGACGATCGGCGGCCTGCGCTTCGACACGAGCGGCGCCGCGAGGGCCGGGTCACGCTGGCAGCGGCTCGAGCCGACGCCGGCCGGCTACGTCGTCCGGCATCCGGTCGGGCTCTAGTCCGGCCAGCGCCCCGTTCTCCCGGCGCGGCCACGTCCCGTTCAGGCGGCCGGGACGCGGGAGGTCACGTGGAGCACGGCCTTGGCCGGCTGGATGCTGACCCGCAGCGCGTTCGGGCCAGTCCCCTGGATCTCGGCAACCCCGTCGACGATCAGCGCGTAGTCGCCCGGCGCGCTCGACGGCCAGAGCAGCGCGACGGTGTCGTTCGCCCCGATCGCTGCGGCCGTCCGCCGTCCGGCCGGCGCGACCAGGCAGGTCCCGTCCCAGCTGACGCGGACGGAGGTCACGCGGGGGGTGGAGTCGCCCGACACCGTCACGATGTACGGGTGGAATCCGAACCGGGCGACCTGGTCGGGAAGCTCGCTGAGTGGGACGGCCACGGACATGCCACCATGCTACGGCGATCGGCCAGGCAACCGCGATGAACACGAAGACCCCCGAGCTCGGCTACATCGTCGAGGTCACCGACCAGCGCAGCCAGCCGCTGACCGGCCGGCCCGACGCCAGGTACGTCTCGCCGCCCCAGGATCGCCGCGCCGCGGTCGAGCTGATCCGTCTGGTGCTCGGCCGCGACGAGGTCACCGGCGACGGGCCGTGGCAGACGGTGATCGCCGGCGGCCAGCGGACCGTGACGCTCCGGCTCAGCGACCGTCTCTTCGACTGACCGCCCGACCCTCGGCCTGGGCCGCGGCGTCCGCGAGGCGGGCGGCAAGCCGCTCCATGCCGTAGCGCCCGGCCGCCCGTCCGCCGCCGGCCAGGTCGGTCGGCGCGTCGGCCGGGAGGTCGACCTCGACGTCGACGAGCGTCGCGATCTCGAGGAAGCGGCGCAGCTCGTCGGCCTGGGTCCGCAGGGCCTCGGCGATCCTCGGACGCAGCCCCCGCGCCGCGGCGGTCGGGCTGGTCGCGGCCGCGAGCACGCCCTCGAGGTTCCCGTGCGTCGCCAGTAGCTCGGCCGCCGTCTTCGCGCCGACGCCCTTGGCGCCCGGGATGCCGTCGGACGGGTCGCCGCGCAGGGCGATCAGGTCGGGGATCTGCGCCGGCTCGACGCCGCACGCGCTGCGAACGTGCTCGACCCCGAGCCGGGCGGCCGGCTTGTCCCGGCTGAGCGCGAGCACGCCGGTCTGCGTATCGACCGCCTGGTAGAGATCGCGGTCACCCGTGAAGATCAGCGTCTCGCCGCCGGCCTCACGCTCGGTCTGAGCGAACGACCCGAGCAGGTCGTCAGCCTCGAGCGTCGCGTGCTCGGCAACCGTCCAACCGAACTCGCCGAGCAGCGCCGGAGCTTCGACCCACTGGGCGCGGAGCTCGGCTGGCATCGGGTCGCGGTGGGCGTGGTACGGCGGGTACAGCGCGACCCGGTAGTCGGCCTCCTCGGCACCGAAGCAGCACACGACGGCCCGCGGATGGCAGGCGTCGATCGCCGCGAGCACGGTGTTGACCAACCCGAGCAGCGCGCCCCGCGGCTCGCCGCCGCCGTCCCGGATCGACCGGGGAAGCCCGAAGAACGCGCGGTAGAGCAGCCAGGGGGTGTCGAGGACGAGCAGCGGCGTGGCTGGCCAGGCGGACTCCACCGATGCAGTGTGCCTGACGACGGGCCGACCCGGTCGCCGGCGCGCCGCTCAGCTCGGGGCCGCGTTCCCACCGGTCGGGCCTGCTGAGGGCGGCGGAGTCGGCGTAGGCGCCGGCGGGGGCGCTCCCGGCGCGGTCGCGCTCGGCGGGGCGGTCAGGGTCAGCGTCGGCGGCCGGCAGGCCGCGTCCCACCCGCGGGCTGGCGTCCCCGCCGCAGTCATCGCGAAGCAGATCCACGTCGACGCCAGGCCGAAGCTCCGCGCCAGCTGGTCGCCGGTCACCGTGGTCGACCCTCCGGTCCCGAGCACGACGGCCTGGATGATGCGCGGCGAGACGCCCCGCCGGGTCACCCTGATCGCCTTCAGCGAGCCCTTCACCAATCCGCCGAGGGCCGCCGTCGCGGCACCGGCGGAGAGTGCCGTCGGTCCGAAGTGGTGGGTCGGCGAGAGCGTGTCGTAGGGATCCGGGACGCCGACCAGCCACGGCTCGGGTGGGCTCCCGGGGAACGCGTTCTGGACGCTCTCGGTCTCGCCGCCGGAGCTGTCGAAGAAGTACGTGATCACCGGCTTGCCCTCGTAGGTCACGACCTGGCCGGCCGTCGCGGCGACCGCCGCGTCGGTCGACGGAGTCTCCGCGGCGACCCCGCCGTACTGCTGGGAGCGGGTGTCGGCATAGACGTCGAAGCCGGTGTTCAGGGCGTCGGTGATCGCATAGGTCCTCGACGCGACCGCCTGGGCCTCGAGCTCGGCCGGTGGCCAGCTGGCCTCGCTCTCGGCGGCGACGACACCGCGGACGTAGTCGTCGAGGCCGACGACGTTGAGCACCTCGAGGCCGCCGTGCCCGTTGGACACGAGCTCGAGCGAGCCGCGGTAGCGGCCGTTGAGGACGCCGTTGGTCGCCGTGCCGTCGAGCTGGATCACCCCGCCGGCCCCGGCGATCGTGGCCGGCGCCGCGAGCACCAGTCGTCGGCCGCGCGGCGGGCTCACGACGATGTGGGTCCTGCCGGCGAGGCTCGCCCGGTAGGTGGTCGCCGCGACCAGCCCGTGTCTGCCGGCGCCGCTCGCCCCGGTGAAGACGACCGTGTTGCGGCCCGGCTGCATCAGGACGCGGACGACCCGCCCGGTTGGTGCCATCCCGATCGTGGTACCTGTGTAGTAGTGGGCGAGGATCTCCTGATATGTGAAGCCGTGCTGCGCGAGGCCGTCTGCCCCCCACTGGCTCATGCCGACGCCGTGGCCGTCGCCGCCACCGTCGATGATCAGGGTCGCCGATGCCAGGCACGCCGCGGGGATCAGCAGGCCGTGGGCGGCGCAGGTCAGCAGCGCTGCGACGAGACGACGCATCCGCGGCACGGTAGCCGACGCCGATGAACGAGGCAGCGGTTCTCGCGGCCGCTCCGAAGGGCCTGCTGATCGGAGGGACGTGGCGCGAGGCCGGCGGCGGCGGGAGCTTCGCGGTCGAGGATCCGGCGACCGGCGACGCGCTCTGCAGGGTGGCGGACGCGCGCGCCGCAGATGCCGCCGCGGCCCTCGACGCGGCCGCCGAGGCCGGCGCCGCCTGGTCGGTCACCGCGCCCCGCGAGCGCGGCGAGATCCTCCGCCGGGCGTATGACGAGATCGCACAGCGGACGGACGAGCTCGCTCTGCTGATGACGCTCGAGATGGGCAAGCCGCTGGCCGAGTCGCGGGCCGAGGTGACCTATGCCAACGACTTCCTCCGGTGGTTCTCCGAGGAGGCCGCCCGCATCGACGGTCGCTACGCCGTCAGTCCGAACGGCCGGGGCCGCCTGCTGACGATGAAGCAGCCGGTCGGTCCGTGCCTGCTGATCACGCCGTGGAACTTCCCGCTGGCGATGGGAACCCGCAAGATCGGCCCGGCGATCGCGGCCGGGGCGACGATGGTCGTCAAGCCGGCTCGGGCGACGCCCCTGTCGATGCTCAAGCTGGCCGAGATCCTCGGCGACGCCGGGCTGCCCGACGGAGTCCTCAACGTGCTGACCACGAGTCGCTCGGGTGAGGTGATCGACCCGCTGTTCGACGACCCCAGGCTCCGCAAGCTGTCGTTCACCGGGTCGACGGAGGTCGGCTCGAAGCTGGCGGCCCGGGCGGCCGCGAAGGTCCTGCGGATCTCGATGGAGCTCGGCGGCAACGCCCCGTTCGTCGTCTTCGGCGACGCGGATCTCGACGCCGCGCTCGACGGAGCGATGATCGCGAAGATGCGAAACATGGGCGAGGCGTGCACCTCGGCCAACCGCTTCCTCGTCCACGCCTCCGTGTTCGACGAGTTCTCGGGCCGTCTGGCCGACCGGATGGGCGCGCTGCGCCTGGGTCGCGGGACCGACCCCGACATCGACGTCGGCCCGCTGATCGACGACGACGCCCGCGACAAGGTCGCCGAGCTCGTCGACGACGCGGTGCGCCGGGGTGCCCGCTGCCTGACCGGCGGCGCGGCGGTCGAGGGGGCCGGGTACTTCTACCGACCGACCGTGGTCGTCGATCTGCCAACCGACGCCCGCTTGCTCCACGAGGAGGTCTTCGGCCCGGTCGCGCCGATCGTCAGCTTCGAGACCGAGGACGAGGCGCTCGAGCAGGCCAACGGGACCGAGTTCGGGCTCGTCGCGTATCTGTACACCGAGGACCTCAGGCGCGCCCTGAGGGTCTCCGAGCGGCTGGACGTCGGGATGGTCGGCCTCAACCAGGGCATGGTCTCCAACGCGGCCGCGCCGTTCGGCGGGGTCAAGCAGTCGGGCTTCGGCCGGGAGGGCGGCTACGAGGGGATCGAGGAGTACCTCGAGACGAAGTACGTCGCGATCGGCCTGTAGCGGTGGTAGGCGAGATCGGCGTTGCGTGACGAGTCTCACAGACGCCGGTCGGGTCTCTCGGTACGTTGGATTTGCAGCCCAAAAGCTCGAACCCAACTACCAAACCGAGCCGCCGCGGCGCGCGCCCAACGGGCGACCGCGTTGCCCGCCTGAATCCACAGCCGCTGCCGCCGATCGTCTTCGTGTCCGCGGGTCCCCTGGGCGCCGCCTGACGACCGACCCACCGCGGGGGACTGCGGAACACCCGGCACTGGCCGCGACGGCGCCGACCTCAGCTTGGTCGGCGCCCGCCGCAGTTCGGCAGCTCAGGCCACCATCGCCCCGAACAGCTCCTCGGACTCGACGAGCCCCGCGTCGCTTGGCGCCTCGCCCTCGACGAACACTCGGTTGCGCTGGCGCTCGCGCCAGTCCGGGTGGGCCTCCGACGGCTTGTCGTACCCGTAGCGCTCGCGAGCCTCCCCCGGCGTCAGGGTCTCGGCTCGCTTCGGCGGGACCTCCCAGAAGATCGGCACCATCACCTTGTGCGTCGACGGCGACATCAGGTTGAGGATCGCCAGCTCCAGTCGCCGGCTGACGTGGACGACCCGGTAGCTGACGATCATCACCGGCCGCACGAGGAGGTCCAGCACGCGGCCCTGGCGAATGCCGGCCATCTGGCGCATCCACCGCGGCATCGTCGCGATCGTCGCGATCCGCATCGTCTTGTTGACGACCCACATCGCCGGCTTGGTCACCGGCGGCAGCGGCGGGAACATGACCTCCCCGTTGAGCAGGAAGTCCATCATCGACTGGGCCGGCGGCGATCCGACCAGCTGCGGGCGCATCTCGTCGAAGTACTCGCGGATCCCGATCCGCGTCAGCGGCACGTCGGCCGGGTCGCACGTCTGCAGCTCGGCCGCCAGGCGGCAGTCCTCCCAGTAGCTGGCCTCGTCGGCCGGCGACAGCTTGCCCGGACCGTAGCGCTCGTACGCGTAGAGGATCGAGTGCCACGCCGTCAGGTGGATCCACAGCTGCGACTTCGGGTCGTTCGCGTCGTAGCGCTCGCCGCTGAGCGGCTCGATCCCGACCGCCTTCGAGTGGACCTTGACGAGGATGTCGGCGGCCTTCGATGTCGACCGCGTGTCGCCGAACGCGACCCGCGAGAAGTAGCACAGCGTTCTGTCGTACCGCGTCCGCGGCCTCGACCGCACACCCCCGGACTCGTCGACCGCCGCGATCAGCGCCGGGTCGAGCTCTTCGATCACGACGGCCCGCTGGAAGCCGACCGTCAGCGAGGTCGGGTACTTCCAGACCCGCCAGGTGACCGAGTCCGGTCCGAAGAAGCCGTAGTCCTCGTGCGGCTCGATCGACTTGGCCTTGCGCGATTTGCTTGACATGGGTTCCCCGCGTCTGGTCGCTGGTGACGATTGCCACGAGAATGCTACACCGGCGTAGCTTTGCTTGTCAAGGGTTCGCGAGGGCGAGCTCCGGGGGTGTCAGCCGGCCGGCCGGTCGAGGCCCGAGATCCCGCCGACGAGCCGTTCCACGAAGCCCGCGAGGCGCTCCGCCGAGAAGCGCTCGGGATCGCGCAGGACGAGACGGCCCCAGTGCTCGACGACGACCAGGATCGAGTGCGACGCGAGCTCCATGTCGACCCCCGCCGCTCCTCCCCGCCGCTCCAGCGCCCACGCGAGCAGCGCCTCGAACTGCCGGCGGACGCGTTCCCGGTCACGATCGATCCGTTCGCGCACGACCTTCGGCGTCCGGTCGGGCGGCAGCAGGATCGGGATCCACGTGTCGGGGTCGCGGGCGACGACCTCGACCATCGACCGGACGATCCCCACGATGAACTGCCCCGGATCCTGGTCACCCGGTGGGGCCGGCGCGGCGGCGGCCAGCTGCGCCAGGGCCCGACGCTCCTGGCGGTCGAGCAGCGCACCCAGCAGGTCGCCGAGACCGTCGAACGCGCCGTAGATCACCGGACGCGAGACGTCGACCTCCCGGGCGATCGTCTCGATCGAGACTGCACCGTACCCGTCCCGAATGATGATCCGCAGGGCGGCGTCGAGCAGCTGGCGACGGCGGTCGCGCGGTGACATCCGCGGCGTGTACGGACGGCGCACTGGTTCGGGCATCGCCACTGAGACTCGCAGACATGTGGGACCCGTGGCCGGGATCTGACGCGATCGATCGGCACGGTCGCGTCATGGCCGGGATCTGCAGAGATCGACCATGTCGACACGCTGGGGTAGTCTGACCGGAAAGGGGCCGAAACAGGGCGGCGGTATGACTTGGGGGCAGGTCCGGCGGTACCTGGCGGGACCGATCGCCCTGTCGTGCTGCTCGGCGCCAGCCCGGCCCTGGCGGACGGCGGAGTCCCCGTCAACACGACGCCCCGTCGGTCGGTCGCGCCGACCATCAGGACCAGTTCGCCCTCGACGTCGGCCAGCCGGCGGTCGCCGTCGCCGGCGGCTGGACCGGCGCCCTCGCGTACTCGTATCTGTTCCTCCGCTGCCCCACGCCGACGGTCGACGCCAGCTGTACACCACTCGACGGCTGGCAGCCGGATCTACACAGGCGACCTACGCCGGGTCCTTCGCCGGCCAGTACGGCGCCGTCGAGGTCGAGGCGACCAACGCCGCGGGGACCTCCACGCCGGTCGCATCGCCCGCCATCCTGCTGACGGTTCCAGCCACCGTCGACGCGACCGCGATCCACTTCGCGGAAGCGAACGGTGTTCGGAAGCGAACGGTGTTCGCAAGCGAACGGTGTTCGCAAACGAACGGTGTTCGTGAACTCGGAAGACAGTTCGCCGGCGGCCTGCCCGACGGCACCGTCGCCCCCGGCACGTCGGTCGACGTACACCTCGATCCCGGTGCCGTCACTGGCGTGCCCGTGCCGACCGTCACGATCACCTGGCAGCGGACGGCTCAGTTCGCCGGTGGCGACACGGTCGACGAGGGGATCGGCCCGTACGCGGGTCTACCACGACCTCAACGACACAGGCTGGTGACGAGATTGAGATCACGGCGATTGTGAAGGCGACCAACCCCGGCGGGCCCGCGTCCGGCTCGGCGCCCACGTTGCAGGTCCGAGCGCCGCCCCTGCTGACCAACGCCTGCTCCTGCGCGGCGCCTCGGACCGTCCCGCCTCCGCTGCCCGTCACCGTCGGCGACCGCCTTCCGCTGGCCGAGCTCGAGGACGGCGTGCTCCTCGACGCCCCACGAATCACGGCCGAAGTTCCGGCCCCCCGCATCACCATGCACTGGCTTCGCTGCCGCCGCAACCACTGCGCGCCGATCCTCAGGGCGACCGGCGACTCCTACACCGCGACGCCGCGGGACATCGGCTACTCCCTTCGCGTCCGCCTGACCGCTCGCAACCCGCTGGGGTCCTACACCGTCGACCTCGTCACGCCGGGTCGCCTCGCCGTCCGAGCGCCGCCAGCTCGCAAGCGCAGGCGCCCATAACGTCCGGCTAATAATCCCCCGCAGGCCAGCCGACTCGTGGTAGGCTCGGCCGGCGTCACGGCCACCGAGCGCTGCTGACCGGCGAGCACCTCACCCCCTGTGACCACCCAACTCCGCGACGACCCGGCACCCGTACCGGGACCGCCACGAAGTGGGTCGGGCGCCGTCGAGACCCAGGACGCGGACGCCGGCGTCCAGGTCATGGACAACCAGCGGACCGAGCGGCTCGCCAACGGCGCCGTGACGGTCGTCCCCTTCCTCCTCCTGTTCGTCGCCGGCTGGCTCGCCTGGGGCGGGATCCTCCACTGGCAGGACCTCGTCGTGATGTCGATCACGTACCTCCTGACCGGCCTCGGCGTGACGGTCGGCTACCACCGCCTGTTCACGCATCGGAGCTTCAAGACCGGCAAGGCCGTCCGCGCCGCGTTCGCGATCCTCGGGTCCGCCGCGATCGAGGGCTCGGTGATCGAGTGGGTCGCCACCCACCGGATGCATCACCGCTTCTCCGACAAGGAGGGCGACCCCCACAGCCCCCATGTCGGCCACGGGTCCGGCTGGCGCGGCGCCATCCGCGGCCTGATTCACGCCCATGTCGGCTGGACCTTCCGCGGCGTCGATCGCGCCTGCACCAAGCACTACGCCCCCGACCTGCTCGCCGACCCGGTCGTCTGCTTCGTCAACCGGACCTTCATCGTCTGGCTGTTCGCCGGTCTCGCCTTCCCCGCCGTACTCGGCTGGGCGCTGACCGGCACCCTGCTCGGCGCGTTCACCGGGTTCCTCTGGGGCGGCGCCGTCCGGGCCTTCTTCCTCCACCACGCGACCTTCTCGATCAACTCGCTCTGCCACTTCTTCGGCAACCGGCGCTTCGAGACCGGCGATCACTCCCGCAACCTCAACTGGCTGGCGATCCCCACGCTCGGCGAGGCCTGGCACAACAACCACCACGCCTTCCCGACGTCCGCCCGCCACGGTCTCGGCCGCTGGCAGCTCGACCCGTCGGCCTGGGTGATCAGCGCGCTCGAGGCCACCGGCCTCGCCTGGGACGTGATCAGGATCTCCCCGGCCCGTCAAGAGGCCAAGGCGATCCGCTCAGCCGCCTGACTGCGCCGCGCTCAGCAGCTCCGGATCGGCGACCTCCGGCCGCCGGGCGAAGAACTCCGGGTAGGTGACCCGGGAGACGAGCATCAGGATCACGCCGATCACCAGCGACCCGACCCCGACGACGACCGGGACGCCGACGCCGAAGACCCCCGGCGACGAGGTGTTCGCGGGGTCGCCGTAGAAGAACAGCGCCTTCACGAAGATCCCGAACAGCATCACCCCGCCCAGCAGCGGGGCAACCCCCAGCAGGACGAGGTTCTTCGCGCTGCGGGTCAGCTCCCGCCGGTAGTAGACCGCGCACGCGACGCCGGTCAGGCCGTAGTAGAAGGCGATCAGGAAGCCGAGCGCGGTCACCGAGTCGGCGAGGACGTTCGACGACAGGTTGACGATCGCCACGAACCAGATCGTCGACAGGACGCCCATCAAGACGGTCGAGAAGGTCGGCGTCTGGTAGCGGGGGTGGACCCGACCGAAGGCCTTCGACACGGCCCCCCACCGGGCCATCGACAACGTCGTCCGCGCGGTCGGGAGGATCGTCGTCTGCGTCGACGCGGACGCCGACGTCAGCACCGCGACGATCAGCAGCAGGTCCAGCGGCCGGGGGAAGACCTTTCCGCCGAGGAAGCTCAGCACGTCCGACTGGTTGGCGATCAGCCCGCCCGTCCCCGCGTAGGCCTGGGCGGCGATCGACACGATCACGTAGATCAGGACGAGCATGAACGTGCTCATGACGGCCGCCTTGCCCGGCCCGTTCGCCGAGTCCTCGGACTCCTCGTTGACCGTCACGCCGCTGTCCCAGCCCCAGTAGATGAACAGACCCAGCAGGACCCCGTTTACCAGGGCGGCCGAGCTCTTGATCGCCAGCGGGTTGATCCACGACAGGCCGAAGTGGATCGACCCGGCCGGGTGCTGCGTGTAGACCTTAATCAACGCCACCACCGCGAATGCCGTGAGGGTCAGGACCTCCGTCGTCAGGAGGGCGCTCTGCAGGCGGGCCGACAGCTCGATTCCCCGGTAGCAGATCCACGTCATCAGGATGATCCAGACGACCCCGACCGCGGTCACCGCACCCAGCGACGCGGCGGCGCCCTGCCAGCGGAACAGCAGGAAGCTGTACGTCCCGGCGATCTGCGCGAGGTTGGCCATCACGATCACGTCGGACACGACGATCGCCCATCCCCCGAGCCAGCCGAGCCCCGGCCCGAGCGCCCGGGTCGCCCAGGCGAACGTCGTCCCGCAGTCGGGATCCGCCCGGTTGAGGTACCGATACGCCTGCGCGATCAGGAGCATCGGGACGAACGAGACGATCAGGATCGCCGGCGACTGCAGGCCGACTCCGCCGACCGCGGCGATGAACCCCAGCGTCGCCGCCAGGCTGTAGGCCGGCGCGGTCGACGCGACCGAGATCACGAGGTTCGAGACGTACCCGAGGGCCCCCTTCTTGAGCCCCTTGTCGATCACCGCGCCGGCCTTCCCGGCGCCGGTTGGCAGCGGCTGCGGGATTGCTGCGGTGGCCATGCACTCTCTCCCTGCTGTGGCGGCGGGCGGGCGGACGCGGCAGTCGGTTGGTGTATCCGCAAACCTACGGCCGCAGGCGAACACCGCACAAGTGGCAGGAGTCCCAAAAAAGATCACCCGACTTGTACACCCGGTACAACGCATCCCCGCCGGATTGCCCGAAATCTCGATTGATTCGCCCGGACGAAGCGCGCTACCGTTGTCCGAAGTGTCCAGTCACCTTCAGGATCTCGCCCGCCGCCACCTGTGGATGCACTTCACCCGGATGGGCTCGTACGCCGACCACGAGGTTCCGATCATCGTCCGCGGCGACGGCTGCTACGTCTACGACGAGCACGGCAAGCGCTACCTCGACGGCCTGTCGGCCCTCTACTGCGTCAATGTCGGCCACGGGCGTGACGAGCTCGCGCAGGCGGCGGCCGCCCAGGCACGCGAGCTGGCCTTCTACACCAACTGGAGCTACGCCCATCCGGCGGCGATCGAGCTCGCCGCCCGGATCGCCGACCTGACGCCGCCCGGCCTGGACCGGGTCTTCTTCACCTCCGGCGGATCCGAGGCCGTCGAGTCGGCGTGGAAGCTCGCCCGCCAGTACCACAAGGTGACCGGCCAGCCGACCAGGACGAAGCTGATCGCCCGGGAGGTCGCCTACCACGGGACGTCGCTGGGCGCGCTCGCCGCGACCGGGATCACCTCCCTGCGCCAGCCGTTCGAGCCGCTGACGCCGGGCGGGTGTCACGTCCCGAACACGAACTCATACCGCTGGGCCGAGGACCGCGACCCCCTGTGGGCGGCCGACCAGATCGAGCAGCGGATCCTCTTCGAGGGGGCCGAGACGGTCGCCGCGGTGATCCTCGAGCCGGTCCAGAACGCCGGCGGCTGCTTCGTCCCCCAGGACGGCTACTTCCAGCGGGTCCGGGAGATCTGCGACCGCCACGGCGTGCTGATGATCTCCGACGAGGTGATCTGCTCGTGGGGGCGGATCGGCCACTACTTCGGCTGTCAGCGCTACGACTACGTCCCGGACATCATCACCACGGCAAAGGGCCTGACGTCGGCCTACTCGCCGATGGGCGCGATGATCGCGTCCGACCGGGTCGCCGAGCCGTTCATGCACGGGACGTCGATGTTCGTCCACGGCTTCACCTTCGGCGGTCACCCCGTCTCCTCAGCGGTCGCCCTCGCCAACCTCGAGATCATGCGCCGCGAGGATCTCTGTGGGCGGGTGCTCGAGCACGAGGCGGCCTTCCGCGGGATGCTCGACGGCCTCCGCGACCTCGAGATCGTCGGCGACGTCCGCGGCGCCGGCTACTTCCACGCGATCGAGCTTGTCCGCGACCGGGAGACGAAGGAGTCGTTCACCGACGAGGAGTCCGAGTCCCTCCTGCGGGGGTTCCTCTCCGGCGCCCTGTATGACCGCGGCCTGATCTGCCGGACGGACGACCGCGGCGACCCCGTGATCCAGCTGGCCCCGCCGCTGATCGCCGGACCCGAGCAGTTCGCCGAGATCGAGGCGATCCTCCGCGGCGTGCTCTCCGAGGCCTGGGAGCGGATCGCACCGGCCAGGGTCTGACCCGGTGTTGACGCTCGAGCGACTGGTCGACGACGTCGGGCTCGACCTGGCGACCGGGGCGCAGGCGGGGCCGACCCGGGTCCGCTGGGTCCACTCCACCGAGCTGCCCGACCCGACCCCGTGGCTGACCGGCGGTGAGCTCGTGCTCACGACGGGGGCCCAGCTCGGTGGCGCCGAGTCCCAGCGGGAGTACGTCCGCCGGCTCGTCGCCCACGGGATCGCCGGGCTCGGCTTCGGGACGGGGTTCTCCCACGACCGGCTCCCCGAGACCCTCCTCGCGGCCGCCCGCGAGTCCGGCTTCCCGGTCTTCGAGGTGCCCTACGAGCTGCCGTTCATCGCGATCACCGAGCGGGCGTTCGCACACCTCGTCAACGAGCAGTACGACGTCCTGCGCCGGAGCGTGGAGATCCAGGGACGGCTCGAGCGGCTCGTCCTCGACGAGCGCGGTCTCGCCGATGTCGTCCGCAGCGTGGCCGCCGAGATCGGCGGCGCGGTCGGCGTTCTCAACGGCCGCGGGGACACGCTCGCCTGGCATGACGCCGGCGACCCCGCGGCTGCCGACGCCGATTCACAGGCGATCACGGCCGCGATCAGGGAGGCGATCGCCGGGATCGACGGGCCGGCTCCCGCCCAGATCGAGCCCGCCGCCCGCGGCCGGGTCCTCGGCCTGCCGGTCGTCTCGACCGGCGGCGCCCGACCCCAGGCCTGGCTCGTCGCCGTCGGCCGGCTCGGCGAGTTCGAGCGGGTCGTGCTCCGCCAGACGGTCACCGTCGTCGCCCTCGAGCTGATGCGCCTGCGCCTCGTCCGGGACACCGAGCGCCGGCTGGCCGGTGACGTCTTCGCCGAGGCCCTGACCGGACGCCTCCATCCCGAGGAGCTCGAGGCCCGGCTGCGGCCGTTCGGAATCGGCCACGCCCTGGCCGTGCTCGCGTTCGCCGTCCACGACCCTCCGTCCGCCGAGCCCGTGCTCGACCGGGTGCTCGAGGGGCTCGACGTCCGGGCCCTCGTCGCGACCCGTGGCGCCCTGCTGTGTGCGGTCGCCGACATGTCCGAATGGGATCCGATCGACCTCGCCCGGCGGGTCCGCCGGGATCTGGTCTCAGAGCTCGGCGACGTTCGGGCGGCCGCCAGCCGGACCGGCACGCCGCAGACGCTGCGGCGCAGCTTCCACGAGGCCCGCTGTGCCCTGGAGGCCGTCCGGCACGCCAACGGCGGCGGGCCGGACGTCGCCAGCCACAAGGATCTCGGGGCCTTCCATCTGCTGCTCTCGCTCCAGGACGACGACGCTCTGCGGTCCTACAGCGAGAGCGTCCTCGGTCCCCTGTCGGGCGGCGAGCCCGGCTACGGTGAGGAGCTGCTGCGGTCGGTCGACGTCTTCCTCGAGCACAACGGCCACTGGGAGAACGCCGCGGCCGAGCTCTTCTGCCACCGCCACACGCTCCGCTATCGCCTGCGCCGGGTCGAGCTGCTGACCGGTCGGGATCTGGCCAACACCCGCGACCGGATCGAGTTCTGGCTGGCTCTCCGGGGCCGGGAGCTGGCCCGGTGAAGGTCGCCGTGCTCGGCGCCGGCGGGACGATCGGCCGGGCGATCGTGCGGGACCTTGCCGACTCGACCGAGGTCGCGCAGATGCTGCTGCTCGACCTGGACGGGCCCGCAGTCCGGCGGGTCGCCGACGAGCAGGGCGGTGGAAAGGGCACGCCGGTGACGCTCGACGGCCGCCGGGATCTGCCCGGCGTGATCGACGGGTGCGACGTGCTCCTGAACGCCGCCAGCTACCGGATCAACCTCGAGGCGATGGACGCGGCCCTCGCGGCCGGCTGCCACTACATCGATCTCGGCGGGCTGTATTGGATGACGGCGGCTCAGCTCGAGCTCGACGAGCGCTTCGTCGCGGCCAACCTCCTCGGTCTGCTCGGAATGGGCGCGGCCCCCGGCAAGACGAACGTGATGGCCGCGCTGGCCGTCGGCGAGCTCGGCGGCGAGCCGGTGCAGGAGATCCTCGTGAGCGCTGCCGGGCGCGACCCGCTGGCCGGCGGTCCGGGCCTCCGTCTGCCGTACGCGCTGCGCACCTTGATCGACGAATTGACGATGGCCGCTGTCGTTCTCCGCGACGGCACGGCGGTCGAGCTGCCGGCCGGGTCCTCGGGCGGGTCGGTCGACTTCCCGGATCCGATCGGCCGGGCCCAGACGATCTACACGCTCCATTCCGAGCTCCAGACCTTCGGCCGGAGCTTCGGCGCCAAGCAGGCGAGCTTCCGTCTCTCGCTGGCGCCGGCTCTGCTGCGGCGGTTGGACGAGCTGGTCGGGGCGAGCGACGACGAGCTTGCCGCTGTTGCCGCGGACAGTCTCCCGCCGTCGAAGGACGCGATCGCCGCTCACGTGGTGGAGGCCCGCTCGGTCACCGGACGGGTTGCCAGGGTCACGGCGGTCAACCGCCCGATGGCCGACTGGGGGCTCGGCGGGGGGATCGTCTCGACGGCGGCGCCGGCTGCCGCCGCGGTGCGGCTGATCGCTCGGGGGAAGATCACGGCGGTCGGGGTGGTTGCGCCGGAGTTCTGCGTCGATCCCGCCGACCTCTTCCCCGAGCTGGGGCGCCGGAACTGCGTCTTCGGCGTCGACGTCCGCGACGGTGATCCGGCGGACCGCGTCCGGCCGCAGGTGTCCTCGTGAAGGCTTGTGTCCCGAGCGAGACGAGGGTCCCGAGATGAAGATCGGCGTGCCGACGGAGATCAAATCCGACGAGTACCGGGTCGCCCTGACGCCGGCCGGCGTCCGCGAGCTGACGGGCCACGGGCATGACGTCGTCGTCCAGTCCGGGGCCGGCGACGGCAGCGCGATCGAGGACTCCGACTACGCCGACCAGGGCGCCCGGATCGTCCCGGACGCCGAGGCCGTGTTCGGGGCGGCGGAGCTGATCCTCAAGGTCAAGGAGCCCCAGCCGGTCGAGGTCGGGATGCTCCGTCCCGGCCAGACGCTGTTCACGTATCTCCACCTGGCCGCGGCGCCCGAGCTCGCGGCCGGACTGTGCGCGTCGGGGGCGACCTGCATCGCCTACGAGACGGTCGAGTCGGCCAGCGGGAGCCTCCCCCTGCTCGCGCCGATGAGCGAGGTCGCCGGGAAGATCGCGACCCAGGCCGGGGCCTTCATGCTCGAGAAGCCGCTCGGCGGCCGCGGCGTCCTGCTCGGCGGCGTCCCGGGTGTCGCGGCGGCGACCGTGCTCGTGATCGGCGGTGGCGTGGTCGGGTTGAACGCGGCCCTGATCGCGATCGGCATGCAGGCCGACGTCTTCGTCTACGACCGGTCGATCGATCGCCTCCGAGCGCTCGACCTGATCTTCGGCGGCCGGGCGTCGACCGTCTACTCGACGACCCTGGCGATCGAGGAGATGCTCCCGTTCGCCGATCTCGTGATCGGCGCCGTCCTGATCCACGGGGCCCGCGCACCGTGGGTGATCCGCCGGGAGCAGCTTGCCCTGATGAAGCGGCGGGCCGTCCTCGTCGACGTCTCGATCGACCAGGGCGGCTGCTTCGAGACGTCCCGGCCGACGACCCACTCGGCACCGACGTACGAGCTCGACGGGATCACCCACTACTGCGTGACGAACATGCCCGGCGCCGTCCCCGTGACGTCGACCTACGCCCTGACCAACGCCACCCTCCCGTATGTCCTCCAGCTCGCCGACCACGGGATCGTCGCGGCCCTCGCGCAGTCCGGCGAGCTGCGGTCGGGGGTCAACATCTCCGACGGGCGGATCGTCCATCCGGCCGTCGCCGAGGCCCTCTCGGCGTCGATCGAGCGTTCCGATTCGAAGGAGCTGTGATGACGAAGGCCCCGACCGAGCTTGCGAACTTCATCGACGGCGGGCTACGACCCCCGGTCGACGGCGAGACCGAGGAGATCCTCAACCCGGCCACCGGGCTGACGATCGCCCGGGCGCCCGTCTCGGGTGAGGCCGATGTCGATGCGGCGGTCGCCGCGGCCGATCGGGCGTTCGCCGGGTGGGCGGGATCGACTCCGGGTGAGCGGTCGCTGGCGCTCCTGCGGATCGCCGACGGCCTCGAGGCCCGGGCGGAGGAGCTCGCCCAGGCGGAGTCGTTGAACGTCGGCAAGCCGATCGACGCCGCTCGCGAGGAGATCCCCTTCCTCGTCGACAACCTCCGCTTCTTCGCCGGGGCCGCCCGCTGCCTGGAGGGGAAGTCGGCCGGCGAGTACGTGACCGGCTACACGTCGATGATCCGCCGCGAGCCGGTCGGCGTCGTCGGGCAGATCGCGCCGTGGAACTACCCCCTGATGATGGCGATCTGGAAGATCGGCCCGGCTCTCGCCGCGGGCAACACGGTTGTTCTCAAGCCGTCGGAGCAGACCCCCCTGACCGGGGCCCTGCTCGCCGAGATCGCGGCCGAGCACCTCCCGCCGGGCGTGTTGAACGTGATCTTCGGACACGGGGAGGCCGCCGGCGCGCCGCTCGTCCGCCATCCGAAGGTCGCGATGGTCTCGCTGACCGGGGATGTGTCGACCGGCAAGGCGATCGCCCGGGCGGCAGCCGAGACGCTCAAGCGGGTCCATCTCGAGCTCGGCGGGAAGGCGCCGGTCCTGGTCTTCGACGACGCCGACCTCGATGCCGTCGTCGAGGGGATCAAGGTCGGCGGGTTCTGGAACGCCGGCCAGGACTGCACGGCCGCGAGCCGGGTCCTCGCCGGGCCGAAGATCCACGACGACCTCGTCAGCCGGCTGGCCGACGCCGTCGGCGGGCTGGCGGTGGGGGATCCGAACGCCTCGGGGACCGAGATGGGCCCGTTGATCTCGGCCACGCAGCGCGACCGGGTCGCCGGCTTCGTCGAGCGGGCGCCCGGCGCCGCGGAGATCGCCACGGGCGGGTCGATCCGGGCGGGGGCGGGGTTCTTCTACGAGCCGACCGTCGTCGCCGGCCTCGCCCAGGCCGACGAGCTCGTCCAGCGGGAGGTGTTCGGGCCGGTCGTCACCGTCCAGCGATTCTCCTCAGACGAAGAGGCGATCGCCTGGGCCAACGGCGTCGACTACGGCCTGGCGTCGAGCGTCTGGACGACGAGCGTGACCCGGGCGATGAACGCCGCCAAGAACCTGAGGTTCGGAACCGTCTGGGTCAACGACCACATCCCGATGGCCTCGGAGATGCCCCACGGCGGGTTCAAGCAGTCAGGCTACGGCAAGGACATGTCAAGCTACTCGATCGAGGATTACACCGAGCTCAAGCACGTGATGATCAGCCTCGGCTGACGGGCTCAGACGGACTCGCCCGAGTCGGTCGAGGACATCGTCGGTACGCGGGCACGCCAACGGGCTCTCGAAGAACGTTGTCGAGGTCTCCTCGGCGCATGCGAACGGTGTTCGGTTGCGAACGGTGTTCGGTTGCGAACAGTGTTCGGTTGCGAACAGTGTTCGGTTGCGAACAGTGTTCGGCCGCACGAATGAACGCAGACAACAACGTCCACAACGTCGTCGAACGGATTACAGGAGCTCCCGATAGACGTCGGCCGTCGCCTCGGCGGTCGCCCGCCACGAGCACCCGGCAACCCGGTCGTACCCGCGGGCGATCAGGTCAAGCCGTCGCCGCTCGTCACCCAGCACGTCGCCGATCAACTCCGACAGGGCGGCGACCCCACCCGGCTCGAAGTACGCCGCCGCCGACCCGGCCGTCTCCGGGAGGGCCGACGCCCACGCGGCGAGCACCGGCGTCCCCCGGGCCATCGCCTCGAGCAGGACCAGGCCGAAGCCCTCGTGCCGGCTGGGATGGATCAACAGGTCGGCCCCCCGCATCAGGGCGTCCAGCTCCCCGTCGGTGACGTAACCCGTCAGCTCGAGCGGCTCGCCGCCCGCCGCCGCCCGCAGCCGGCCGGCCTCACCGCCGTCGCCGCCCGCGAGGATCAGCCGGTGCTCGAGGCCCCGTCCGCGCAGCACCCGCCAGGCGTCGACCAGCGTGATGAAGTCCTTCTTGACGCGCAGGTCGCCAACCCCGAGCAGATACGGCCCGGCCGGCGGCGAGCGGTCGCCGACCGCGAGGGACGGCGCCTCGCCGATCACGCGGATCCGGTCCTCGCTCACGCGGTAGCGGTCGATCACGTCGCGAGCCGTGTACCGGGACACGCAGATCACCCGGTCGGCCGACCGGGCGGCCACCGGCGTCAGCCACTGGTACTTGCGCCGCGTCCGCGGCGAGAAGTCGCCCGGGTGGGTCTCGAACGCGAGATCGTGGATCGTCACGACGCCCGGACACGGCCGAATCACCGGGAGGAAGCAGTTCGGCGCGTGGATCACGCCGGCCGCGCGTGCTCCAAACGGAAAGCCGATCTGCTCCCACGCGACCTCTGGGAACCGCTCCCAGCCGAAGCTCTCGACGATCTCCAGATCGGGGGCCGCCCCCGCCCTGAAGGCCTCGAGCAACCCCAGCAGGTACCGTCCCCACCCGCGCGGCCGACTCGCCCTCGCATCGCTCGCGTCAATCGTGACCACCGCCATCGGCGGCGAAGGCTAGTGGCATCGAGCGCAGGCCATACGATGTCCGGTCGGAAGGATCTGGATGCGATGAGCACGAACGGAAAAGTCACATTTCCCGACGAGCCGGCGGTCGCCGACGAAGACGGTCACGCCGTGATCTTCGACATCCCGATCGCCCTCGCCCAGCCCGGCGAGATGCTCGGCCGGGTGACCGGGTGGGTCGGCCACGGCGGCCGCGCCCGCCGGGTGATGTACGTCAACGCCCACGTTCTCAACCGTTCCCGCGAGAGCCTCAGCCTGCGGACCGCGCTCGAGCGGGCCGACCTCGTCTACTGCGACGGATACGGCGTCCGCCTCGCCGCCAAGGCCCTCGAGGTCGAGACGCCCCACCGGATGACCGGGGCCGACTGGATCTGGGGGCTAGCGTCGCTATGCGAGGCCGGCGGCCACTCGATCTACCTGCTCGGCTGCGACCCGGGGATCGCCGCCGAGGCCGCGCGGCGCCTGCGCCGCCAGTATCCTCGGCTGGAGGTCAGCGGATCGCATCACGGGTATTTCGAGACCGGCTCACCGCATGACGAGCGGGTCATCGAGGACATCAACGCCCGGCGGCCGGACATCGTGCTGGTCGGCATGGGCACTCCGAAACAGGAGGAATGGGTCCAGCAGAACGCCGACCGCCTCGACGTGTCGGTCTGCTGGACGGTGGGCGCTCTGTTCGACTACGTATCGGGGCGTGTTCCGCGAGCGCCGGGATGGTTGGCCGACAATGGACTCGAATGGATCTTCCGACTGATGATCGAACCCCAACGGATGTGGCGACGCTACCTCCTCGGGAACCCGGTCTTCGTGACGCGAGTCCTGCTCCAGGCCCGCGCAAAGCGCTCGACCCACGCCTGACCCGGGGGGTCAGCCTCGTCGCCTTCGTCCTGGTCGCCTACCTGGCCGACCGGATCAAGCTCTACGAGAAGATCAACCTCCACGTCGCCCGGAAGGCCGCGGTTCCCGCCCTCCGTGTCGCGCTCGCCGGGATCGGGTTGTTCGTCGTCTCCGGGTTCGGCGTCGTCCGCCTCGCCCTGCCCGACTCCCTCCGCCGCCACGAGCTGCTCTGGGTCGCCCCGGTCGGCGCGTGCATCGCCGCACTCGAGCTGACCCTGCTCGGCTACGCCTTCGTCCCCTTCGACGTCTCGCTCGGACTCGTGATCGCCGCCGGTCTGATCACCGCCGTGCTCGCCGTCCGCCGCCGCGGCTGGCCGGCCCGGCCGCAGCCGATCGGCG
Source organism: Solirubrobacteraceae bacterium (assembly GCA_035553395.1). GTDB lineage: Bacteria > Actinomycetota > Thermoleophilia > Solirubrobacterales > Solirubrobacteraceae > Palsa-513. The sequence goes on along the minus strand of DASZKP010000039.1, from coordinate 49,314 downwards.
GGACGCTGTGGCCGGTCTACGTCGCCGCGATCATCGCCTTCACCGTGCTCTGCCCCCTCCTTCGCGGCGGCTACCCCACGGTGATCGGCGACGGGTCCGACGCCCACCTCGCCGCCGGGACGGCCCAGTTCCTCCAACACAACTATCCGCTCTCGTCGTCGGCCGCCGAGCCCGTCAACAAGGTTCCCCTCGTCTGGCGGTCGAAGACCCCGATCTACTACGCCCTCGGCGGTGTAGCCAGCCTCGCCGGGCTGCCGACCTGGGAGGTCCTCTCGCCGATGCAGGTCCTCCTGCTCGGCCTCGCCCTGCTCGGGTTCTTCCTGGCCGCCCGCGACCTGCTCGGGTCCAACCTGCTCGGCGGCCTCGCCGGGATGGCCCTGGTCGGACTCGACCGGATGGTCGTCCACACCGTCGTCCACCCCTACTACAACCAGACCTGGGGATTCGTCACGATGGCCCCCGCCCTCGTGCTCGCCTGGAAGGCGGTCTCCGAGCGGGGAACGCCGGCGAACCGCGGGACCGTCGCCCTGCTCGTCCTGTTCCTCGCGATCGGCGCCTTCGCCTACCCGCTCGAGCTGCCGATCCCCCTGTTCGGCCTGCTCGTCTTCAACTGGCACTCCCGCCGCGAGCGGCGCAAGCGAGGGGAGGACGTTCCCAAGCTGCGGACGTCCCTGATGCGCCGCCTGCGCGACCGCCTCGGCGGGCGGGCTCGCTGGGCGATCCCGGTGATCGCCGTCCTGCTCGCCGTCCCGGTCCTCGGCGTCGCCGAGAAGCTGTCGACCGGGTTCGCCGTGATCGTCAACCCCAACGTCTCCCTGTATCCATGGGCCGGCGACGTCGGCGCCTTCTTCCCGACCAACCAGTTCCTCTCGATCGGGTCGGCCGGCCTCCTCGTGGTCGCGATCCCCCTGATGGCCGTCGGTGTCGGCCTTGCCCTTCGCCGGGTGCCCCCCGCGGTCGCGTGGGGCGTGATCGCCCTGCTCGGCCTGGCCGCGCTCGGATCGGTCTACTTCCACGCGCGGATCTCGGGTCAGTACTTCGACTTCAAGCTGCTCGCCTTCCTCGGCCCGCTCGCCGTCCTCACGGCCGCGGTCGGCGCCAGCCGGATCCCCGTGCTCGGGTGGGCGGTGCTGGTCGCCTTCGGCCTGACCGCCTTCCACGGGGCCGACGCCGAGCTCTCCACCACCGGCAACCAGCTCTCGCCGAACGTCCAGGCCGTCGCCCGGATCCCCGCCCTGATCGGGCCGGACAAGTCGGTCCGCCTCGACATGGACCCGTCGCTCGAGATCTGGGTCTCCTACTTCCTCCACGCCGAGCCCGTCTGCTCGCAGGAGCCGCTGCTCGGGACGAGCTATCCGCACGTGACGACGTCGCGCAAAGCCGACTACATCCTCGCCGACGTCGACACCTTCCGCCCGTTCGACGCCGCCGGCCCGCCGATCGCCTACGTCGGTCAGTTCCGCCTCTACAAGGAGCGGGCCGGCGTCCCCGGGATCGACCGGTGCTCGCGGACACGGGTCCAGACCGTCCTCGGGATCGGCGGGGGCGGAGGCTGATCCGCGGGGATCGATGACCCCTCTGCTCGACGCCCGCGAGCGGCTCCTGCGGGAACTGGCCGAAGAGGTCGGCGACCGCCGGGTGCTGAAGGCCCTCGCGTCGGTCCCGCGGCAGCTCTTCGTCCCACCCGACCTGCGCGAGCACGCCTGGCTCAACCTGCCGCTCCCGATCGACGAGGGCCAGACGATCTCACAGCCGCTCGTCGTCGCCCACATGTGTGAGCTGCTCCGCCTGACCGACACCGACCGCGTGCTCGACGTCGGCACGGGGACCGGCTACCACGCCGCCCTCCTCAGCCGCCTCGCCGGACACGTCCACTCGATCGAGCGGCACGAGCCGCTCTCGCGCCAGGCGGCCGACAACCTCCGCCAGGCGGGAATCGACAACGTCACGCTCGTCGTCGGCGACGGCACCCTCGGCTACGCCGACGCCGGGCCCTACGACGCGATCAACGTGGCCGCGGCCAGCCCCGACGGCGTGCCCCCGGCGCTCGAGGACCAGCTGGCGCTCGGTGGCCGGATGATCATCCCGACCGGCCGGACGGATCGCCAGACGCTCGTGCTGGTCGAACGGGTGTCCACCGGCGAGGTCCGCCGGACGCGGTTACGCGGGGTGCGGTTCGTCCCGCTTGTCGCCGGCCGGGGATCTGAGGCCGGGCCGGGCCGGCGGGGGTGAGGGCGGGTGACGGGATCGGGGAGGCGGTGGGGGACAGACGACGCCGGCTTGGGAGGCGGAGCGGGCCCGATGCGGAGAGGTGTGTGTGTGTGCCTTCTCGCGAAAGTAGTTGCTTGCCGCAAGCAACCATCCAGATGGTTGCTTAGGCTAAGCAACTTTCTCGATCGTTGCCTGCCGCAAGCAACTTGTTTTTCGAAGACCACCACACATATCCCCTCGCCACGCGCCGACGACGACGACGACACCCCCCGGCCCCCCTCCTCAGGTCGCACCAGCGTGGCGGCGCAGCTGCGGGAGCACCTCGTCGGCGTAAGCCTCGAAGAACCGGTCCTGCTCGGGGCCGATCTGCTGGATGTAGAGCTCGTCGAAGCCAGCCTGAGCGTAGGACTCGATCGCCTCGAGATGGGCGCCGAGGTCGGGCCCACAGGGGGTCGCGCGGGCGACCATCTCCTCGTCGACCAGCTCGCAGGCCTGCTCGAAGTGGGCGGGGGTCGGGAGGATCTGGGCCAGCTCGCCGGGGAGGACGTCGTTGGGCCAGAGGCGGTGGGCGGTGGCGCGGGCGCGGGCCTCGTCCTGCGACCAGCAGACCTTCATCGCCCCGGCGACGAGCTTGCCGTCGCCGCCGGCCGCACGAAAGGCGGCGACGGCGGCGCGGTCGGGGAACACGGTGCAGTAGCCGTCACCGATCCGCCCGGCGAGGCGGGTCGACTTCGGCCCGAAGCCGGAGATCAGGATCGGCGGGGTCTGATCGGGGAGGTCGTAGATCCGGGCGTGCTCGACACGGTAATGGCGGCCGCGGTGACTGTGGACGCCGCCCTGCCAGAGCAGGCGGATCACGTCGACGGCCTCGGCGAGCATCTCGAGTCGCTCGTCGGCGGCAGGCCAGCGATCGCCGAGGATGTGCTCGTTGAGCGCCTCGCCGGTGCCGAGGCCGAGGGCGAAGCGGCCATCGAGCAGGACGGCGGAGGTCGCGGCGGCCTGGGCGATGATCGCGGGGTGGATGCGGATCGTCGGACACGTGACGGCGGTCGTGACCTTGAGGCGATCAGTCGCCTGAGCGATCGCGCCGATCGTCGCCCAGACGAACCCCGAGTGGCCCTGGGCGTCGTTCCAGGGATGGAAGTGGTCGGAGATCCAGACACCGTCGAAGCCGGCGTCCTCGGCCAGGCGGGCCTGACGGACGAGCTCGCGAGGGTCGTGCTCCTCACTCGAAAGGAAGTAACCGATTCGCATGGATCGTGGCCTTTGTTCGGAGACTGGGCTGCTGTTGCGGACCGCCCCCGGTCAGTGTGCGTGGTCGGGGACGGCCTGAGCTGACGGGTGGTCGGGCGGCGGGGCCGCGGCGGCGCGGAAGGCGTCGGTCATCCGCTGATCGGCGGGGGAGGCTCCGGCGTCGGGAGCGTCCGGATCGGCGGAGTCGGGTCCGGGGGCGGCGAGGTCGGCGTTGGTCTGCTGGACCGCGGCCTCGAGGAAGTGCCGGAGCTCGGCTTCGCCGCCCTCGGTGACCTCGGCGACCTTGAGGCGACGCTTGGTGGGGCGGATCGGACCCCAGGGAGTGCCGGAGTGGTCGAGGCGGGCGAGAACCGCGTCGAGGCGGTCACGCCATTCCTCGGAGACGGCGGCGGTCAGGGAGACCTTCAGGTCGCCATCGTGGACCTCGGCGGTCGCCCAGTCGATCTCGACGGGATCGGTTGCCGCGCGGCCGGTGGTGGTCATTTGCCGCTCCCGTTCACGCTGGGACCATGGTTCTTGGCCATTTGCGCTTCCTCCGAGTTTCGCTGGCGTGGAGCACCGTATTACCCGATTCGCCGGATGGGACACGAGTCGTTCACTCGGTCGGCGGCTTGGGGTTGACTCCGGTTCACTCGGTCGATGGGTTGGGTTGGCTGCGGCAGGGGAAGAACGGGGTCACGATGGGCAAGGGAAGGACCTCGGGGGCCGGCGGCTCAGCCTCGGCCAAGACGGTCAGCGCCGCCCGGACGGGGGGCTTCGGCTGGTTCGTCCGGGGCGGCTTCGTCGCGCGGGGCGTCGTCTACGGGATGATCGGCGGCCTGGCGCTGGCGCTGGCGTCGGGCGCGGGCCAGGGGTCGACGACCAACCAGCAGGGCGCGCTGGCCGTGCTGTCCGGCCAGCCGCTCGGGGGACCGGCGGTGGCCGTGCTCGCGATCGGTCTGCTGGCGTACGCGGTCTGGCAGATCGGGCAGGGGATCCTCGGGCGGGGGCTCGAGGACGCCGATCCCGAGCCGGCGAGCGAGCGGATTGGCCAGGGGGCTGTGGGCATCGCGTACCTGGGGTTGTTCGTCGTCGCCGTGAAGGTGCTGTTCGGCGACCCGAGCAACGAGTCGGGCGACCAGAGCAGGGCGGCCGCCGGGGTGCTCGGCTGGCCGGGCGGGCCGTGGATCGTCGGCCTGGCCGGAGTCGTCTTCGTGGGCGTCTGCGCGTACCTGGCGTACGACGGGCTGACGAGCAGCTTCGTCAAGGAGATGAAGACCCGCGAGATGAGCCGGGACCTGCGCCGGGTCATCGACGTCCTCGGGCGGGTCGGCCTGGCGGCGCGGGCGATCGTCTTCGCCCTCGTTGGGTACTTCCTGATCAGGACGGCGATCGACTTCAACCCGGCCAAGGCCGTCGGCCTCGACGGGGCGCTGGCGAAGGTCGCCCAGGAGCCGTACGGGTCGTGGCTGCTGGGGATCGTCGCGCTCGGCCTGCTCGTCTTCGCGATCTCGTCGCTGGCGGAGGCCCGCTACCGGGAGCTGTGAGCGCCGCCGACAACGCTAGCGCCAGCTGCTAGCCGTCGACCATCAGGCCCTGGAGCGGACCGAGCAGACGCTCGGCGCGCCTCGAGAGTCCGGACAGCATTGTCAGCCGGTGCTCGGGCGTCTCGCCGGCGTCGGCCTGGCGGCGCGACGCGGCGGCGAGCGGCTTCCAGAGCTCGTCGATCACGCGGGTCGGATCGCCTGACACGGCGTCCACCGAGCGCTCGAGGTGCTCGGCCCAGAGGCGGTGGCGGACGTCTGAGACGACTCCGGGGTCGTGGGTGACGATGTTGACCTCGGAGTCGTTGAACAGTGAGTGGGCGTTCAGGTTGGCCGAGCCGAGCGTCAGCCACGTGTCGTCGACGATGCCGATCTTCGCGTGGACGTAGACCGGCGAGCTCCGGGCGGTAGCCGGGTCGCGGGAGTAGAGCGTGCACGCGACGAGTCGGCCTGCGCCGGCGTCGGCCTCGATCAGGACGCCGAGCTGGCCCTTGGTGTCGTCGGCTCCGTTGTTGGCGCGGGCCGGCAGGAGGACGACGACGCGAAAGTCGGGCGTCGGGGGTCGGCGGAGCTTGTCGGCGAGGATCGCGACGAGCTCGGGTGACCAGAGGAACTGGTTCTCGAGGTAGACGAGGCGCTCTGCCGAGCGCAGGGCGCGGGAGTAGGCCTCGAGGATGCGGAACTCGCCGTTGCGGGCGAACTCGTAGACGTGCTCGGGGATTGTCCTGACGAGCTGGAGCTCGACGTCTCCCGCAGGATCCGGCACGACCGGGGGGTCGAGCCGCTCACCGGAGACCTCCTGCCAGCGACTGCGGAAGTGATCGGCGACGTCGGCGACAGCCGGCCCGTGGATGCAGACGGCGGCGTCGTGCCAGCCGACGGCGGGCCGGTAGGGATGATCGTTGCGGTCGTAGCGGTCTCCGCCGAGCCCGGTGAGGTCGATCCCGCCGACGAAGGCGACCTTGCCGTCGATCACGACGAGCTTCTCGTGGTGGCAGTGGGCCGGCCGCTCGTGGCTGTCGACGACGCAGTCGATCCGCGTGTCGCGACAGAGCTGGTCGCGACCGCGACGCACATCGGCCCGGGTTGGCTTGAAGACTGGGATCGGAGCCCCGGCCCAGACCAGGACGCGGACGGGGATCCGGTCTGCGAGCTGGGCGAGGAGCCCACCGACGGTCGGCGCGCCGGGCTCGTGGCCGAGGCGAAACCCGGCGTCGACGTGCCAGCCGGCGATGTGGACGTAGGACTCGGCGGCCGCGAGCGCCGCGGCGATCCGGGGGAGGGCGGCGGCCCCGTCGATCAGCACGTCGAGCGCGTTGCCCGGGCGGGGCGGCGGCTCGCCCTGACACCAGAGTCCGGTCCCCGGGGGATCGAGCGCGCGTTGCCAGCCGACGCGGGAGAGCCGGCGGCGGTGATGGGCGCGCGTCAGCCCCTCGACCGCATCGCCGAGCCGTCGATCGAGGCCGGCGAGCGCGCCTTCCATAGAAGCTTTCACCGGGGCTGCCGGTACCCGCCGAGGTGACGTCGAAACGCCTGGGGGGACGACGAGAGCCCCTGCAAGGTCACCGGATGGGCACATCCCGGTCACCGGACGGTCACGGCCGAGCCGCCCGCGAGGGCCAGGATGGTCGTGTGTCCGGCGGCCGACCCCTGCTCTACGCCCATCGACTGGGCCGGGATCCCGGCCCGGACTGCTCGCGTGCGGCGCTCCACGCGACGCTCGACGGCCCGGTCGACGGCCTCGAGTGCGACGTCTGCCTGACGGCCGACGGCCGGCTCGTTCTGCTCCACGACCCGATCCTCGAGACCGGGACGACGGCGGCCGGCTGGGCGCACCGGACGACCTGGGACACGCTGCGCACAGCCCGACTTCGCGACCGGCGGGGAGTCGCGACCGGGGAGACGCCGATGCTGCTCGACGAGCTGCTCGACGCGGCACCGCCCGAGCTGGTCGTCAAGGTCGAGGTCAAGGCGTACGGCGACCCGGGGCTGACGCGGGCGACGACCGCGGCCGTCGCCCGGGCGGCAGACGGTCGGGCTGACCGCGACCGGGTCGAGGTGATCTCGTTTCACGTAGCCGCGTGCGAGGAGGCGGCGCGCCTGGGCATGCGGGCGCGGCTGGTGACGTGGTCGGACTACGCGCCCGACGCGCTCGCGAGGTGGGCCCGCCGGTGCGGGGTCGCCGGCGTCTGCATCGAGCACTTCCTCCTCCACCCGGAGCTCGTCCACCGCCTGAAGGCGAAGGGGCTCAGCCTCAGCACGGGGACGATCAACGACGCCGGTCTCGCGGCGCGGGCGGCCGGGCTCGGGGTCGACGCGATCACGACGGACCGGCCGGCCGGGCTCCGGGCCGAGCTCGACGCGCTCGCCCGCCAAGCCGCCTGACCGGCGGCTGGCGCCTACCCGGGGCGATCGGCAGCGATGTGGTCAGGGCCCGTCGTGGGCGGGCTCAATCAGGCGGCCTGGCGGGAACCACGGACGAGTGCCGGTGCACGGGCAGCCCGCGGGAGGCCAGTGAGGATGTGTTCCGGAGCTTGAGGCCTGGTCCAACGCGCTGGTATCGTTTGTCACCAGCTCGCCGCGTCGGAAAGGCCTGGCGGGTCCGAGGTGTTGATGGGTACCGAGCCGGTGTGACAGCCGGTCGCTGGATCCAGATTCTCAGGTCCGTCAAGGAGGGAATTTCGGATGCCGGCGTACCCGGAGCAGAGAAAAGTCGATTTGCCGATCAGTGGTCGGCTCGAAGTGCGCAGGTCTCGGCGCGGCGCCGCGCAGATCATCGAGCTCGCCGGAGAACTCGACCTCGCGACCGCCGGCGAGTTGGCGCTCGCGATCAAGGCCGCCAGCGTGAGAGGCGCGGCAATCATCGTGCTTGACCTGCGCCGGCTTGAGTTCATCGACTCGAGCGGGATCCACGTGATCGTCGAGGCCTGGGCGCGGCTGCGTGCACGGCTGACCGTCGTCAAGGGGCCGCCGCGCGTGCATCGGGTATTCGAGCTCTGCGGACTGGTCGGGCGCCTGGCGTTCGCCGAGGCGCCGGCGGACCGAGATCACGACGCGCGCGCGCAGGCGGCACCTTGGGAGCGGCCGCGCAGCGATCCGGCGCCCCACGCGCATCGGGTTTCAGGCGGCTCCGGGAGAAACCGTCGCGCGAGCCAGGCGGCACTGGCCGCCGCGGTTCGCGAGCTGCGTTCGCCTTCGGGCGATCTCGGTGGGTATTGGCGTGCAGAGACCCATCCGCCTGCGGGCGGCGGCAGCCTTGCCGCCACCGATCCGAGGACCGGAGTGACTGGGCAGCTGTAACACGGCGTGAGGTTCGAGGGCGCCGCGGCCTTCGAGCCACTGGGCCGAGGCGTGGTATCGCTGCCGGGCACGCCGGCCTCCTGTGAACTCGCCTCCCCCCGGCCAACGGCCCCACGTCAGCCGGCGGGCGCGGCGCTCGGGGCTCGGGGCTCGGGGCTCGGGGCTGACGATTGAGCAGGGCATATGACCGTCCGCATTCGACTTTGGAGGTCGCGATTCACGGCGCCGGGCCGCGGGTAGACGGGATACATGGCCACCGAGAAGCAGCGACGGGCCGCCCGCAGGAACGTCGGTAAGGCGCAAGCGGCGGCGCGTGAGCAGGAGACGCTCAAGAATCTGCCCAAAGCGACTCGTTCCGCGCTTGGCGAAGAAGCCGGCAAGGTCCGTCGCGGTGAGGAGCCGAGCCGGCGTGAGCTGGAGGCGAAGGCCAGGAGGCTCCAAATCTCGGGCCGCTCGAAGATGGGAAAGGCCGATCTGAAACGCGCGGTCGCCGAGGCCGAGAAGTGATTCGAACGGATCGCAATCCCGACCGGCCACCAGACCGTGCGCCTGCCAGCAGCGATGCTCAGAAAGGAGCCAACCAAAATGTCTTTGCGAACCCCGCCAGCCGATGTTGATCTTGAGCGAAAGGGCCGTGACCTGCGCGCATCGAGCCTGCCGTTCCTGTTGCTCGGCGTGGTCTTCGCGGTCGTCGGAATCCTCTTGATCGTGGGCGGAACAGTCGTCGGTGGCGCGGTGCTGGTGGCACTCGCGCTTGCTCCGCTGCTCGTTGCCGGGGGCCTGATGCTCCCGGGAGTCGTCTCGTGGTGGGCCGCGCGGCACAAGCCTTTCGCGTGATGGAGGTGGCGGGGGACGACCGGTCGCCGCGAACGCGCAATAGTCGGCTCGAGCAGGCATCGAACGCGGTCGACGCCGACGCCGACGCGGTGATCGACTCGATGGACGACGGCACGGGCATGGGTGCGGCGTACCGGACGAGCGTTCCGTAAAGACAATCGCGCATTTCTGTCACGATCGCCGAGGCCCGTGGACTTCTATCTTGATGCAACCGACTCTGCCGTGGCCGGCGAGCTGCGCCGCGAGCTATCGCGATACTTCCGTCGCCACGCGGTCGCCGGCTCGGATTTCGACGGTGCCGAGCTTGCCGTATCCGAGTTGATAACCAACGCCGTGCGTCACGCTCCGGGGCCGGCGTGGGTTCACGTCGACTGGGCGGAGCGGTGCCCGCGGCTCGAGATCCACGACCTCGGGCCCGGATTCGCGCTCCGCGCCGTGCTTCCAGACGACTCCGATCCGCTGGGGAGTCGAGGCCTGTTCCTCGTGTCCCATGTCGCCGGCGAGCTGTCGGCGACCGCAAAGCGGGCCGGAGGCAGCCGCGTATCGGCCGTGATGCCGGTCGAGAGACTCGTCGAGGAGAACCATGATCCGCCGCGTCAGCGCCGGGACGCCCTGCCGTCGCCGGAGGAGGCCGACGAGGACGGGACATTCGGCCGAGAGCCGTTCCTGCGTGCGCTCGTCGTGCAGCTGGCGCAAGCGGTCGAGATGCAGGCCGGGCCGGACGCCGTCGAGGCCGCCGTGGCGCAGGTCGGCAGCGATGTCGGCGGTCGGATGGAGGACGAGTACCGTCGCGCTCGGGAGATCGTCGGCGGTCTCGATCACAAGCAGATCGCCGACCTCTATGTCCGCCTCAAGGCGGCGATCGGCGGCGATTTCTACGTCGTGGAATGTGACGCGGAGAAGATCGTTCTCGGCAACCGGGCCTGCCCATTCGGCGATGTCGTCAAGCGCGCACCAGGCTTGTGCCGGATGACCTCGAGCGTGTTCGGAGGAATCGCCGCGCGGAACACCGGCGGGGCAACCGTGGTCCTGGAGGAGCGGATCGCGGTCGGCGACCCGGAATGCCGAGTCGTCGTCTGGCTCGGCGGGGACAAACGCGGTCGCTGGCAAGCAGCGCACGACTACGCCGGCACCCAGCGGCCAGCGCCGCGCTGAGCCGTCGGCGCCGGGCTGAGCCGTCGGCGCCGCGCTGAGCCGTCGGCGCCGCGCTGAGCGGCCGGCGCCGCGCTGAGCGGCCCGCCGTGTCGACCGTGAGGCGCCGTGTCGGCCGTGCCCTGAGGCCGTCGCGCTGGCCGTGACGAGGCGCTCGACATCGAACGACCGCGCCGCCGAGGCCGCGTCGACCTGCATCTGCATGCCCGGCGGATCGTTTTCCGCTGCACGAGGATGACGCCGACCAGACGAAGCTCTTGGGCGCCGGAGACCAGCGCGGTCGGCGCCGTCGCTCTCGAGTTTCGTCAGCTCTTGTTTGCCGCGGCTTTGCCGCCCTTGCGGCCGGCCGCCTGCTTCTGAGCTCGGTTGCCGCCCGATCCCGAACCACTGCTCTTAGCGGACTGGCCGTTGCCGCCGTTGTGGCTGTTCTTGCCTCCCTTCTTCGACGCGCCCGGAGAGTTGGCGATCGACGCGGCGCGTGACTTGCTCATGCCCTTCTCGCGGAGCCCCTCGTATTGCTTGTCGTCCTTGACCGACGGTCCGTGGTCCTTTGCCATGGCTTACCTCCTTGGGGAGAGATCACGACGTGCGTTGTTGCACCTCCCGGGACTACCCGATCCGTCCGCTTGGTCAACGCCGACTGCAACGTCGCACCGTGCCCTGAAACCACGCTCGATCCCGTCGAGCGTGTTGGTCGTCGGTTGGGAACAGGCAAGCAGCGTCCGACCGGTGCCGTGGAGATCCCGCGTCCGATGTCGGCTGCCTGACCGAGCCGGCGTGTCGAGATGCCCTGTTCGGTCAAGCCGGTCGGCCTCTTCAAGACGGCGCGACGACGAGGGCGCCGGCAGGGGCCTCGAAGGCTCCGGGTGGCCCCTCTGCCCACGCAGATTCGTGGTCACCGGGGGGATGCGACCGTGGTTTGCCGCCGGCTCGGTCGGGGAAATCAACGGGCGAGGCTCTGATGGTCCGTTTCGTGGCAATCGGAGTCGCCGAACACGATGCGCCGGTGCGAGCCCCTGACGGACGCGGAATGCGGACGTAGAGCTTGAATCCGGAGGGCGGGTGGGCCACTCCTCACGCGCCGACGAGGAACTCATCGCAGATCGATATCCGCAAAAGCCGTCGAAGAGCGCCGGCGCGGGAAGTGAGCACGACCTCACCCGGCGGCGCGACGTACACGAGGAGGATTCATGTTTCAGAGCTTTCAGACACCGGCGGAGATCTGGTCCGACTCGCCAGCGCAACCCCTCGCTCAACGACCCGAAAGGAGTCCGGCATGAAGGCCCTCGTCTACAACGGACCGCACGACGTCTCTGTCAGCCAGGTGCCCGACGCGAACATCGAGGCACCAACGGATGTGCTCGTGAAGATCACGAGCACGAACATCTGCGGATCCGATCTGCACATCTACGAGGGTCGTGCGCCCCTCGAGGAAGGACAGGCGATCGGTCACGAGAACCTCGGTGAGGTCGTGGAGGTCGGCGACGCCGTGGTCAAAGTCAAGGTCGGCGACATGGTCTGCCTGCCGTTCAACATCGCGTGCGGTTTCTGCCGCAACTGCGAAAAGGGCCTCACCGGCTTCTGCCTGACCGTCAATCCAGAAATGCCCGGCGGCGCGTACGGGTACCCGAACATGGGCGGCTACCAGGGCGGCCAGGCCGAATACCTGCGGGTCCCGTTCGGCGACTTCAACTGCCTGCGCCTGCCGGACGACGCGCGAGAGAAGGAAGCCGACTACGCGATGCTCGCCGACATCTGGCCAACCGGCTGGCACGGCACCGAACTCGCCGGCGTGCGGCCGGGGGACTCCGTCGTCATCTTCGGCGCCGGACCGGTCGGCCTGATGGCCGCCCTCTCGGCAAAGGTCAAGGGCGCCGAGCAGATCATGCTCGTCGACCGCCACCCCGACCGGTTGCGCCTCGCCGAGGAGATCGGAGCGATCGGGATCGACGACTCCGATGGCGGGGCCGTCGACACGATCCTCGAGCTGACGCGCGGCGAAGGGGCCGCCCGCGGCGTCGAGGCCGTCGGCTGGCAAGCCCACGACCCGCAGGGCCATGAGGTGCCGAACTCGACGATGAACGATCTCGTGGCCGCGGTCCGACCGACCGGGAGGATCGGGATCGTCGGCGTGTTCGTGCCCGAGGACCCCGAGTCGCCGGACGAGCTCATGCAGGACGGCCAGATCGCGTTCGACCTCGGCCTGTTCTTCCAGAAAGGCCTCGCCATGGCGTCGGGCCAGGCCAACGTCAAGGCCTATAACCGCGAGCTCCGCGACCTGATCCACGCCGGCAAGGCCAACCCATCATGGATCGTCTCGCATCACCTGTCACTCGACGATGCGCCCGACGCCTACAAGCACTTCGACGCCCGGGACGACGGCTGGACGAAGGTCGTTCTTCATCCCAACGGCCGCCACTGACCCCGGACGCGACCTGGGTGGCCGCACTTGTCGAGACCCCCAACCATCAAAACGCTCCGCACGTCCGCACACGAGACGCAACCTGCCGTGGGTCGGGCATCTCGTGCCGCGAGAAGTTCCGCAGGACACGGCCGGCGCCCGGCGCCGGCCGCCTCCTGCGGCGTTCAGCCGTCGGAGCGGCGCAGGACGGCGACGATCCGCGGGTGGCCGTCGCATTCGACCTGCTCGACGATCTCGACCTCGTCGAGGCCGACCAGACCGCCCAGCCGGCGCAGGCCCTCGGCGGGAAAGCCCCAGTAGACGAAGTCGTCGCGGGCGTAGACGTCACCCGGTTCGCGGACCTCGATCGCAGGCGTCGCCGGATCCAGCCGCGACCCGTAGGTCTCGATCACGAGCTCGCCGCCGGGAGCGACGACATCGGCCAGCGTCTGGAGGAAGCCGATCGGGTCGGTTACGCGGTGGAGGATGCCGAAGCAGAGCACGACGTCGAACGTCTCGTCGAGGCCGCGGACGTCCATCGCGTCCATCGCCCGGTAGTCGACCCCCGAGCCGGTCAGCTCGGCGATCGCCTTGAAGCCGGCGGCACCCGGCAGGTCGACTCCGAAGCGGGCCTCGACCCAGGCGACGTACTGCTCGTTGTCGACGGCGACGACGCGGCTCGCGCCGAGGTGCTCGGCCAGGAAGCCGTAGAACCCGTCGAACGTCCCGATGTCGAGCACGCTGCGACCTGCGAACCGCTCCGCCTGGAGGACGCTCAGCCGGTAGCCGTGATCGCGCGCGATCCCGGGCGTGTAGATGCCGGGTGCGAGGGCGAACGTGTGGAACCAGAGGGGGACCGAGTCGCGGACGCGTTCGGCTTCGGCCGGGGTGGCATCGATCACCAACGCGTCAGCCACGATCTGCTCGGCGGCAGACGTCTCGGGAATCAGCTCGGTCTGAGTCTGGGTGATCGGTTGCAATTCAGGACCTCGGTCTCTGCGGTCGCGATCCCCTGGCCACGCAGCCGGAAGCGGGCCTCACAGGCGCCGGCTCCTGACTTGGAAAGTGGTCCACGGCGGCGACTGGACGACGTCGGATTCGGTGGGCTCGCCGAGTGCTGCGGTGCCCGATGGACGGCCATCGCGTTGGTGGGTTAAGCCAGGTTACGCCGCACCGGGCAGCCCTGCGCTCCGCCTCCCCGGTGGGGATGCCGCCGGACGCGCAGCGGGCCGGCGAGCCGGGCGGGTATCGACCGGTTCCAGGATCGGGTGGACCGGCGGGCCGGGCATGACTGCGACCTGAGGAGGACGCTCGCGGCCCAAAGTCCATCCTCACGACGAATGGCGCCGGCGGCCATGGTGACCGACAATCGACGACATGATCGAAGTCAGCCACATCACAAAGCGCTACGGCGAGAAGTTGGCAGTAGATGACCTCACGTTCACGGTGAAGCCGGGGATCGTGACCGGATTCCTCGGTCCGAACGGGGCCGGGAAGTCCACGACGATGCGGGTCATTCTCGGGCTCGACGCGCCGACGTCTGGGACCGTCCGCGTCAACGGCAAGGCCTACCGGGACCTTCCGGCTCCGCTCCACGAGATCGGCGCGATGCTCGAGGCCCGGGCGATCCACACCGGCCGGTCGGCCTTCAACCATCTCCTGGCGATGGCGATGACCCACGGGATCCCGCGGTCGCGGGTCGACGAGGTGATCGAGATCGTCGGTCTGACCGAGGTCGCACGCAAGCGGGTCGGCGGGTTCTCGCTGGGCATGGGCCAGCGCCTGGGGATCGCGTCGGCGCTGCTCGGCGACCCCGAGGTCCTGATCCTCGACGAGCCGGCCAACGGCCTGGATCCAGAGGGCATCCTCTGGATCCGCAACCTGCTCACCGGGCTGGCGGCCCAGGGCCGAACGGTCTTCCTGTCGTCGCACCTGATGAGCGAGATCGCGTTGACCGCCGAGCATCTCGTCGTCGTCGGGCGGGGCCGGCTGATCGCCGACACGACGGTCTCGGAGATCGTCGCCCAGGCATCGGAGAACAGCGCCGTCCGCGTCCGCGCGCCCGAGGCGACCCGCCTGCGGGACGTCCTGGCCGGCGACGGCGTCACGATCGTCAGCGACGAGCCGACCGTGCTCGAGGTCCACGGACTCGACAGCGAGCGGATCGGCGTGCTGGCCGCGGGCGCCGGGTGCGTCCTCTACGAGCTGACGCCGCAGACCGCGTCACTCGAAGCGGCGTTCATGCGGCTGACCGGCGAGGCCGTCGAATACCACGCCGGGACAGTCCCTGAGATCCGCGAACTGGAGCGTGCAGCATGAGCACGAACGCCGTCACTGCCCGTCCCCCCCGGGCCGCCTCGCCCGGCCGCGGTCGCGTGACCCAGGTCAACGTGATCCGGTCGGAGTGGGTCAAGCTGTGGACGCTCCGCTCGACCCGGTGGTCGCTGCTCGCGGCCGTCATCGCGATGACCGGCCTTGGCATCCTCGTCGCGTTCGTGCAGATGAACCGCTGGAGCCAGATGGGCCCGGGCGATCGGTTGAACTACGACTCGATCAACACGGGCGTCGGCGGCTATCACCTCGCACAGCTGGCGATCGGCGTGCTCGGCGTCCTGGTGATCTCGGGCGAGTACTCGACCGGGATGATCCGGTCCAGCCTGATGGCAGTCCCCCATCGCCTGCCCGTGCTCTGGGCCAAGATCGGTGTCTTCTCGGCCGTGACCTTCGTGCTGATGCTGATCTCGTCGTTCGTGTCGTTCTTCGCCGTCCAGGCGATCGTCACCCAACATCACGTCCAGCACTCGATCGGCGATCCGAACGCCCTGCGCGTCGTGATCGGCACGGCGCTCTTCCTCACCGTCCTGGGCATCATGTCGGTCGGGATCGGCGGGCTGATCCGGAGCACGGCGGGCGGCATCTCACTGTTCGTCTTCCTGCTCTTCGTGCTCCCCGGGATCACGGACATCCTGCCTGCGTCGGTGGCGGACTCGATCAGCCCGTACCTGCCGCTGAACGCCGGCTTCACGGTCGCGACCAGCACCTTCGACCCCGGCAGCCACCACCTCTCGCCGTGGGGCGGGTTCGCGCTGTTCTGCGGCTACGCGGCGCTCGCCGTCGTCGCGGCGGCGATCGGGCTGCTGCGCAGAGACGCGTAGCGACGGTTCGGCGGGGACGCCCGGTTACGGTGCAGGAGTGACGACGAGCCCCAAGGTGCGCCCGGCGACCCACGCGATCCTCGCGGACCTCGGCTCCCGCTTGGCCTGGGCGATCGACGCGGTGATCGTCGCGGCGATCGTGGCCGGCGGCCTCGTGCGCGGACCCAACCAGGGCGGCCCGCACGGTTGGCTGTGGAGCATCGGGCTCGCCGTCCCGCTGCTGGCACGCCGGCGCTGGCCGGTCGGCGTGTTCGGCGTGATCGCGGCGCTCGCCCTCGTCCAGTGGACGGCGGATCAGCGGTCCTTCGGCGACGCCGCCCTGCTGTTCGCCCTCTACACGGTGGCCGCGAGCCAGCCGCTCGTCGTCACCGCGGCGGCCGCGGCCGTGCTGGAGGCCGGCATCGGGCTGGCCGTCGCCCGGTGGGCCGGCCAGGCCCAGCTCGACGCGTTCATCGCGCTGTCGGCCCTGGCGACCGCGGCCGGCGCGATCGGCATCAACGCACGCCACCGCCGGGCGCTCGTCGCATCGCTCCACGACCGGGCGACCCGGCTCGAGCACGAGCGCGACCAGCAGGGACGCCTGTCGGCGGCGGCCGAGCGGTCGCGCATCGCGCGGGAGATGCACGACATCGTCGCCCACAACCTGTCGGTGATGATCGCCCTGGCCGACGGGGCGAGCTATGCCGTACACAGCGAGCCGGACCGGGCCGAGGCGGCGATGCGGACGGCGTCACGGACCGGCCGCCAAGCGCTGACGGAGATGCGACGCCTGCTCGGGATCCTGCGCGACGAGCCTGTCGACGAGGGACTCTCGCCGCAGCCGGGGCTCCCGCAGGTCGACGCCCTCGTCGAGCAGGTGCGCTCAGCCGGCCTGCCGGTGTCCTATGCGCGATCCGACACGCCTCCCGGGGAGGTCCCGGCCGGCCTCGAGCTGGCGGCGTACCGGATCGTCCAGGAGGCGCTGACCAACACGCTCAAGCACGCGGGGGCCGGCGCGGCGGCCGTGGTTTCGCTGGTCTGGGCTCGCGACCGTCTGTGCATCGAGGTTCGCGACACCGGCCGGCCGACCGAACCCGCGGCTGCCGAGGGGGGCGGACTGAGGGGGATGCGCGAGCGAGCGGCGGTCTACGACGGAACGCTCGACGCCGGCCCGTCGGAGAGCGGCGGATGGCGGGTGCGGGCCGAGCTCGTGGTGGCGGGTGCTGCGTCGGTCCGAGGCGAGCAGCCCGCTGTCGAGGCGCTGGCGTGACGACGTCGATCCTCCTGGTCGACGATCAGGAGCTGCTGCGGGTGGGCTTTCGCATGGTGCTCGACTCCCAGGCGGACCTCGAGGTCGTCGGCGAGGCGGCCGACGGTGTCGCGGCGGTCGCGCGCGTCGCGGAGCTCGAGCCGGAGATCGTCCTGATGGACGTGCGCATGCCGTCGATGGACGGGGTCGAGGCGACCCGGCGGATCGTCGCGACGGGGAGCCCGTCGCGGGTCATCATCCTGACGACGTTCGACCTCGACGAGTACGCGTACGCCGCACTCCAGGCCGGCGCGAGCGGCTTCCTACTGAAGGACGCGCCGCCGGCCGATCTCCTGTCGGCGATCAGGGCCGTCGCGAGCGGCGACGCGGTCGTCGCCCCGAGCACGACGCGCCGCCTGCTCGAGAAGGTCGTCCGTCGCCTGCCGCCGGCGACCGACGATCGCCCGCCGGATCCAAGGCACGCCGAGCTGACGCCGCGCGAGCGGGAGGTCCTCCTGGCCGTCGCGCGGGGCCTGTCGAACGCCGAGGTCGCCGACCTGCTGGTTCTCTCAGAGGCGACCGTGAAGAGCCACGTCGGACGGATCCTCAGCAAGCTCGAGCTGCGCGATCGGGTCCAGATCGTCGTCTACGCCTACGAGCGCGGCCTCGTCCAGCCGCGTCCGTGAACCCGCCGGGCAAACCCCGGCGGGCCTCGCCGGCGACGATCAGCGTCTCCAAAGCATGGGGGTCGCCTTCAGGGCGCCTGCGGTGAGCGGTCGTCGCTCGGTCAGCGGCCGTGGTGGACGGGAACCGGCGGGGCGTTGGGGTCGGGTGTCCGGGCCTTGACGGCGTCGGCCAAGGCGACGACCCGCGCAATCCGCGACCTTGCCTGGCCACGGGTGCTGATCGCCGCGTACTCCGCGATCAATGCCGCACGGACGTCGGGGGCGCCGCCCGCCAGGGCGATCTCGGTGCTCATCGCGGCGCCGAGGAATCCCGGCAGGCTCCCGGCCTTTTCGATCGGCTGAGCGTCCTCGGCGGCGCGATCCTCTGGCGTCAGCTCGCGGCGCTCGCGTGGCGGCGCGGGGGTGTCGAGACTGGTCGGGGCGTCCGAGCGGGGCGACGGCTGGTTCAGCAGTCCGAGCACGCCGCTGGCGGCCGCGTCGCGGTCGGTCAGGGGTCCGAAGCCGAAGAGCTGCTCGAGCGTCTTGGGGACCGACGAGTGGTCATAGACCGTCGAGTCGACCACGGACTGGCCGATCCAGGGGGAGACGACGACGGCCGGGACGCGGACGCCGAGCTGGTCGAAGGTGAAGCCCCACTGGTTGTACTGGTTGCTCGACCCATCGTTGGGCGGCGTCACGGGCGGCGGTGCCACCGAGTCGTAGAAGCCGCCGTGCTCGTCGTAGGTGACGATCAGCAGGCTGGTGTTCCAGACCGGCGAGCTGCGGATCGCCTCGTAGACGGCCTTGAGGAGGCCCTCGCCGCCGTAGACGTCGTCCATCGGGTGCTGGGAGGACCCGCCGCGGTAGGTGTTGCCGGTGACGTCGCCGTAGTTGGGCTCGATAAACGTGTACTGGCTCGTGTACGGGACCTGGAGATCCGAGGCGAAGTGGGTCAGGGAGTTGATGTCGAGCAGGGTTATGCCCTTCAGGGAGCTGACCTGCGGGACGGCCCCGAAGCTCGAGCCGTTCTGTGGATCGTCGCTGTACGCGTCCGTGTTGTCGTTGTAGATCCGCCAGCCCAGCCCGGCCGCGCCGAGCGCGCCGAAGATGCTCCCGTGGGGGTAGGTGAAGCCGTCGACCGTCTCCCAAGTCGCGATCTCCGTGCTCGTCGGGCTGTGGTCGAGGCCGGCCGACGACGCGCCGTGCAGGAAGAAGCGGTTGGGCCAGGTCGGTCCGGGAAGCGACGAGAACCACTGGTCGCAGATCGCGAACTCGGCCGCGAGCCCGTAGATCACGGGCATCTGGGCCGGCGTGTCGAAGCCGAGCATGATCTCGCCGATGTCGGCCGCCGGGGGCGGCGGTCCCTCGGTCGTCGTGGTCGCGTAGTTCGCGGCGAAGCCTGCGTTCGTGATCGGCGGATACGGGCCACCGGGCGGATACGTCGCCCCGACCCCGCCGAGCTGCTCGAAGACGTCCTGGAACTCGTGACCCGGGTCGGTCGGCATGCTCAGCGGCGCGGGGCTGCCGACGGGATATGGCGTCCCGCCGTATTCGTTTGAGTCGGCCGAGGTCGCGTGGATGATGCCGGGGATGCCCGATTGGCCGAAGACGTTGTCGAACGAGTGGTTCTCGAGCATCAGGACGAAGACGTTCGTGATCTTCGAGAAGTCGCTCAGCCGGCTCATGCCGTCGCTACAGCCGCCGGACGGGAGATTCACGGCGAACTGCGACGTGCTCACCGACAGCGTGATGTTCTTCCCGGCGTCCCCGTGCTGGAGCTGGCACTCCTTCCAATGGGGAAACGCCACGGTGCCGGCGTTCTGGTAGATCCCGGGCGTCGACCCGCCGTCGACGGCGATCACGACCGCCCACCAGTCGAGGATCCCGAACGAGCCCCATCCGGTCTCGAAGTGCACGGTCATCGGGCCGACCGTCTGGCCGGGCTGGGCCATCCAGGCGCCGTTCTGGGTTCCGTTCGAGTCGTTCTGATGGAACAGCTGGATGTAGGCGATGCTGTCGGTGTCGTTCGTGATGCTGACGGTCGCGGTCTGTTGTGACGCCATCGCGGGCCTCCCGGTGTTGTGTTGTGCCGACCATGCCAGACGTGTCGAATCGCACGTTACAACCCGCCCGTCCGCCGCGTAGCACTCGCTTCGCGCGCCGGCCGATCCGCAGTTCCCGACGCCGCCGCGCGAGCTCGTCCCAGGGCTGTCGACGCGGATCGGGTCGACTGTCAGGGCGAAGTCGCCGCGGGTCGGAGCGTGGACCTCGACCCGGCCGAGGTTCGCCCGCGGCCGTTTCACGGGGCTCGAGGTCGCCCCGATCTGGGCGGGCTGGCGGAGCTGTGGACGCGCCGCTCAGCCGATCCCGACGGTCTGCCGCTCGGGTTCGATCACAGCGACGACGCGTTCGTCTCGTCGGGGGTAGGGCCCGCCGGTGTACTTCGTCGAGATCCGGTCGATGATCTCCCAGGCCGCGTCCCCGTCGAGCCATTCGACGACCCGCCCGCGGACGACGACCGGCGTGAACGGGTCCTCGGCAGGCGCGATGGACAGGGCCATCCGAGGGTCGCGGCGCAGGTTGCGTGCTTTGCGCGAGTCGGGACCGGTGAGAAAGACGACATGGTCGCCGTGGGTGTCGACCCACAGCGGCACGGTATGGGGCGCACCGTCAGGCAGGACGGTGGCGAGATGAGCGATCGAGGTGCCCTCGAGTACACGGCGCACGTCTGGATCAAGCATGTGTGCTCCTTCGGCCGGGGGTTGTCGGTGGGCCACGCGACGTAGTCGGCGAGCGCCGTGGCGACGTCGAAGGTCGTTGCGTAGCCGGTGCTCTGGGTGAGCCTGGTGGTGTCGAGGTCGGGGCGGGCGGTGCGGGCGCCGATCATGGCCAGCCGCCGGTGACTGGGATCATCGGAGCACCTCGTAGTGGAGGTGGGTGACGCCGGGTGCTGGGACGGCCTCGATCAGACGCAGGCGCACAAACTCCGGGATCTCGTGGAAGAAGCGGCGACCGGCACCCAGGAGGACTGGCACCTGGTGGAGGATCACCTCGTCGACGAGGCCCGCTTGCAGCGCGGCGCTCAGCACGCCACCGCCCATCAGGGCGACATCCTTGTCGCCGGCGGCCTCGCGCGCCGCCGCGATCGCGTCCGCGATCCCGGTTGTGACGAGCGTCTGGCGGTCGGTGATCTCCGGCACCGGCCGGTGGCTGAGGACGAACAGCCGGGCCGTCGGATGCGGGCTCCCGCCTCCAAAATGGGAGGAGTGCTCGTAGGTGGCGCGTCCGGCCACCGCCGCACCCACCCGTGCGGCGAGAGCGTCGAAGACCCGGGCGCTCGGCTCACTGAGGCGGAACCCGCCGAACACCTGGCTGGGCGTCTCACCGTCGAAGTACCAGTCGAAGAGCATCGGCGCATCGCCGAGGCCGCGACCGAACCCGCCGTCACCGTCGCTCGGGTCGCGGCCGCTGATGTAGCCGTCCACGGAAACCGCGTGGGCGCTGAAGACCTTGCTCATTTCATGCTCCTCTCTGAAGTTCCCTTAAGAGACTCCGAGACCGTACCACATGAAGTTCCCTGAGGGAACCCCGATTGCTATGCTGATCGCATGCAACGCACCGACTTCGGCGAGATGGCGTGCTCCATCGCACGAACGCTCGACGTCATCGGGGAGCCCTGGTCGCCGCTCATCCTCCGTGACGTGTGGGTCGGGTTCGCGCGGTTTGAGCAGATCCAGGCCGACCTCGGCATCTCACGCAAGGTCCTGACCGAGCGGCTCAACCACCTCGTCGAGCGCGGCGTCCTCGAACGCCGGCCGTATGACCGGCGACCACGCCACGAGTACGGCCTGACCGAGAAGGGCATCGAGCTCGTCGACATGCTGATGGTGATGGTCGGCTGGGCCGACAAGTGGCTGGCCGGGGAGGCAGGCCCACCCGTTCTCTACCGTCACCACGCGTGCGGGGAGATCAGCAGCGTCGAGTTGCGCTGCACCCGCTGCGGCGAGCCGATGCACGCGGGCGATGTCGAGTTGCTTCCCGGCCCCGGGGCTGCGGCGTGACCCAGGCTTGGGGCTGGGTCGGTCACTCCGGGTTCGCCGGAGCCGCCCGGCGGTGAGCGGCGGGCGATCCGGTCCGGTCAGCCGCCTGAGCCATGCCGGCCACGGCGAACCTTCCGTGGCCGCCGCGGGTTAGGACAGGCATGAACAGCCACAGACTCGTCGTCCCGCTCCTTGCCGCCGGCTCCCTGATCGCCGGCGGCGCAGCAACGCCGGCGAGCGCCGACGTCGACCAAGGCGGAAGCCCAGCCGGGATCGGGATCCCGCATGCCGTCCTCGGACCGGTCCTACACGCGACTCTGCAAAGCAGCGACGAGGGCACGTACACCTTCACGGCCAAGTGCTACTTCGACGTCGGAAGCCAGATGGTCGCGCGACTCCCTTCCTTCAGCGGCACCGCGACGCCGACCCGGAAGGACTTCACCCTCAAGGTCAGCGCGTTCGAGCGCCACGAGATCGACGTCGCGGCGCGCCGCACGCACCACAAGCACGTGACCCTCAAGATCGTGACAACCGTCCCGACGACCATTCCGCCCCCGGCAGCGACCACCGTCACGCAGGAGATCTTTCTCGTGATCCCCGGCGCGTAGGCGCTCCGCACCACTCGCACCAGCACGAAGCTGATCCGGATTGGCTCCCCCGAGTCCGCGTCACGTCGGCGAGGGTGTCCGCCGGCGTCCTCGGGGCCGGGCTGAGGTTCGCTGCGTGTGACGGCGGGGCCACCTTCGCCCGCGGTAGGTCGCTAGCGTGGTTCAGGATGGAGGCGGCCGGATTCGCTGCAGACCTCGCACGACAGGCGCCGTTCGAGTTGTTCGGACTCGCCGAGTACGACGGGCAGCGCAGCGTTGCGTCCGTCGGTGGCGGTCGAGACGATCGGCCAGTCAATCTCGTGAGCCTCGGTCACGGCGACCGGTGGACGCCGCCGCACCGGTGGGTCGAGGTCGCCGTGCTGGGACCCTTGCACGGCACACTCGCGGCTCATGCCGGCTTCCCTGCCGGCGGGTCGTGGTCCGTGGACGCGGAGTCGATGCCGCTCTTCTTCCTCGCGACGGCTGCGTTTCCCGCGGCCCGCGGGGACGAGATCCCCGATATCGAAACAGGTCTGCTCAGCCGGGGTTGGGGTGCACTCGAACTCACGATCGACGGCGCTGCGAGGGGCTTCCGATGCCTCCGCGAAGGCGACCACTGGGTCGCGGTAACCGAGTTGCAGCCAGACCACGCGCTGTATGTCTGCGCCAGCTACGTCGAGCCCGCTGAGATCAGCCTCCAGCGCATCCGCAGTCTCGGGCCGTATCTCGCTACCACGCAGTCGTAATGGACGCCGGCGCGGGAACCGCCGACGCCGCCGTGGGCGAGTCACGATCAAGACCGTCCCAGCGGAGGTCAGGGGGATCCAGGGTCAGTCCGCCGGCGGCGGTGGGGCGAGCTGGGGCCCGAGACGGGCAGATGTCGGCGGAGGAATCGGCGTGCCGAGGACTGTCCTGCCTTTACGATCGTGCGCGCTAAAGTAAAGGGGCGATGCCCAGAGTGTCCTCTAAGAATCAAGTCACGCTGCCCGTCGCAGCGATGCGCGCCGCCGGCCTGCGCGCCGGCGAGGAGGTCACGATCCGCCCGATCGGCGACGGCGAGCTGATCATCGCAGCCCGCGGCTCGCGCGTCCGGCGCCACGCAGGCATCGCGACGGGGATCTACGCGCCCGGAGAACTCGACAATCTGCGCGAGGAATGGGAGCGCTGATCCTCGACGCGAGCGTCGTGATCGGACTGCTCGACAGCGCCGACGCTCACCACCAAGCCGCGGTCGACGCGGTTGAAGCCGCCGACGCCCAGGACAGCCGGCTGATCGTGCCGGCGAGCGCCTACAGCGAGACACTCGTTGCTTTCGCGCGCGCCGGGCGCCTCCCGGCCGCGAGAGACGCGATCGCCGCGATGGGCATCACCGTCGCGCCGCTGACAGCGACGATGGCCGAGCGCGCCGCCGAGCTACGGGCTCGCCATCGACGTCTGCGGCTCCCGGACGCGATCGTCCTGGCCTGCGCCCGCGAACTCGAAGGCGAACTCCTCAGCTACGACGAGCGCGTCGACCGCATCGCCAACGATCCGCGCGGCTAGCGCTGGATGCCCGGATTGCTGCGAGGATGGCGGTGTCGGCGGCGCGGATCGGCGCGGCGCTCGAGGCCCTCAACCTAAGCTGCAGGCCGATCGTCATGAGTCGGACGGCCAGATGAAAGGAGACCGGCAGTGTCGGCAATGCTCAAGTTGACGCGCGAAGGTGTGGGCATCGAGCTTCGACGCGGCCCATTCGAGGTCCTCGTCGATGGCGCGAAGGTCGGCTCGATCAAACGCCATGAAACCATCGAGACGCCGCTCGAGCCGGGACATCACACCCTCAGCCTGCGGTCGGGCCGCTACTCGAGCGGAGATCACTCGTTCGACCTGACCGGCGACGAAGTCGTCAACTTCCGTGGTCACGGAGCCATGGTCTGGCCGCGATACGTCGCGTCCATCGTCAAACCCGACTTGGCGATTTCGCTCAGGCGCGAATAGCGAGGGCAAGGCGGGCGCTTGGCGGCGCGGGTGCATTCGTTGCGGCCGGACTCGCCGGGCCGCGGTCGGCGTTCGGCTCCTTACCAGGCGACGGTTTGGCCGAGGTAGTCGAGATATCGGAGGCCGATGCGGCCGCGCTGGGAGTCGATCGTCGTGACGAGGCTTGGAATGCTCTCGCCAACCGTGAGGCGGGCGTTGGGGCCGCCGAGGTCGGTCTGAACCCACCCGGGAGCCATCAGCAGCAGCGTCCGGGGGTCGTTGTGGTGACGGGCGGCGTAGCTGCGCATCAGTTGGTTGAGAGCGGCCTTGCTGGCGCGGTAGATCTCAAAGCCGCCGCGTTCGTTGTTGGCGATGCTGCCTTGGCCGGAGGACATGATCGCGATCGTCCCGTGCGGGGCGACGAGCTCGCCGAGTGTTTCAATCACGCGCATCGGGCTGAGTGCGTTGGTCACCATCAGGCGGATGAACTCGTCGGTCGTGACGTCCGCGGTCGTCTCCTGAGGGCCGTTGGTGACGCCCGCGTTGACGAAGAGGAGGTCAAAGCTGCGGGAGGCGAGCCGGTCGCGGAGGGCGTGGACCTGCTCGGGCGCGTTGATGTCGACATGCTCGATCTCGAGGCGTTCGCCGGCGGTGCTCTGGAGGTCGTGCAGGGCCGTGCGGCCCGGCCCGCGGACGGTCGCCACGACCCGGGACCCACGCTCGACGTACTCCCCGGCGATCGCGTGGCCGAGGCCGCGGGACGCGCCGATCAGGAGAACGTCCGCGTTGTGCGAGACCGAGCTCATGACCGCTCCCGGACTCGCTGCCCGGCCGGGTCGCCCGCCGCTCCGGACGGCGGTGCCTCGAGGCCGTAGAGGGCTTCGGCGTTGGCGTGAGCGATCTTCTGCCGGTCGGCCCGATCCGGGAGCGTTCCCAGGAAGTCGGCGATCCCGGGGGCGTCGAGCTGGTGGAAGGGATAGTCACCAGAGAGCAGGATGCGATCGACGCTCGTGAAATCCAGGGCATGGCTCAGCAGACGCGGGACGAGCATGCCGCTGGCTGCGATGTGAACGTTGGTTTGGAAGTAGTCGGCGACCCGGCGTTCGAGGTGGGTTGCGACGTTCGAGAGGCCGTCGATCCGATCAAGGGAGAACAGGAGCATCTCGCCCCAGTGGCCGAGGACGATCTGGAGGTCTGGGTGACGGTCGAACGTGCCTCGCAGGATGAGCCGCAGGGCGGCGAGTCCCGCCTCGATATGCCAGCCCCACCCGAATGTGGCGAGCCCGAGCTCGGTGGTCGAGTCAAATCCGCGATAGGCCGCATCCCTGACCGTGTTCGACGGGATCTGGGGATGGATGAACACTGGTCGCCGGAGGTCGGCGGCGACGGCGAGCAGCTCGTCGTAGACGGGGTCGTCGAGCGGGCGATCGCCGCTTCGACCGTAGGACATGATCCCGACGTGACCGGCGGCTTTCGCCGTCCTGCGAAGTTCAGCCACGCCGGCGTCCGGGTCTGCCATCGGCAACGTCGTCATCGCCCTCAGACGGGTCGGATACCGGCCGACGGCCTCGCTGGCGCGGTCATTCGCGTCGCGGCTCAGCGCGGCCGCCTCGTCAGCCGGGAACCCATTGGTCCCCGGCGGAGCGATCGACAGGATCTGAATGTCGACGCCCGCCGCGTCCATCGCGTCGACCCGTAGCTCGCCGATGTCGAGCAGACGCGCGGGAATGTCCCCCCGGTCGTTCAACACCACGCTGTCGTCCCTGATCCCGGCCGGCTGGGCTCGCAAGGCCCGATCGATTCCTGAGGTCGTCCAGTGCTCCTCGATTGCGATGACTCTCATCAAACCCCTTTGGCTCATGGTCTGTTGAGCAAACCTAGCAGCCTCGCTCAACATCTGTAGAGTCAACTGCGTGAGCCCGCCGACGACACGCGCTGCCAAGCGCGCGGCGACCGCCCGGCGGATTCTCGAGGCCGCTCAGACCGAGTTCGGCGAACACGGCCTCGAGGCGACGACCGTCCGCGCGATCGCGCAACGCGCGGACGTCGACCCGTCGCTCGTGATCCAGCACTACGGCACCAAGAACGACCTCTTCGCCATCGCAACCCGGCTCGACCGCGACACGCCTGACGATGACGTCGCCGAGCACCTCTTCGACGTCCTCCACGTCCGCCTGGGCGCCCTTCCCCCCGAAACCCGCGCCCTCGTGCGATCGATGCTCACCGCCCCGGAAGCCACGGCCGCGATGAAGGACTTCCTCGACGAGCGGGTGACCAACCTGGCACGGGGGAGCACCGGAGACGACGCCGAGCTACGCGCGGCCCTGACCGTCAGCAGCATCCTCGGCCTCACGATCGCGCGGCACTTCCTCAAACTCGACGCGCTCACCGAGATCTCCGAGCAGCAGATCGAGGAAACCCTACGACCGTGGCTCACCGCAGGCCTGGGCAACAGCCGATCCCCGCCGGCGTCGCCCGACCAGCGGGATCATCGTTGACCGGCGCGCTGGGCGGCCATGAAGCGACGGCCGGGGGTAGGGTCGATCCCGAAGCGCTCGGCGTAGCGTTCGTGAACTTCGTCCCACGGCTGGTGGGCCTGCTCTTCGGAGAGCTGCCCGTTCTCCCCGGTCGCAGGCGTCCAGTCGGCGGCAGCGGGAACCAGCGCTCGAGCTCCGCGGGATCGGTGATCGCCCGCCAGACGCGCTCGACCGAATGGGCGAGCGTGCGGTCGAAGCGTAGGGCGGGGCGATCCGTCGACGGTCTCGAGGGTTCCGTCGGTCATGGGTTCTCCTCCAGATGTCGCTCGAGGGCGTCGAGGCGTTGCGACCAGAACGCGCGATAGGGCTCCAGCCATCGGTCGACCTCGGCGAGGGGTTCTGCACGCAGCGCGTAAAGGCGGCGCTTGCCATCCGGGCGGACCGCTACGAGCCCGGCCTCGCGAAGGACCTTGAGGTGCTTGGACACGCCCGGTTGGCTCAACTCGAGGCGCTCGACGAGCTCTCCGGCGTGCCGCTCGCCGTCGCGCAGGAGGTCGAGGATCTGTCTGCGGTGCGGCTCAGCCAGGGCGGTGTAGGCGCTCATGCCGGCCGTCTGCGCCGAGACCGCGATCTCGAGGTCGGTCAGCCGGAGGCAGTCGTCAGTGATCGCGGCTCGCGGAGCCGGGGGTAATCGTCCCAGCGACGGCCGTCGAGCTCGCGGCCGTTGGACTTCGGGCGGTGGCCGCCCCACTGCTTGAAGAAGAACGCGACGTCTTCGGCGCCGCATGAGTCCCGTAGGGCACGGATCCAATCCGCGTCGACCCGGCGGTGGCGGGTCCTGATTCTCCGCCGGCGATGAGCCAGTCGATGCCGTCGAGATCGAGGCCGTCGAGTGGGCCGAGAAGCGGTTCGGCGCTGATGAACCGCACGGCGGCCGGCACGCGGCGCAAGGCATCGGCGCGATGGACGAATCGGCGGTTCTCGATCGTCACGCCCATCCAGACGTTCGGCGGCCAGTCGAAGCGGTCGGCCAGCTCAGCCATACGCTCGTGGCGTTTGGTCAGGATTTGAAAGGTGTGCCAGTGGGCGGCGCGC
Source organism: Solirubrobacteraceae bacterium (assembly GCA_035553395.1). Lineage (GTDB taxonomy): Bacteria > Actinomycetota > Thermoleophilia > Solirubrobacterales > Solirubrobacteraceae > Palsa-513. The sequence goes on along the minus strand of DASZKP010000039.1, from coordinate 21,433 downwards.
ATTGTGGCGAAGATCTCGTCGATGAAGCGCGCCAGCGCTCCGCGAAGGCCTTCGCGTAGCAATGCGCGCAGCCCGGGCTGACCTGCGAGCACCCGGTCACCGGGTTCCAGGTCGCCTCCGTCCACTCAATGCTGCTCGCCTGTGCCATCCCTGCCATTTCTCCTCGCCGGACGACGTTCCTGCCGTCCCCCGAACATATGTTCGCAGACGGATCAGACGAAACGCACAGACCGGCTCCAGCGCGTGGCCGATCACTCGGTGTCGGCCGGGACATGTCGCAATCATTTCCATGACCACGCACAGCATGCGCGGGCACCCCCGCTGCAGCTCGTCGCCGGTCCTGCGCCGGCGCGGCTGCGGACCGTGTCCGCCCCGCAGGCCGGTCCGCCCGTACCCGCCCGGCTGGCGTGACCTACGCCCGCAACGCCCCGGCGACCTCGTCGATCGCCTGGCGCACGGCGACTGCGACCTCGTCGGCGGCGTAGGCCGCCAGCCTGGCCTGCCCACGCCGGGCCAGCTCGTCACGCAGCTCGGAATCCGAGACGACCAGATGGATCAGCTCGGCCGTCACGGCGAGGTCCCGGTCGTCGGTGATGATCGCCGCGTCCCCCGCGACCTCGACCACCCCGCCGCTCGGCCGGCCGATCACCGGGACGCCGAAGTGGAAGGCCTCGAGCAGGGGGATGCAGAAGCCCTCGTGCTCGGACAGGCAGACGAACGCGCTCGCCTCCTGGTAGCACCGCCACAGCTCGTCCCGGCTGATCCCCGACCGGAAGGTCACGGCCCCAGGCGCGAGGCGGTCGGCCAGCTCGACGAGCGACGCCGCGTACCGGGGTGTCAGTCCCTCGCCGACGAGCACGAGCCGAGCGTCGGGGCTGCGGTTGTTGCGGTACAGCGCGAACGCCCCGATCACCTCGTCCTGTCGCTTGTGCGGCGTCAGCCGGCCGACGAAGACGATCGTCGGCGGCCCGTCGGGTCGGTCGATCCGACCGACATCCGGACGCGTGAAGACGATCGGGATGACCGCCGTCCGGCTCGCTCCCGCAGCGGCCAGCTCGGCCGCGTTGAAGGCCGACACACCGGCCGCCAGGTCGACGCCCTTCGCGAACTCCGGAAGCTGCCGGCGGCCCAGCGAGCAGTGGACGGCGATCGTCGGCTCGTAGTCCCAGAACCACCTCGCCGGCGTGACGTTGTGGTAGACGAGGAGCTTCGGGTTATGCAGGTCGAGGACGGCCCGGAGCTTCGGCGCGTACGCCGAGTAGTGGATCACGACGACGTCGTCCGCGCCAGGCGCGAACGACTTCAGCGGCCGGACCCTGCTGGCGATCCGCGGGTCGATCGAGACGGCGTACTCCCCGCCGCCGAAGCCCCACTCGTCGAACAGGCTCCGGTAGACGAGCGCCTGCGTGGTCACCGCGTCGACCGGACCCGCCCCGCTGAGGATCTGGTGGACGATCACGCGCGGCCCGAGTCCTCGAGCTCGGCCACGCGATGCCCGAGATCCGCCTGCTCGAGGTCGGCGACCCGGTGGTTGAGGTCGGCCAGCCGCTCGTCGAGCTCACCCAGCCGGCCCATCAGGTGGACGTTCACGCGGGTCTGCTGCGACGCGAGCTGGCCGGTGTACTGACGGATCAGGTGGACGACGACCCGTTTGACCCAGCTGATCGGCGCGCCCAGCCGCCTGGTCGACGTGACCAGGTCCATGTCCGGCTCGATGATCGCCCACTCGAGCAGCAGGTCGGTCGACGGCCGCTCCGGCGGCTCGATCCGCCACGTCTCGGGATCCTCGGAGTACCCACCGTCGGCTCTGCGCAGCGCGACCGACGCACGTGCGGCCGCGACCGCCGCCTCCGGCTTCATCCCGCCGTGTGGGTGTCGACCCGCGGCCCCGGCCGGCGACCTGGTCCGCCCGGCGGCCGGATGATTGCGCGACTGCCGGGCGGTTCGGGACGCATGACTCGATTATCACCCCGAGAAGCTGATCTCCGGCGGCTCGCCTCGGGAGGTCCGCCGATCGACTCGGTGTGCCGAGGCGCCGAGCTGCGGCGTTCGCCGACGGCGCGGTCAGCCGGCGAGCTGCGGGAGCCTGTCGAGGACGAGCGGCGGGCAGCGAATCTCGCCGGACTTGAAACGTCCGACCGGCCGGTGGACGCAGATCGTGGCCGTCTGATCGTCGAGCGCGGTGATCGTCCCCTGGACGCCGTGGAGATACCTCGGCGACGCCTGGTGGTTGATGCGGACGACATCGCCGACCGTCAACCGCGCGAGGGCCTTGGCCGAGTTGACGGTCTCCAGCAGGATCGACCGCGCGCGGACCGCGTCGGCGATCGCGGTCAGGTGCGGGTCGAGCGCACCCGAGACGATCTGGTCGAGCAGCAGAACCTCGGGTTCCTCGCGGTGCTCCGGCCGGACACGCCCTGGAGCCGGCGCTGCCGGCGGCCGTCGGTTGTGGTTGGGGCGCCCGCGTTGGCTCATCCCCGAAGCATTGCCGACCCGGCGGACCGATCGCCCGGCGGCCGGCTCGCCGTGCCCGACGATGTTCAGCCGGCCGAGGCTCACTCGGCCACGGGAGTGCCCATCAGCTCGTGGTAGAAGGCCATCCCCGGCCCGCATGGGCCGTCGTAGGAGACCGCCCCCCCGTCGAGGACGACGACCCGCTCGCACGTCCGCTCGATCAGGGCCGCGTCGTGCGACACGAGGACCAGCGTCGCCCCCGCCTCGATCTGCCCGGCGATCCGCGCCTCGCACTTGCGCTGAAAGGCCTCGTCCCCCACAGCCAGGACCTCGTCGATCAGCAGGATGTCCGCCTCCAGATGCGCCGCGATCGCGAACCCCAGCCGCAGGAACATCCCCGACGAGTACGTCTTGACCGGCGCGTCGATGAAGTGCCCCAGCTCCGAGAACTCGACGATCGCCTCCATCTGATCCTCGATCTCCCGCCTCCTGAGGCCGTGGAGCGCACCGTTGAGGAAGACGTTCTCCCGGCCCGAGAAGTCCCGCCCGAACCCCGCGCCGACCTCCAACAGCGAGACGATCTTCCCCGACGTCGTCACCCGCCCCGCGTTGAGCGGGATGATTCCCGCCAGGACCCGCAGCGTCGACGACTTACCCGCCCCGTTGCGCCCGACGATCCCGACCGTCTCCCCCGGCTCGATCCGCAGCGTCACGTCCCGCAGCGCCGTCACCGGCGCCGGACCGTCCTCGTCGGACCGGTTGCGCCGCAGCACCATCTCCTTCAGCGTCCGCCCCCGATCCGCCCGCACGCTGAACCGTCGCGTCGCCCCCTCCAGCACGATCGTGCCCGGCGCCATCCCGGCCGCCGACCCGGCGGCCGCTCCGTTACCCGACCCGCCCCCGCCGACCCGCGCGCGCTCCAAAGCATCACCACTCATACGACGACCGCCAGCTCGCCCGCCATCCAACGAAACAGCCACAGGCCGACGCCGAACACGCCGGCCGCCATCAGCCCGACGTAGGCCGTCGTCGCCCAGCCGGGCCACGCCCCGTCGAAGGTGACCGACCGGATCGCCTCGATGAACGGCGCCATCGGGTTGACCCACCGCAGCAGCGACTTCAGCCACACGTGGTGCGCCGCGCCCGGGAAGTTCGACGCCCGGTAGAAGATCGGCGTGACGAAGAACCACGGCAGGAACGCCGCCCCGAGGATCGGCGCGACGTCACGGAAGTACGCGTGCAGGACCGCCGCCCCCAGGCCGAGGCCGAGCGCGAAGACGTAGAGCGCGGCCACGTAGACCGGCAGCAGGATCAGCCACCCGCTCAGCGACCCGTGGACGACGAGCACGATCGGCAGGATCAGGAGCAGGATCGTCACGAACGTCGCCAGCTGGACCGTCACCACCGTTCCCGGGATCGTCTCCCGCGGGAACAGCGCCTTGCGGACCAGCGCCCCCTGGTCGAGCAGCGACGTCGCCGCGCCGAGGACGGCCTGCTGGAAGAAGTTCCAGATCACGATCCCCACGAGCACGAACAGCGCGTAGTCGTGGATCGGCGGCTCGAACCTCGTCTTCAGGACGTACGTGAACATCACCGTATACGCGCCCATCAGGACCAGCGGGTTGACCAGGTACCAGAGGACCCCCAGCGCCGACCCCTTGTACTTCTGACGCAGCTCCCGCCTGACCATCTGCTCGAACAGGTACCGGTAGCGGAGCGGTTCGCGGGCCATCCGACGGATTATCGCCGGGCTCGGACCAGTCCGGCCCGACCGCCGGAGGCTTCCAGTTGCGCGAGGCCCTGCGCCGTCGCCTAGGACTAACACGGAGATGCGCCTCAGTACCCGACGTTCGCAAGCACCTGCGTCGCGAGCCGCTCGAGACCGGCCGGGCTCGCACCGGGGAACTCCTCGACGCTGAACTCGAAGGCGCCACGGAAGACCGTGAGCTCGACCGGGCCGAGCCCGTCGGCCCGGAGGTACGCGGCGTCGCCGATTCCGCTGACCTCCGTCGTCGCCGCGCCTGCCGAGACCGCGGCCTGATCGGCGCGGCGCTCGGCGCTCGTCAGCGCGGCGAACGGCCCGTAGCGCTGAGTCAGGTTCACGGCCACATGCACGGTCTGGTAGTCGCACTCTCCGGCTGACCGCGTCGGCTTGGGAAGCCGAGTCGTCCCGAGCGCATTCAGGGTCTCAGCCCGCGTGAGGAGGTCGCACGTCCCGACCGGGTGCGGCGGCCGGGCGAGCGTCGTCGCAGCACGGAGGTCAATCCGGCCGGTCCCGCCCGGCCGCGTCCAGGTCGCAGTTCCTGCATCGAGCCGCAGGTTGGCGAACGGTCCGCCCACCGCGAGCGTCACCGGATCGACCGGCCCGCCGCGGGTTCCGGCGAGCCCGACCACCGACGCCTGCAACATGCCGTCGGCCACCGTCGTCTCCGACCACAGCAGATCGCCTCCGTCGTCGACCCTCCACGATCCCAGCTCGCTCGGCCCCGAGCCCGGCTCGTAGTAGTCACTACCCCACCCGACGAGCTCCGACGTCTCCGTCGAGCCGTCGGCCCGCGCGACGCGCAGGCTGACCGTCGACCCGAACTGGTCGTCGACCGTCAGGAGGTAGCCGATCGCCGGGCCGGCGACGCGCACGTCGGCCAGCGACTGGATCAGCCCGTTCCCCGTGACCGCTGTGTCGATCAGATGGCGCTGCGGCGTTCCGGGCACGCACGCATAGAGCGAGCGCTTCGCCGTCGGTCCGATCACCCAGACGATCGCCCGGCGGTCGGCGGCGACGATGTCGAGCCGGCCAGTGGCGCCGGGTGCAGCCCGGACGCGGGCGATCGTGCACCGCGCCCCACGCGCAGCCGGCGAAACCGGCGGGGCGCCGAGCGAAGAGGGCAAGCCGACCCCACAGAGGCCGACGGCGGCGAGGCCCGCGATCCACAGGCAACGGCACGTGTTCACGTGGCGGCGGGGTCCACGCGGCGGCGATCATGCTGCATCGCCGCGGATTATCCCGGCGACGGCTCGCCGCCGGCCTACCCCTTTACGATCCGTCGCGTGCGTGCGCTCCGTCGGATTGCCGCCGGCTGCCTCGTCTGCTCCGTGCTCGCCGCGTGCGGCGGGTCGTCGTCCAGTCCGAACTCCGCCGCCGGCCGACCCCACACGGCCTCGGCTCGCGCGATCTTCGACGCCTCCCGAGCCGCCGCCGACCGGGCCACGTCGGTCCACGTCGTCGAGGATGCCGGGACCTCCGGGACGCTCGACATGATCCTCGTCACCGGCAGGGGAGGCCGCGGAACGTTCGCCAGCGGCGGCCTCAAGATGCGGCTGATCTGGATCGGCAAGACCGCCTACCTCAAGGGGAATCCCGCGCTCTACTCCGCGATCAGCCGCCAGGCCGGCGTCTCCGGCGACGCGCTCGCCACGCGGCTGCACGGACGGTGGCTACGGCTCGAGCCGACCGCCGCCGGCGCGCCCGCGATCGCGAGCTCGACCGTGCTCGGCAGGGTGACCAGCATCGGCCCGATCGGCGACAAGTTCATGGCCGCGATCGGACCCGCCGAGAAGCTGACCCAGGAGACGATCACCGCTGCCCGCGGTCAGAAGGTCGTCGAAGTCCGCGACCCGCTCGGCAATTCTCTCCGCGTCCCGGCCACCGGCACGCCCTATCCGATCCAGCTCCTCGGCCGCGGCGGCCCGTCGAGCGCCACCGTCACCTTCGATCGCTGGGACTCCCCCGTCGCCCTCAGTCCGCCGGCCCACTCAGCCGACGGGGCGCAGCTCTGATCGGACGTCAGCCGCGAAGCCAGTCCTCCCGCGGGATCTCCCAGCCTTGCAAGGACTCCGGGCGACGGTCGCCGACTCGGATCAGTCCGCTCACCAGATCGGTGTCGAGGATGGTCACTCGTCCAGAAGCGGAGCTGCACGCGACTCCTGGCTGCCTCGATCGTTGACGGCGTCCCCCATCGCATCCACGAACTCAGAGGCGTCGTCGAAAGCACCGACGAGCGCGAGGAAGCCGGCGAACCCCTCGCCGTCGTCGCGCCCGGGGCCCAAGACATCGGCAGATCGTCGCTTCGCATCAGCCACGCTCATTGCCTTCCGCGTATCTGTCACAAGATCATCATGACGGACCTCACGGTCCGGTCTCGCGGGGCGGGACAAGAGTCGCCGTCGGGTTGTGCTCTCTTCACAGGGCTCATTCCTCGCGTGCCCACACCCACCCCCAGGGTCCCGGGTGACGATCGCGATCCGGAGCTGGCGGCAGCCTTCGCCGAGTTCGGCGGCCGCTCGCGCTCCGGCGCACTCCGTGACCTTCGCCGTCCGCGAGCCTAGGCGCTACGCGGGTAGCGTCTGGCCTGGCCCGAGATGCGGATGCGCATCTGTAGATGCGAAATTGCATGCTACGTTTTGGACACGTTGCCAAGGAACGTCCAGATCCGCGACCTCGACGACGATGTGTACGCCGCCCTGGCGCTCCGCGCCGCCGAGGCCGGTGTCAGCGTGCCCGAGCTGCTCCGCGCCCACGCAACGCGGCTCGCCGCCCGACCGACCATGGACGTCTGGCTCGAGCGGACCCGGCGCCGCTCGTCGCCGACCCGCAGCTCGGATGTCCGCGCGGCCCTCGACGAGCTACGCGGTGAGTGGCCCGATCGTCGTCGTTGACGCGTCCTTCCTCTACCTCTCCACGCTGCGGGCCTATGCGTCGCGTCGACGACCGGCTCTCTCTCGAGAACGTTGTCCCACGCATTTCGACGCGAACACCGTTCGCATCCGAACACCGTTCGCATCCGAACACCGTTCGCGTTACGAGGAGAAGGAGTGCATATTCTCTCGCTCGAGTCTGGCGTGGAAAAACTGGTCCCTCGAGCGATTTGGGCTCGACACCGCGCGACTTGGGGACGCTGGAACGCCCCCTCGGCACGTGGCACGGCGGCCCATCGGCTGGCCCAGACGCTGTCGACGAGCATGACTCGCCGCCGTCGACGCCACAGGCGCTCCAGTCGATCCCGGACGGCGCACCCCGCCCGGGATCGACCAGCCACGTGCTACGAGTGGCCGACGAAGACGACTACCGCCTCGGCCCGGCCGGCCCGAGCTTGCGGGCCATCCTCCACGTACCGGCACCTCCGGCGACGAGCAGGCCGCCGAACAGGAGCAGCTTCCACACGTCGAAGCCGGTGAACGCCAGCTCCTTGGTCGTGCACGTCGTCCCGTAGCCGACCGTGCATGGCGTCGGCGGCGGCGCGCAGCCGTACGCGCAGACCGGCGGCGGCTTGCAGCCGTACGCGCACACCGGCGGCGGCTTGCAGCCGTAGTGGCAGACCGGCGGCGGCGTGCACATCACCGTGCACGGAGTGGTCGGCGTCGTCGGCGTCGTCGGTGTCGTGGGAGTGGTTGGAGTCGTCGGAGTGGTCGGGGTCGTCGCACCACACGACCCGGCCGGCACCCCCTGCGGAACGTCCTGACCCGGCTGGGTCACATCCTGACCGGCGCCGGTCTGATCGATGCACTGGCCCGGCTGGGTCAGCGTCTGCGTGCCCTCGGCCGGCGAGCTGATGCTCTGGGCCGCGCTCGGCTGCGTGAGCGTCTGGCCGTCGCCGGCCTGCGTCACGGCCTGGCCGGTCGGTTGAGTCACGGTCTCCCCGCCGCCGTTGGGCTGCGCGACGGTCTGGCCGGTATAGGGACTGACGACCGTCTGTGCTGACGCTGGGCCGATCGGCCCGATCGCGAGAGCGATCAATGCCGCGATGAGCGGCACCCCACTGAGATATCTCTTCAACATCATCACCCGCCCTGGGTTTGTCGATTGTTGACTCGTTGACCAACGCCGGCTGCGCCCAGTTTGACCCCTCCTTAACCGAAAGCCGAGCAGCCGACCGCGACCCCGGTTTTGTCGCACAAGTTAGTGGAAGCGCTCAGCGGACGCTCAGAATGCGCCGCGGCGCGTGAACACGGCCGGCACGGTCTTGACGAGGATCGTCAGGTCGAGGAAGACCGACCACCGCTCGAGGTAGAGGAAGTCAAGGCGGACGAGGTCGTCGAAGCCGAGCTCGGCGCGACCGGAGACCTGCCAGAGGCCGGTGATCCCCGGGAGCACGAGGTAGCGCTTCATGTGCCACGGCTCGAGCCGCTCGAAGTCGCGCTGGGGGAGCGGGCGCGGGCCGACCAGGGACATCTCGCCGCGGACGACGTTCAACAGCTGGGGGAGCTCGTCGAGTGAGAAGCGCCGCAGGTACTTCCCGACCCGCGTCAGCCGGGGATCGTCGCGGATCTTGAACAGGGCGCCGGTCTGCTCGTTGAGCGACTCGAGGTCGGCCTGGCGCTCGTCGGCGTCGTTGTGCATCGTCCTGAACTTCATGCAGGCGAACGGCTCGCCGCCGATCCCGGGGCGGATCGACCGGTAGAGGATCGGTCCGCGGGAGGTCAGGCGGACGGCGACGAGGATGATCGCGAGCAGCGGGCTGAGGGCTACGAGGAGAAGCGTCGCGACGACGAGGTCGAAGCTCCGCTTGACGACGAAGTCGACGCCTTCGAAGACTGGCGGCTTGAGCTCGAAGAGGGGAACCGACTGGCCGGGGACGAACTCCGCCCGGTGGATCAGGATCTCCATCGTCGACGGGGCGATCCGTACGCGGACGCCGCGCTGGTGGCACTGGTCGATCAGCTCGACCGCCTCGAGCTGGGGGAAGTCGGAGTCGGCGATGATCACCTCGTCGATCCGGTGCTTGGCGATCACGTCGCCGATCCCCTGGAGCGTCCCCAGCGACCGCAGGCCGTTGTCGGGGCGGGGCCGCAGCGAGACGAAGCCGACGACGTCGACCGGCGAGTGCGGGCCGACGCTCAGCGCGCGGGCGACCGCGTCGATGTGCGGGCCGGTGCCGACGACGACCGTCCGGCGGCGGTAGCCGGCCGCCCGCAGGAGGAAGCCGGAGGTCGTCTCGTAGACGTAGCGCAGGGACGAGACGTAGATCAGGGCGAACAGGAGGGACCCGTAGAAGATGTAGAACGACGAGAACGTCCGGCCGTTGACGAGGGCGAAGACGACCGAGACGCCGGCGACCTGGAACAGCGACGCGAGGATCCTCGTCAGTCCGGGCCGCAGCGCCCGGTCGGCGTAGAGGCTCGAGCGGGCGAACAGGAGGACGGTGACGAGGTAGGCGAAGGAGACGGTGTCCTTGGTCTGGTGGAAGACGCTCCCGACGTCGAGGCTCGTGCGGAGCTCGGCCTTCACGCAGAGCGCCGTGAAGATCGCCAGGAAGATGCCGACGAAGTCGAGCCCGAGGAGGATCACGATCCGCGCGAGGCGGCGGAGCGTGTCGAGGCGCAGGAGGAACGACAGCTGCGGCGAGCGCTTGGAGCGGACGTCCCGGTCGCTCAGCTGGGCGCTTGCGCGCAGGAGAGCCGCCGCCGCAATCGGCGTGGGCGTGCGCGACTCATCGACGGATCGTTCGGACTCCAACACGGCGCTGACCAACCCCTGGACTCGTGGCATCTTGCCTCTCCAACGCGCAACTCTCGCACATGTAGCGCAGATGCCGCCGGACTCGCACGGACTCGCCCAGGGGGCCTGTGCGCGGGGAGCCGGTTGCCGACATCGTTCCGCACGGCAGGCGGGCCCGTTGGCTCCCGGGATCCGTCCTGCGCGACCGACTGGCCGAACTGGCCGCGGATCCCGACCTCCGGCGGGAGTCGACGAGCTTGCCGGCCAGACTCTCGAGGAGCTGTGAGCAGTCCGACGATCGGGTTGCTGGACACGTCGGTCTTCATCGCGCGTGAGACGAGCAGACCGCTCGGCGAGCTGCCCGAGCGGGTCGCGGTGTCGGTGGTCACGATCGGCGAGCTCATGCTCGGGGTGCTGAACGCGGCCGACAGGTCGACTCGTGCCCGCCGGGCGCAGACGCTCGCGCTGGCGAGGACCGCCGACCCGATTCCCGTCTGCAGAGGCGAGTGAGCTAACGTGGTCAGAGGACGTGCCCCGGAACCCCGTGACACCCGCGCGCCTTCGTCGCCTGCGCGGCCACTACCGCATGCAGCGCCTGTCGGGGCGCTCACGGATCGACGCCGCCGGCAGCACATGGCGACGGCTGCGGCATGCTGGCCGCCGCGCCTTGGGCTAGATCTGGCTTTTCGGGCCACCTCCGGGCGGCTGCGAGGCCGGGAGCGGAGCTGACGCGGGTCGGGGGGTCGGGCGGCCGTCGAACGGCCGCGGTCGTGCTGAGTCTCGGCGCTCAGGCGCGGATTCGGCTGACCACGCCGCGGGCGTCCTGCTCGGCGGCGCGGATATCCCCGGCCAGCCGCACGATGCCCGCCGCATCGATGCCGGCGCCGACGCCGGCGGCTGAAACGGCCGACTCGAGCTCGCGGCACCTCGCCGCAAGCGCCCGGAGCCCGAGGTTGGCGGCGGAGCCGCGCACCTCGTGGGCGAGGCGGCGCATCCCCTCGCCGTCCGCGGCGCGGGCAAGCCGCTCGAGCTCGGCGATCCGCACCTCCGAGCCGGCGAAGAACCGGTCGGTGAGGTCGTCGAGCGCCTCGCCGGTACCGTCGAGCCCGCGCAGCTCGGCCCGCCGCTCGAGGTCGAGGACGTCGTCCTCGCCGCCCGGCCCGGCGACCGCGACAGCCCCCACATCGTTGATCCCGCCGGCGCCGGCGGCCGCATCCTCGACCGCCGTCGCACTCGCGACCGCGGCGCGCTGGCTGCGAAGCACCTCGTAGAGGGCCCGTTCGAGCTCGTCGGTCCGGATCGGCTTCGAGACGTGGAGGTCGGCCCCGGCCTCGAGCGCGCGCCTGCGGTCCTCGGGCAGGGCGGCCGCGCTCAGCGCGATGACCGGGATCGTGGCCGTGCCCGACTCCCCGCGCCGGATCGCCCGGATCGCGCTCCAGCCGTCCATGACGGGCATCTCGAGGTCCATCAGGACGGCGTCGTAGGGGAGTCCGGCCAGCGCGCGAAGAGCCTCCTGGCCGTCGGCGACCGCGTCGACGACGTAGCCGGCGTTCTCGAGCATCAGCGTCGCGACCCGCTGGTTGACGGCGTTGTCGTCGACGACGAGGACCCGCTCGCCCCCGCCTGCGTCCTGGCCGTCGGCGTACGCGGCGGGCGCCTTCGGCGCCGCGGTCGGGCCGGTCATCCCGAGCGCGGCGGCCACCGTCTCGAACAGGCGCGAGCTGTGGGCCGGCTTGCTCACGACGTTGATCTCGAGGCCGGAGCTCCGCGCGGCGGCGACGTCCTCGGCCCCGTGGGCCGAGAGGGCGACGACCGGCACCGAGATCCGCGGGTCTGCGGCGATCGCATGGGCGAGCTGCATGCCGTCGAACCCGGGCATCCCGAGATCGGTCACGACCAGCGCGTACGGGCGGTCTTCGGCGGCGGCGGCACGCAGGAGATCGAGCGCCGCCTGGCCGCCGGGTGCGTCGTCGGTCTCGAGGTGCCAGGAGCGCAGGCGGTCGCAGAGGACGCGCCGGGCGGTCGCGTTGTCGTCGACGGCGAGGACGCGCAGGCCGCGCAGGCCGCCGCCGCGCATGTCGGCCGGACCGGCTCCCGGCCTGACTGGGGCGACGTCGAACGGGATCCGAAACCAGAACCGGCTGCCGACGCCGGGGACGCTCGTGAGTCCGAGCGTTCCGCCCATCAGCTCGACCAGGCGGCGCGAGATCGCCAGCCCGAGTCCGGTTCCGCCGTAGCGGCGGGTCGTCGACGCGTCGGCCTGGGTGAAGCTTTCGAACAGGCGGTCCTGTGCGTCGGGGTCGACGCCGATCCCGGTGTCGGAGACCTCGAAGCGGACGATCGTCCGCCCGTCGGGATGCAGGTCGGGCTCAGATCGGCCGGACACGACGATCTCGCCCCTGGCGGTGAACTTGACGGCGTTGCTGAGCAGGTTGAGGAGCACCTGGCGCAGGAGGTTCGCGTCGCCGATGACGCGGGCCGGCACGTCGGCGTCGAGCGAGATCGCGAGCTCGAGATCCTTGGCGTGGGCGCCGGAGGCGACGAGGTCTGCGGTGTCCTCGACGGCCACGCGGAGGTCGAACGGCGCCCGCTCGAGCTCGACGCGGCCGGCCTCGATCTTCGAGAAGTCGAGGATGTCCTTGATCAGGGCGAGCAGGGCCTCTCCCGAGCTGCGCACGTGCTCGGCGTACTCGCGCTGCTGGTCGTCGAGCCCGGTCCGCAGGAGGAGTCCGGTCATGCCGATCACGGCGTTCATCGGAGTCCGGATCTCGTGGCTCATCGTCGCCAGGAACTCGGACTTCATCCGCGAGGCGTCGAGTGCCTGCTCGCGGGCGGCCTCGAGCTCGCGCGCCCAGCGCTTGGGCTCGGTGATGTCGCGGAAGTAGACGACCGCGCCGTCGGCGCCGGATCCGTTGTTGATCGACGCGACCGTGTAGGCGACCGGCAGCGAGGTCCCGTCGCGGCGCCAGAAGACGTCGTCCTCGACGCGTGCTCGGCCGCCGTTGTTGAGAACGGCGCGGATCGGCGACTTGCCCCGCGGCCGCGGCGTGCCGTCGGGCAGCGTGTGATGCAGAAGCTTGTACATCGGCGCGCCGACCAACTCGCGGCTGGGCCATTGGAGGAGTGTCGTGACGCGGGAGTTGACGTACGTGATGGCGCCGTCGAGGCCGAGCGCGATGATCCCGTCGGCGGCCGCCTCGAGCAGCAGGGCGTTCTCGCTGGCGAGGCGAGCGAGCTCGCGTTCGGTGCGCAGCCGCTCGGTGAGGTCGACGAGGACGCCGAGGATGCAGTCCTCGCCGTCAAGCTCGATCCGCTGGGCCGAGACCTGCATCTGCATCAGCCGGCCACCCCGGGTGCACAGGTCCACCTGATTGGCGGACACCTGCTCGCCCCGCGCGAGCGCGCCTGCGATCGGCACGCGGTCATCGGGGTTGGGGTAGAGGCCGAGCTCGATCGAGTTGTGCCCGATCACCTCGGCCTCGTCCTTGAAGCCGAAGATCTCCAGCCAGACCTTGTTGACGGCCAGGATCCGGCCGTCGGCGATCCGAGAGATGAGCAGCGGCAGAGGGCTGAGCCGCACGATCTCGCCGAGCTGGGCGGTCGACCGGCGGAGCTCGGCGAGGATCCGATGCTCGTCGCTGATGTCGCGGGCGATCGCGGTGTAGCCGGTGGCCCTGCCGTCGACGACCATTGCGCTCAGCGTCACGGAGACCGGCACGCGCCGGCCGTCCTTGGCGAGCATCGTCCAGTCGCGGGTGTCCGAGACGTCCGGGTGGACGCCTGCGAAGAAGACCTCGAGGCCGGGCTCGATGCCGAGCTCGGCCGCCCGCGCGACGATCTCGGCGCCGTCGATCAGCTCGAGCCGCTGACCGCTCCCGACTAGCTCGTCGGACCGGTAGCCGAGCAGGAGCTCGGCGCCCCGGTTGACCAGCGTGATCGCGCCGTCGAGGTCGAGCGCGACGATCGCGTAGCCGGTGGCGGCCGAGAGAACCGACTCGAGCCGGGCGCGCTCGTCCTCCAGCTCGGCGGCGACGCGATTCAGGCGTCGGGCGGTGGTCACGGCCACGGCGGCCACGACGGCGAGGAAGGCGATCACCAGCAGGCCCGTGCCGACCTCGTTGCTGAAGAGGCCGGCGTGAGAGGCCCACAGCCGCAGGAGACCGAGCACGGGCACGCCGAAGCCGGCCGCGAGGAGGATCCGGCGAGCGGCGACCGTTCCCGGCCGCTGGTCGCGCATGAAGCGGCCGGCTGGTGCCAGCTGGGTCACGGCCCGGCGCGCCCCGGCGGTCTCACGGCCCGGACCGCTCGAGCGCATCCATCACCGCCGGATCGATCACCCGCTCGTCGAGATAGCGGACCATCGTGACGTCGGCGAAGGCCCCGGCATCCGCCGGCAGGGGTCGGTCGAGCAGGTCGAGGAGGGCCAGCCACGGGAGGTCGACGCCGGCGGCGATCGTGATCGCGACGGTCCCGGGAAAGCGCGGGTTGATCTCCAGCAGCCTGGGCCGGCCGGTCTCGTCGCGGCGCAGCTGGACGTTGGCCGGCCCGCGCAGGCCGGTCGCTCGCGCGGCGTCGCCGGCGACGCGCTCGAGCTCGTCGTCGTGGACCGTCCGCGCGGTCACGGCGACCCCCGAGTCGACCTTCATCCGCAGGCGGGGCACGGCGGCGACGATGTCGCCCGAGCCGGCGACGAGGACGTCGACCGAGTACTCCTCGCCGGGGAGCAGCTCCTGGACGATCCAGCTGCCGTCGTGCGGGTAGGGCTCGAGGGCGGCGTACTCCTCGATCACAGCGACCCCGATCCCCCCGCGCCCGCTGCGGGGCTTGACGATCAGCGGGAGCCCCCAGTGGCAGAGGGTGAGCTCGTCGTCGAGCAGGGCGGTCCGGGGGCAGGGGACGGTCGGGGCGGCGACCTCGACCAGGCGGTGCTTGTCGAGCGTGGCGGCGAGCGCGGCCGGGCTCGACACCATCACGCGGGCTCCGTCGGCGGCGAGCGCGTCGACGGCTTGCGAGAGCACGAGGAGCTCCTCGTCGACGGTCGGGATGACGATGTCGATCGAGCGTTCGCAGACGAGCCGGGTGACCGCGGCGACGAAGCCGGGGTCGTCGCCGCGGGGGACGAGGGCCGGCGGCTCGGCGGTCAGGTAGAGGCCGGCGGCGTGGGCGTCGCAGTCGACTGCGACGAGCTCGACCGGGTGTTCGGCGAGCGCTCGCAGGACCGCGGTGCCGGCGGCTCCGCCGGCACCGGTGACGAGCACCCGCACGGCAGCGACGCCTGCGTCTTCGGGACCCACGGCCTGACCAGCGTCGGGACCCGCGCCATGGCCCTCGTCGGGACTCACGTCCTGACCCCGGGGGCCGTGGCCGGCGCGGCGATCGACGCGAGCGCGCCGGCGCTGGTGCGGACGACCTCGAGCGGCTCGACGAAGCCGACGCCGCCGGCGAACCGGCTCCAGTAGCGCGCGGTCGAGAGGGTCATGTCGTCGGCGAGGTAGATCCGGACGGCGTGCTGGCTGGCGAACAGCCGCAGGGCTCGAACCTTCGTCTCGATGAAGTCGGTGACGTCGACGAAGTGGGTCGGCGTGAACTCGATGATCGTCGACGGGCTCTGGTAGCAGAGCACGTTGGGCACGCCGCGGGCGGCGACCATCGTCGCGCGATTGGCCGCCCGGTGATCCTGGTGGTTGTCGCGGATGGTGTGCGTGTAGACGACCGTCGGCCGGACGGTCGCGATTGCGCCCTCGATCGCCGAGATCGTCTCGGGTCCCTCGCTGAGCACGGTGTCGGGGAGGTCGAGGTGGATCAGCGAGGCGCCGAGCATCGCGGCGGCCGCCCTGGACTCCTCGGCCCGCTCGGTGGCGTCGCCGCCGTGCTCGCCGCCGGTCAGCGTGAGGATCGTCGTGCGATCGCCGGCCGAGGCGTGGCGCAGGAGGGTCCCGCCGCAGCCGATCTCGACGTCGTCGGGGTGGGCGCCGATCGCCAGCACGACGGGGCGGGCGGCGTCGCGGATGCGGGCTTCCTCGAGCAGGTCGCGGACCTTCGCCCGCAGCTCGTCGAGGTTGACCGGCTTGGTGAGGAAGCCGGCGGCGCCGCTGCGCAGGGCCGAGACGGCGTATTCGAAGCGCTCGTGGGCGGTCATCACGAGCACCGGCGGAGTTCCCGGCGATTTTCGGGCCAGGTCGGCCAGGGCCAGGCCGTCGATTCCGGGGAGCTCGATGTCGGTGACGATCACGTCCCACCGCTCCTCCAGACGGGCGGCGGCGCCTTCGCCATCGGACTCGACGACGACGTCGTGCCCGTCGCGCAGGAGCGCGAGGCGCAGGATCGTCGCGCTGACCTCGTCGTCCTCGACGACCAGCACACGGCCCGGACCGCCCGGCGTCGGGTCCTTGAGTCCTGAGTCAGGCATCGTGTCCCCCTATCGGCAGAACCCTGGTCAAACCTTCGTCCGGTCCGGCGGGGCGTCTGGTCGGCGAACCGGTCATGCGCCGGCCGCGACCGTGCGGCAGTAGTCGTAGCGCCCGATGTCCTGGGGTCGGTGGGAGTCGGTCGAGGCGACGACGTGGACTCCGGCGAGGCGCATCATGCGCATCGTTCGCAGGGTCGGGCACGACCACCGCTCGCTGACCTCGACGATCGCGCCGTGGCGCACGGCGGCGTCGGCGAGCCGGGCGATGCGCTCGTCGGAGACGGCAGCCTCGGTGAGGCCGATCTTCGGCAGGACGCTGAACAGGTGGGCGATCAGGACGCCGGGATGCGCAGCCATCGTCGCGATCGTCGCGGTCTCGATCCAGTCGATCGCGGTGTCGGCGTCGAGCGTGCCGGCCGCGATCTCGGCGCCGATCTCCTTGGGCAGGCGGGGACCGTCGGGGCTGGGTACCTGGTGGTCGGCGGCGAGCAGGAAGTCGGCGAGGCCGTGGTCGGGGGGGAGGTCGAGCCGACCCGCGGTGTCGAGGATCTTCGCCTCGAGGCCGCAGCGCACGGTCAGCGGGCTCCGGGCACCGACGAGACCGACGGCGGCGGCGAACTCGGCGACCCACGGCGTGTCGTGGCGGACGTGGTCGGTGAGGCAGATCAGGCGCAGGCCGCGGTCGGCGGCGGCGGCGACGTTGTCGTCGATCGTGCCGGCCCCGTCGGAGAACGTCGAGTGGGTCTGCCAGTCCTCGTCCAGGCGGATCGCCCCCGGACCTTGATCGCCGCTCATCGGCTCCGCCCGGCCCGAATCCGCACGAGCAGGGTGATGCCTGATGTCAACTGAGACCGAGGCGCCGTTTGATGGTACATCGCCTGGATCCGCGGCGGCCGTTCAAGGCGCGCCGTCGCAATCAGGGCGCGGCGAGTCCGAGCAGGCGGTCGCGTCCGGACTGCTCGAGTGTGAGAATCAGTCCTTCGCGGAGTTCGATCTCCGGCTCCCAGCCGAGCAGGCCGCGGGCGAGCGTGATGTCGGGGCGGCGCTGCTGGGGATCGTCGGTCGGGAGCGCCTCGTAGATCAGCTCGGAGGTCGACCCGGTCACGTCGATCACGGCCTCGGCCAGCTCAAGCAGGGTGAACTCGTTGGGGTTGCCGATGTTGACGGGGTGGTGGTGACCGGACTCGGCGAGGCCGATGATCCCGCGGATCAGGTCGGTGACGTAGCAGAAGGAGCGCGTCTGGGACCCGTCGCCGAAGATCGTCAACGGCCGGTGGGCGAGCGCCTGGCGCATGAACGTGGGGATCGCCCGGCCGTCGTGGGGGCGCATGCGCGGGCCGTAGGTGTTGAAGATCCGCACGATCGCCGTGTCGACGCCCTGCTGGCGGTGATAGGCCATCGTCAGGGCCTCGGCGTACCGCTTGGCCTCGTCGTAGACGCCGCGGGGCCCGATCGGGTTGACGTGGCCCCAGTAGTCCTCGGTCTGCGGATGGACCTTCGGGTCGCCGTAGACCTCGCTGGTCGACGCGATCAGGAAGCGGGCGCGGTGGGCCTTGGCGAGGCCGAGCGTGTGGTGGGTCCCGTAGGAGCCGACCTTGAGCGTGTGGAGCGGGAGCCGGAGATAGTCGATCGGCGAGGCGGGGGACGCCAGGTGATAGACGAAGTCGACCTGCTCGTCGACGTGGTAGGGCTCGATGATGTCCCTGTGCAGCAGGACGAAGTCCAACGGTGCCCGGATGTGCTCGATGTTGACGAGTGAGCCGGTCTCGAGGTTGTCGACGCAGATCACCCGGTTGCCACGGCGCAGGAGCTCGTCGCAGAGATGTGATCCGAGAAACCCGGCGCCGCCGGTAACGAGGCAGGTGGCCATCCGCAGCGGAGGATACGGGAGTTGCCTACGACGCGCCGTCCGCGCTGACGGCGCTCCCGCAGCCCAGCCCCCCGGCGCGCAACTGACGCAGCGTGGGAGGATCGGAGGAGAGCATGGTCGGCAGCGTGACCGGCGTGAGATGAGAGCGCTTCAGTGCCGGGATGATCGTCGCGAGCGCCCTGACCGTCTGGCCGCGGTTCTCGTGCATCAGGATGATCGACCCGGGGTGCAGGCCGACGATCACGTTGTGTGCGATCTGGGCGTAGTCGGCGCCCAGTGAGTCGCGGCTGTCGACGGTCCAGAGAACCTCCACCAAGCCGAGCGACTCGGCCTCCCTGTCCACGGCGCCGTCGTGCAGTCCGTACGGCGGCCGGAAGAGCTCGACCGGTTGGTCGGCGGTCCGCTCGATCAGTGTCTTGGCGCCGGCGATCTCCTGCACCATCGCGGACTCGGATAGGGCTGTGAGCTCGGGGTGGGTCATCGTGTGGTCGCCGACCGCGGCCACGGGTTTCTCGTAGCGATCGAGGCCGGGATACGCGGTGATCTGCTTGCCGACGAGGAAGAACGTCGCGCGCAGGTGATGCTTGCGCAGCTTGTTCACGACGAGGTGCGTATACGGTCCGGGTCCGTCGTCGAAGGTCAGGGCGACCAGCGGTTTGGATCGGCCTCCGCAGAACACTGGCAGGCCGTAGCGCGAGAGCCGCAGCAGGGCGGCCCGCTCAGACGTCCGGGGAGCCGAGGCGAGGGCCGCGGAGTTGTCGGCGCGCGCCTGACTCGGAGCGGGACCGGTCGCTGTGGGCGGGGGCGTCGGCGGCGAGAAGCCACCGCCGGTCCCACGTGGCAGCACGATCGCGACGAGGACGAGGACGGTTCCGACGAGGCCGGTCGCGAGCGCGAGGCGGCGACGCCGGAGCGTCCTCGCCCGAGCGGCTCGAGCGGCCGCGCGCCTCAGCGCTCGCTCGGCGTCGGCATCCAAGATTTCATCGTCGCAGGTCCCGGGTCGTCGGCGGCCGGTCGACAGCCTGGGGTCAGGCGCGGCGGCGGACCTTGCAGTCGTAGAGCGAGCAGCGGTCGTTGCCGCTGTTCTTGGCCTCGTACATCGCGATATCCGCACGGACGACGAGCTCGTCCGGGGTGAGCCCGTCGTCGGCTGCGAAGAGTGCGATTCCGACGGAGCTCGAGACGTGCATGCGGGGGTCATCGCCGTTGGACTGGTTGTCGTGGCGGAGCGTCGAGAGGAGTTTCTCGGCGACGAGGATCGCCGCCACCCGGTCGCAGCGGGTCAGGAGGATCGCGAACTCGTCGCCGCCGATGCGGGCGATCGTGTCGGCCTTGCGGATGGCGCCGCTCAGGAGGCCGGCGACGCGGACGATCAGCTCGTCGCCGGCTGCGTGTCCGAAGGTGTCGTTGACGAACTTGAAGCCGTCGAGGTCGAGGAAGAGAACGGCTCCGGCTTCGCCGTGTCGCTTGCCCAGGCGCAGCGCGCCGGCGAGCTCCTCGGTGAAGGGGCGACGGTTGACGAGACCCGTGAGGGCGTCGTGGTCGGCGAGGTGCTGAAGCTGGTCCTCGGAGCGCTTGCGGTCGGAGATGTCGATCACGTGCGTGATCGCGACCGTCTGCTGCTCGTCGGCCTCGGAGAGGAGGGCTCCGCGGATCTGGGCCCACACGACGTGTCCGTCGTGGTGGATCAGCCGGCCCTCGAACTCGACCTGGCCGCCCTGGCCGCCGGCGAGCTCGCCGAGCTTCGCACGAATCCGAGCGTGGTCCTCAGGAGCCGTGAGGGCGCTGAGCTGCGTGCCGGTGAGCCCGTCGACGGTGTGGCCGAGGAGCTCGGCCATCGCCGGGTAGACCTCCAGCAGGGCAGCGGCGTCGGCGGCGTCGAGCGGCAGCAGGCAGATGCCGATCGGAGCGCGGTCGAATGCCGTGTGGAAGCGGTGCTCGGCCGCCCGCAGCGCGCGCTCCATTCGAACGCGCTGGGTGATGTCGCGGGAGATCGACGACGCGCCGATCAGCTCGCCGTCGGCGTTGCGCAAAAGCGACATCCGCCGGCCGACGTCCATCCTCCGGCCTGCCTTGGTGATGCGAACGGTCTCGAGCGGCTCGACGGGCTCGCCGCGCCTGATCTGACCCAGGATCTCGTCGTGCTCGCGACGGCGCTCGGGCGGGACGAGCATCGAGCCCGGCTCGCCGACCGCCTCGGCGGCGGTGTAGCCGAACAGGTGTTGGGCGGCGCGGTTCCAGCTCTCGATCACGCCATCGAGCGACCGGGCGATGATCGCGTCCTCGGATGAGTCGACGAGCGCCGCGAGATGTCCCCAGGGCCCGGGACTCCTCACGGTCGGTCTCGCCGGACTGGCGGTCGGCGCCGGCGAGCCTGCGGTCGCGCCGCGCGCCCTCGCGGTCGCCGGCGGCGCGCTTGCGATCGCGTGCGGCACGGCGCCGGCCGGCGAGACTCCGCGCTACGAGCTCGGGAGCCTCGGGATCGCGCTGCGCGGAGACCGCATCGCCGTCGTCGAGCTCGCGGGCCCGCTGGTCGGCGATCTCCGCCGTGCGATCACGCCGGGATGCCACGCCGTCGCGCTGCTCGGCCGCGCGGTCGCGTCGACTGGCCGATCCGTCCCTCGGGTGCGTGGGCGTCTGCGGATCGGCGGGATCGATTCTGCGGGTGGTCGGCATGCCGGCCTTCCGGGGCGCGAGCGCCCAGTGCAGTTTGGGAGGGTCTCCGTCGCCGGAACGCGTTGTCCGTGAGATCGGCTTCGGAAGGTTGGCCGATCCCACTCTGTGCGAGCTTCAACGCCGCGACAACGGTCGGGGCGTTGAAGCACCACTCTATCGAGGAGCCGAGGACGGCCGCCGACATTCAGCGCTCACGCGGCCGGCTCGGCGTGACATTCGGGGTGCCCGCAGCCGCAGGCGTGCGGCTCTGATCCGGTGTGACCCTTGTGGGCGGCACATGAATCCGAGCAGTAGCCGTCGTCTCGGGCCGGACAGTTGCATCCTGCGTGCGCGCATGTCTCAGCCATCGACGAGGCCCTTCGCCTTGTCGGCGACCTTGTCGACGGTGTCCTTCACACTCGCCTTGGCCTGGTCGGTTCTGCCGTCCTGCTTGAGGGACTCGTCTCCCGTCAGGCTTCCGGCGGCCTCCTTGACGCGTCCCTTGGCCTCGTCCACGTTCTTGTCGGTCATTCGATTCCTCTCGGGTCGCAGTTCTTGCCCACGGCAGAACGGTTACCCGGTCGCCGCGATGCTCACGCGGGGTTTCGGC